>JBDHII010000099.1:0-5815 GCA_039587515.1 Gemmatimonadota bacterium
ACCCCGAATCCTTCTACGTCGTCGGGCAGGGTCAGGAAGGGCAGTCTGTGGCTCGGGATGCCGACATGGCAAGCGTGGCCTACGCCACGGCCGGAACGGGTGAGGGCAGTTCTTCGGGTCCTGCTATGTTGACACTCCGGCGAACACCGCTCCACCTTCCCGCACTCGAAAACTTCCTTCCCTCGGCCGTCCATGCGCACAGGAACGTCGGTCCAGCACTACGAGATCGGTGAGCTACTCGGCCAGGGCGGGATGGGCGAGGTCTACCGAGCGGTGGACATGCGTCTGGACCGACCTGTCGCGCTCAAATTCCTGGCCAGTCGGTACGTGGCGGATCCCGAGACCAAAGCGCGTTTCGTACAGGAAGCCAAAGCCGCGTCGGCCCTCGACCACCCCAACATCTGCACCGTCCACGACATCGGCGAGACCGAGGACGGTGAGCTCTACATCGTCATGGCGCTCTACGAGGGCGCCACCCTGAAGGCACGACTCGAAGAGGGATCGTTCACCGCCGAACGCACGGTGCACATCATCCGGCAGGTCGCCGAAGCCCTGAAGCGTGCACATGCCGGAGGGATCATCCATCGTGACATCAAGCCGGCCAACACCATGGTGTCGGCCGATGACGCCGTGCGACTCCTCGACTTCGGCGTGGCCAAGCTGCAGGCCGGCGATGGTCTGACCCAGACCGGGACCACTCTTGGCACAGCGGCCTACATGAGCCCCGAGCAGGCCGCGGGCGATCCCGTCACACCGGCCTCGGACGTCTGGTCTCTCGGTGTCATGGCCTACGAGATGCTCGTGGGATCGTCTCCCTTCAAGGGAGAGCATCCCATGGCGACCATGCACGCCATCCTGTCCACGGATCCCCCCGAGCTCACCAGCTTGCGACCCGACATTCCGGCGCCCCTCGCCGCCGTGTTCCATCGGGCGCTGGCCAAGCAGGCGTCGGAGCGCTTCGCCGACGCCGCCGAGTTCCTGGACGCTCTGGACGACGCGACGGGCCGAAGCCGGGCCGTCTTCCCGCCGGGTACGGCTTCGGCACCCAGACCCCGGAAGGTCGGCCTGCGGTGGACGGCGGCGGTCGCGGCCATGGCCCTCGGGGTCCTCTCGGTACTCTTCTGGCCCGAGTCTCCGGCCGACACGGTAGGCGGGGACGTGCGCGACGTCATCGCGGTCATGCCCTTCACGGTCAACGCCGGACCCGAGTTGGCGTACCTCAGCGAAGGCCTGATGGATCTGCTGAGCGGGCGGCTCGACGGCTCCGGCCCGCTCGAGACCGTGGACCCGCGCGTGGTGGTGGGCGTCACGAGCCGGGATGGGCAGGCCCTCGATCCCACCCGTAGTGCGGAGGTGGCGCGCGGCCTCGGGGCCGGCCGTTTCATCTCGGGCCAGGTCGTGGGCTCAGGGGGACAGGTGAGCATCTCCGCCCGACTCATCGTGACGGACTCGGTGGACGCCCGGCCACCGGTGGTCACCGTGGAGGGCAGCGCCGACAGCCTCTTCGTTCTGGTGGACCGCCTCGCCACCGGACTCCTGGGACACCTCGTGAGCGGCGCCAACGCCCGCATCCAGCGGACGGCAGCACAGAGCTCCGGCTCCATCCAGGCCACCAAGGAGTTCCTGCGGGGAGAGCAGTTCCACCGCAGAGGGCAGTTCGACAGCGCTTCGGTCGCCTACAACCTCGCCCTGGCGTACGACTCGACGTTCGCGCTGGCACACCTCATGAAGAGCATGAACAACGCGTATACCTACGACACGGACGACTACGTGGCGGCGGTGGACGCGATGCGCTATTCCGAGGGACTCCCGGAGCGGGACCGCTCGCTCATCCAGGCATTCCTGCACCAGCAGAGTGGCCGGCTGGAAGAGGCCGAGCAGGCCTACGTGGCGCACCTCACCCGCTATCCCGACGAGGTGAAGGCCCTCATTCAGCTCGCGAGCCTGTACCAGCGGGCCAATCCCCGCTGGGGTCGCCCCATGGACGAGGCGCGTCCCTACTACGAGCGCGTGCTCGCGCTCGAGCCCGGGAACGTGCCGGCGCTCCACAACCTGGCGCGGCTGGATGCGGCGGCCCGCCGGTACGACCTGCTGCCCGCACGGGCGACGGCCCTGGAGAGAGTGGCGCCCGGGTCGGAGTGGAGCCTGGACGTCGGAACCATGGCGGCATGGGCCACGGGAGACGGTGAGGCGATCGCACAGTACACGTCGGACTTTGCGAATCAGTCGCTCGTGGTCCGGCTCTACGCCATCTACAACGGCCTGCGCTTTGCGGCCGACCCGCTGGACGCGGACCGCCTGTGGGGCGAGCTCGGCGACGGCACCGCAAACCTGGAGACCGGGCTACCGTCGGAGGTGGCGATCAACGCCGACATCTCCATCTCACTCCTGATGATCACGAAGCTGGCCTTCGGACGACACGAGGAGCTTCGGGCGTTCCTCTCCGACCCGCGCCGCCAGCGCACGGCCACCTGGGACATCTGGGACGCCGAGCTCGTCGTGGCCGACCTGCTGACCACCGAAGAGTCCGGCCGGCAACGGCTCATCGAGCGTCTCGGGAACCTCGACCCCGAGGAACGGCTCCGCACCAAGTTCGAGCCCATCCACGACATCTTCACCCCCGCCGTCGCCCAGCTGGAGCGAGACGTGAACCTGGCCAAGCTGCTCGCGCGGGTGGGGAGGGTCGAAGAGGCGTGGGAAATCCAGCGTTCCATCGGCGCGCTTCCTCGTTTCGAGGCCTTCGAGTCCCTGGCGCAGGATGCCGCGGCCGGGCTGGCTGCGGACCTTCTTGCCCTGGCCGGGGATCGGCAGCAGGCCCTGGAGATCCTGCGCGGGATTCGCTATCAGCTCCCGAACACCGCCGGGGCGCTGTCCCTGACGGGAGCCTCCCACGCGAGGTTCCTGCGGGCCGAGCTGGAGTATGGGCTGGGTGATCAGGAGTCCGCGCGCCGTCTGTATGAAGGACTCCTGGGACCCTTCAATCCGTGGGACAAGCTGTTCCTGGCCCCGTCCGTCGAGCGTCTCGGCCAGATCCACGACGCCGCGGGCCGGACCGAGGAAGCCGTCTTCTACCACCAGAAGCTCGTGCGGTTGTGGGCAGACGCCGACGAGGAATTGTGGCCCCGGCGGGAAGCCGCCGAGCGCCGACTGGAGGCGTTGACATCCGAAGGTACGCCACCCGGGGAGTGAGAGGCAGAAGCCTGTGTAAGACGGTGAGCGCGAAGGCTCGTGCATCGCGGATTTCCCCTTTCAGAGGCAAGTCGAGGATCGCGCCGACTGCGCTGGTGGCCACACAGACCATCCTCCTGACGCCGCTGGCCGGCGTATCCGCCCAGGACTACGGCGATTCGTATCCGAAGCACCCCGACGTCGACATACTCGGCTACGTGTTCGAGCTGACCTTCTCGGACGACTCGGACGTATTCCAGGGCCGCACCACGGCGGCCGCACGGTTCCTCACCGCGGGGCACCAGGAGCTCCGGCTCGATCTGATCGAACGGTCGGATGCCCTGGACGGGCGGGGAATGACCGTTTCCGGTGTCGAGGCGGGGGGCGTACCGCTCTCGTGGCGACACGAGAACGACCAGATCTTCACCTCGGCAGGCCCAGTCGGTCGATCATCGCCTGGAAACGAGGCTCTTCGCGCAGGAAGTCGAAGGTCGGGTCGGCGCTGAGAGCGGGTACGTTGGGATCTCTCTCGTCCAGAGCCAACTCCAGGTAGTCCAAGGCCTTCTCGGGCAAGCCCGCTCGAGCGTACAGCGTCCCGATCTGCCAGGGCACCGCGTCTCCCGTCGCGAGGCGCTCGACGAAGAGCTCCGCGACGGCCTCCAGCGCGGCAGCATACCCACCGCGCTCGTACCCCTGCTCGAGTACGTCCGCCGCCTCGTCGTCCCTATTCGCCCGGTAGGACTCCCTCCACGCGTCGATCGCCTCTTCGTGACGCCCCATCAGGTGGTAGGCCGTCCGCAGTGGCGTAAGCGCCATCGGCGCGCCCGGCTCGCGCTCCAACGTGCTCAGCAGCACCGCCTCGGCCTCTTCATAGCGGTGCAGATACATCAGGTCCATCGCCCGGAAGCCCTGGACCAGCGAGTTGAACGGGTCCAGCTCCGCGGCCAGCTCGGCCTGCTCCAAACCTTCGTCCGGCCGTCCGAGATAGAAGAGAAGAAGCGAATAATAGGCCCGGGCCATCGAATTCGTCGGATCCTGGGCGATCGCGTCCTTGAAGGCCGCTTCACCCGCCGCCCAGTCGAACGCCCCCCAGGTGCTCCGAAACGCGAGGTCCAACGGTTCTCGAGCCGCGACCGGATCGAGCGCCTCGGCCCGCGCCAAGGGGATCGCGCCCCGTCGCGTGGCCTCCTCTCCCGAGACCAGCCCCTGCTGCGCGCGAAGGGCCCAGACCAGCCGAAGTCCGAGCCAGCCCTCGACAACGGTCGAGTCGCGGGCGATCGCCAACTCGTAGTACTGCTCGGCGGTGTTGATCCCCTCTTCGGTGAGCTTCTGCCAGTGGAACCTCGCTTGGAGCAGCGCCTCGAAGACCTGCGGGTCGACCGTCTCGGACTCGGCCAGGCGGGCAAGCGCTTCCTCCGACAACTCCGTCTCGATCTCGGTAGCGATCGCCCGCGTCACGTCACGGTAGAGCGACACGACCTCGCTCACTTCCGAGTCGAAGGATTGGATCCAGCGTGACTCCTCACTGTCCGCATCCACGAGCGACAGCTCCACTTCGATGCGGCCCCCCTCCAAGCTCACCGACCCCACGACGACGCCATCCACGTTCAACTCCGCGGCGATATCGCGAATGGGCATGTCCGTCCCCGCATAGCGCTTCACCGAGTTGGCGTTGATCACGCGCACCCCGGCGTAGGTCAACTCCTTCACGAGATCCTCGTGAACACCCTGAACGAAGAAGTCCTGCGTGGTGTCACGTTGGGTGTTCACGGGTGGAAGAAGTGCGATTCGTCTGATCGGTGGCCCACCCACGACCGCGCTCAACCACCACCCCCCGAGGCTGAGCGCCACCACACCGGTCACCGCTGCCACACCTCGCCATAAGCGGCCGCGACGCCTCAGGCGCGCGTCCTCCAACACGGCTGCCTCAGTGGTCGCGTGCAACAGAGCGGCGGACATGTCTTCGGCCGTGTCGAACCGATCTTCGGCCGAGGCCGCCAAGGTTCGCTTGATGACGTCCCGGACCGTCGGCGGCACATCGGCGCGGACCGCGGAAAGGTCACGCGCGGAGCCCATGAGCTTCTTGGACAACACCGCCTGGGCCGTGGGCCCGACGAAGGGGACCTCCCCGGAGAGCATTTCGTGCAGCACACAGCCCAGAGCGTACAGGTCTGTTCTACCGTCGATTTCCCCCTCGCCCGTGGCCTGCTCGGGGCTCATGTACATGAGGGTCCCCACCGCCAAGCCGGTCTGCGTCAGTCGGCCTTCGGCCTCACTGGCGGCCTTGGCGACGCCGAAATCGCAGACGAGGGCGTGGCCCGCCTGAAAGAGGATGTTCTCCGGCTTGACGTCCCGGTGCACGAGTCCCCGTCCGTGGGCGTAGCCGAGGGCGTCACCGACCTCGCGCGTGATCCGCACGGCATCGTCCAGCGACAGTCGGCCCTCGCGGTCGATGCGCTCACGGAGCGAATCACCCTCGACGAACGGCATCACGAAGTAGAGCAGCCCGTCGGCCTCACCGGAGTCGTGCAGCCCGAGGATGTTGGGATGGTTGAGCTGGGCCGCGATCTCCACCTCGCGCAGGAACCGATCCGAGCCCATTGCCGCGGACAACTCGGGCCGCATCACCTTGATCGCGACGCTGCGA
>JBDHII010000100.1:0-10241 GCA_039587515.1 Gemmatimonadota bacterium
ACGGACGTCGAAGGTCGGATAGCCCACCGTGGGCGTGAACCGAACGGTATCCTGGGCCGCGAGCGGGGTGGCGAGCGCGAGGGCGAGCAGGCTCGGGACGATCGGGCGTGGCATGGAAGCTCCCTGGCATCGAGAAGCTGCCAACCTGTCGGCTCCGGGCTTCCCCCCGCAAGCACCTCGAGACCGAACACGAAGGAAAGACCGACGCCCGCGCCGTCAAGCACGGACGTCGGTCGTCCTCACAGTCCTAGCCGCCCGAGCCGGGCGCGGACTGGCTCACGACCGTCACGGCATACCCGGCCAAACCCGCGCGTAGCACTCCGTCCCGGTCGGCGACCTCCTCGACCGTGCCCCGATACTCCGACAGGCGACGAAGGTCGGCTGCCTGCGCCGTCAGGATGGGCCCGGTCACGAGATCACCCATGACGATGGCGCGAATCTCGTTGGGCGAAGCCAGCCTCCACTCGATCTCCGTCGAGCCGCTGGCCGACTGCACGGCCGACAGCCCGGGTCCGGTGACCGAGATCAGTGCCGCCCCGTCGTCCACGTTCGTGGTGCTCAGCGAGATCACCACGATCCCCGGTACGGGCGGCTCGATGATGGGATCGGAACCCTCGTCACTGCACCCCGCGATCACGCCCGCGAGGATCAGGGCCGACCACCCTTTCTTGATCCAGCTCATGATCTACTCCTCTCTCCCGATGGGTTCGAGCAGGCTGACGGTCGACGCTCCACCCGCCCGGAAGAGCAGGTAATCGCCGACGTCGAGGCGCCCGTTCCGGTTCCCGCGGAGATCCAGGTACCGCTCGTGGTCGACCGTCAGGGCCCCGACGACGCCGAGCAGGTGGTTGGCGATGCTGGCCACGGTGACGACGGGCTCGAGCACGGTCACGGTGATGCGGGCGCGACCGACGCGACCGTCCGCCTCGGCGCGGATCCGGAACGTCCAGCTCCCGGCCTCCTCGGGAATACCCTCCACGAGACCGGTGCCGGCGATCAACGTGAGTCCGGGGGGCAGTTCACCCCCTTCCAGCTGCCACGAGACCCCGGACACACCCGCCTCCGCTTCGAGCTGATGCGCGAAGGGGGCCCCCATGACGGCCTCCGCCTCCGCACCCGAGATGCGCAGGTAGTCGAGGCCCGCCAGGAATCCGGGTGCCCGAACGCCTTCGAGGTCCAGTTCCACGATGCCGCCCCGGTAGGGCGGCTCCAGGCCCCGGCCCCAATTCGAGACCAAGAGCCTCGATGTCATGTGGCCTTCGGAGTCCCGCAGGAAGACGAGGTTGGACGGCCCGCCGAGGTTGCTCCGCGCGACGACCGGCACGGCAAGGGCATAGGAGGGATCGTAGAGGTCCACGCGCCCCATCCCGTCCGCCACGTAGAGGTAGCCGTCCTGATCGAAGGCGAGCCCTTCCAGGACGCCACCCGACTCGATGACGGTGTGGTCTTCGGTCTCGTCGACGCGGTAAACGCGTTGCCGCTCGGTTGTGTAGTGGAGCGCCCCCGCAGGGGAAACGGCCATGGAGATCACGGTCTCGCCCTCCGACTCCGACCGTTCCAGGCGCTCGATCCGCTCACCGGAGCGGTCGAAGCTCGTGAACCCCTCGCTCTCGGCGACCCAGAGGCTCCCGTCGAGACCGACCGCGAACGCCGTCGGCCTCGTCAGCCCGTTGATGAACGTCTCCATCGCCCCGGTCTCTGGATCGAATTCCACCACCGATCCGGTCAGCAGGGTTGCGAGCAGACGCCCGTCCCCGTCTATGGCGATGTCGAAGAGCCCTTCGACGTTCTCGGCAAGGGTATTGACCTCCCCGTCCGACCCCACGACCTGGAGTCGAGAGCGAACGAGATCCGCAACGAACAGTCGTCCCTCGGGGCCCGCCGCGAGGCCCCAGGGCCCCGTAAAGCCGGTGGCGAAAATCGTCGTCGGATCCCCCGGCCCGGGAGCCACCACGCCGAGGTTGAGTCGGTAGTGGTAGCCGGGACCACCCTCACCGCCGAACCCCGCCACCGACACCGCATACACGCCCGATCGGGGCACCTCGTAGACGATCCGGCTGTCGAGTCCGTAGTGGTCGTCGTTATAGGCCACCATGGATCCCGCCGGACTCCAGAGCCGAAGCACCGGATCCAGCGGGGAGCCGATTCGCCTCGCGGCCACATCGATCTCGAGGGTAGTCCCCTCCCCCACGGTGAACCAATAGAAGTCCTGGTCACCGGCAGGATCGATCGTGCCCACCGCGACGTCTTCGACCTCCACGGCGTCGGCGTCGGACAGGCTCCCGTTGGGCTCGGACTCGTTCACCTCCGCTCCGACCCGCGCAGGGCCGATCGGAGCGACGGGATCTCCGAAGAGTCCCCGGTACACGGCCTGAGCCGCGGCCGCCTTGGCTTGCTCGGGCCTCGCCTGAGCCAGCACCGGGCCGGCCGTGACGAGGAGAGCGACCCACGCGCAGAGGCACCCGTGCGCCCATAGAGGGCGCGTACGTGTCCTACTCATCTCGCACCTCCAGATGAGGATGTACCGCCCCCCCGCCACCGATTCGCGACGGATTCGGGGGCATGGGTACACGTTGCGTGCGGAGGATCCCGGGCTCTCTACGTCATCGGACGCAGTCCGGGGGCGTCCCCTACGTAGAGCGAGGGACGCGCGCGCGCTCGGAGGAAGATCAGCCCGGGAGGACGTTCTGGTTGACCCGGAAGAGGTTGTCCGGATTGTAGCGGGCCTTGAGGCGTGAGAGACCTGTGACCCAACGCACGACGGCCTCCTCGTCCGCCGGGTCCTGCCAACTGTTGCTGACCGAGAAGTCCACCTCGTCGTCGCGCAGAGGAAACGAGGCCTCCTCGGGGGAGATCTAAGTCGCGGCCCCGTGGAGGTGAAAGAGGGAGATGTACGGCCCGTGAGGAGCGGCGGGCGCAGCCTGTGCGAAGGTGTCGATGACTTCGTCCCCGAGCTGCGGAAGGAACCCCGCCCGCCCGCCCAACGACCGGGAGTCCCGCAGGCGGGTTCGAGGCGGAGGCCTCGAACTGCAGTCACGGCATGCGTGCAACCGTGTCCGCCATCGGTGTGCCACCCGGGAAAGCACCGCCACCCGGCTCGTAAATGGGGTCGGAATCGAGCCTCTGTGAATCAAGCCGAATCGGGCTATCTTTCCTACCATCTCAGAAGACCGACGGTTAAGAACGATGAGGGAGCCATGGCGGAGATTCTTCTGGTCTTGAAGACCGTGTTCGAAAACTCGGGGCACGCTGTTCACCTGGCGCGTAACGGCGAAGAAGCGATCCGGGCCTGCTTGCATAAGAAGAAGGGCATCGACGTCGTGGTGACGGACCTCGTGATGCCTCGCGGTCACGGGCTGGAGCTCATCGACGCGATCGTGGCGATCGTTCCCTCTGCGTCGATCATCGCCGTCACCGGTAAGAGTCCTGAGGCGCTCGAAAAGGCGGACGAGCTGGGCGCCGACATGGTGTTTCACAAACCCGTCGACGGCGACGAGCTCCTCGAGGCTGTCGCCAAGCTGGTGAAGGATCGCGACTGAGACGAGTCGAGATGCGTCCGCACCCACCAGATCGATTCGCCGCGCGACTGCGCGCTAGGCAGGCGGAATGTTCTGGTTCGAGCGAAAGAGGTTCCGGGGGTCGTAGCGAGACTTGAGGCGTGAGAGCCTCTCGAACTGCGAACCGTAGGCCTCACGGACGCGCTCGGCGCCCTCGTCCGCCAGGCCGTTGACATAGGCCCCCTCGGTGTACCCGCGGACCGCCTCCCAAAGCCCACTCACCCAGGTCAGAACCGCTTCCTCCCGGCTGGGGTCCTGCCAGCTGTTGCTGACGAAGAAGTCCACTCCTTCGTCCCTGAGGGGGAATGCCGCCTCGTTTCGGGAAACCTCGCTGATGGCTCCGTGCAGATGGTAAAGCGACACGTAGGCTCCCAAAGGCGCAGAGGAGACCCGCTCGACCAGCGCGTCGATCATTGCGTCTTGGAGCTCGGGGAAGAACCCGGCCCGCCCGAAGACCGGAAGCCCTGCGGGCGGATTCGCGGCCGAAGCCTGGAACCGTAGGTACGAGGTCCGTCCGATCGTATCGGCTGCGGGGGCACCCAACGCCCGGAGTCCGTCGAGCACCGACTCGGCATCGGACTCGCCCTCCGGCCAACACACGTGGACGCTGAACAGCACACCGTCGGGTGTCGAGAGAAATCGGGGAGACGTCATCAGCTCCCGAGGCGCAGCTTCCAGGAAGTCGCGGTAGGCTCGCAGCACGTCTCCGGCCTCGGCCAGATCGAAGACGAGATCTCCGCCCCACACGTCCCCGACCTCGTGGACCCGGTACTCGAACGCGGTCACGATGCCGAAGTTGCCCCCGCCACCCCGCAGCGCCCAGAGAAGGTCGGCGTCGCCCTCCGCACCCGCGACGCCCAGCGTCCCATCTGCCAGAACGACCTCGGCGGAGAGGAGGTTGTCGCAGCCCAGACCGTGCTTGGGAGAGAGCATGCCCTGGCCCCCACCGAGGGTGTAGCCCCCGACGCCGACCCCGGGACACTCGGGCATCACCGTCGAGAGGCCGTGTCCCTGTGTCGCGGTGTCCAGCTCCAGACCCCGAACGCCCGGCTGCGCGTAGGCCACCCGGGACTCCGGATCGACGGCGATGCCCTTCATCCGCGAGAGATCGATCACGAGGCCGCCCTCGCACGTCCCGTGTCCGGCCGCGCTGTGCCCTCCGCCTCGCACGGCGAGGATGAGGTCGTGGCTCCCGACGAAGTCCACACACCGCTGTACGTCCTGGACATCGGCACAACGCACGATCATCCCCGGGCGCACGTCGATGCGGCCGTTCCAGACCCGGCGGCTCGCCTCGTAGGCGTCGTCGCCGGGCCGAATGACCGTCCCGCTCAGCGTCCCGGACCAGCGTTCCACCGCCCGCCCCGAGATCGCATCGAGGGGCAGCGGAGCCCGAGGGGAAGCCCCACTCCCGTCACACCCCGTCAACCCGGGGAGAGACAGCGCGGCTCCGGCCGAAGCCGAGAGCCTGACGAACTCACGCCGGTCCATTCTCGATCTCATCGAAGCACGCACTCAGCTCTTGACGTGGGAGGTCGGCTCGACGGGAAGACGCACGCTGAAGACGGTGTGGCCGGGTTCGGATTGGACGGCGATATGCCCCTGATGACTCTTGACGATGCGCTGTGCGATGCCCAGCCCCAGGCCCGTGCCGACACCGACCTCCTTGGTGGTGAAGAAGGGCTCGAAGATGCGTCCACGCGTCTCCTCGGGGATCCCCGGGCCGTCGTCCGCGATCTCGACCTCGACCCAGAGATCGTTCCGTCGAGCTCGAAGTCGGAGCCGGCCACCCTCCTCCAGTGCGTCGATCGCGTTGTCGATGATGTTCGTCCAAACCTGGTTGAGCTCTCCGGCGTTCGCCGGGATCAACGGGACGTCGTCCGCGTAGTCCCGTTCCAGCGAGAGACCCTTCTTCCTGATCTTGTGACCGAGCATCGTCAGCGTGCTGTCGAGCCCGACCCGCACGTCGGTGATCTTGTGCTCCGGCGAGCGATCCATGTGGGAGTAGGTCTTGATGGATGCCACGAGCTCCGCGATCCGCTCCGAAGCGCTGGCGATTTCCCAAACCATCCGGTCGGACGCCAGACCCGCACCGACCCACGCCAGCGCGGCGCCCAAGGCTTCCTCCGAGACGTCGGGCACCAAATCGACCAGGTCTTCGACGGCCACCCCCGACTCCACGAAGGTCCCTGCGACCTCCCAGGACTCGGGGACCCCGTGAGCCTCCAGCCAATCGGCCAGCTCGTCTTCTCTCTCGCTGCGATCCAGCTCCGAGAGCACGTGGTCACCGCCCCGCTCCACAGCGGCAGCCCGCAGTCGCTCGAGCTTGTCGAGGCCCGCATCGCAGACTTGATGCCGAACCAGCGCCGTGACGAGCGGAGGCAATCGCTTACGCTGCTCGGCGAGAATCGAAGCCGCGCGTCGGACGGCGGAAGCCGGGTTGTTGAGCTCGTGCGCCAGACCGGCGGATAGCCGTCCGAGGGCCATCATCTTCTCGTTTTGCTGCTCCAGTCGGACGTCGCCCCGCACGCGGTCCGACATGACCGCCACCAGGCGTTGTCCCATTTCGGGACTGACGTCGAGCATCTCCTTGAAGTCGGACTTGGGAAGCCGCAGCACGACGGACGGCTCCGTGGCGACCGTATGCCGCGGGTAGTGCGTCATCCGCGAGAAGGGCAACATACCCGTCACCTGCCCCGGGCCGGTCGTGGCCACGATCACCCAGTGACCCCCGATCTCCTCATAGCCCTGGATCATGCCGCTCACGACGAGCCACATCGAGTCCGCCTCGTGGCCTCGCTCGAACATGTGCTCCCCAGTCTGTAGCGACACACGCGTTCCGTGGCCCGCGACCCACTCCAGGTGCTCACGGGGAAGGCCCGACAGTAACTCGAGCGATGCCAGCTCGTCGGGCGTGAAGCTCAACGCTCCGCCAGGATTTGGTGCATGAAAGACACCGCGACCGACCCTTCTCCCACGGCCGACGCCACGCGCTTCACCGAGTCGTGGCGAACGTCTCCACAGGCGAAGATGCCGGGCACATTCGTCTCGAGCATGAAGGGCTCCCGCTCGAGCGGCCAGTCCCTGAGGTGGGTGGCCGGATCGAGATCCGGCCCCGTCAGGATGAAACCCCGGTCGTCGCGGGCCACGAGCGCTCCCAGCCATTCCGTGCGGGGCGCCGCGCCGAGGAAGGCGAAGAGGTATTCGGCCGGAACGGCCGTCGTCTCGGAGGACCCACGCTTGCAGAGCTCGAGCGCCTCGAGCCGCTCCTCACCGCTGCACGCGACGACCTCGGTCTGAAGGCGGACCTCGATGTTCGGCGTCGTCCCGATCCGATCGACCAGGTAGTGGGACATCTTCGACGCAAGCGAATCGCCGCGAACGAGCATGACCACCCGCTCGGCGAAGTCCTTGAAGTACATGGCGGCCTGGCCCGCGGAGTTCCCCGCACCCACGATCCAGACCGTCCTGCCCTGCGCGTGCAACGCCTCGGTCAGCGCCGCTCCGTAGTAGACACCCGAGCCCGCGAGCCGGTCGGCGCCCTCGGCATCCAGGAGCGTCCAGGAGACCCCCACCGCCAGCATCAGGACGTGGCAAGAGATTTCGGAGCCGTCCGCGAGCGCGACATGTTTGTAGGGGCCGTCCAGGCGGAGTCCGACCGCTTCCTGCGGGGTGAGAATCTCGACGCCGAACCTGCGGGCCTGCGCGACCGCCCTCCGCGCGAGGTCCCCACCGGAGAGCCCCGCCGGGAATCCGAGGTAGTTCTCGATGCGACTGCTCGTCCCGGCCTGCCCACCCGGCGCGGCGCGCTCGATCAGGACGGTGCGAAGGCCCTCCGAACCACCATAGACCGCCGAGGCCAGACCGCCAGGCCCCGCCCCGACAATCGTCAGATCGTAGAAAGCCTCCCGGGCCTGGGTCTCGAGTCCCACCCGCTCGGCGAGCTCCGTCAGACTGGGCCTGACGAGGCATTCGCCGCCGGGCAGAACCACCTGAGGGAGTTGCGAAGAGTCGTCGCCGCCTGCGAACTCGGCCGCCTCCGGCGACGTCTCGATATCCAGGAAGAGGTAAGGGACCTGGTTGCGCGCCAGAAAGTCGCGAAGCGCATGGCATTCGGGAGACCAGCGATCGCCCACGATCTTCACGCCTCCGTAGCCGGGCCGGTGGGCCGCTCTCCACTCCTCGAGCATGTCGTCGAGGATCGGGAAGAGCTTCTCCTCCGGCGGGTCCCAGGGCTTGAGCAGATAGTAGTGGACGTGCGATTCGTTGATCGCGTTGATCGCGGCTTCCGTATCGGCGTACGCGGTGAGCAGCACCCGCTTGGTCTTGGGGTGCGAGCGCCTGGCCTCGGACAGGAACGTCACGCCGTCCATCCCGGGCATTCGCTGGTCGGAGAGGATCAGGGCGACGTGCGTGCCCCGCTTCTCGAGCTCGGCGAGCATCTCCAGGGCGGAGTCCCCCGAGTCCGCACGCATGACCCGGTAGTCCCGTCCGTAGTTCTTGCGGAGGTCGCGACCCACTGCGTTGAGGACATCTGGGTCGTCGTCGACAGCGAGAAGAACTGGCTTGGTCATGGTGCCTGAAGGTGGTTGACCAGGGCTCCGGACCGCAAGCTTTGGGAGCCGGGAGGGGCGAATGCGGCCCAGGGCATCGGGCTCGAAAAAAAGAACTTGCCCTGGAAAGCATACCGTTTTACCCTCCCTCGCCGTTCCAGCCGATGCAACGCAAAATCGTTGCGGCGGCGCAACAACACTCCCCGTGTGTGCCGCAAAGAATCGTAGTGCAATCCCGCAAGATGCTGACAGGCAAAGACTTACGGGAATCGGCTGCTTTCCCCGGACTGGCTCGCCCTTTGCAAGAGAGGTGAACGTGGCAAAGCCGAAGATCCTGACAGGACCCGAAGCCGGGAAGGAATCCGCTTCGGGAAGGGTGAGAAAAGTCGGACCGAGCGAGGCCTGGACGGCCTTGGGTGTCATCGGACTGGCCTTTCTGCTGGTGGGTGGTTCGGACTTCGCCCTGACCTGGTACCCGTTCGACTTCGGGAACCGGGAATGGGAGTTCGGAACGGTCACGCAGAGCTTCAACGGCCTGCCCGTGCCGATCTTGGGCGTGGGGCTGATGCTGGTGGCCTCGACGTACAACGATCGGAGGTGGATGAGCGGACTGAGCTTCGCCGTGGCGCTGCTCCTGCTGCTCTGGATGTTGGCGGCGATTGTTCTCTGGGCCACCCTCCAGGGAACGCCGGTCGAGGTGCTGACCGGGATGAAGAAAGCGTTGGCGAGAACGACCATGCAGTCTCTGGTGTATCCAGTACTGTTGGGGTTCTTCGCCCAGAGAGCCTTCGCGGCGACCTGGGGCACAAAACCGAAAGAGGAACAACCCACTGGGGAGTGAAGAGAAGATGAAGACGATTCGAACCCTCGCCATTGCCGGAGCGGCGGCCGCCTGCTTGGTCGCACCGCGGCCGGCTCAGGCGTTTGTCAATGGGGTTTTCTGCGGAGGAAACGACCTTACGACCTGTGCCGCGGTGCAATTGAGCGCCGTTACGGCTGATGGCTTTTCGTGGCTTCAGGTGGACGTGATCAATCTCTCAGGCCTTTTCGGCACGCCCGAGAATACGGTCTACACGAAGATCGGCCTCAATGGATTCTCCGATCCAAGCATCTTCTCCGGTGGACTGCTGGTCAGTGCTCCCGGTGCCGCACTATATGAAGATGCTTCGGGCTATGGCTGGACGTATGCTTCCGGCAACTTCGGAGCGAGCTACAGTGCCGATCCGATCGGTAGCAGCGGCAACGCATCGAATCCTGCGATCGCGTCCGACTGCGCTACGACGCTTCCAGGTGGCGTCACCAGCGTGGGCTGGATAACGGCCGGTTGTCTGGCGGGGGGAACCGTAGACTGGAACAACGCGGTCTCGTTCCGCTTTCAGAGCGCCCTCGGGAACCTGGCGACGATCTCGGGACAGCTTGGCGGTGTCGACGTTCTTCTGCGGGGCCAGAACGTCGGCTTCGGTGAGGACACGAGCGGGTCACTCGTTTGTGACACCGGCAACGGCTGCACTGTCACCCCCGAGCCCACGACCGTCCTGCTCCTCGGCACCGGACTGGTCGGTCTCGGTCTGGCGGCACGCCGTCGTCGCGGCCTCGAAGATGAGGACGCCACGCTCTAGAGAATTCTCACTCCCTGTCTCTGGAGCCTGAGCACGGGCCCCGACTTCGGTCGGGGCCCTTCGCTTTTCCGGTAACGGACCACTGGCGTGAAGCGACTCGACCGAAGATCATGACCGCTTGAGGGTCGGCCTCAGCCCGGAGCTTTCATTGCGTCCCATTCTCTCGGTACTCATCGCATCGTTCGTGGTGCTCACCCCACTCGCGGCCCAGCAGGTCGCCGACACGACCTTCACGCCGGCGGTCGGCCCGGCCGCCTTCCCCGAAGGTCAGGGCCCCTCGGTCCTGATCGACGAGGCGCACTTCAACTTCCACACGGCGACAGGCCGCTACCTGCCTTTCGCACGGCTGCTGCGCCGCGACGGATTCCGGGTCGCGGCAAACACGGCGCCCTTTTCCGCCGACGCCCTCGCCGGCGTGGACGTGCTGGTGATCGCGAACGCGCTGCCCGACGACGGTCCTTGGGTATTGCCGACCGAATCGGCCTTCACACCGGACGAGGTCGCGGCCCTCG
>JBDHII010000101.1:0-5692 GCA_039587515.1 Gemmatimonadota bacterium
TCGTCGGACATGGCCGACAAGATGTGCTCCCCGGCGCGATTCCGACACCGCGGCAAGCCAGGCTTCCGGTTCGGCTAGTTCCCTACGGCCGCCTCGACCACTCGCAGGAAGCCCAGCACGATCTCGAGATGGAGCGCACGCGGCGGGAGCGGCTCCCTGACAACGAGGAAGCGCATCGCCACGGGATCGAAGTCGTAGTTCTTGCTGACCAGACGCCCTTCCATCAGACGGTCGTGGAGAATGAGATCGGGCTCCTCGGCCACTGAAGCCACCTCGCCGTCCAGCCGCAGAGACGTCCTGAAGATCCGGTCGCCGCTGTAGTCCCGGAAGTACAACGTCTCGCCACCCGACCCCCAAATCGGCTCGTGCCCACCATCCGTCGAAACCTGCGTGCCCGGTCCGGTGCCGTCGAAGCGCCGCACGTAAACCTCGGCGCGGCCGGTGCCGTCGGACGCATAGGCCAGCCAGGCCCCGTCCGGTGAAACACTCGGGTGAGCCTTCCTGCCGACGCCGAGGGCAAGAGAGTCGGCAGCATCGACCGAGTCGAGGGGGGCGACGAAGAGCTGCTGGTTCTGACCGGTTGCCGCTTGAGTGAAGACCAAGCCACTCCCGTCCCCCGTCCAAGCTTGAGGCTGCTGTCCACCGACGAAACGGCTCAACCTCTCGTATCCCCCATCCCCGTCGAGCCGACGCTGATAGATGTTCACCAGAGTCGTGTCCTGGGAGTAACGGTTGGACGGGAAGAGCAGCGCCTCACCGTCGGGCCGCCACAGGGGCCAGAAGTCACCGCCGACGCTGTCGGTGAACGGCCTTGGAATGCCCCTACGCAGATCGTAGGTCGAGACCCCGAACGGGTGGCCCTCCCGGCGGTCGAGGAACGCCAGCATCCCACCGTCTGGCGAGAGCCGCGGCCCCGCGTACTCTCCCGGCGCGAGGGGAATCTCCTCACTGCTTCCGTCCAGGCCCAACCATGCCAAAGAGCGGGCCGGCACGAAGTTGGTACCGGGTACGAAGACGAGCGACCCCGCCTCACCCACGGCGAAGTGGGGCACCGCGCCAGTAAGGAAGGCGGTCGAAGTGCTCGTCAGCCGGGGGCGTACCCGATCGGTCATCACGCCCTGGAGCACGGGCTGGGGGGTCCCGACCGTCTCGAGCCGGTCGACATCGAACTCGACGGCGAGGAGCTCACCCGCCCATGCGTAGACGATGTACCCGGGTTCGACGAACCGACCGTACCCGGCCGGCTGGATCACTTCGAACACCTCCCCTCGTTCGTAATCGTATACGGAAAGCGACGTGAACTCTCTCGAACCGAGCCGGGTGAAGAGGATTCCTTTCTCGTCCGGGAGAACCTGCGGCCACATGACGGGCGCGTCCTCGGTTCCTTCGATCAGCTCGGCAGGGCCACCCCCTTCCGGTGCGCGCCATACACCCTGCAGCGGCCAGTTGTCGAAGACGATCCAGCCGTCCGAACCCCACGACCCCCCGCCCTGGTCACCTGAGGAGGTGATGGTCTGGGGATTCCCACCGGTCAGAGAAACCTTCCGGAGCGCTCCTTCGGCGAAGAAACCGATCCACTCTCCGTCCGGCGAAAAGAAGGGGCCCCATCCATTCTCGGTCCCGGGCAGGGGCACGGCTTCGGAACCACCCAGGCGCCGCACAAAGATCCGTGACGTCTCCCCATCGCGTGCCACGAAGGCGACAGTGGCACCGCTCGGAGAGACCGCTACGCCCGGAGCCGAGCCCAGATCCTCGAAAACGTGATCGGGAGGCGGGACGATGCTCAGGTAGACGGGTGCCGACCCGGATGCCGACCGATCCTGCCATCCCCACACGGCGGCGGCTGTCATGACGATCGACAGAGCCGCGAACGCGGCGGTCGCAGGACTCCTCCCGCCGGAGTGACGAGCCGCGACACCCCGCGCCCGTCGTCTTGCGAGTGTAAAAGTCGGATTCGCGAGGGCTTCGGCGAAGGCCGCCGCGCCGTCGAACCGGTCCGCCGGCAGCTTCTCGACCGCTTTGGCGACAGCGGCAGCGACGTTCGGCGGCACCGTCTTCCGAAGCTCGCTCACCGGCCGCGCGTCGTCCGTGACGATCTTCGCGATCACCTGTGGGGCGGAGGAACCGGTGTGCGGAGGATCCCCGGACAGCATCTCGTATAGAACGCAACCCAAGCTGTACACGTCGGACCGGGCGGTGAGGTCGCGATCGGCGGTTGCCTGCTCCGGGCTCATGTAGTGCGGGGTCCCCAGGCTGAGACCCGTCTCGGTCATCCGTCCCCCGCCCGCCGCGCTCACGGCCAGGGCGATCCCGAAGTCGGCAACGACCGGATTCCCTTCGTGGAGCAGGATGTTGGCAGGCTTGATGTCCCGGTGGATCACCCCCTGCCGGTGCGCGTAGTCGAGTGCGTCGGCCACATGCGTCGTGATCCGGACGGCGTCCTCGATACCGAGTTGCGTCTCTCGATCGAGGCGTTGGCGAAGCGTCTCTCCCTCGACGTACGGCATCACGTAGAACAGGAAGCCGTCCGCCTCGCCGGAGTCGAAGAGCGGCAGGATGTGGGGGTGCTGGAGGTTGGCCGTCGTCTTGATCTCGGCCACGAAGCGCTCGCCCCCGATCATGGCCGCGAGCTCGGGCTTGAGCACCTTGAGCGCGACCTTCCGGCCATGCCTGACGTCATCCGCGAGGAACACGGTGGCCATGCCGCCCTCGCCCAACGGGCGCACGACCTCGTAGCGACCCTCGAGGGCCTCGTTCAGGCGGGTGATGATGTCGCCGGACATGGCCGACAAGATGGGGTGCGAGGTCCTATGCCGCTATTGAGTCGCCCCTCAGAGAAACTAGACATTAGTCCACTGCTTAGTCTATTCTCAGGCATGGCGACGGTGAACATCCACGAGGCGAAGACACAGTTCTCCAAGCTCCTCCGCCGCGTGGCCGCGGGCGAGGAGATCGTGATCGCGCGCGCCGGCAAACCCGTGGCGCGACTCGTGCCGTACGGCCCCGAAGGGGCCCGCCGCCGCCTCGGGAGTCATACGGGCCAGATCAGGTGGACCGGTGACTTCGACGCACCTTTGCCCGGCGAGGTCCTCGACGAATTCGAGGGCGGTGAGGCGTGAGGATCCTGCTGGATACGCAGATCTGGCTATGGATGCTGGCGGACCCGGGTCGCCTGACCGGCACCGCCAAGGACCTCGTCACGGATCCGTCGACAGAGCTCCTGCTCTCGGCGGCCTCCACCTGGGAGATCGCGATCAAGACCGGACTGGGACGCCTCACCCTCCCGGGTCCTCCCACGGTCGTCGTGCCGAAGCTGATGGAGGAAACCGGCGTCACGGCGCTGTCGATTCAGCCCAGTCACACGCTTCGCGTGGCGTCGCTCCCGCCGCATCACCGGGATCCGTTCGATCGGCTCCTGGTGGCGCAGGCGCAGCTGGAGGACGTTCCGATCATGAGCGCAGACCCGGCGATCGGGCGCTACGAGGTGGAGCGGCTCGATCCGTAGCCGCCCTTGCTCCCGGCCCGCCGTGCTACGAACCTCCCGGACGCTCGACAACGCATCCCCAGGAGGAAACCCATGCGCCGCGTTCCCAACGCCATCGCATTCGCCGCACTCGCGCTGCTCGCCGCACCGTCGGCCTTCGCCCAAGAGCACCGTGAGATGGAGGGCCATCACGAGGGAATGGAAGGCCGTCACGAAGAGATGATGGAGCAGCACCACGGGGCCGACATGGACCTCATGGGGCAGGTCGCCAAGGACGCCCAGACGCTTCGGGACAAGTTGGTCGGGCTCGCCAACGCCTTCGCCGACGGTCAGTTCGACTGGCGCCCCGGCGACGGTGTCCGCTCGGTCGCGGAGACCTTTCTGCACGTCGCCGCCGACAACTACTTCATACCCGGAGCCGTCGGAGCGGAGCCGCCCGCTCGCACCGGCATCGACCTCGGGGATTACATGACGGTCCGCGCCTTCGAGAAGCAGGATCTCACGCCGGCCCAGGTTCGCGACGAGCTGGTGAAGTCGTTCGACTTCGTCGATGCCGCGATCGCGCACGCAGACCCGATGCGCATGGACGAGCAGGTCGACCTCTTCGGCGGCACGTACTCACACCGTGGTGTCTGGTTGCTGCAGGCCACGCACGTGCACGAGCATCTGGGGCAGATGATCGCCTACGCCCGCATGAACGGCGTCGCGCCGCCCTGGAGCCGCTAGGGCGTCAGCGTCCCCCGCCCTGCCGCTCCAGCAACTCGGTGAACCAGTTCGCCACGATGTAGGCCACGCTGGGCTGCTCCGGCTCTTCCTCGTCCTCGCCCTCCTCGGTCGAGGCGGGGTCCAGAACACCGACGATCCGGCCGTCCGGGTAGAGCGAGCCGAAGCTCACCCGACCTTCGGAGTGCTCTCTCCCGAACACCGGCCGCCGCGCCCGGACGGTCGGATCGGATTCGCTCTCCAGCTCGGCTACCCACACGGAGTCGCCACGGCTGAAGTAGATGGCGCGTCCGTCGGCGGACCACTGGGGGGTCCGGCCGGGCCCGGCGGAGATGTCGTGCCGCACCCCGGGGTCGGGGAAGGAGCGGACGTAGACCTCGTCGGTCCCCGACTCGTCGGACTGATAGGCCACCCAGGTTCCGTCCGGGGACACGGCCGGGTTCTGCTCCTGCCAGGTAGCGTCCAGGTAGGCCGTCGCGTTGCCCTCCTGGTCTACGACGAAGATGTCGGCGTTGCCTTCCGAACCGAACACCAACGCTTCACGAGATCCAGCTCCGATCATCCGGCCGTCCGGCGTCCAGTCCAAGGGCAGGAAGAAGGCAAGCGAATCCACCGCAACAGGCCGCCGCACCGGTCCCTCCCGCCACCGCCAAACGCTCGTGGCCACCAGCGCTTCGCCCCCCCCGAAAGTCGAGAACGAGAGCGACTCGCCATCGCGCGACCACCGTGGGTTCACAACGATGCCGACGGTCAGGACGGTCTCGCGTCCGGTGAGAGACTCATAGACGACGAGCCCCGTCTGGTCGCGACTGAAGACGAGATGCCTTCCGTCCGGTGAGACGACCGGATTCGTGAACGAGGCGGCGGGAACGGGGAGCACCTCGAGCTCGCCGGAGGGCGAGACGCTTACGAGGCGACGATCATCGGACGGGCCCCCGATCCTGTCCGGACCTCGCACGTAGAAGAGCGAGCCGGAGGGCGAGAGGGCGTAGACCGCCATGCCGGCAAAGTTGTTGACCGCCACCGAGTCGAGCACGGTGAACGGCCGCCCCGTGACCTCTCCGGACACGGCATCGAAGGGCACGGCCAGCACCGTCTGGTCAGCGCGCGCGTACAGGACATGGCCCGTCGGGGCGAAGCGCGCGTCGAAGCCGCCCTCCACGAGCGTCTTGGACTCCAGCGTCTCCAGGTCCAGGAGACGGACCTCCCCTTCCGCGTCGTCCGCCCCGATGGAGCGCTGCGTGTACATCATCCACCGCCCCCCCGGAATGGGCCGCGCCTGCCTCGCGAGGGTGTAGGGCGTGGGCATCAGCTGCTCGGGCTCACCGTCCGGAGGCAGGCGCCACATCGCGTCGAGCGATGCGAAGTAGAGGCTTCCGTCCGCGTCCCAGTGGCTCACGATCGCGATGGGCTTCTCCAGAACCAGGATGGGGGGTCCCCCCTCCACCGCCATCCGGTAGATCCCATCCTCCATCGTGTACGCGA
>JBDHII010000012.1:0-110647 GCA_039587515.1 Gemmatimonadota bacterium
GGCGTGGGTGACGGCATCAGCAACAACCTGTGGGGCACCAGCGTGGTCATCGGGTCGGACGAGAGTGGTAGTCCGGTCGAGGCCGCATGGGGTCTGCCGGTTCGCTCGGTGGAGCTCATCGACGGCAAGCCCGCGGAGTGGGTTCCCATGGGCAACACGACGGCGGATTACGCCGCTTCGTGGTCCAACACCTTCCGTTGGAAGAACCTGAGCCTCTACACGCTCTTCGACACCGAGCAGGGCTTCGACATCTACAACCAGACGGCCCAGTGGGCCTACCGGGAGTGGAAGCACGCCGACTGCGACATGCTCGGCGTCTCGGACGCGGACAAGCTGCCGCTGTCGTACTGCTCCATCGTTTACAACGTGAACGACCAGAGCAGCCACTTCGTGGAGGACGGCAGCTACATCAAGCTGCGTGAGGTATCTCTGCGCTACACGTTCGACCAGGACGCGCTCGGCGGTTTGAGCGACGCCATCGGCCTCGACCAGGCGACGGTGAACCTGATCGGTCGTAACCTGCTGACGTGGACGGATTACACCGGCTACGATCCGGAGGTTGGACAGGGTAACTTCGGCTCCGCCGTTCTCGGACGTGCGGACAACTTCACGTTCCCGAACTTCCGTCAGTTCACCGCAGCTGTGGAGCTCGTCTTCTAAGAGGGGTTGCGGCGCGCGACCCCTCGGGGTCGGGCGCGGCTCCCCGGAAGCGAGCACTGAGACAGGAGACTAGAAGAATGAAGTTTCTTAAGACCATGGCCCTCGCGGGGTTGGCGGTCGTTGCGTTGTCGGCGTGCGCGGATCTGG
Organism: Gemmatimonadota bacterium; assembly: GCA_039587515.1. Taxonomy (GTDB): domain Bacteria; phylum Gemmatimonadota; class Gemmatimonadetes; order Longimicrobiales; family Gaopeijiaceae; genus JBDHII01. The sequence continues at coordinate 808 of JBDHII010000012.1, forward strand.
CCGTCGTCAACCTGAACGATCCGGACCGTGAGCGCGCCATTTCCACGCCCGGTGACGTGGAGAGCTTGATTACAGGAGCTTTCCGGAGTTGGCACACGGCCAACTACAACCGGGCACCCAACATCGCGTTCAGCGCGGTTGCCAACGAGCACGCTGCTTCGTGGGGCAACTTCGGGATGAACGACCTCCGGCGTCAGCCGCGTGAGGCGTTCAACAACAACCCGTCGTACGGCTACGCCTACGTCGCGAGCTATCCGTGGAACAACCTGTACGCGGCCCTGTCGGGGATCCGCGATGGGGTGATCGCCATCGACGGTGGGATCGAGATCGGCGAGAACGGCGCGGATACGCCGCGTGCGATGACGATGGCCCGCTTCGTTCAGGGCTTGGCCCTGGCTTCGCTGGCCGCCAACTTCGACCGGGCGTTCATCCTGGACGAGGCGACGGATCTGGAGAACGCCCAGCTCGAGCCGTACACGGCCGTGTGGGCTGCGGCGAAAGCCAGGCTTGAAGAGGCCATTCAGCTGGCCAACGCCAACTCCTTCAACACGGATCCGACGTGGGTCGGTGACCAGACGCGTTCGAGCGCAGATATCGCTGCCTTCGCGCATGGTGCTTTGGCCCACTTCGAGGCCTCGATGGGACGCACGGTGGCTGAGCGTGACGCAGCCAACTGGGCCAACATCATGAACAACGCCCAGCAGGGTCCGAGCTCGGACTTCACGATCACGGGTGATGGTACCTGTGGCTCGTGCTGGGGTGACTGGACGAAGACGTGGGGTGGCTCGTACAGCACCTGGCACCGCAAGGACGTCGAGTGGATCGGGCCTGCCGACCAGTCTGGTGAGTTCCAGGCGTGGAGGGCTTTGCCGGCCGTGCAGCGCAACGCGATCCTGATCGACACGGACGACCAGCGCCTGACGAGCGGTGATCCGCAGTCGGATGGTCTGTACACCGCCTTCGAGGGTGTGAACTCTTCGGCGTTCCGTCCGGAGCGCGGGACGTACTCGTTCAGTGATTACCGTGACAGCCGGTGGGACTACTATTCGGATAACTGGCAGGGTAACTATCCGATCATGGCCGTGGCGAACATGGAGTTCCTCATGGCCGAGGCCATGATCCGCACGGGTAACCCACAGGGCGCGCTGGACATCATCAACAGCTACCGGACGACGAACGGCGGCCTGCCGCCGGCCACGCTCGACGGTGTGCAGGGGCAGGACCGTTGTGTCCCGAAGACTGCTTCGGGCGCCTGCGGTGACCTGCTCGAGACCTTCAAGTACGAGAAGCGCCAGGAGGCATATCATATCATGCCCGGTACGGCCTTCTACGATGATCGCGGTTGGGGCGACCTGATCAGCGGCTCGATCACGCAGCTGCCGGTTCCGGCCGACGAGCTGCTCGTACTGCTCCAGGAGATCTACACCTTCGGTGGTGCTCCTGGGAGCGAGGGCTCGGCCCCGACCGATGGAATGGGCTTCGATCTGACCCTCGACGATCTGACTCCTGAGGAGCTCAGCCGTCGTGCGCAGGCGCTCGAGTCCTTCCGGATAAGCTATGGAGCGAAGTTCGACAATACGCTCAACTAGCACTCAGCCGGGGTCTTTGGGCCCCTGAGCGAATGGGCGGGTCGTCACGGTTCTCCGTGGCGGCCCGCTCGTCTTTCATCTCGTACCTTTGCCACGCCAGCCCACGGAGACCCTCGTAGCCTCCCCATCGACCTCGACGGGCCTCGGAGGGAGCCTGCTCCTGCGTGTGTTGAGCGTGCTCCTCCTCCTTGCACTCGCGTCTCCGGGCCATCGCCTCCTCGAGATCCGCGACACCGGGATCGCAGGGCGCAGCTTCTCCGCACTCGGTCCCGCGTATGGGATCGTGTCCGTGGCGGGGACGCTCGCGGCGTTCTTGCTGGGCGGTCTTGCAATCCTGCTGATCGGCCGGACGCGCATCGCGCACTGGTTGGCCAGGGGGGCGGCGCTCTTGTGCCGACCGGGGGCGTCGGCCTTCGCGCTGATCACGGGCGGTCTGGCCGCGATCCTGACAGGGATCTTTGCGCTGGTCGTGCTCGGCGGGCACCCGATGCTCGTCGATGCCGCAAGCCAGCTCGTGCATGCACGGTACCTCGCCGAGGGGTCGTGGGCCGGTCCGACGCTCCCAGCGATCGAGTTTTGGGACTTTCAGTACATGCTCGAGACGCCGGGTGGGTGGGTGTCGCAGTATCCACCGGGTCATCTTCTGGCGCTTTCCGTCGGTCTGCGCCTCGGCGTCGTGTGGCTGGTCGGCCCCGTGCTCCTCGGGATCTCGGTCTTTGCGATCGCGCTGTTTGCCGACGCGCTGCTCTCGGTCGAGGACCGCACGGCCGGTCGGCTGGGTGTGCTGCTGACGGCAACGAGCCCCTTCCTGATCGGTCTCGCGGGATCGCACATGAGCCACGTATCCGCCCTGCTCGGTGGCTCGGTGGCGTTGTACGCGGGCCTCCGTGCCGCGCGAGGCGCGGCGTGGTGGGGGATCTGTTGCGGGGTCGCGATCGGTTGGGCCGTGGTGTCACGCCCTCTGGTGGGGATCGTACTGGGCCTGCTGGCCACGGTCGGAGTGTGGTTGGTGACCGGCGCTCGGTGGGAACCCGGAGCGCTGCTTCGCAGAGTCGGGGCGGTGCTGGCTGGGGGCGCTCCTTTTGCGACCTTCCTCCTGTGGTACAACGCGCGGTTCTTCGGCAGCCCTTTCCGTCTGGGCTACACGGCCGAGCAGGGCTCGGGGCACGGCCTCGGTTTTCACACGGACCCGTGGGGCGCCTCGTACGGTCCGCTCGAGGCCTTGGGTTACACTTCCGTCGAGATGAGGGCACTCGGTGTCGAGCTGCTCCAGTCGCCGGTGCCTGCACTGCTGGTCGTCGCCGTCTACGGCCTCTGGGTGGCCCGAGTCCCCAGAGAGCTGTGGCTGTTCGTGGCGTGGGCCGCACTTCCCGTGTTGGTCAACGTCTTCTACTGGCATCACGATCTCGTCATGGGGCCACGCATGCTGAACGAGACCGCACCGGCGTGGGCGATCCTCACGGCCTACGCCGCAATCGGGATCGGCCGTGTGGGTGCCGAGACCCAGAAGCGCGGAGCGAGACGGGGATCGGATGGGATGGGGGGGATCGTCCCCGCCACTCTTGCGACGGCGATGGTGGTCGGGTGGCTGTTCCTCGCCCCGCTGCGCCTGAACGGATATGGAGCGGAGGCACAGGATGGGGGTTGGCGGGCTTCGGCTCCGAAACCGGGAGAGGCGCTGCTCGTATATGTCCACGGCAGCTGGCAGGGACGGCTCGGGGCGAGGATGGCCGGCTTGGGCATGCCTGGCGATTCGATACGGTTGGCCCTGGGCTCGAATCCGACCTGTGCGCTCCACGAGGCGTTAGGGGCCACATCGTTCGATCGCGGCAGGGTTCGCTTCGAGCGTCCGCCGGTGCCTCTGCTTCAGAGGACGATGCCGTCGGGCTCCGCGGTCCTTTCGACCGGTCCCGATGAGCAGCTCAGCGAGGACTGCCTGCGCGAAATGGCCTCCGACTTCGCGGGGGTCGTGGGGCTGCCGCAGCTGATGTGGCAGGGAGACCTTCCGGGCCTGGGTGGGGAGGCTGCGATGTTCGTCAGGGACATGGGTCCCGACCGTAACCAGGTGCTTTTGGAGGCGTTCCCGGAGCGGCGGCCGGCCGTGATGCTGGCTCCCACCCCGGGTGCGACCCCCGTGCTCACGGAGTATGAAGACGGGATGACTCGGCTTTGGGAACAGGATCTCGGAATCGATCCGCCGGGATCGCCTTGACGGATCCAGGAAAGGACCGTCGCTTACGTCGGCGGCACCTCGCCACACACGGCGGTGCCGCTTGGGCCACGTTACCAGGGAGATCTACATATGAAGCCGGTGGCATTGCTCCTGACCTCGACCGTCGCCTTGATCCTCGTCGGGGCCTGCGGCGGCACTTCCACGCCCGGCCCTGCGGGCAGCGCCAGCCTGGAGCGAGCCTCCGCCAGACCAGGCGTGATCCTCAACCAAGACCTGGGTCGTGTCGACTTCGTAACCTTCGCGGAAGCGATGCAGGACATCGTCATCCGGAAATACCGATTCTCGCTCCGGCGTAGAGAGGAACAGATCCAAAGCGTCTTCTACGAGACGATCTGGCAGATCAGAGTGCCGACCGAGGAGGAGCAGGCCAGAGGGATCCTGGACGCTCGACACAGGGTGGTCATGGAAGGGCGTCGGGCCGGTGGGGCATCCCTGCCCGGAGGATCGCAGGTCTACCGTATCTCGTTGCGGATCGACAACGAAGTGCGGTCACGCGATCAGGCCGAGTGGCATCCCGATCCGACCATGGACAGTGAGGTCGAGCGGGACCTGCGACGCATGGTATCCGACCTGCAGCTGGAGATCCGGACGGGTCGTTGACCGACGAAGGGGCTACTGGAGAAGCTTCAGCTGAACCACGCGCGATTTCGACTCGCCCGAGGAGAGATCCGTCACGGTGACCTCCAGCCGGTAGTTCCCCAGCGACAGGTCTCGAACGTTGATGTCGAAGAAACGCTGATTGCGCGGATCCGCAGACTCCAGCTCTACGCTCAGCGTGACGGGTGGATTCTTCTCGTCGACGACCTCGGTATCGCCCTCGATCTGAACCATTCGAAAGTCGGCTCGATAGCGATATAGCCCGTCCGTGTCCTCTCGGAGGTGGTAAGCCTCCAGGTAGACCCTCAGGGGATCTCGGCGCCATATGGTGCGACTGGGCACGAGTGGGAAGTAGAGGTCGGCTGGATCGAACTCGTCCGGAATGGGCAAACCGGTCACGATGTCGCTGACCTCGAGGTACTCGGGGTCCGAAGACAACGGCTCGGCCGGGAAGAGGTGCGCCTGTCCGGGGAAGAATCGACGCTCCGCCTGTGACTGGTTTCCACAGCAGACGACTTCACCGAGCACGGTGTAGTGGAGCTGTCTCGGCAGGTGCCGCAGCGTGAAGATCGAGATGTCTCCCACGTGCGAAGACGACCTCTCCGTGAGCCGTCCGACCTCCATCAGGGCTTCGTCACGTACGATAAGCGTGTGTTGGACCATTCCCTCCTCGACCATCTCTTCGTCGAGGATGAACCGGCGGAGCGCTCGGACACCCTCCACGAACGTCCTGGGTGACGAGAGGGCGGTCATCACCAGCTGAGGCTCACCATCTCGCGAGAGCAACCGTGTCGCTGTCGCGACGAGCTCCATCTCGCGGTTGGAGCCTTCGTAGTCCGAGAGGACGGGCACGAGGGCGGGGAACTCCGGCCCGAAAGCGTCCTCCGTCTCGTAGCGGATGCTGAAAGCCTCCAGAGTCTCCTCGTTCGGCGCAGGACGGTTCGAGACGCCGGCCATACGGTCCCAGAAGCTCTCGAGCTCACTGTGCCTCCGGCCAAACGGTCCGCCCATTCTGGCGAGCTCACCGTAGTAGAAGAGCTCCATGTAGTAGCCGGCCCGAACGGCTCCCGGGGTCCCTCTGCGGCTGTTCGCGCTCCAAGCCGAGGGATGGATCAGATCACGAGGCGTTTCGACGAGCTGAAACCGTCCTGTCGCCTGGTAGTTGCCGAAAAGATAGAAGGTGACGTCCTGGGGATTCAGCTCATCGTACGCCCAGATCTCGTAGTTGGGGTGGTAGTCGTACATGCTGAGCCGATTCCGTACCTCGGTGGCACCGGGTGTATCCGGGGGAATGCGGATGCGCAGCTCGAAGTCGTCCGCGCCCATCACCCCGCCCTGTTTCTTGTCCGGTGGCCCGAAGCGCACATAGAGCGTGCCGCGATCGTCTGTCTCGTACGGCCCGTAGCTCTCGTTGCCGAAGTTCTTACGGGCGTAGGCGATCCGCTCCCAGTGCTCGATGAGGCGCTCGTTGTACGGTGTCCCGGGCGTCGGATCCTTCTCCAGCCAAAAGCGCTTGATTTCCCAGGAAAGCCGAGGGTCCTGCTCCCGAATCATCCGGTCCCAGCGGTGCCACTCTCTGTCTTCCTCGTCGAAGAGAGGTTGGATTCGACCGGCTTCCTCCAAAATGACGTCGCGGTAGGGGATGAAGTCGTTGGTCGAGAAGCCGTCGAGGAATACCTGGCTCGCGGCCTCGTAATAGCCCGTCGCGCGACGTTCCGTGACGAGCTTCACGTAGGCGACACCGATCCGTGGATCGTAGCGGCCCTCGGTACCCATTTCCTCCATCCCGTTCGACCAGAGGTCGAGAGCCGCGATCCAGTCGTCGGTCTCGGCCAGAATCATACCTTCCACGTATGGGGCGCCGCGCTGAGCCTTCGCGGGAGTGGCCCAGAGCAGGACGAACGAAGCCAGGGAGACAAGGAGCGAGCGCATCTTCATGGGAGCGTCGATATTCAGCGAACCTTGAAATTCAGGCCGGCGGAGACAGTGAGGTCGTTCTGCGCCTCTTCCTCCCCTCGGGCCGGGCCGCCGTAGGGGGATACCTGATCCTGTACCTTGAGGAAGACACCGAGCGGGCCCGGTGCGTATTCGACGTTGAACCCGAAGAGGACCAGCGGCTGAGTCTGGTCTGCCGTCAGCTGGTCGGCCCTCTCGCAGATGAAAAAGGCTTCCTCCGTCAGATTGACGGGGCAGCTGAGACCGTCGAAATCATAGCGCCTCACGCCCAGACCCACCTCCACCGCGACTCCCCACACTCGGGTGTCCGCACCCTGCTTGAAGGACATGCGCGCGAGCATCTGGGTGACACGATAGTCTTCCACGAAGGGATTGGCGCAGCGGAAGGTGTCGTTCTGCTGGTCGATGGGCCCCAACACGTCGCACGCGGGCGTACGCGACTCGACGGTCGCACCGCTGGTCGTGTAAGCCGTGACGCGCAGCGCCATGCCCGGGTTGGGGAACTGGAGCCGCACACCCGCCCCGAAAATCGGAGACGACTGTGCCTTTGCGCTCGGTTGAAGGGGCTGGAGGAGTGGATTGTCGGTGAGCTCGATCTGCCCGTTCTTGCCGAACGCCCGCACCGGAAAGAGCAGTCCACCTTCGGCCTCCATGGACAGCGACCACGGCTCGTACTGAGCCGCCACGTCCTCGAAAGTCACGGCGAGGAGGGCTCCAATCACCAAAGTTGCCCAGAGGGACTTGACCACGTCGCACTTCTCCTGGCTATCTCTAGGTCGCCCGGAGGCGACTCGGATTCGTTTGGGAAAACGCGCTACCGTGGACCTATACGCCCCTCTCGGGTATACGTTTCCGCCGTCCGGACACATTGGGAGGAGCACCGATGAAGAAGCATCCCCGAAGGGTCGAGAAACCTTGGGGCCATGAGACGATTTGGGCTGAGACGGATCAGTATGTCGGGAAGATCCTCCACGTGAATGCAGGCGAGGCGCTCTCGCTCCAGTACCACGAGGTGAAGGACGAGACGATCCATCTCCTGAGCGGGACGATGCGATTCTGGGCTGGGACGAGCACGGAGGCGCTCGATCCCGTATCCCTCCAGGCCGGTGAGAGCTTTCACGTGCGGCCCGGGACGATCCACCGGATGGAGGCGATTACGGATTGCGATATCCTGGAGGCGTCCACGCCTCATCTCGAAGACGTGGTGCGACTTGAGGACCGCTACGGTCGGGTGGAGGGCGAAGCGTGAGCGTCGACGCTCGCGTGCGTTTCCGATGGTCGGTCTTCGGTACGCCGTGGGCCGCGGCCTTTCTGCTTTTCGGGGGGTGCGGCGGCCAGGACGTGGATCTGTCGATGGTCCGGTCTTCCGACCCCGAGCTCGCCAGAGCGGCAGCAGAGCTTCTGCCCGGCCTCGCCGAGCGATCGGGGCTGGATCTTCTGGAGCCCGTGCGCGTGGAGCGGCGAGATCGGGGTGAGCTCGAGCGATACCTGCGCTTCAAGCTCGACGAAGAGCTCCCGGTCGAAAAGGCGGAATGGGCATCGGAGGTCTACCGGATGCTCGGGCTGGTGCCGGAAGACTTCGACCTTCGCGAGGTGCTCCTCGAGCTGTATCTGGAACAGGTCGCCGGCTTCTACGATCCCGACTCGACGACGCTCTTCGTGATCGACGACCAGGCGGCCGAGACCCTCGAGCCGCTGCTCATGCACGAGCTCGTTCACGCGATCCAGGACCAAGCGGCAGATCTCGGCGCCATCACCGATCCCGAATTGGGGAATGATCGCACTCAGGCCGCCGCGGCCGCCATCGAAGGCCACGCGACACTCGTGATGTTCGAGTTCGCTCTGGAGCGGGCGCAGGGTGTGCGCGTGGACCTGCGTGAGATCGAAGGATTCGCCGAGCAGTTCCGCCCGGCGATGGAGACGCTACAGGGTCAGTCTCCTGCGCTGGCGAGTGCTCCGCCCATTGTGAGGGAGGCGCTTCTCTTCCCGTATTTCGGTGGCGCTTCTTTTGTCGAAGCCGTCTGGAAGAGCCTGGACGGCCGGCCGGCCCCTTTCGGCGACCATCTGCCGTCCTCGACAGAGCAGGTGCTCCACCCCGAACGGTTTCTCGATCGGGATCCACCGACGGATATTGCGCTCGAGATCCCGGAGGGATGGTCCTCGCTCTATGAGGATTCCCTGGGCGAGTTCGAGCTCCAGGTCTTTCTCGATGCGCGATTGGACCGGCAGGAGGAAGGGTTGGCGCGGGGGTGGGACGGGGATCGCTACGCCCTCGTCACCGACGCATCCGGCGCCCGGGCCCTCGTCTGGATGGCGGTTTGGGACACCGTGGAGGGCCGTGATCGTGTTGTCGCCGCGATGGGTGGAGAGGGAGTCCTGCCCGCGGGTGGGGTGGTCGAAGCCGTCGAAATCGAAGGCCGACCCGGAATCCGCATGGCGATCGGGCGCCTTCCGGCCAGCTCTGCAAGACTCGTGGAGGCGGGAGAGCTCTGACGGACCTCACGCTCCTGACCGTGCCTGTGGGTGGTGGCGGTGACGGCTATCCCGTGCTCGTAGGTCAGGGCGCGCTCGGAACTGTGGCCGCTACGCTGGCTTCCCGCGTCCCGGCGTCGCGATACGCGCTCATCGCCGACGCCACGGTCGCCGACCTCTACGGTCGGGCTCTGCGTTCCGACCTCGAAGCCGCGGGGGTCGCGGTCTCTCTCTTCGAGTTTCCGGCCGGTGAACGGCACAAGACGCGCGAGACGTGGGCGGAGCTGAGCGACCGGATGCTCGAGGCCGGATTCGGGAGGGACTCGGCGGTTGTCGCGCTGGGTGGTGGGGTGACCGGCGATGTCGCCGGCTTCGTCGCGGCCACGTTCATGCGGGGCCTTCCGGTGGTCCAGATTCCGACCTCGATCGTTGCCATGGTCGACGCGTCGGTGGGTGGCAAGACGGGTGTCGACGTGTCGGCCGGGAAGAACCTGGTCGGCGCCTTTCACGCGCCAGCCGCCGTAATCGTGGATCCGGCGGTCATCACCACGCTGGAGCGGCGCCAGAGGGTCGAGGGGTGGGTGGAGGGCCTGAAGCACGGGGCCATCCTTGACGCCGAATACTTCGAATGGCTGGTCCGTGAGGCAGAGGCGCTCGCCGGAGGTGACCCGGGGGTCACCGAGCACGCGGTCCGACGCTCGATCGAGATCAAGGCGAACGTGGTTGCCCAAGACGAGCGCGAGACAGGGTTGCGTCAGATCCTGAACTTCGGTCACACGGTCGGACACGCCATCGAGGCAGCGGTCGGCTATGAGCTGTCGCACGGAGTGGCCGTCGCAATGGGTATGGTCATCGAGGCCGAGCTCGGCGAGGCGCTGGGCTTTACCGAGGCGGGTTGTGCCGACCATCTGGCCAAAGCGCTTCGAGGATTCGACATTCCTCTCGGGCTACCGGACGGGTTGGGTTGGGACGAGCTCGAGCCCTTCCTCGTCTCGGACAAGAAGAGCCGCGCTGGAGAGCCGCGGTTCGTGCTGATCGAGCGGATCGGTAGCGTGTACGACGACGGGGGCTGGAGCCATCCGGCATCCCGCCAACTGATCGAACAGGTCATCACCTCTACTCGAACAAGGGTCTGACGAGCGTAGTGTCGGACATCTCCACGAACGGAGCGACGATCGCCTCCGTGCTCGCGACGCGAGCGACGACGCAGCCGGAGGGTGTGTTTCTCCACGCCGGTGACGAGACCATCACCTTCGGAGAGCTCGAGGCGAAGGCGGAATCGCTGGCGGCTTCTTTGCGCAATCTGGGAATCGAGGCGGGTGATCGCGTGGCCGTGGTGCTACCGGCCTGGCCCGAGTTCGTCATCTCGATGTTCGCGATCTCCAAGCTCGGTGCGATCCTGGTCCCCCTGAACCCGCACCTGACCGGACCGGAGCTGCAGTACATGCTCCGGCATTCGGAGGCCGTTGCGGCCATCACGGCCGAGGAGCTGGGCGAGGTGGACTTTCTGCAGCTCTTCGAGGAGCTGCTCCATCAGCTCCCGGACCTCCAGTACCTGATCACGGTCGGTGAAGAGGATCTGTGGTACGACGACCGGATCTTCCAGTTCGAGGATCTGCTTTCAGCCGGGGTCGGGCGCGACTATCCCTCCGATCCACCCCAGGGGGAGGACGATCTCTTCGCGATCCTCTATACGTCCGGGACGACGGGGAAGCCCAAGGGCGTGGAGCTGTCCAACGCCAGCCTGCTCTACGTCGCGGGAGCGACGGCGGACGCCGTGGAGCTGAGCCCGGAGGACCGGGTTATCGGCGTCACGGCGCTGTTCCACGTTTTCGGGCTCGGCCCGGGCCTTCTCGGATGTCTCATCAAGGGGGCGAGTCTGATCCTGCAGGAGGCCTTCGACGGCCCGACGACGCTGGATCTGATCGAGCGTTTCGGGGCGACGGTTCACTATGGTGTGCCGACGCTTTTCGTGACGGAGCTGCATGAGCAGCGGGCGGCGGCCAGGGACCTGACGTCTCTGAGGGTCGGGCTGGTCGCGGGGGCACCTGTCGGAGAGGACCTCGTCGCGGCCGTCGAGGAAGAGATCTGCAAGCCCCTGCTGATCGCTTATTCGCTCACCGAGTGTGCTTCGACGGTCTGCATCACGCGTCCCGCGCATGCCCTGGAGAAGCGGCTCTACACCGTTGGTCGGCCGCTTCCTTCGACGCAGATCAGGATCCTCGATCCCGGGGGGGAGGAGCTCCCCGAGGAGAGCGTAGGAGAGATCGGGGTCAAAGGCCGGGGCGTGATGAGAGGCTATTATCGGCAGCCTCGAGAGACCTCCGCCTGGTTCCAGAGCGACGGCTTTTTTCGGACCGGGGATCTCGGCATGATGGACGAAGACGGCTTCGTGCATTTGGTCGGCCGTCGAAAAGAAGTTATCATTCGCGGCGGATTCAATGTGTACCCCCGGGAGGTGGAGGTCCGCCTCCAGGTCCACCCGGCGGTGCGAGAAGCCGCGGTCGTCGGGGTCTCCGACGATATCCTGGGAGAAGCTTTGTGCGCGTGCATCGTTCCCATCGAGGGTGCGATCGTCACGGAGCAGGAGATTCGCGACTGGTGCGCGATGATTCTGGCGGAGTACAAGGTCCCGGACGTCGTCAGCTTCCTCGACGAGCTTCCCCTCACAGGGACTGGAAAGGTCCGGCGGGTAGAGCTCTCCCGCATGGTCGAAGAGGCCAGGCAGAGCTGAGGACCAACACTAAAGGTGCTTCAGGCGACCGAACGGACAGGAGGTCCGTGACCTGAGGCTTCCCCGACCTGAGCGGTCACCGACCGGCGCCGTATTTCGCCGTCCGTCGGGCCCACAGGTGGGGAGGGCTCTCCGGGTCGCCGAGCGACAACAGAGAGCAGTTTTTGATGAACAATCCGTATTTCCGTGTGCCCGGTCCGGAGGCCACGGCTCAGGGGGCTCCCGCTCCCAACGCCGCCCTGCTCATCGATTTCGACAACGTTACGATGGGTATGCGCAGCGATCTTTCGAAGGAGCTCAAGAGCCTCCTTCAATCCGACGTCATCAGAGGGAAGGTCACGGTCCAGAGGGCTTATGCGGACTGGCGACGTTACCCCCAATACATCGTTCCGCTTTCCGAGGCGTCGGTCGATCTCATCTTCGCACCGGCCTACGGCAGCTCGAAGAAGAACGCCACCGACATCCGGATGGCCATCGATGCGATCGAGCTCGTGTTCGTCCGTCCGGAGATCGGGACGTTCATTCTCCTCACTGGGGACAGTGACTTCTCGAGCTTGGTGCTGAAGCTCAAGGAGTACGGCAAGTACGTGATCGGGGTCGGGATCCAGGAGTCCAGCTCGGACATCCTGGTCCAGAACTGCGACGAGTACTACTCCTATACCTCCATCTCCGGCCTCACCAAGACGACGGAGACGACCGGCAAGCCGATGGATCCTTGGCGGCTCGTGGAGAAGGCGCTCGATCGGATGATCAGCCGGGGAGACGTGATGCGATCGGACCGGCTCAAGCAGGTGATGATCGAGCTCGACGGGAATTTTGCCGAAGGAAACTTCGGGTTCAGCAAGTTCTCGAAATTCCTTGCGGAAGCAGCGTCCAGGAAGCTCGTACGACTCCACAAGATGCCCAACGGGCAGTACGAGATCGCGGCGCCCGGAGGGTCCCGTCGCGGGCCTGGGAAGGGCTCCGAGGACAAGCGGGGCGCGAAGGATCGGGACGACCGGCGCAGCCGGGGACGCCGTGGTCGGGGAGAACGTAAGGAAGCCGAGGCCGCTCCCGAGTCTCAGGATGCCCCACCGAGCGAGCCGCAGGCGGGGGTCTCGGGTGCCGATCCTCTTCGTGAGGCCTACGGACTGCTCCGCGGAGCGCTCGAGGCCCATGCCGAGGCCGGCCGTGACTGGGTGAGGGACTCGGACGTGAAGCGAAAGATGCTCGAGCTCGACTCGAACTTCGACGAAGGCGAGCTCGGCTTTGGGAAATTCTCTCGCTTCCTTCGTCAAGCCGGTGACCACGGGATCGTCGAGATCGAAAAGCTGGAGACGGGCAACTTCCGAATCTCGCTGGGCTCCGGCGAGGCACCGACGACGACGGAGTCCGTCGAGCCCGTCTGGGAGACGATCGAGGGCGTCGGTGCCGCGATCGGCGCTCCTGAGGAGCTGCCGGACGTCGACGAGCATCCGAGTGCCGCGGTGGTGCGGGTGGAGGCGACCCGGGTCTCGGGGCTCGGTCCTCGGAGACCCGGCCGCGGTCGCCCCACCGGGGAAATCCAGCTGCTCGAGGACCAGATCATCGGTGCGAGTCGGGAGCGGGAGGAGGACCGCGAGACGACCGACCCCTTCGCCGGAGCTCGCCGCACCCGGCCCTTGGAGAGGGGCGAGACAGCCGGTGCGCGTCAGGTCGATCTCGCAAGCCTGAATCTGCCGCGGGGCCGGGACGCGATCATTCAGTACCTCGCCAATTCTTATCGGGGGGTCGGAGGCCGTACAGCCGAAATGATGGTGGAGGCCTTCGGTGCGGACATCTTCCGGGTGTTCCACGAGGAGCCCGAGCGTGTCCGAGAAATCGTGCCGCGGAGGGCCGACCAGGTCCTGGATGCGTGGGGGGCCGACTTCGCCCGCAGGGCGGCAGCGGTCGTGGACGAAGGGGATGGTGGTGGTCCGGGTGGGCGCCGCACGCGGGACGGGGGCGGAGACCCACGGGACTGATCGGGCCTGTCGTGGCACATGCCGGGGTGGCCGGGGCACCGTGGCATGTCGGGATCGCTCCCGACGGGAAGACGGAGCCCGGATGGCTGTCGGGGCCTGCAGAAGTCGTGGCTCCACGACTCTTGGGAGCCAGGCTCCGCTCCACGGTCGGCGGGCAGGCCGCCGAGGGCGTCATCGTCGAGGTGGAAGCCTATCCGGGGCCGCACGATCCAGCTTCGCACGCGGCGGAGCGCATCGGTCGCACCGCTCGCAACGAGCCGATGTTCGGTGCGCCGGGCACGACCTACGTCTACCTCATCTACGGCATGCACGAGTGCGTGAATATCGTGACCGGTGAGGCAGGGACACCGAGCGCCGTGCTCGTCCGGGCGATCGATCCTGTTGTAGGTCGCGAGGTCATGGCGAGGCGCCGGGGTCGCGAGCGTGATCTTACGTCGGGTCCGGGGCGTCTCTGCGAAGCGCTGGGAATCACGCGGGCGCTGAACGGTCACGATCTGGCCTTGCCTCCGCTCGAGCTGCATCCGGGCTGGTCGATCCCGGAGAGTCGGATCGGACGCTCACCGAGGATCGGCGTAACCCGTGCACGAGACTGGCCGCTCCGATTCTACGTCCGGGGGAATGAAGCGCTCTCGCGGTAGCGCGGGGTGGCTCGGCTCCCGGTGGGAGCGTACTGTGCTGCGCTTGGTCCGGTCTCTGCAAATCGTGTCCGGGCGACCACTCCACACAGAGAGCGAATGAGCGACCCCACCTGGATCTCGGTACTGCCGCCGGTTCTGGCCATCGTGCTCGCGATCGTCACGCGCCAAGTCTACATGTCGCTCGCCGGCGGGATCTGGCTCGGGTGGATGATTCTCGAGGGATGGAGCCCGGGTGCCGGCCTCGCCCGGGCGATCGAGGAGACCGTGGCCGTACTGGCTTCGCCTTCCGATGCGAAGGTCATCCTCTTCACCCTGGTGATCGGCTCCTTGATCGCCACGATCGAGGCGTCGGGAGGCGTGCGCGGCTTCGTCGGTTGGCTCGAGACGCGTAAGTGGGTCGATTCGGCACGGCGTGCGCAGCTTCTCGCATGGCTGGCCGGGGTCATCATCTTCATCGAGTCGAACATCACGGTCCTCGTCGCCGGGTCGGTCTCCCGGCCGCTCTTCGATCGCTATCGCTCGTCCCGGGAGAAGCTCGCCTACATCATCGATTCGACGTCTGCTCCGATCTGCATCCTGATCCCACTAAATGCTTGGGGTGCATATAATTTGGCGCTCTTGAGTGATGTGGGACTCGAGGACCCTCTCGGAGTCTTCATCCAGTCGATCCCTTTGAATTTCTATGCGCTCGTGGCGGTGGTGGTGGCGCTCGCGACCGTGATTTTCGGGATCGATCTCGGACCGATGAAGAAGGCCGAGGCGCGTACACGCGGAGGAGAGCTGCTCTGGCCGGGTGCGACCCCGATGATCGACGAGGACGTGCTTTCACCGCCGATCGACGAGAGGATTGAGCCGAGGGCAGTGAACATGTTCGTGCCGATCATCGTCATGGTCGTCATGATGCCGATCGGACTCCTGATCACGGGTGACGGTCGCCCGCAGGACGGTGACGGGGGAACGAGCGTCCTGTGGGCGGTGATGACGGCATTGGCCGTGGCGTGGGTGATGCTGAAGGCGCAGGGCATCTACACCTTCGAGCGCCTGACTCGGTTGGCGCTCAAGGGCGCCGGGGCCCTGATTCCCATGGCGGTGATCCTGCTCTTCGCCCTCGCGCTCAAGAACGTCGCGCTCGCGCTGGGCACCGGCGAATACGTCGCGAGGGTGACCGCGGGACTCCTCCCGCCCGTGGTGCTGCTGCCACTCGTCTTCTTCGTCTCGGCCGGGATCGCCTTTTCGATCGGCTCGAGCTGGTCGACCTTCGGCATCATGATCCCGATCGCGGTGCCAGCGGCCCTGACGCTCGGCCTGGCTCCGGCTCCGTTCGTCGCGGCCTCGCTCTCGGGAGGGATCTTCGGAGATCACTGCTCACCGATCTCCGACACCACGATCATCTCCTCGATGGCCGCGGCGACCGACCACATCGACCACGTTCGGACGCAGCTTCCCTACGCCCTTCTGGGTGGAACGATCGCGGCGATCCTCTTCGCGGTTGTCGGGGCGGTGCTCTAGGTCGCGGCAGCGTCGATCCGCCGCGCCACGACATCGTCGCATCGGGTTGAGGCCGGCCCCGCGGCCAAGCTAGTTTTCGGCGCTGGCGGTCGGTCAGCAAAGACCTTTCCAGAGCGAGAAAACCTTGAATATCACGGTCTGCATCAAGCGCGTCCCCGATACGGAGACGCGGATCCGCATCGAGGGAACGGAGATCGACACGAACGGCGTCAAGTTCGTGATGAGCCCCTACGACGAGTTCGCTGTCGAAGCGGCACTCCGCGTCACGGAGTCGCTCGGCGAAGGTGAAGTGACGGTGCTCACCTTCGGGGACGATTCGTCTCAGGAGACGCTTCGGGCCGCCCTGGCGATGGGGGCCCACAGGGCCGTTCTTCTGAAGGGTGCGGTGTCGATGGACGGCCTCGCGACTGCGAAGACGCTCGTGCCCGAGCTCGAGACCATGGATGCACCGCTCGTCCTCTTCGGTGTGAAGTCTGCGGACGACGATCAGCAGCAGGTCGGCCCGATGGTGGCGACGCTCATGGACAGGGCGTGCGTCACGGCGGTTTCGGCGTTCGAGGTGGGGGAGGGAGGCGTCCGATGCCAGCGCGAGGTCGATGGAGGCACCGAAACGGTCGAGGTGCGCACACCGGCCGTTCTAAGCATCACGAAGGGGGCCTTCGAGCCGCGTTACGCGTCCCTGAAGGGGATCATGGCGGCCAAGCGGAAGCCGCTGGAGGAGAAGGAGGCACAGGCAGCGCCGTCCCGTCTGCAGATCGAACAGATGGACTATCCCCCGGAACGCCCGGAAGGGCGTGTGGTCGGTGAAGGACCGGAGGCAGTCGACGAGTTGGTAAGGCTGCTCCGGGAAGAGGCCAAAGCCCTCTAGGGGCACAACGACAAGACGTCAGGGAGACGATACAATGGGCGACATCCTCGCCTTTGCCGAACAGCACGAGGGAAGCATCCGCAGCGGGTCTTACGAGGTCGTGAGCGCCGCCGCTCAGGTCGCCGCAGGCCTCGGGGGGGCGACGCACGCTCTCCTCCTGGGCTCTCCGGGGCTCTCCGGGGCAGCCGGGAGATTGGGTGCCTACGGCGCGGACGTGATTCGGGTCGCCGAGCACGAGGCTCTGGCGAGCTATTCGCCGGAGGTCTATGCGGCGACGGTCGCGGATGCGGTTCGAGAGGGGGGATACACTGCCGTCGTCTTCGCGGCGACGAGCCAGGGAAAAGACCTGGCGCCTCGTGTCGCGGCACTCCTCGACGTTCCCCTTGCCAGCGACGTGACGGGAATCGGCACGGACGGCGGAGGCGTCACGGCTCGGCGTCCCGTCTACGCGGGTAAGGCGTTCGTTCGCCTGGCGATCGACGCGACTCCGGCGATCCTGTCGATCCGTCCGAACGTCTTCGGTGCGTCCGAGCGAGCGGCGGCCGGGACGATCGAGTCCTTCACGCCGGATGTCACCGAACCCAAGTCCCGGGTGGTGGAGCGCAAGGCCGCGGAAGGCGCGAGCGTAGACGTGGCCGAGGCGAGCATCGTGGTCTCGGGCGGCAGGGGCATGCGCGATCCCGAAAACTGGAATCTACTCGAGGATCTGAGAGAGGCGCTGGGCCCGGAGGCGGCGCTTGGTGCGTCCCGGGCGGTGGTCGACGCGGGCTGGCGGCCCCACGGCGAACAGGTCGGTCAGACCGGGAAGACGGTGGCCCCGAAGCTCTACATCGCCGTGGGCATTTCGGGGGCCATCCAGCACCTGGCAGGGATGCGCACTTCCCAGACGATCGTGGCGGTCAACAAGGATCCGGATGCCCCCATCTTCGGGGTGGCGGACTACGGGATCGTGGGGGACGCCTTCGAGGTCCTCCCGAGGCTGACTGAGGCCATCAAGGTGCTCAAGCACGGAGGCTGAGCGGCCTCGAGTCGAAATCGAGGCGTCTAAACGTCTTCGCTGAGCAGGGCCACCTCGACCTGTTCTCCGGCGGGGACGGACCCTATCCCTTCGGGGACGATCGCCAGGCCTTGCGCGAGTCCGAGGCTCCCTACGAGACCCGACCCCTGCGGGCCCGTGAGCCGTACGACCGCATCGTCCCCCCCCTCCTCGAAGGTGACTCGGAGGTAGTGGGTGAGGTGTTCGGCGGAGTGCATCGCTTCCGCAGCGCGAGCCGTCACGATGCGGCGACGGATCTGGCCGTGCCCGCCGAGACGCCTGAGAAGAGGTCGAGCGAAGACCTCGAAGGTCACGAAGGCGGAAGCCGGATTGCCGGGTAGGCCGAGCACGGGAATCCGTCGGCCCTCCAGGTCGAGGTATCCGAAGCTCAGGGGGCTTCCGGGACGGATCTTCACGCGCCAGAACCCGGGGCTGTAGGGCAGTGTGTCGAGGGCCCGTTTTACGAGATCACCCTCTCCCATCGACGCGCCCCCGATCGTCACGATCACGTCGGCGTTTCCCGCCGAGAGCGCCTCTCTGAGGTCCTGGGCGTCGTCCCGGGAACGCGCTCGACGGTGTGCCAGTCCCCCGGCCTCGATGACCTGCGCGGCGACCATGTGACTGTTGCTTTCGGGTACTCCGTCGGGATCGCCGGGCGATTCGATGTCGAAGAGCTCGTTCCCCGTCGGGAGCACGGCCACCCGCGGCTGCCGCGTCACGCGGACACGGGCTGCCCCGGCTGCGGCGAGCAATCCCACCGTACCCGGGCGCACGGTCACTCCGGTCGACAGAACGACGTCGCCGGAATGCCAGTCTTGCCCTCCGGGTCTAACGTGACGGCCGGTATCGCGATCATCCAGGATGCACACCGAGCCGGGCTCCTCCTCGCGATCGGTATCCTCGACGCGCACGACGGTATCGGCACCCGCCGGAATGGGTCCTCCGGTCATGATCCGGATGGCCTCACCCGCTCGGATCGTCCGCGACGCTCGCTCTCCGGCCCAGACACGCTCGACCACCTCGAGAACGACCGGGGCTTCGGCGGTGGCTCCCCGGATGTCCTCGGAGCGCACGGCATAACCGTCCATCGCGGAGTTGTCCCAGGGAGGAAGCCGCCATCGAGCGACCACGTCTTCGGCAATGGCCCGCCCGAGGGCTTCGTCGATCGTCACCCATTCGCTCTCGAGGGGGCTCGTGCCGGAGAGGATGGCAGCGAGCGCCTCGTCGGCACCGAGCCAATCGGCCGGGCGAGACTCGAAGGCGGTCGTCACGGACTACGGCCCGGGATCAGAAGCGCCAGCTCAGCCCGACGGTCAGAAGCTTCACGGAGACCCATTCGTCGTCGGGGATCATGCTGAGGTCGAGGGGGACGTCTCGCGTCGCGTCTCGATAACCCTCCGGCGTGCCGATCTTCCAGAGGTTGAGCACGCCATCGGCACGGAGAGCGAACCTGCGGGAAAGGTGGATGTTGAGGCCTCCGCCGACGTTCGCCATAAATCGAGTTCCGAATTCATACACGTCGATCGGGGGAACTTCGGCATCGAGCTCCGGTGTGCGATCCCATCCGGTGGCGAATGCGAGGCCCCCGCCGAAAACGACGAACGGCTGAAGGCCGTGCCAGGTACGGTGCCCGGTGACGTTGAGTCGAAGGCGGACGTCGAGCGAAGCGACGTTCGCATCGGCTCGGCCGACGACCTGATCACCCTCGTCCCTGCGAATGTCGATCACGTCCCGCTCGGTCATGAGGAGCCCGAGGTTCGACTCGAGCGCGAGAGCCCCGCCGAACTCCAGGCTGTAGCGTCCCGCGACCCAATCGCCGGAGCGGGGACCGATACCGAGCTGGCCCGTCGAGGTGAACGCCTGGCCGACCGAGATCGCGGCCTCCTGACGCGTTTCGACGAACCGGTAGGGGGAATAGACCTCCTGAGCCGACGCAGCGGCGGCGAGCGCGAAGAACGCGAGTGCGAGGGTGGGAGCCCTGAGCTTGCTCATCTTGTGAATTGACGTCACCGGAAGGCCTGAACACATTCGACGGCGAGCGGCCGTCTCGAGCTGCACGAGAGAAACTCGACAATCGATCGACTCTTGAACACCCCGGCATACGGATCGTTTCCGAAGACATGATCGCTTTTCGAGGCTTTTCCCCTCCGGGTTACCTGCTCGCCGTCATGCTTGCGGCGAACGCCGGGAACCCTTCGCTGGAGGCCCAGACCGGGACCCTCGCTACCGAGGAGAACTTTCGCGCCGAGCCCAACGGTGTGCTCCTCGGTCAGCTCATGGAAGGCACCTTCTGGGGAGTGGGGGAATTCACGGGAAACTGGGTGCAGCTGGACCTCGAGGGCTGGGTCTGGACGCGCTCCCTGAGCGTCGTGGATCGCAACGGTTTCGATCTCGTCGTGTCGGAGGAAGGCGGTGAGAACCTGCGTTCCTCGCCCCAGGGCTCCGTGATGGCACGGCTCGAGGAGGGTACGTTGCTGAACGAGGTGGAGCGCGTCCCCGGTTGGGTTCGTGTGGAGCGGTCGGTCTGGGTGTGGTCCGAGTCGGTCGACGTGTCGGGGGAGACTTCGGCCGGTGCCCCCAGAACTCCGCCAGCCGCGCGTTTTCGGCGAACCGGCGATGGGGGAGGCACACTGCTGTCCGCTCCGGACGGGGACACCCTGGCGTCCCTGAGCCCGACTTCCGACTTGGAGGTCCTGGCGAGAGAAGGCAACTGGGCCAGGGTGCGTCTCGAGGGGTGGACGTGGCTGCCCACGCTGGAGGATGATCCTTCCGAGGCCGGATCCTCCTCGATCTCGGACGCGACACCGGCGCAGGTCACGGCCGACCCGGGAGCCTTTCGGGGAGAGCTGGTGGAATGGAAGTTGCGATTCATCTCGCTGGAGCGTGCGGAGAAGATCCGGACGGATTTCTACGAGGGTGAGCCGTTTCTTCTCACGCGGACGGTAACGGACGAGGCGGTCTATGTTTATGTCGCGGTTCCCCCGGAACGGGTCGATGAGATGAGTGGGTTGGCAGCGCTCGAGCTCGTGACGGTGGTGGGGCGGATTCGAGTCGGATCGGCGGCCCTCACCGGCAGCCCGATTCTGGATATGTTGGAGCTACGACGAGCCCCGTAGTCACTGAATCTTCTCCGGAACGAACACGTAGTGTCGAGTGTCTACCAAGCGAGGTAGGCTCTCGTGAATTCGAGGTTTGATGCGCTGTTCCACATGCGGTGAGCACCTGCGCGAACATGAGACCAGCTGCCCGACTTGTGGGGCGGCGGTCGGGCGCTCCATGGTCCGGACGGTCGGCGTCAGAAGCTGCCCGCGTTGTGGGTACGTAGGCGGGGGCATCGACTATTTCCGAAGAGCCGGGCACGTCGGCCTCCTGGTCGGCATCAGCCTTTTTACCTACGGCCTGGGCGGACTCGCGTATTGGCTTGCGCGGAGGAAACACAGAATCTGCCCTCAGTGCGGGTTGGACTGGGCACAGGCACATCCTGCGGGAGGCGTCCGGTCGGGCGGGCCGCTCGGCGTGGCTGCCGGGTCCGGGGGCCAGGCTGGCAACGGAGATCCCACGGCCCTCCCGAGACAGGGGATCGGACGCCGCGTGCTCGGCGTGACGATGGCGCTCTTCGCCGCGCTGATGATTTCGGTGGGGATCGTCGAGTTCGAGCTTGCTGCGATCGCGGTGGGATCCGTGATCGGTGCCGGCGGGACAGCCACGTTCTGGTGGGGGCTCAAGGCCCAGCAAGAACGGCGCAGGGCGCTGATGTCCCAGATGCAACGCAAGGTGCTCATGCTTGCGACCGAAAAGGGTGGCACGCTGACCGTGACCGAGGTGGCTGCGCAGATGAACATCTCGCTGCCCGCGGCCGAGAAGATCCTGGACGAGATGGACGACGGCTTCCGCGTGCGGTCGGACGTGACCGACCAGGGCATCATCGTCTACGAGTTTCCCGAGCTACGACATCACCCGCGGCTCGGGTCCGGTCCGAGCGAAGCCTGACCTCGCGCCCGCCGATCCGAGCGGGCCAGCCAGACCCCGAGCCGTCAGGAGGGCGACCACCGGGATCAGATTCGAGAACACCGCCGTCCTCGAGGGGCCGAGGACTTCGACGCCCCGATACCACAGCAGATAGGCGACGGCGATCGCGAACACTCCGGCATACGCGACGGCGACCCAGGCGATGGGATCGACGCGGCCGAAGTCCGTTCGTACCAGCTGGGGCGCTCCCAGCACGCAGAGCCCGATCGTACCGATCCAGAGGGTCCAGGCAGTCACGGCGAGCGCTCCGTACCGTCGGGTGAGGTTCCGTCCGCCGATCGTGTAGATCGCCCAGGTGAGCGCCGCGGCCAGGCTCAGGAGGTCCCCGACCGGCAGGCCCGCAGACCGTCCGACGCCGGCTCCACCGACCACCACGAGTCCTGCCCCCAAGAGCGTGCCGACCACCCCCAGCCAGACGATCGTCCCGTGGCGCTCGGCACCGATCGCAGTCGAGAGGATGAGGGTCCAGACCGGTGTCGTCGCGAGCATGAGGCTGCTGTTTCCGGCAAAGGTCAGGTCGAGCCCGATGATGAAGAGGAGCTGGTAGGCCACGTTGCCGAGCAGGCCCAGACCGACCACCGGCCACAGATCCTGTCTCTCCGGCCAGGGGATACTCCCGCGCATGCGAAGGGCCACCCAGAGCGTCACGGAGGCGATCGGGAACCGGAGCGCGTTGAAGGCCATGGGGTCGAGCGCCTCCAGCGCTGCCTTGATGACGCTGAAGTTGACCCCCCAGATCACCGTGAGGACGAGCAGGCCGAGATCGGTGGCGCGCAGGGAGGGTCGGTCCGGTGGGTGCACGAACGAAGCCAGGGACGAGGGACAGGAGTGTGCGTGAAGCTATTCGCGTCCGCGGGAGTGTCTACAGCGCGGTCCGTCCATCACGTCGAAGAGATGGCCACGCGGACGCACGATTGACTATTTTCCAGCTTCCGACGTGCTCGAGCACGTGGCATCCGAGTACCCCAGACGAGTTCCATGCTGTGAAAGAGTTCAACGACGAGAACGGCGAGACCTGGATCGCGACCGTCGCGAGCAGGCCCGGGACGGACTACAAGGGACGCTTCTTCTTCGAGATGAAGCCCGCGGAGGGTGATCCGGAGGAGCTCGTCCAACTCGTCGATATCCGTTGGAACAGTGAGAAGACCGCGCTGCGTACGCTTCAGACGATGTCGGACGTAGAGCTTCGCAGGCGTCTACGCTCGGCGAGGGGACGCTCCACCGCCCTCTGATTTTCGTCAGTCCCCTCCGGGGGCACCCGCCCCTGCGGAAAGCAGGGGGCGATCCAGCTCGGCCAGGCGCACTGCGATTCGATCCTCTACGCGTTTGGCGGCCGACGTCGAGCGAACGCCGTTGGCCAGGATGCTGAACAGGATCCGCTCTCCGGTCTTCGATTCCACGATTCCGGTCAGCGCCGACACACCCTCGATCGTCCCGGTCTTGGCTCGCAGATTGCCGGCGGCCGTCGTTCGATAGAGGCGTCGGAGTCCGGAACGCCGACCGGCCTCGGGAAGGCTCGAAACGAACGAGTCCCAATCCTCCGACCCGGCCATGTACAAGAGCAGATCCACGAAGGCGCCCGCGGAGGCGATGTTCTGCGACGAGAGCCCGGAGCCGTCGAAGACCTCGGTCACACCGGGTTGGACACCGACCTCTTCCCGGAGGAAGCGCTCCACCACACGGGCTCCCTCCTCGAAGGAGCCCTCTCCGCGAACGACGCGCCCCAGCGTCTTGAGGATCGCCTCCGCAAAGAGGTTGTGGCTGACGTGGTTCACGACGGACAGGTACTCCGAAAGCGGGGGCGATTCGTGCACGGCAAGCGACTCGAGGGTGGTCTCGCTGCGGCGCGGTGCCCAAAGGGTGGGTCCCGCGATCAGCGATCGCCGACCGTCTTCCACCGCTCGGACTCGGCCACGCACGACGATTCCTTTCTCCTCGAGGACGGCTGCGAATCCCCGCGCCGAGAACAGGACCGGATCCGCGACGGTGAGCCGTCGCCAGATGGGTCGGTCGCTCAGGTTGACCTCTCCCTCGAGTCGGATGGAGTCCATCGGAGCCAGACGCTCGAGCCAGAGGCGAGGCCGCGGTCGACGCTGCACGGTCCTGGCCGAGTTGCGGTAGAGAAAGCCTCCACCCGAGGGATCCTCGGTGACGACGGGAAGGCCCCCGCTGACCGCGGCGGGGGAGATCTGAATCGTGACCACATTCTCATTGAAGCTCAGCGCGGACACGGGAGCCGCGAACCACTCGTTCAGGTCCGCGGGATCCCATGCCGGTCCGAGGAGGGGTCCGCGGAAGTAGGAGCCGTCTCCCACGAGATCCCCATTCACCGAACGGATGCCGAGCTGCAGAAGGGAGTCCGCGAGTGCTTCGAACACCGATTCGCGGCGCCCGTGGAATCGTTCGGACAAGCCCGGGTCACCCGTCCCGTAGAGTACGAGGTCCCCCTGCAGCTCATCCCCGACGATACGGCCGTCCGACATGAGGAACGTCTGGAACCGATAGTCCCGCCCGAGGTGATGAAGCGCAGCGGCCGTGGTGATCAGCTTCATGTTGGACGCCGGCACGAGGGGCTCGTCCGGCAGTACCGAGAAGAGCGTGTCGCCTCGGTCCAGAGAGACCACCAGCGCACTCCATTTGCCCGAGCGCCACTCCGGGACCTCGTGTCGAAGGTCTCGCCGCAGCTCGGCGAGCGCCGGGTCTCGAGGAGCGACCAGGACGGCGGCGGGCCGTCTGCCGATTTCGGGCGTGGCGGGCGTGTCGGGAGGCGCGGACTGCACGATCTGCGTGTCCGTCCGAAGAAAGATCCACGCGAGGGCGATCAGAAAGACGCCTGCCACGATTACCAGCGAGAACGAACCGGGGCGGCGTCCCCAGTCGACCGAGCGCTCCTGCATCAGCCCGACACCCTGATCTCGGGGTGCTCGGGTACTCGGGCCCCCCTTTCGGGGTCGACTCGGGACCGGTCCCTGGAACTCGGGGACCTGCGGCTCACGCTCCGGCCGGAGACTCGACCTGAAGCGCGCAATCCGGACAATACCCGGTCAGCTCGAGACGGTAGCCCGTGACCCGGAAACCGTGACCGTTGGCCTCGAGAGCCTCGACTTGGGAGTCACTGAGCTGTCCGGAGATGTCGCTGACCTTGCCACATTCGACGCATGTGGCGTGATAATGGGGATCGGTTCGTCCATCGTATCGAGCCGACCCGTCACTGTGGCTCAGCTTGTGCGCGAGTCCACAGCCCACGAGGGTCTCGAGGCTCTTGTAGACCGTCGCCAGAGAGATGCCGGGCACTGCACCCCTCACGCTGAGGAACAGCTCCTCGGCGGTCGGGTGCGATGTGGTGCCGACGAGCGTGCGGAAGACCGCCGCTCTCTGCTCGGTGAAGCGGTGGCCGGCCTCCTCCAGTGCCTGGCGAAGGATGCGCTCACATGATTGAGCCGAGATCGGCTTGTCCATCCTGCTTCCTCTCGCTGTTTCCGTTACCGTCTAGTCGGGACGCAGTACCGCGCGCACGCCCGTGCGCCTCTCCCGACTCGACGGACCGAATACCCAAGAACGGACGGTGGGATCCATGCCGGATCGCCCTTCGCTGGAGACGCTGGAGCCGGTGATCGAAGCAGTCCGAGAGGGCCTGGAAGACCGTGGATGGACGCTCTCGGGCATGCAGAAGACCACGAGCTTCGAGTATGAGGGCCGCTGGGCTGGCGAGACATCGCGGAGCGCCTACCTGTTTTTCCACAAGGAATCTCGAGGCGAGGGCGTATCGATCGACGCTTTCGTCGACGAGACATCACGGGGCCTGCGTGCCAACCTCGCACTCGTGATGGAGCTTCCACCGCTCGGGAGCCTGCCTGCCGCGCCCGAGATGCTCGACCGAGTTCGCGCGGGTGCGGAGCGATGGCTGATGGAGGGCTACAGGACCCCGGTCTCGTTGCGATTCCGTTTGTCGGACACGAGTCGAAGACCGGGCAACGCCGAGACGGAGGTCCGCATCAAGCTCACGGTACCCAAGACGGCATTCGAGGCCGGAAGCGCGGCGGTTTCCACCTTGGCCGGTGCGACGGCCGACGCGTTCGAGCAAGTCCTCCAAGACTCGGATCTCGCAACCTTCGTTGTAGATTAGGGCGACCTCCTACCCGTGTTCACCCAGACCAGAGTGGCCGCAACGCCGGCCCAGGAGATTCCGATATGAGCACCGAGAGTGGATCTCTCGATGTCCTCCTGACGGAGGACCGACGTTTCGCTCCTCCCGCCGGCTTCGGTGAGGGGGCCGTCGTCTCGGACCCGTCGATTTACGAGCGTGCCGAGGCGGACACCCTGGCGTTCTGGGAGCGCTGGGCGGAGGAGCTGCATTGGTTCGAGCGCTGGCACACCGTGCTGGAGTGGGAGGCGCCGTATGCCAAGTGGTTTCTCGGCGGAAAGCTGAACGTTTCCTACAACTGCCTCGACCGGCATCTCGACGGGCCCCGTAGGAACAAGGCGGCCCTGATCTGGGAAGGCGAGCCGGGAGACGTCCGAACCTACACATACGCGCAGCTGCACGAGGAGGTCTGCAAGTTCGCGAACGTCCTCAAGGGTCTCGGGGTGGGGAAGGGAGATCGCGTCGCGATCTACCTTCCGATGATCCCGGAAGCCGCGATCTCGATGTTGGCGTGCGCACGGATCGGGGCCCCACACTCCGTGGTGTTCGGGGGCTTCAGCCCGGAGTCCCTGGCGGATCGGATCAACGATGCGCAGGCCAAGCTCCTGATCACGGCCGACGGTGGCTACCGGCGCGGCGCCATGGTGCCGCTCAAGGCCAATGCGGACGCGGCGCTCGAGTCCTGCCCGTCGATCGAGCACGCGGTGGTCGTGGCTCGCGGTGGCAGCGGCGCCGACTCCGAGGCCGCGATGGTCGACGGTCGTGATGTCTGGTACGACGAGGAGATCGACGGCGTAAGTGCGGATTGCCCGCCCGAGGTGATGGATGCGGAGGATCTGCTTTACATCCTCTACACCTCCGGGACGACGGGAAAGCCCAAGGGGGTCATCCACACGACCGGCGGCTACCTCACGCAGGTCTACGCGACGACCAAATGCGTCTTCGACGTGCGGGAGGACGACGTCTTCTGGTGCACCGCCGACGTGGGCTGGGTGACCGGACATTCCTACATCGTCTACGGGCCCTTCGCGAACGGTGTCACGCAGGTGATGTACGAGGGCGCCCCCGATTGGCCGGAGCGTGACCGCTTTTGGGATCTCTGCGAGAAGTACGAGGTCAACGTGTTCTACACGGCACCCACGGCGATCCGGGCCTTCATGCGGTGGGGTGACGACTGGCCCGGCAGGCACGACCTCTCGAAGCTGCGCCTCCTCGGGACCGTCGGTGAGCCGATCAACCCGGAGGCGTGGATGTGGTACCACGAGGTCATCGGTGGCGAGCGATGTCCGATCGTCGATACGTGGTGGCAGACGGAGACGGGTGCCATCCTCATCACGCCGCTCCCGGCGTTGACCGTGACGAAGCCGGGTAGCGCCACCCGGCCCTTCCCCGGCATATCCGCCACGCTCCTGAACGACGACGGGGACGAGGTGGAGGCCGGCCTCCTGGCCATCACGAGCCCGTGGCCTTCGATGCTTCGTGGCATCTACGGCGACGACGAGCGATTCAGAAACACCTACTGGTCGAAGTGGGAGGGGATCTACTTCCCGGGCGACGGCGCCAAGAGGGACGATGACGGCTACCTCTGGATCCTCGGTCGAGTGGACGACGTTCTGAACGTGGCAGGGCACCGTATCGGGACAATGGAAGTCGAGAGCGCTCTCGTCGATCACGAGGCCGTGGCCGAGGC
This sequence comes from Gemmatimonadota bacterium, assembly GCA_039587515.1. Lineage (GTDB taxonomy): Bacteria > Gemmatimonadota > Gemmatimonadetes > Longimicrobiales > Gaopeijiaceae > JBDHII01. Next base: position 28,285 of record JBDHII010000012.1, read on the forward strand.
GGCGGTCGTCGGTAAGTCCCACGAAGTGAAGGGCCAGTCGATTGCGGCCTTTGTCACGCTCAAAGAGGGCATCGAAGGGGGGGACGGGCTTCAGGCCGAGCTGCGCCAGCACGTCGGTAACAAGATCGGCGCGATCGCGAAGCCCGAGCTGGTGATCTTCGCGGCCGACCTACCGAAAACCCGCTCGGGCAAGATCATGCGTCGTCTCTTGAAGGACGTCGCCGAAGGGAAGGCCTTGGGAGACACGACGACGCTGGCGGACCCGGCGGTCGTGGAGCGCCTGAAGGGCCAGTACGAAGAAAAGGAGAGCTGACCCGCGAGTCCCGACGGGTTCGCTGAAGCCTATTCGACCGCGAGCGGGTCCTGTGTCGGGCCGTGCTTCTCTCGCACGGGCTTCTCCCGCACCTTCTTCGCGGGAATGCCCACGTAGACGGCATTGGGCTCGGTATCCCTCGTGACCATGCCGAAGGACCCGATCATCGAGTTTTCGGCAAGGTGCACGCCCGACATGACTGTTGCGTGGTACGTCACCCGCACGTCGTTCCCGATGACCGTCTGGGGCGTGAGGACATCACGCCCGTCGACGACGTCGTGGGAATGGCTGTAGATGTTGGCGAAGTCCGAGATGGAAGCACGGTCCCCGATGACGATGCCTCCCCGGTCGTCGAGCAGGACTTCCCGGTGGATCACCACGTCGTCGCCGACTTCCATGTTGTAGCCGAAAGACAGCTTGACTTGGTGGAAGGCTTTGAAGTTTCGCCCGCACCGCCGGAAGACGTGTCGAGCGAGGATCCGCCGAAAAAGGACTCCGAGGTGGACGTTCTCTCCGAGCGGGCTGCTGTCGAACCTCTCCCACAGCCACAGGAGCGGCTTGACGCGCTCGTACTTCTCGGCGTCGGTCTCCGCGTAGTACTCCGGCTCCCGCGTGACGTGGCGGGCGTCCATTTGGAGCAGCGCGATCCGCGCCGCACCGGTAAGCTCCGACGGGTCCACCCCGATCCACTGCGGGAAGTAGATCTCGGTGAGGATTCGTCTGCAAAGGTCGTAGCGATCGCAGTCGGGGTCCGAGAGCTCCTCGTCGATCGCTCCCAACCAGCGGGCATACTCGGCTTCGGTGCCTTCCGGGAGCGGGACCGAGCGGTTGGGTAGAAAGGTCATGGGGGAAACGATACCCTGCGTGCCGTCGCGGGGGAAGGTGGGCCGATGTTACCTTGCCGTATCTCTGAACCCGGTCACCGGATTACCGAGACCCATGGACGAAATCCTCAGACAGCGGCTGCTCAGGACCATCGAGAGCTTGCCCGAGGAACAGGTCTATCAGGTGCTCGACTACATCGAGTTCCTCGAGACCAAGTATGGAAGCGACCTCCAGCGCGAGGCGTCCGGGTTGCAGCGCTTCGCCGAGGGGCTTCAGGACCGCCTCCGGAAGAAGGCCATGAACCCCGCGACACTCCGGGAAGCCTTTCAGCTGATCTCGGCCGCGGATCGCGCGCTGGCGTCCGTCTCGAAAGCCGGAAAACAGCTCATGGACGAGCTGACGGGAGTGGCACCGACTGAGGATTCCGGGACCGTCGAGAGAATCACGGAAGCGCATGAGCCCGTGGCCGAGACGGGCGAAGAGAAGGCCGAGGTGCCGCCCGAAGAGACCGAGGAGAAGGGAGTCGCGGGGCAGGGTTGACCCCCTGTTGGGGCGCCCGTACAATTGCCCATGCAACGACTGAACACGCCCGTTTGCCGCGAATCCAACGAGGATTCCCCGGCGAGCGGGCGTTTCTGATTAGGAGGCTCGATTGGCGGAAGAACCGCGTCGGGCGGCGGTCATCAAGGAGGCGTTGACCTTCGACGACGTGCTGCTCGTGCCCGGCCACTCGACGGTCCACCCCAAGGACACGTCGGTTGCCTCGAAGCTCACGAACAAGATCTCGCTGCAGATCCCTCTGATCACGGCGGCGATGGACACGGTGACCGAGGCGCGGATGGCGATCGCCATCGCGCGCGAAGGCGGGATCGGCATCATCCACAAGAACCTGGACATCGACCGACAGGTGGAGGAGGTCGATCGGGTGAAGCGCTCGGAGAGCGGGATGATCCTGAATCCGATCACGCTCTCGTCGGCGGGCACGCTTCGAGACGCCCACGAGCTGATGGCTCGTTTTTCGATCAGCGGCGTTCCGATCGTGGAAGAAGACGGGAGGCTCGTGGGCATCATCACGAACCGGGATCTCCAGTTCGAGTCCGACCTCGACCAATCGATCGGGGCGGTCATGACCTCGGACGACCTGGTGACGGCTCCTGTCGGTACGACCCTGGAAGATGCGGAACGAATCCTTCACGAACATCGAATCGAAAAGCTGCCTGTCGTGGACGAGGCGGGACAGCTTCGAGGGCTGATCACCGTCAAGGACATCTTCAAGCGGCGACAATTCCCGAATGCCTGTAAGGACGACCACGGAAGGCTGCGGGCCGGCGCGGCGATCGGTGCCGGAGCGAGGGACCTCGATCGAGCCCGCGCGCTCGTGGACGCGGGGGTGGACGTTCTGGTCGTGGACACGGCCCACGGACACTCCGAGGGTGTCCTCCAGGCGGTGGCTCGCGTCCGGGAGGCCCTACCGGATACCCAGCTGATTGCGGGAAACGTCGGGACGAAGGAGGGCGCACGGGCGCTCCTGGAGCGAGGTGCGGATGCCATCAAGGTCGGCGTCGGCCCGGGTTCGATTTGCACGACCCGCGTGGTGACCGGAGTCGGACTTCCACAACTCACGGCCGTCATGGACGCGGTCGATGGCGTCGAAGATCGGGTCCCGGTGATCGCGGACGGGGGGATACGGTACTCGGGCGACATGGTCAAGGCACTGGCGGCCGGTGCGAGCTCGGTGATGATGGGGTCCATGTTCGCCGGAACCGAGGAGTCGCCGGGCGAGAGCTTCCTCATGGAGGGTCGGCGTTTCAAGACGGTCAGAGGGATGGGCTCCCTGTCCGCCATGCAGGAGGGATCAGCGGATCGGTACTTCCAGGATCCGGAGCAGGACAAGCGAAAGCTCGTTCCCGAAGGCATCGAGGCCCGCGTTCCGTACAAGGGTCCGATGGCCGACACGGTCTTCCAGCTCGTGGGTGGTCTGCAGAGCGGGATGGGCTACTGCGGTGTTGCCGATCTCGGCGAGTTGCGGGAGCGCGCCAAGTTCATCCGGGTGACCTCGGGAGGGCTGAGAGAGTCGCATCCGCATGACGTGACGATCACGAGAGAGGCCCCGAACTACCACCTCTAGCCGTCCGGAGGTCTCCGGCGGGAGTCTTCAGAAGCGCAGCATGATCTGGCGATTGCACAGAGCAGGAGCGGCGTCGGCAGCCGCTTTGGCAGCCGGGATCGTGGGTTGTCAGGTCCCGATGCCGTCCGCCCCGGGCCCGATTCAGACGATGGCGCTGGTCCACGCGCCGGCCGTCTGGCACCCGTACGATCCGAAGCCTGTGTTGTCGCCACCCCCATCGGCCGAAGCCGAGGCCGAAATCGATCCCATTGTCGGCTCCTCGGTGGCCAGGGACGGATGGCTGCAGGAGCGTATTCGGTTCTGGATCGGCTATTGGACGAGCGAGGGTGCCAGTGACTTCCAGACCTACCTGGAGCGGATGGAGTGGTATCGCCCTCTGGTGGAGGCAGAGATCGAGCGACAGGGTCTGCCGCGTTCCCTTCTGTACCTGCCGATCGTGGAGAGTGGATACGCCACTTCGGCCGTGAGTGGAGCCAGGGCAGTGGGGCTCTGGCAGTTCATGGACTTCACCGCGCGCGAGCGGGGTCTGACGGTCTCTGCGCTCCTCGACGAGCGCCGTGACCCGGTACGGTCCACGCCCGAAGCGCTCGGTCTCTTACGGGATTTCCATGAACGGTTCGGGTCGTGGTACCTCGCGCTGGCCGCTTACAACGGGGGGCCGGCTCGTATGGCGAGAGTGCTCCGGCGGGGAGCGGCCCTCACACAGCCCAACGACAGCCTCTTCGTCGCTCTCCGCGGGCATCTGCCGCGCGAAACTCGAGAGTTCGTTCCGAAGTTGCTGGCCGCGGCCCAACTGGGCTCGCGGCCGGGCTCCTTCGGCTTCGATCCGCCGGACACCTCTCCGCTGCAGTTCGACGAGGTCGATGTCCACGACGCGGTCTCGGTGGATGTGATCGCGCGTGCGGCGAGTGCCGATCTCCGTACGATCGAGGAGCTCAATCCCCAGCTGCTGCGTGGCTTCACGCCTCCCGATGCCGTCACGCGGATTCGAATACCCGCGGGAGCGAGCCCCTCCTTCGCGTCGAATCTGGCTCGAATCCCGCCGGAAGAGCGTGTCTCGTTCATCGAGCACAAGGTGGTCCGGGGCGAGACTTTCACGCACATCGCGCGACGCTACGGTGTACGGTTGGCGATTCTGCAAGCCGCCAATCCCGACGTGCGCCCCAGGCGTCTCCAGATCGGACAGTGGCTCGTCGTTCCGCGCGCTCCTCGTTCGGGCGATCGTCGGGCGACCACGAACGACCGCTAGTCTCCCCCGGGGCTCTGTTCGGCGATCAGCCGGCGGACCTCTTCCAAGCCGCCAGGGGCCCACTCGGGGTCCGCTTCGTCGAAGGCGACCTTCGCGCCGAGGTAGAACACCAGCTTTGCGACCCGTGATGCCTTCTCTCCGTCGATGTCGGCGACCTCGTCCGAGGGTTTGTGATAGTCCTCGTGGTCCCAGGTCGTGAAGAAGATGGCGGGGATGTCCTTGTTCACGAAGTGGAGGTGGTCGCTGCGGAAGAAGCTGCGCTCCTCGGGCTTCGGGTCCTCGATGATCGTGAACCGCAGGTCGGGGTGCTCGGAGACGATCTGGTCGGAGAGCGTGCCGAGGTTGGTGTATTGGCGCCCGACCGCGACGATGGAATCCGGGTGATTCCGCCCGACCATATCGAGGTTGATGTTCATGACGATGCCCTCGATGGGTACCGTCGGATTCTCCGAGAAATGCTTCGAGCCGTACAGCCCCTTCTCCTCGCCGCTGACTGCGAGGAAGATCACGGAACGCTTCGGGGGCACCGGTAGTGCGGCGAAGGCGCGGGCGGCAGCCATGATCACCGCGGTTCCCGAAGCATCGTCATCGGCACCGTTGTAGATGGAATCTCCGGACGCGTCGGGAAGCCCAACGCCGACGTGGTCGAAGTGGGCGGAGTAGACGATGTACTCCTCGCGCAGGACCGGGTCCGACCCACGCACGATGGCCACGACGTTGGGCGGCTCGTGCTGCCCGACCGTGAATGGCGCCTTGACCGTCATCGTCACGCCCTCCAGACCGACGGCTACCTCACCATTGTCCGCGAGCGCCTCGAGGTCGCTTCCCGTTGGCCCGAGTAGCTCGCGAGCCACCTCACCCGAGAGTCCGAGAACCGGCATGGGCGTGGCCAATCCGGAACCCATGATGCCGCTGGCCCAATTCAGAATCGAGTCGGCGGTCTGCGTTCGGTCCAGCACCAGGCCGATCGCGGCGGCGCCACTCTGGGCCGCGGCTGTGAACGCCCCGAGCAGCGCTTCGCCGTCTCCTGTGATGGGATTCCCCGTCGTGGAAAAGAGCGCCACGTTTCCTGCTGCCTCGGCCGGGGTCAAGGGGGCCGGGGTCAGCGCCGGACCGGCCCAGACCACGGGCGCGCCTTCTGCGGCCTGCTGACCGGGGATGACGTAATAGTCGCGCCCGAGCTCCAGCCGCCTGCCTCCGGCGGGGCCGGTGAAGGAGACCTCCAGACCCTCGAGGACCAGCGTCGTGCTCACGTAAGGAAAACGCTGCAAGTAGCCGGACGTTCCGGCAGGCTCCAGACCCATGGATTCGAACTGCCCCGCCAGATACTCAGCGGCCTGCTCGAGGCCGGGCGAAGGGGTGTCCCGGCCGCGTAGCGCGTCGCTCGCCAGGAACTCGATGTCTGCGACGATCGCTTCGGATGTGATCGCGGCCGCGGCGGTTTCGACCGCGGCCGCGATCGAGACGGACGGAGCCGTCGTCTCCGGGGCGGCGGCGGACCCGGTGCCCGAACAGGCGGACAGGGCGAGGACGAAGCTGAACGCTGCTGTGGACCTTGTTCTCGACACGATAGGACTTCCCTTGGAAATGGTGCGAAAGATCGAGGCGGGGGTCAGGGCTCGGCTTCCCAGTCACCCGAGCGGCCGCCGGATTTCGAGAGCAGCCGAATGCCGCCGATCTGCATACTTCGATCTGCGGCCTTCGCCATGTCGTACACGGTCAGGAGGCCGAGGGTCACGGCCGTGAGCGCCTCCATCTCGACACCCGTCTGACCGGAGACGGTGGCCACGGCCCGAATGCGAACGCCCGGGAGGTCGCGATCCGTCTGGAGATCGACGGTGACCGAGGCTCCGGGCAACACGTGGCACAGCGGGATGAGCTCGCCTGTCCGCTTTCCGCCGGTGATCGCGGCGATTCTGGCGGTCTGGAGCACGTCGCCCTTGGGTGCGTCACCCGACTCGATCAGCTCGAGACACTCGGGAGACATCCGTATGTGGCCCTCGGCGACCGCACGCCGGGTGGTGGAGGGCTTCTCGGCCACGTCCACCATACGGGCCTGCCCGTGCTCGTCCAGATGTGTCAGCTTGCTCTCCTCGGTCACGATGCTGCTCTCCGGTCGCGCGGGGTACCCAAGAGTGTTCTGCGGAGATCCAACGCGAGACCACCGAGCACGAGTTGGGGATTGACGTTGCCGGCGGCCATCTCCTTCGCCTCGTCGACGAGTGCCAGAGCTCGGGCGACGGCGGTGGGATGGACGCCTGCGTCCTTGGCCAGACGGTCGAAGAACTTTGCGGCGTCTCGACTCCTGACCTCGGCTTCAGCCCCAGCCAGCGTCGCCGCCAAGTCTCGAAGCACCTCCTCGACGAAGCCGAGGAGGGGTCCGAGCGCTCGAGCTCGGGAGGGTGCGACGGAGAGGCCGTGGGCGTAGGCCGAACCCCTGGATCGAGCCGTCGCCGCCTTGACGAGCCGGAACGCGTCCTGTCGAAGCGCTTCGAGCGCTCCGGGCTCGTCCCCGTCCGGGAGGAAACCGAGTGCCCGCCCGATCGAGCCGCGAGCCTGGCGGACCGCCTTTTCGGCCTCTCCGGTATCCACGCCTGCGATCTCCCTGAGAAAACGGTCCACCTCCTCGTCGGCAACGGGGGGGACATAGACGGAGAGCGCGCGAGACCGGATCGTGGCCAGGAGTCGACCCGGCTCGTTCGAGGTGAGGACCAGGGTCGTGCCCGGGGGAGGCTCCTCGAGGAGTTTGAGGAGCGCATTGGCGGCTTCCTGACTGGCCTCTTGCGGCACCAGGGTCTCCGCCTCGCCGATCACGAATACCTGACGCTCCCCCATGGACGGGCGTTTCTGTGCGCGAGCCCGCAGATTCTGGGCGACCGCCAGATAGAGGCCTGTCGGGTCGGAGGAGGATACCGACGGTCTCAGTGGATCCGCACGGACCTCGCCGATCGCTTCGTGGCGCGCCGCCTCGAGTGCCTCGCGCAGCTTCTCGGGGCGACTGACGCCCTTGGGCCTCGGAAGCGGGAAGTACCAGTGCAGGTCCGGATGCTCGAGCGTGCTCGCGAGCCGGCAGGATTTGCAGCTGCCGCACGGACCATCGTTGTCGGAGTTGGAGCAAAGGAGAAGCTGACCGAGCCAGAGGGCGATACGCTGCTTGCCGACACCCGGTGCGCCGTGCAAGAGAATGCACGAGGGGAGGGAAGCCGACCCGACTGCGCCCGCGAGAGCCCGGGTGAGCTCCACGTGCCCGATGAGTTCGTGCAGAGTCAGAGAGTCACCCTCCTCGAGCCCGAAGCCAGCGAAGCGGATCCGTGGCCTCGGGGGAACCGTTCTGGTTCGGCGCCCGGATCTGAAATTCCACGTGGGCACCCTCCGGAGTGTCGGAGCCGCCCACCGTTCCCACCACCTGTCCAGCCGACACGGAGCGTCCTTGGACGACTCCGATTTCCTCCAGATACAGGTACAGGGTGTAGAAGCCCTCGCCGTGACTCAGGACGACGGTGGGGCCATATCCCTCGAAGGGTCCCGCGAGAACCACCACGCCGCTCCGAACGGCACGAACCGGCGTTCCTCGCGAAGCTCTGATTCCAATCCCGTTCCACCGCAGGACCGTTCCGTTTGGCTGACGTGCCGGCCCGAAGGAGTACACGAGCTCCCCGTCGACGGGCCAGGGCAGGTCGCCGGCATCGCCGCTCCCGAGGGTCGCGGGTCCGGCTCCACTCGCGTTCCGTGCCTCCAGCTCGAGCCTTCGAGCCTCGAGATTCATCACCAGCTGCGCCATGCGGGTCTCGTCGCTGCTCAGTTCCTCCAGTCGATTGGTGGTCCGACGCTCCTGTGCCCGGAAAGCGTCCAGCGCACTTCTGCGTTCAGCCTCGACCGAGCGAAGTTGAGCGACCTCGCCGAGTCGCTGTTGGCGCAAACGACCCAGCTCGGCCATCGCTCCCTGCAGGTCGTCGTCCTGCGCGAGCAGATCGACCTCCAATTCGGATACGCGCTCCACGAGGGCACGATCGTACGACGCAATCATGCGAAGGTACCGGTAGCGCGTAAGCAGATCCGAAAAGGAATCGGCGCCCAAGAGCACCTTGGCGACGCTCAGCGCACCGCGCTTGTAGATGTCGCGCAGCCGTCGGTAGAGGATCGCGGTGCCCTCTCGGAGCCGCTCACGCGTGATGATGAGGTCACCCGTGTTCGACTGGATCTGCGAGCTGATCGTCCCGACCTGGAAGTCCACCTCTGCGAGCGCCGAGCGAGAGGCTGAGAGCTGCCGCTCGATGTTCTGGAGCTCGTCCGAGACACTTCGCACCCGGCCTGTGAGTGCCCGCATCTCGTCTTGCAGCCGCTCACGCTCGGCACGGACCTCCTCGAGTCGTCGCTGGCTTTCCTGGATCTGTCGACGGACCTCGTCCACCTGGCCGTCGGCTGCCGAGGGTAGCAGGAGGAGGGCTGCCAGCAACAGCCAGGGTCGAGCCATGCCGCGGTGGCTCGTCGTGGACTGAGACGCGACCACCTTCTCAGACCTCCCTCAGGTACCTTCGGACGGCGAGCGAGGACGAGAGGATGCCGAAGACGGCCCCTGCCGCGAGCCCGGAAGCCACCCACCCCGCGGGGATCCAAGAGATCGAAAAGAGATAGCGGAAAACGGCCTGGTGGGTGGCCCAGGTCAAGGCGATGGCCAAGGCCCCGCCCATCGTTCCGGTGACTGCACCCTCGAGCAGAAAGGGCCTCCGGATGAAGGAATCCCTCGCGCCGACGAGCTGCATGATCTTGATCTCGTCGCGTCGTGCGAAGATCGCGATGCGGACCGCGGTGCCGATGATGAGGGCTGCGACGGCGGCGAAGCCACCACCGAGAATCATGGCGGTGACGGCCCCCATGCGGCGCAGGGTGAAGAGCTTGTCCACCCACTCGCGACCGAACTGGACGTCTTCGACGAAGGGGTATTCGGATGCGTAGTCCGCCACGCGAGCGACCGTGGTCGGATTCTGATTGCCCGGCCGGAGCTGGATCTCGAGCGAAGCCGGAAGTGGATTCACGTCCAGGTCGGCGAAGACATTGTTGAACTCGGGGAGCTCTCGCTGCGCTTTGAGGAGAGCTTCCTCTTTCGTGACGAATTCGACGGCGAGGACCTCGGGGAGTGACGAGATCTCCCGGTCGGCGAGCGCGATATCTTCTGTCAGGGCGCCGTCCCTCAGATAAGCCACGATCTCCACCCGCTCTTCGATCGTTTCCAGGGCGAGCCTCAGATTATGGGCTGCGAGACCGAATAGACCTACGACGAAGAGCGCGAGGCCGATCATGGCGGATGACAGACCCGTCAGCACCGGTGCGCGGCGAAACGCCGCCGCCGCCTCTCTCACCGTGTAGGGCACGTCAAACCTCCACCTCGGCCACCTGGGAGTCGTAGACGAGCCGACCTTGATCCAGCTCGAGCACCCGGGCCTTCGGGTACAGTCGGGTGAGCACGAGATCGTGCGTGGCCATGAGAACGGCCATCCCCATCGCGTTGATCTCCCAGAAGAGATCCATGATGCCCCGCGTCGCCCGATCGTCGAGGTTGCCGGTCGGCTCGTCAGCGAGAAGCACGAGCGGGTCGTTCGCCAGGGCCCTGGCGATGGCGACACGCTGTTGCTCGCCCCCGCTGAGCTCGTGAACCTGCGCTCCCGCCTTCGTCGCCAGTCCCACCTGGGTCAGCAAGCGCTGGGCCTTCGGCGCAACGGAGTGTCGAGGCGTGCCGGTCACCTCGAGCGCGAAGGCCACGTTCTCCTGCGCCGTCCGACCCGGAAGGAGCCGGAATTCCTGAAAGATGTATCCGACGCGCCGTCGGAGCTTCCAGATGTCCCGGCGTGACGTCCTCTCCGAGGTGAAGCCCGAGACCCGAAGCTCCCCGGAGGTCGGTCGCTCGGCCATGTGGATCAGCCGCATGGTCGTGCTCTTGCCGGATCCGGAGTGGCCGGTCAAGAAGCAGAATTGCCCCTTCGGGATGTGGAACGAGACGTCCTCGAGGGCAGGCCCGCGCCTCGGATACTCCTTGGTGACGTTGATAAGCTTGATCACTGATCGGCTCGGGCGTGTAAGTGTTTGCAGGACATGAACTTGCAGTATTACGCCCGGGATTGAAAGCTAAAGGCCGCCGGCGTGGGTGTCAAAGCCGGTCTCGGGTGAGCCGGGCTGCCAGCCGGATCGCTTCGATCATCGAGGACGGATCGGCTCTTCCACTGCCGGCCAGGTCGAAGGCCGTGCCGTGATCCGGAGAGGTGCGCGGGAAGGGCAAGCCCAGCGTGACGTTCACGCCCCGACCGAAGGAGGCGGTCTTGAACGCCGCCATCCCGACGTCGTGGTAGGGTGCGAGCACCGCGTCGAACTCACCCCCGAGCGTCCTCGAAAACACGGTGTCGGCGGGAAGCGGAGCCGAGACCGAGATTCCTTCTGCTCGGAGCTCCTCGACCGCCGGAGCGAAGATCCGATCCTCCTCGTCCCCGAAGAGGCCCTGGTCCGACGCGTGCGGGTTCAGCGCGCAAAGCGCGAGGCGTGGGGAAGGGAGGCGCCAATGCCGCCGGAGGGCGTCATCGAGGAGCCTCGCCTGCTCCACGATCAGACCGGTCGAAAGCGTCTCCGCCACTTCGCGCAGCGCGATGTGCGTCGTGCACAGCAGGATGCGGAGCGGGCCTCCGAGGTGCGTTCGCTCGGCGGCCATGAGCATGCCGACCCTCGGGGCTCCCGTCAGTGACTGCAGCAGCTCGGTGTGGCCCGGGACGTCCCAGCCGCCGAGCCTCAGCGCCGGCTTGTGGATCGGTGCGGTGACCAGTCCGGCCCCCTCCTGCATCGCCCAGGCGACCGCCTCCTCCACGGCTTTCCCCGCGCAGCTGCCGGCACCCTTCTCGGTACCGTCCCAGCCTTCGACACGGTGGCAGGGGAAGCCGTCCGGAGCGAGCTCTTCAGGACCGAAGAAGCGGAGATCCAACTCCGGATCGGACTCGCGAAGCGCTCTGGCCGCTGCTGCCGCCACCTCCGGACCGATGCCCCGGGGATCGCCGAGGGTGACGGCCAGGCGGCAGCGCTTCGGCATGCAGGGGGGTCAGCCCCCCGGGAACAGACGGTTGTCGATGTAGGTCCTCGCCCTCAGCTCAGCGACGACCTCATCGACCAGCTTCGTCTGCCGGAGCTGATCCTCGATCTGACCACGCATGTCGTCCATGGAGGCCAACCCACCATCCCGAATCTCCAGGATCCGCACGACCCCCACCGTTTCGGGATCCCTCGGATCTTCGAGCTGGAGCGGTCCGAGTACGTCCCCTACGTCCGCACCCGGCAGCGCCCGGGCATAGAAGCCCGAAATCTGGTTCAGCTGGTCGGTGGCCACGACAAGGGTGTCCGGGGAGACGTCGATCTCCTCTCCCACAGCGTCCGGCTGGCTCAAGCGCTCCACGAGTGCGGTCGCGCGCACGAGGTTGGCGTCGATGTCGTCGTCCGTGATGGAGGGAATGAAGAGGATGTGGCGAACCCGTCGCTCTCCACCCCGAACGCGTTCGACGAGGATCAGGTGGTAGCCGAACTCCGTTTCGACCGGCTCCGAGATGAGTCCCGGCGGCAGGGCAAAGACCGCGTCTTCGAACTCCTCGACGAATCCGCCTCCGCGACGCACCCACCCGAGCTCCCCTCCCTGCTCTCGGGACGGACCCTGTGAGTGACGCCGGGCCAACTCGGCGAACTCAAGATCCGAAACACGCGCTTCCTGAAGTACCTCTCTGGCCCGCGCGAGCGCGGCGGCCTTGGCAGAATCCGTCGGTTGCGGCTTCAAGCGGTAATTCTCGAAACGGATCGTGGAGGGCCTTTGGGGCATGATGTTGATGTTCTCTTGGTAGAACGTTTCGACCTCCTCCTCACTCAAGACGATCCCCTGTGCATCCGCGTTGCGCTTCGTCAGATAGCGCTCTCTGAGCAGCTGTCGGCGAAAGAACTCCTTCCGATTCTCACGATAGCTGGCCATCGTGAAGCCCTGCTGCTCGAGCGCGTCCTGAAAGACCCGCTGCGTTCCGAACTGACGGACCTGGCCCTGGATCTCGTCCTCGACCATCGAGTCGAGCTCGTCGTCGTCGAGGATGATCGTGGTGTCGTTCGCCGCGTCCTGCAGCAGGAGCTGCTCGTTGATCAGCTGATCGAGAATCTGCCGTTGCGCCTGCTGCAGCGGTCCGATGTCCGTCGGGCGCTGCCACCCACGTTGCTCGAGCAGGATGAACTGTTGCTCGATTTCCGTCATGAGGATGGCCGAGTCTCCGACTACGGCCACGACACGTTCCACGAGCTCGGGAAGTCCGACCTCGGGAATCTGAGCGGTCCCGCGTCCGGGAAGGAGCGCGAGCACACACGAAGCCAGGCCTGCATGGAGAAGTCGACGAGGAGCTTTCAATTCGACGGTTCCTGAAGGGTTGTGGCGGGCAGCGGCCTCCCGCCGGTACGTGGCGTCTCCTAACCCGCCCCCGGAGGGGGGTTCCGGTCCATCTACCCGCCTTCGACCGTGTCGGCCGGTGCCGATGTGCTGTCCACTGGTGACGGGACCGTGGTCGGGGGCCGGAGCGGCGCGCGCAGCTCGGCCAACCGCGTCGACGCCCTGCTGACTCCCGGCGCGAGCACGGCGGCGTCGAGCTCCTCACGCAGCGCGACGGTCGCGGCGTTCATCGGGATCGCGCTTCGGGCGCCCGAAGCGACCTCGCCGATCACCTGTCGGATCGCGCGGGTGATCGTCTGGTCGCTCGTCTCGCCCGCCTCCGCCGTAAGCAGCCGGAGCCCCATCGCGTCGGCCGCCTGGACGACCTGCTCACGCCAGATCCCCTCGACCGAGTCTGCTTGCGCGGGCGAAACATCCATGCCCGCCGAAGCCGCCTGCGCCAAGAGGACTTCGGACTGCCCGAGGTTCTGAAGGAAGAGATCGAGATCTTCGTCGCTCGCGGCCGCGACCTGTTGAGCGAATTGGCTCGTCCGCGTCTGGAGGAAATTCCAGAGCTCCCCTGCCGTGAGGTCGCCACCTGCGAAGGTCACGAGGCTGCGTTTTTCCGCCCGGCGGCTGAGACGCTCCCGATAACGACGCGCCACCTCTCGCGTGATCTCGACCGAACCGTCGGATACGGCCACCGGGAATTCCTCCTCGATGGCGGCCAGGAAGAGTGAGTCCGACGTCCGCAGCCGGTTCATGACGACCTGCCTGCGGAATCCCTCCTTGCCGGCTTCGAAGTCCACGCTCTCACGGGCATCGAGCCGGATCAGATGCAATCCGAACGGGGTCTCGACGACGTCGCTGATCTCTCCCACTTCGAGCGCATAGGCCGCGTCTTCGAACGCGCCGACCATGTCGCCCGGACCGAAGGTGCCGAGGTCTCCGCCGAACTCCGCGCTTCCCTGATCCTGGCTGAACTCTCGGGCCAGTCGCTCGAAGGGGGCCCCGCTCCCAATTCGATTCCGCAGACCCACGAGATCCGTTCGGACGCTGTCCCGCTGGGCCGAGGTCGCGTTGAGCGGATACGTCAGCAGGATGTGTCTGGCCTGGATCTGCCCCCGCGGTGGATCGTCCTCCCACAAGCTGCGCAGCTGCTCGTCCGAAAGGACCGTGTCGACCGGAGCTTCCAGCTCGACGTACCGGTCCACGACCAGCTGCTCGAGCTGGGGTGCGACGAGCGCGTCCAGGTCGATATTCTCGAGGAGCGTGTCCTCACGAGCCGCCAGCGCCACGAGCGTGTAGTCCACCCAGAGCTCGGCCAGCTGCTCGATCACCTGCGGGTCGTTGGGCAAGCGAGGCTCGGCCGCGAAGATGTTCACGACATCGTCGACCGTGAAGACCTGTCCGCCGGCTCGGGCTACAATGCCCGGTCCACCGGATTCCTGGCACGAGGACAGGATCATGGCGAGGGCGATCGGGGCCCAGGTGAGGCGTGCTCGTTTCAAAAGTCCATGCTCCTCTGTTGTCCTGCGGGATGACCGTTGTCTGTCCTACGCTGCCCGGGCCTTGGCCGAAAGCAGGGCGCTCAGCGCCTCGATCAGCGTCGTGGCGAGAGGTCGACTACCCATCTGTCTGAGTGCCAGGCTCAGCGGATTCATCCGCCTCACCTCGACATCGACGTCCGAATCTCGAAGCGGCTCGTCCAGCACCGTAAGCCGTGGGACCACACCCGTTCGAAAGTTGACTCGCGCCTCCCGGTCTCGGATCAGCACCCTCTCCACACCGAGACGCCGTCCGAGGATGCGCAGTGACGCCGAGTCGAGCAAACGCTCGACCTCGGGTGGCGGCGCGCCGAACCGGTCGTCCAGCTCGGCGCGGAGCTCGTTCACGGCAGCGATCGTCTCGAGCTTCGAGAGACGGCGATAAAGATGGAGCTTTTGGCTCGACTCGGAAACGTATTCGTCGGGCAGAAACGCCGATCCCGCCATCGAGATCTCGGGCAGCGGGTATTCCCGTTCCTTCCCGGAGGCCGTCAGTCTCCTCGCGGTCTCCTCCAGCAACCGCACGTAGGCGTCGATTCCCATGGCATGGGCGAAGCCCGACTGCTGGCTACCGAGGAGGTTCCCGGCTCCACGCAGCTCCAGATCCCTCAGGGCGACCGAGTAGCCGCTTCCGAGCTCCGTGTAATGCTCGAGGACCCTGAGGCGCTTTTCCGCCTCCTCGCTGATCCGATCGGGGACCACGAGGTAACAGTAGGCTCGACGGTCCGAGCGCCCCACGCGCCCCCGGATCTGATAGAGCTGAGAGAGCCCGAACTGATCCGCGCGATTGACGACGAGCGTGTTCGCATCGGGGACATCGAGGCCGTTTTCAATGATCGACGAGCACACCAGCACGTCCATGTCCCCGTCCACGAACGCGGTCATGACCCCGTCGAGCTCTTTGGGCGACATCTGACCGTGCGCCACCCCGACCCGGGCTTCGGGCACGAGTATCCGGACACGTTCTGCCGCGGCATCGATCGTTTCGACGCGGTTGTGCAGGAAGAAGGACTGCCCGCCCCGGTCGAGCTCCCTGTGCAGCGCCTCGGAGAGGAGCTGCTCCGACCAGGGAATCACATGCGTGATGATGGGCATCCGATCGCGGGGTGGGGTACGGATCACGGAAAGGTCGCGAAGTCCCGAAAGCGAAAGGTACATCGTCCTCGGTATCGGGGTCGCCGTCAGGGTGAGGACGTCCATCGACGTCTTGAGCTGCTTCAGCCGCTCCTTGTGCTTGACCCCGAAGCGCTGCTCCTCGTCGACGATCATCAGGCCGAGTGCCTTGAATTCCACGTCCGGACTGAGCAGTCGATGGGTGCCCACCACGATATCGACCGTGCCGCCCTGCACCTCCTCGATCAGCTCCTTCTGCTCCCTTGTCGACCTGAAGCGGGAGAGGGAACGCACCCGAACCGGGAAGTCGGCCAGCCTCTCTTCGAATGTGTGGCGATGCTGCTCGACCAGGATCGTGGTCGGGGCGAGGACGGCCACCTGCTTCCCGTCTTGGACCGCCTTGAACGCCGCACGGATGGCGACTTCGGTCTTTCCGTAGCCCACGTCCCCACAGATGAGCCGGTCCATGGGACCCGACGACTCCATGTCACGCTTGACGTCCTCGGTCGCCCTCCGCTGATCGGGCGTGTCCTCGTAGAGGAAGGAGGATTCCATCTCCTTCTGCCACTTGGTATCCGGGGAAAAGGCGAACCCTTCGGTGACGCTCCGCTCCGCATAGAGCTGGATGAGCTCCGCGGTCATCTTCTCGATGGCTTCCTGCGTCTTGCGCCGCAGCGTCTTCCAACGCTTGCCGCCGATCCGGTGAACCGGCGGCGGCTTCGAGCCGTCGGCTTCGGCGACCCAGCGCTCCACCAGGTCCAGCCTGTAGACGGGCACTCGGAGGACCTCTCCGCCGGCGTACTCGATCGCCATGGCCTCCAGGTCCTGGCCTCCCACCTTCACATGCTCGAGTCCCCGGAAGATCCCCACCCCGTGCTCCATGTGCACGACCGCGTCACCTGCAGTCAGCTGGGAGAGGCTCTCGAGCGCGACGGCTCCTCGAAAGCGGCGACTCCGGCGGACCCGCCTGCTTCGGCGGAAGATCTCGTGGTCGGTGAGGACGCGAAGCGGAGGAACGCTGTCCGGGAGCACGAAGCCCGCGGCGAGGGAGCCCACCGCGATCTGGGTGCGTGGCACTCGATCACCCAGGATCTCCTCGAGACGGTCGCACTGTCCCTGGTTGTCACAGACGATCAGCGTGTCTTCACCCAGGCCGGCACCCTCACGCAGCGTGGCGTGCAGGACCTTCATGTCCCGCTCGATCGCGGGCGGGGGCTCTGCCGCCAGGTCGAGGTCCCCCGGACCGGCCTCGGTCACGTGCAGGTGCGGATGCTTCTGGAAGAGCTCGAGTGCCTCTCCCGGTGAGAGGAACAGGCTTTCCGGGTCCGGAGGTGATCCGCCCGACTCACGGAGCTCGCCGTGCAGCTGGAGCATATAGTCCCAGGTGCGCACGAGTTGCCCGGCGAGGTCGAGGTCCCCGATCGTCACGAGGACGGCGTCGACGGGAAGCACGTCGAAGAGGGTGAGCGGAAGGTTCTCCCCCTCCTCGGTGTCACCGGGGAAGTCGACGGGGAGCACGTGGGCCTCCTCGACGGTGCGCTTGGATCGCTGATCGAGGATGTCGAAGTAGCGGATCGACTCGATCTCGTCTCCCCAGAACTCGACCCGCATGGGCTCGGGAGTCCCGAACGAGAATACGTCGAGAATCCCACCCCGGACGGCGAATTGGCCCACTTCCTCCACGATCGGGACCCGCTCGAAGGAACGTGCCTCGAGCGCCTCGATGAGCGCGTGGAAGCCCGGGGAGTCGCCTCGTTTGATCGTGAGGCGGAGGTCGGCGAGGCGCCGGGGGAGGGGCGCCCGCTCCTGTAGGGCCCTGGGAGTCGTGACAAGGAGGCGGGCACGGCCTCCGAGCAGCGCCTCGATCGCCTCGACGCGCAGGCCTCCGATCTCCAGGTGGGGCTCTCCGGTCTCGAAGGGGAGCGCTTCCCGCTGGGGGTACATCACCGAGGCTCCCTCACCGAGCAGAACCTCCAGGTCGGCCTCGATGCTGGTGGCCACCCGAGGGTCCGGGGCGATGACGACGAAGATTCGATCTTCGCGCAACTCGTGCAGGGTTCCCACCAGCGCCGACCCGGCGGAACCGACCGCGCCGGTGACGGTGAGTCGCTCGTCACGCTCGGGCAGCGAGTCTGCTGCTTCCGTGCAGGAACGAAGGGTGGCGAATGCCGAGAGAATCCGGTTCACGTCACGCTTCTCCGCGGGCGTGGCCGTCGGCGGCCACCAGGCTCTCCACCACGAGCAGCAGCAGCAGCGCCAAGAGCAAGGGCCTCCAAATCTCGGGTCCCTGACCGCGGACGAAGATACTCGTCGGCCAATCGCCCCGTGCCGCCACGATGCGAAGGTCCCCGGTGAAGAGCTGGTCGAGAGCATCGAGCTCGACAGACCGGGTCAGAGACTCTCTCCGATCCGGATTCACGGCTGCGAGGGCGAGTTCGTCATCCTCTCCGTGAACCGTGTAAAGGCCGGCCAGCCCGGTGGCGGTGAAGACCGAGCCACCCGAGACCGCATGACGAGATCCGGAAGGATCGGTGATCGCCGTCGCACCCATCGGAAGCGGAAGCGGGTCGCCGGCCGACAGGTCGCCGGAAGCGCCCCCACCCACGCTCCACGTGCCGATCATCCAGTCCATCATCGGAATCATGACAGCCGTGACGGGAAGCGAGCTCGCCGCCTCCTCGAGAGGCGAGGCGAGAAGGAGGTAGCGCCCGGCCGGCCCTCGTGCTTCCACCAGCCACGGCTCACCGGAAGAGAGGCGAACCAGCGTACCGGAAGAGTCCGAGGCGGGGCGCAACTGGAAGAGCGTGCGGACACGGACGGAGGACAGGTCGAGTGGTACCCGGGACTCCACGATCGCCGCCTCTCCAATCGAGCTCGTCAACTCGTACCGCCAGGGGATCCCCGCGGAAGCCAGGCGTCTGTTCAGGGCCGGAAGGCTCGTTGGATCGGCCTCGGGAACCACGATGGCCGAGGCGGCGCCGGTCAGTCCGGCGCCACCACCCGCGATCACCACGTCGGCCTCGGCGAGCGGTACGCGCTCGACGCGCCCGGCGGCCTCGAGGACCGAGATCGCCGTCCCGAGAAAGAGGGCGGTGTCCCCCAGGACTGCGAGGCGGGACGGCGGGCGCATCGACACCGCGAAATAACGGCGATCGTCTGCCGCCAGCGCGTCGGGGTCCGTCTCGACGTACCCGGTGACCGTCCCCGATCCGTACGGACCGAACGGGAAGACGACGACCTCCCCCGCACGGGCCCGAGCCGCGCCTCGAATCCGCCCTTCGACCACGAGCCGGGCCGAGCGTGTGGAATCCGCGACCCCTCCCAGGCGAACCGCCAGGCTCGCCAGCTCGTTGGCCATGGGAGCCACACCTCCGTCGAGCTGCAGGGTGTCGAGGAACGCGTTCTCGCCCACGATCGGGTCGGCGGCGTAGACGACCAGAACCGCGTTGTCGAGCGGTACGGAGGTTTCGAGGTCGAAGCCTCCCGCCTGAAGGTCGGAGAGCAGATGGATCTCACCCGACTCCAACCCGGATTGCGAGACGAGGGAAGCCGCTCGAACGATCGACTCGGCGAGGTCGGCTCCCGCCGCGGAGGACTCGATGTCGTCCAGCAGCTCCGTCAGCTCGGCAGGCGTGCCTTCTGTCGCTGTCGTCCACGGCTCACCGGCGCGAAGCAGCCATGTCCGGTCTTCGGAGCCGGCGCGCTCGAGGCTCGCTCGTGCAGCCGCCTTCAGTCGGTCCAAGGTTCGAACCTCGCCCTCGACCCGACTCGAGCTCATCGAGTTGTCCAGGACGATCACGAGGGCAGTGGGCTCGTGGACGCCGCCCTGTCCACGGAGGAACGGTCGCGCCGCCACGATCGCGACGAGGAGAATCGCCGAGACACGCAGGAACAGGAGGAGAAGCTGTCGGGCCCGGATCGTCCGCGCGTGCTCCTTTTCCGTCCGGAGCAGATAACGGATCGCAGGGAACACGACGCGCTTGGCGTCGTGTCGATGAAAGAGATGGAGCACGAGCGGAACGGCGACCGCGGCCGCAGCGAGCAGGAAGAGTGGGCTCAGCAGCCCCATCAGCCGAGGCGCTCGCGCTTGTGGAGGTAGGCGCGAAGCGCCCTGGCGAGGGGCTGGTCGGTCTCGATCACCAGATAGTCGACCCCCTGCGGGCGAAGTGCCCGCTCCCACTCGACGAGCGCCCCCTGTACGGCCTGTCTGTACGCGGTACGGACATCCGCCACGTTGACGTCCAGCTCCTCTTCCGTTTCCGGATCCACGAAGCGGGCGTCCCCGGTCGCGGGGAGCTCACGCTCACCCGGGTCGAGCAGATGCAGGACGAGTACCTCGTGACCGCGATGACGGAGGTAGAGGAGGGCGGTGCGCGTCTCCTCCGGCTCGACCAGGAGGTCGCTCAAGAGAATGACCAGCCCTCTCCGACGGAGGCGGACGGCAACGTCTCGAAGCGCGCTTTGTGCGGAGGTTTTACCCGTCGCGCCGAGTGGGCCGATCTGGCGCAGCAGCTCGTGCCAGTGACGCGAACCCCCCTTGGCTCCGACACGCGCGACGATGCGGTCGTGAAAGGCCGCAAAGCCGACAGCGTCTCCCTGACGAAGCAGTATGAGCGCGATCGAGGCCGCCAGGTGCTTCGCGTACCAGAGCTTGTCCGGAAGGGTGGAGGGCCGAGAGCTCCAGCCCATGGACGCGCTGACGTCGACGAGGAGATGTGCCCGAAGGTTGGTCTCCTCCTCGAACTGCTTGACGTAGAAGCGGTCGGAACGCCCGTACATACGCCAATCGATGTGACGCAAGTCGTCCCCCGCCTGATAGGCGCGCAGCTCCGCGAACTCGGCAGAGAAGCCTCGGTGCGGCGATCTGTGCAGACCCATGATGAAACCCTCGACGACCTGACGGGCGACCAGCTCGATTCCTCCGAGCTGCGAGAGGGATTGAGGATCCAGCAGATCGGGCCTGGACCCAGCTCTGGAGAGCGCGACTCTATCCGGCATCCGACGAAGCTAACGGAGCGTCCTCCGAAGCGTCCACTTCAGGTGACGGATCCCGTCTGCGCCGGGAACGCGATCCCCGATTTTCCGCTGTTTTGCTGGCGCATGAAGGGTGGCATGCCCTATGCTCTGAAGATGTGTGACGAAAAACGTCCACTGGTGAACGACTTCATGAGACCAGCACGGCATCCCAGACAGCCGATTCTTTTCGCGGTGTTCGCGGCCTGTGTCGCAATGCCCCCCACCCTCCGTGCTCAGTCGCTGGAGGCTCGGGTGTGGATCGATCGGGGTGCCGAGCCCATCGTTCAGCAGGGCGAGCGCGTCCGGATCTACTACCGGACCAACGTGGACGCGTACGTCGCGATCCTGCAGATCGACACCGACGGGCGGACGCGGCTGCTCTATCCGCGCACACCCGACGAAGACAACTTCGTCCGAGGTGATCGGGAGCACCGGCTGCTCTTTCCGCGATCCCCCTACTGGCATGTCGACGACGCACCCGGGATGGGATACTTCTTCGTCGTGGCTTCTCCCGAGCCCATGGATCTCTCGGGCTTCCGGTACTCGCATCGGAGAGGTGGCTGGGATCTCGCGCCGGTGGGCGCTTTCACGTACCGAGATCCGTACGAGGCGATCGACGACTTCGTGGAATTCATGGTCCCCGAGTGGGAGCTCGTGGATTACGGCCTCGATTTCGCCAGGTACCACGTGGAGCAGCGACACCAGTATCCGCGGTTCATGTGCTACCAGTGCCACGGTTACCGGTCCTACTCGTCGTGGAACCCCTACCTGTCGGCGTGCACGAGCTTCCGGGTCGTGATTTACAACGACCCCTACTTCTATCCTTCTCAGCGGTACCGCGGGGACCGCGTCGTCTATGTGAGGCCCGAGCCCGACCGGCCGCGCTATGTCTTCAAGGAGCGGGCCGCCGGGGAGGCGGGCACTCCGACAGTCAGACCTCGTCCGGTCGAGGACCGCCGTGTGGTACCCAGGCGCAGAGTGAACGCGGATCGGTCGACGGAAAGCCGGAGCGGGGTCCAGCAGCAGGCCATCGGTCGACGGTCCACGACCACGAGCGCTCGTGAGACGGGTTCGTCGGTCTCGACCACGCGCTCGGGTATCGATCGCAACACGGCGGGAACGCGAAGAGTCGTTCCAAGCCGTACCTCCACGAGCCGTACCTCCCCTGGTGCATCCACGAGATCTCCGGCGGTGCGACCCGAGGCGAACCGGGGCCGCCTGCGTGGAGGTGGGTCCGCTACGCCGTCGGCGGGTAGGACGAGCCCACAGAGTGGTGCAGCGACACGGCGGATTGTGCCGTCCAGAAGCTCGACACCACGGTCCGTACCGCAGTCTCGGCCGGCGCTGCAGCGGACTCCGACGCGGTCCCGAGGAGGTTCTTCGGCCCGACCGGCGCGGCCCACCCCTCGAGCCTCGACGCCTTCGGTGAAGAGGTCCGGGGGCTCGAGCCGTGGAGCTGTCCGCAGCACGCCCGCCCGGCCACCAGCTCGGGCGAAAGCTCCCGCCAAGAGCTCCGGAGGCAGCAAGCCGCGTCGTGGCGGAGGCGGAGGCTCGGTCCGCTAGCTCCGCCCCCAACCTCCTGACGGATCCACGGGGTGGGCGGCGTGTCCGCTGGCCCCATCTTCGTTTCGAAGGCGCGCTTGGGTATTTTCCGCCTTTGGCAGGTCGTCCGCCTTCCTCAACCGAGCTCTCCGTGCGTCTCGATCTCATCCGCAACTTCTGCATCATCGCCCATATCGACCACGGAAAGTCGACGCTGGCCGACCGGTTGCTGGAGGTAACCGGTACGCTCAATGCCCGAGAGATGCGGGAGCAGGTACTCGACTCGAACGAGCTCGAGCGAGAGCGGGGGATCACGATCAAGTTGCACGCCGTCCGTATGAACTATCAGGCGGATGACGGGAACGAATACGAGCTCAACCTCATCGACACACCCGGGCACGTCGACTTCAGCTACGAAGTCTCACGGTCCCTCGCCGCTTGCGAGGGCGCGATCCTGGTCGTGGATGCCACCCAGGGAGTTCAGGCGCAGACGCTCTCCAATCTCTTCCTGGCTCTGGAAGCAGACCTGGAAATCATTCCTGTCGTCAACAAGATCGACCTGCCGGGGGCGGAGCCCGAGCGTCGCCGCGAGGAGATCGCGGATCTGATCGGCGTCGATCCCGAGACGGTGTTGCTCGCCTCCGCCAAAGAGGGTGTCGGAATCGAACCGATTCTGCGGGCGATCGTGGAGCGCCTCCCGGCACCGCAAGGAGACGAGGAGGCTCCGCTCCGTGCGCTGATCTTCGATTCCTTCTACGACCAATATCAGGGAGCGGTGCCCTCGATCCGGGTCGTAGACGGTGTGATCGAGCCGGGGATGCGGATCACTTTCGGGGCGGTCGAGCAGACGTATGAAGTGACCGAGACCGGGTTCATGAGGCTGGGGCGTGTGAAACAGCCCCGCCTGGGGCCCGGGGAGGTCGGCTACTTGGTAGCGGCGATCAAGGCGGTCGCGGACACGCGGGTCGGTGACACGATCCTGAATGCCGACCACCGAGCGACCGAGCTGCTGCCCGGATATCAGGATGTCCGACCGATGGTCTTCGCCGGCCTGTATCCTACCGATCCCGACGACTACGAGGACCTCCGCGATGCCCTGGATCGGCTCAAGCTCAACGATGCCAGCTTGCAGTACGAGCCGGAGACGTCGGCCGCGTTGGGCTTCGGTTTCCGCTGCGGGTTCTTGGGACTCCTGCACATGGAGATCGTGCAGGAGCGCCTCGGGCGGGAGTTCGGCGTGGACCTCATCACGACCGTGCCGAACGTCGAGTACCACCTGCGGCTCACGGACGGCTCGGAGCTGTCGGTCGAAAGCCCCACGAAGGTCCCGGAGCGCGGGAAGATCGAGACGATTGCCGAGCCCGTGGTCAACGCCCGCATCCTCGTCCCGGCCGAATTCATCGGAAACATACAGAAGCTCTGTCACGACCGCCGGGCCGTCTTCAAGGGCATGCAGTATCTCGATACGCAGCGGGTCGAGATGGACTTCGAGCTGCCGCTCGCCGAGATCGTCCTGGACTTCTACGACAAGCTCAAGAGCAGCACCAAGGGCTATGCGGCGCTGGACTACGACTTCGCGGAGTACCGCCCGGACGACCTGGTCAAGCTGGACGTGCTCGTGAACGGAGATCCCGTAGACGCCTTCAGCGTCATCATCCATCGTGAGAAGTCCTACACCTACGGTCGCGACCTCGTCCGCCGTCTCAAAGAGCTCATTCCGCGACAGCAGTTCGAGGTCGCGCTGCAGGCGGCCATCGGCACCCAGGTGATCGCTCGGACGAACGTCAAGGCCGTCCGGAAGAACGTGACCGCCAAGTGCTACGGCGGCGACATCACCCGCAAACGCAAGCTCCTGGAGCGCCAAAAGGAAGGGAAGAGGCGTATGAAGCAGGTCGGAACGGTGGAGATTCCGCAGGAGGCGTTTCTGGCCGTCCTTTCCCTGGGTGACTGACTGCGCCCGTGCAGAACCGACGGCTGGGCGTGGTGGGCACGATGGTCTGGGATACCATCCGCGACCGGGGCGGCCGACGGGTCGAGGTGCAGGAGTGGGGCGGGATGGCGTATGCGCTCGCGGCGCTCGAGGCCACCCTGCCGCAGGGGTGGGAGATCGTCCCTCTGGTAAAGGTGGGACGCGACCTTTCGGAGGCCGCCTTCCGATTCCTGCGTGGACTCCCACGCGTGGACGTCGAGGCGGGTGTGAGGGTGGTCGACGAGCCCAACAACCGGGTCGAAATTCGCTACGTGGATCAGGACCGCCGCACGGAGCGACTCTCCGGCGGCGTCCCGCCATGGCTCTGGACCGAGCTCGCTCCCGCGGCCCGCACGTGCGACGCCTTGTACGTGAACTTCATCTCCGGCTTCGAGATGTCTCTCGATACCGCACAGTCTCTACGCGCATCCTTCGAGGGGCCCACCTACGCGGATCTCCATTCGCTCTTCCTGGGCATCGGCAGGGGTGGCGTGCGGGTCCCGCAGGAGCTCGCCGCGTGGGCCAACTGGCTTCGCTGCTTCGACGCCATTCAACTCAATGAGGACGAGTTCGAGCTTCTCGGTCGCTCGTGGGGCGACCCGTGGGAGCTGGCCGCACAGGTCGTCGGACCGGAGTTGAAGTTGATTGCCGTGACCCTGGGCGATCGAGGTGCGGCCTATGTGGCGGCGGGCGGGTTTGAAACGTCTCCGGATCGCTGGCCGCAGCTTCGACGGCGCGTCGGCGTAGCGGGCACCCCCCGGAGCGGACGGGTTCCGGTGGTCGGTGGGAGGCAAGAAGGCGATCCGACTGGTTGCGGAGACGTCTGGGGCGCTACCTTCTTCGGACGTCTTCTCTCGGGAGACGATCTGGATTCGGCGCTCGGTGGGGCGAATCGGATGGCGGCGAAAAACGTGATTCATCAGGGGGCGGACGGCCTCCACCACTTCCTGGGGGGTCGCCTCGACACCCGAGGCGGCAGGGCGTGAAGGTCATCTCCCTCCCCGTCTCCCTGGACTATCGGTCCTACGACCAGATCTTCCAGGCGGCCGGCGAGCTCGATGGCGGTCCCGCTCTCTTCGACGGTCATCGGTTGCGTTGGATCGACCCGAACGGGATGGTCAACCTTCTCGCGGCCGCGTCGATCGCGAGGCAGCGTTCCGGCATGCTTCCCCGGCTGCAGCTGCCCGAGCAGGCCGACGTCCTGGGCTACATGGCCCGAATGGGGTTTTTCGACGCCGGCGAGGGGGTGTTCGAGATCGGTGCGGCACCGGCGCGGAAGCACGCCCCTCCCTCCGACGTCCTCCTCGAGATCACGCCGATCACGACGAACCACGATGTCCACGACGTGGTGGACAAGGTCCAGCGTCGAGCCGGTACGATTCTCTCGAAGACGCTCCACTATCCGCTCACGGCGGTAGTCCAGTTCAGCGTGATTCTGAGCGAGGTCGCCCAGAACGTGATCGAGCACGCCGAGGCGCCGGGCTGGGTCGCGGCGCAGTCGTACAACTGGTCGAAGCGCTTGGGCCGCCATGTCGTCGTGATCTCCGTCTCGGACCTGGGTCGGGGGTTCCGGGGCTCCCTGGCCGACGAGCATTCGGCTCGCTTCGGTGATCGTTGGGGCGACGTCACCGCCCTCGAGGCCGCATTCATCCATGGGTTGACGCGGTTTCCGGACTCCGGACGAGGGCAGGGCATTCAGCAGATTCGCAAACAGGTCCGGCGGTGGGACGGCTTGATCTCCATCCGCAGCGGAACGGCAAGAATCGCGGACGTTCCAGACTGGATCGAATCCCCTCCCATGGAGACTGGCCTCGCCGACTTCCCCGGCGCCCAGATCAACATCATCCTGCCGGAGAGGGTGTCCGATGAGGCGTGAGCTCGGGATCGACCCGATCGCGATCGACGTAGGCACCGTGCTCCAGCACTCGGTGGCGTCGCTCTATTCTCACCTGGTGACGCGTCCGACGGGCCGAGCCGTTCGACTGGCAATCGAAACGCAGCTTGCCGAGGCTCGTCGAACTTCGCTGTCGCTCATCGACCTCAGCGAAGTCACGGTACTCGACTTTTCCTGTGCCGACGAAGTGATCGCCAAGCTGCTGCTCCGATTCCTCGAGGAGGACCGCCCTTCCGACGCTTTCTTCGTCTTCCGAGGGGTCAGCCTCGCCCATCGCGGTCCCATCGAGACGGTGCTGGAGCGACAGTCGCTGCTGGCTGTCGCAGAGTCGGATGGTCGCTTCGAGCTCGTCGGCTCCGCGGACGCCATGGAAGCTTCCGTGTGGCTGGAGCTGGAGACCCGCGGGAAGCTCGAGGCCGGCGAGCTGGAGAAGGTCTTCGAGCAGGAGGACGAGCGCAGGGCATTCGACGCCCTCGTCCTGAAGCGCGTCGCCTTCCGGGCCGAAGCGAGCGGCACGATTCACGCCCTCAGCACGCTCGTGAAGGATCTACCCTGACGAGGAATTCGACGTGAGCGACCGAGCCGACCTCGATCTGTCCACCCTGGGCGTTCACGGCGGCGCCCCCGAGCCCGAGCCCGGCGCCCCCGTCGTTCCGCCCGTCGTGCAGAGCGCGACCTTCTTCGGCGGGACCGGAGAGCCCTCCTCGAGGTTGCTTTACAGCCGCTACGGCAACAATCCCAATCAAGCGTTGATCGCCCGGAAGATCGCCGCGCTCGAGGGCACCGAGTCGTCGCTTCTTCTCAGTTCCGGCATGGCCGCCATCGCGCTCACCATCCTGTCGGTCACCGACGCCGGTGATCACCTCGTGGCTTCGAAGTTTCTCTACGGCACGACCAAGACGCTGCTGTCCGAAGAGCTGCCGAGGCGGGGAGTCGATGTCTCGTTCGTCGACCCGAGTGATCCAGGCGCCTGGCGCGACGCAGTGACGCCCAGAACGCGTGCCCTTCTTCTGGAAGTGCCCACGAATCCTACACTCCGGTTTTTCGACCCGCGCGTCCCCGCAGCGCTGGCGGAGGAACTCGGGGCGCTGCTCATCGTGGACGGGACCTTCGCGTCTCCGGTCAACGTCCGCTTCGCCGAGCTGGGTGTCGGTGCGGTTGTACACTCTGCGACGAAATTCCTCGGCGGGCACTCGGACCTGATTGCCGGGGTCGTGTCGGGCTCCGAGTCCGTGGTCTCGAAGGTCCAGGCTCTCATGAAGCTCTATGGGCCAGCGCCGGATCCCCACATGGCTTGGTTGCTGGACAGGGGTCTACGAACGCTGACGCTTCGCGTATCCCGGCAGAACGAGACCGCCCTCGCGTTGGCGCGCTGGTTCGAGCAGCGAGACGAGGTCGAGGTGGTTCACTATCCCGGTCTCGAAGCGCATCCCGACCACGCCCTCGCGACCGAGCTCATGCAAGGGTTCGGGGGCATGCTCTCCATGGTGGTGCGGGGCGGCGCACCCGCGGCAGACGCATTCTCGGAGGCTCTGCGGTTGGCCCTGGTCGCCCCCAGCCTGGGCGGTGTCGAGACACTGGTCTCGCAGCCGCGTCACACGTCGCACATCCACCAATCGCCGGAAGAGCGCCTCGACCTGGGTATTCCGGACGGCTTCCTGCGGCTCTCGATCGGCGTGGAAGGCCTGCAGGACCTCAAGGACGATTTCAGCGCTGGCCTCCAAGCCGCTTCCGGGACACACTGACCGGGAAACATCCACACCCGGACTGCGTACACCTTTACGAGACATCCAAGCCGCCTAAACGTCGTACGTCCATACCCCAGTGATCTCTCTCCTTCCGCTCCGCGACCGGTGGTGGGCCGGGCTTCTTGCTGCGGTCGGCATTTGTGGCACGCTCGCGGGAGCTCCCCGCTCGCTCGACGCCCAGGCGATCGAAGGCGTGTTGCGTGACGCCGAGGCCGGACTCCCCATCGCCGGCGCCGTCATCATCCTGCTCGACACCCAGAACGAGCAGCGTCTCCGAGTGCGCACCGACCTGCGAGGTGAGTTCAGGCTTCCGGTCCCCGAGGCCGGAGATTACACGGTGTGGGCGGAGCGAGAGGGGTACGCGAGCACCGTCTCCGAATTGTTGTCCGTTACGCTGGAGGCGGTGGTTCCGCTCGAGTTGGCGATCAGTGCGCTGAGGACATCGGCGACGGTGCTGGAGGGCGAGTCCGCCGACGACCTCGATCCCTACGAAGCCGCACTGCGGTATGCCGCGATGCTCGGGCGGGCGTGCGAGGGAAGGTACGATCCGACGAAGCATGCGATCCTGGTCGGGATCGTCCGAGACTCGGTCTCAAACGTGAACCTGCCCGGAGTCTCGGCGGTCATCGAATGGCGGGGAGCGCCGGATTCGACCGCCCGCGTGCGGGTGCAGTTCGACCCTGGGACCGGAGCACCGCAGACGTACAATCAGATCGCCGGCGTGACCGACGACGACGGTGCTTTCATGATCTGCAACGTGCCGGCCGGCGTGACCGTCGCGCTGTGGGCAGAGGCCGGGGAGGAGGCTCGAGCGGCCGAGCGGGCGATCGAGGTCAAGCCTGGAACGATCCGCAAAGAGGACATCATCCTGGGGCTGACCAACCAGACCGAGCCCGGCGACATCCTGGGCCGGGTCCGGGGTCGAATGAACGGAGATCCCGTTGTCGGTGCCGACGTGAGGCTTCAGGGCACCGACTTCAGAACGATCACGAACGAACGCGGAACCTTCACCCTCGAGCAGATCCCCTGGGGGATCTACGTGATCGAGGTGGACCACATCGCCTACGCGAGCGCTCAGCAGGCCTTCCGGGTCCAAGGCGGACGCGCGCATCAGATGGAGGTCCTGATGACGGAGGAGGCGATCGAGCTCGATCCACTCACCGTCACCGTTCGACCTCGGTCTTGGTTTTCGGGCATGTCCGGACTCCAGCACCGCATCAACCTCGGGTTCGGCTACGTTCTGGAGCGTGAGGATCTGGAACGTCGAGGGGCCAGCAACATCGGTGACGCGCTTCGTGGCATTCCGGGAGTCCGGGTCCAGCGGTCTGGACTGTACGGATCCAACGTCGTCTTCCGAAGCTCCCGAAACCTGCTCGGACAGTCCTGTCGCCCGACAGTCTGGATGGACGGCGTGAGGATCACACTCGATCCGCAGCTCGGCCTCAACGAGTTCACGGCGCTCGATCTCGAGGTGATCGAGGTCTACAGAAGCGCCGCGGAGGTGCCCGGCGAGTTCAGCGGCGATGCGAACTGCGGTGTGCTCGTCCTCTGGACTCGGAGGGGCATCGGACGATGATCCGGGTGCAGACTCGGGCGCTGGTGGCCTTCGCGCTGCTGGCGGGCGCCGTGCCTGCGGGGTCCCAGGAGATCCGGGGATCAGTCATCGACCAGGCGACGAGGGCACCGATCGTGGGTGCGACGGTGGTCCTTCTCGGCGAGGACAACGAGGCGCGGGGCGCTGTGGAGACCGACCGGCGGGGCCGTTTCGAGCTCAAAGCCCCCGCGGCGGGGTCCTATCTCCTGCTCGCCCAGGTCACAGGCTACGCGTCGATCGTCTCGTCGGAGGTCGTCGTGAACGAGGGAGCCAGCACGCAATACGTGCTCGAAGTCGCGACGCTCACGACGGTTAGCGGAGCCCCGGAGCCGACTGAGGTAGAGGCGGAGACGTTGGCGCAGATGCTCGCCTTGGCATGTGAGGGTCTCACCGACGTCCGCACGCAAGGGATCCTGGTGGGTGTCGTTCGCGACTCGGCGTCGGCGCTGCCTCTTCCCGACGTGACGACCCGTCTCGAGTGGACCGAAGGGGGACGGATCCAGTCTCGAGAAGTCATCACCGGTGACGACGGACAGTTCGTCTTCTGCGACGTCGAGGCGGGAAGAGACCGCCACATCCGCACCGAGTTGGGCACGATCGCCTCGGAAGGAGAGCCGATCGAGGTCAACGCGGGCATGATCAAGCGCAAGGATGTCATACTCGCGCTCTCCAACTCGGAAGACCCCGGCGACATCATCGGTCGGATCACCGACTTCGACACCGGTGAGTCCGTGCCGGGCGCTCGGGTCACGATCCGTGGCACGAATTTCAGCACCATGACGGATGCCGCGGGGGGCTACGCCTTCGCGGACGTGCCTTGGGGCGTGTATTTCCTCGCAGTCGATCATCTGGCGTACGCCCATCAGGAGCGAGCGGTGCGGATCATGGGTGATCGGGCGCACGAAGTGGACATGGCCCTGGCCTCCGAGGCGATCGAGCTGGACCCGCTCCGCGTGGAAGTTCGCTCTCGGGACTGGTTCGGCGGTATGCGGGGCTTTCGCGAGCGGAAGCAGCGGGGCTTCGGGCACTTCTTCGACCGCCAGCAGATCGAGCGTCGTGGCGCGCTTCGTGTCTTGGACATCCTGAGGGAGATCCCGGGTGTCAACGTGGAGATGGCGAGGGCCGACTCGATTTCCCTCGGGCGCACGACCACGGAGACACTGTTCTTCCGGAACTGTTGGAGGTACAACGCCCAGGGGCAGCAGATCGCGACGCCGCCGGTCTTCTACCTGAACGGCGTGAAGCAGACGACCATCAGCCTCGCAGCGGGAGATCTCGACACCGTACGACCGAGTGAAATCGAGGCGATCGAGGTCTACCGGGGACCCTCCGAGGTCCCCGCGATCTTCGGCGGTAGCGACGCGGGCTGCGGAGTGATCGCAATCTGGACCAAGCGGGGGTAGTGTGACGAGAGGGAGGTTCCTCCTCGCGTGCTCGCTCATGACGCTCGCCCTGAGCGCGCCCATCGCGCTCGCGGCCCAGCACGTATCGGGGCTGGTCCTCCGGGGGGGCTCGGGGGAGCCCGTGGCCGATGCCACCGTAGCGCTTCTCGACGGCAGCCAGGTGCCGTTGGTGACGGCGACCACCGATCCGGAGGGGCGGTTCAGGCTGGAGGCCCCTGGAGCGGGCGTCTACTCTCTCTCGATCCAGCACGACGGTTATGCCGCCCTTTGGCGGGAAGACCTCAGCGTCGACGTGCTCGGTGCCATCGATCTCGAGCTCTCCTTGAGTCCCCTTGCGCCGGAGGGCGGCAGCTTGGCATCGGAGTCCCGGATCAGGACGACGATCGAGCGGGCCGTCGCGACGAGTTGTGGAGAAGCTTTCGATCCGGCCGCAAACGGGGTGCTCACGGGTAGAATCGTCGACGAGGATACCGAAGTCCCGCTGCCGGGCGTGCCGGTCAGCCTCGTGTGGCGTGATCCTGCCGACTCGATCCCCGACGTCCCCCGGTCCCGGGCCGTTCTCACCGACGAGAACGGGATCTATCTGTTCTGCGACGCGCCGGGCGGCATGGCCGTGCTTGCGACGGTTGCGGCTCTGGGGCGCGATGAAGTCGTGGTGACGGTCGGAATCGAGTCGGGCGCGTTGCACCGTGAGGACTTCGCGCTCGGGCTCAACGACCCGACCGCGCCGGGCTTCCTCTTCGGTAGCGTCTTCGATCCCTCGACCGCAAGGCCGGTCGCCGGTGTCGACATCCGGATTCGAGACACGGCCTTCCGAGCGATGACGGATGAGAACGGGTTCTTCAGCATTGCCGATGTCCCCTGGGGCATCTACCTGCTGGATGCCAGCCACATCGCGTATCGGCCGGTTGAGCAGGCTTTTCGAGTGCACGGATCACGAGGGCATCTGGTGGACATCGCGATGTCGGCCGATGCGATCGAGCTGGAGCCCCTAACGGTCTCGGTTCGCCCGCGTCGCTGGTTCAGCGACATGGAAGGTATGAAACGCAGGCAGATGGCCGGCTTCGGGCATTTCATCTCGCCCAGGGCGATCGAGCTGCGGGGGGCCAGCCGGCTCTCGGACGTGTTGCGAGAGGTGCCGGGTGTGAGGGTGCGGCCAGCGGGCGTTTCGGGGTCGGTGGTGGTGATGAGGGGCACGGGTCCACGGGGTTGCGTGCCCCAGGTGTTCGTGGACGGCCGGCTCTACCGCCCCGACCCGTACCTGGGGTTCAACGAGCCCTTCGGGACGGACCTCTACGCGATCGAAGTCTACACCGGCCCGGCCAGTGTGCCGGCCGAGTTCGCGTATGGGAACAATCCCTGTGGCGCGGTCGTCGTGTGGACCAAGCGCGGTCGCTAGCAGACGCCTACTCGTCGTCCATGAACGGATACCGGTAGTCGCGCGGCGGAACGAACGTCTCCTTGATGGTGCGGGGCGAGACCCACCGCATCAGATTCATTCGGGAACCCGCTTTGTCGTTCGTTCCCGATCCTCTCGCGCCACCGAACGGCTGCTGACCGACGACCGCCCCCGTGGGCTTGTCGTTGATGTAGAAGTTTCCTGCCGCGTGCTGCAGACGGTGTGTCGCTTCGACGATCGCCGGACGATCCTGGGAAAAGACCGCGCCCGTGAGTGCATAACTCCCGGTCTGGTCCACCAGGTCCAGGGTTTCGCTCCACTGATCGTCTGGGTATGCGTAGACCGTGACCACGGGTGCGAAGATCTCGTCGCACATGGATTCGTAACGAGGTGCGGAGGCTTCGATGATCGTAGGCCGGACGAACCAGCCCTCCGAGTCGTCGCACTGTCCTCCTGCGATCACCTGAGCGTCCGGGGAGGACGCAGCCCGGTCGATGTATCCCTTTGTCTTTTCGAACGCGCTGGCGTGGATCATCGCGCCCATGAAGTTCCGGAAATCACACACGTCACCCATGGTGATCGCCTCGGTCTCGGCCACCAGCGCATCCTTCAGCTCCGACCACATGCCCTTCGGTACGTACACGCGAGAGGCCGCGCTGCACTTTTGACCCTGGTACTCGAAGGATCCCCGGATGATCGCCGTGCAGACCGCGGCCACGTCGGCCGAGGGGTGAGCGAGGATGAAGTCCTTGCCTCCGGTCTCCCCGACGAGCCTGGGATAGGTGTCGTATCGAGCGATACGCTCGCCGACGGTCCTCCAGAGGCTCTGGAACACGCCGGTGGATCCCGTGAAGTGAATTCCCGCGAGCTCGGGGCGGGAGAGAAGGGCCTCGGTCACCTCGGCCGCATTGCCGGGGAGGAAGTTGATCACGCCGGGGGGCAGCCCCGCTTCCTCGAGGAGTTTCGCGATCAGGTAGGACGAATAGACGGCCGAGTGCGACGGCTTCCAGATGACGGTGTTGCCCATGAGCGCGGGTGCGCCACTCAGGTTCCCGCCGATCGAGGTGAAGTTGAAGGGAGAGATCGCGTAGATGAACCCTTCGAGCGGCCGGTATTCCAACCGATTCCACATGCCGGGATCCGAGAACGGCTGGCCTTCGTAGATCTCCTGAGCGAAGAACGCGTTGAAGCGGAAGAAGTCGATCAACTCGCAGGCAGCATCGATCTCGGCTTGATGCGCGGTCTTGCTCTGCCCCAGCATCGTCGACGCGTTGAGGTCGTCACGCCACGTTGTCGCCAGCAGCTCGGCGGCCTTCAAGAAGATTGCGCTGCGATCCTCCCACCTCATCGCCGCCCAATCATGCTTCGCCTCCAGGGCACTCTCGATCGCCCTCTGGATTTCTTCCGGGCCCGCCTTGTGATGCGTCGCGAGAACGCGACTGTGATCGTGCGGAACCGGAATATCGACGGTATCTCCCGTTCGAATCTCTTCACCACCGATGATGAGCGGAACATCGGGCGTTTCCGCCTGCATGTCGGCGAGACGTCTCTTGAGCGCCTCGCGTTCAGGGTCGCCCGGAGCGAATGGCTGGACGGGCTCGTTGATCGGGGCAGGGACTTCGAAGACACCGTTCATGTGCGGCACTCTGAGGCGTGGGATTTTGTTTGGAGGCGGAGTTCGCAGGCAAAAAAAGAGACGGGTGAACCCGAGGCGTTCACCCGTCCCATCGCGACCTTCCGGTCGCTTCCGCCCAGGGAAGCTACCAGAATCTCGCCTTGGACAATTCCTCCCGCAAGCGACTCCCGCGAACCGGCGTTTCGGGTCGGTAGGCGTAGTAATACTGCAGGTAGTAGCTGTCGTCGTGGCTGCCGGCCGCGACGTCGTTCAAGACTGCGCCGAGCACGCGGACACCGATACGCGAGAGCTGGTCTACCGCACGCTCGGCTGCACGCTGCTCTGTTTCCCCCGATCGTAGCACGAGGACGGTTGCGTCGGCGTGCTGGCCGACGAGTGCGGCATCGGTGACGGCCAGGACGGGTGGCGAGTCGATAATGATTTCGTCGTAGTCTTCGCGGAAGCTCTCGAGCAAACGCCCCAGAGCGTTCGAGTTGAGCAGCTCCGAGGGATTGGGTGGGAAGGGACCGCTGGGGAGTACGTCGAAATTTGGAAGCACGCTCAACCGAAGCGTGTCCCGGACATCCGAATCCCCGACCAGTAGGTTCGTCAGTCCCGGCTCACGGAAGAGACCGAGAGCCTTGTGGATGGACGGACGACGCAGGTCGGCATCGATCATCAGGACGCGTCGCCCCTGCTGGGCGAGCATGATGCCGAGGTTGAGCGCGGTCGTGGTCTTTCCCTCACTCGGACCGGGGCTCGAGAAGAGCAGAGTCCCGACAGGTCGATCGTCCGTGCCCGTGAACACGAGGTTCATGCGCAGGCTGCGATACGACTCGGTCGCCGGGTCGAGCGGATCCATGGCGACGAGCATCGGCACATCGGGAGACGCCGGCACGGGCTCGCCGTCGCTTACGGATCGGAGCTTCGGAATGATCCCGAGCACCGGAATCCCGAGCAGCGTCTCGACATCGGCACGGGTTCGGACCGTGCGGTCGAGGTACTCGAGGAAGAACGCTGCGCCGATTCCCAGCATCAGTCCCAACAGCGCGCCGAGAGCGGTGTTGGTCCAGGCACGCGGTCGGACGGAGAAGGCCGGGGAGGCCGGATCAACGATGTCGACGTAGGGCTCGGCGC
Source organism: Gemmatimonadota bacterium (assembly GCA_039587515.1). Taxonomy (GTDB): domain Bacteria; phylum Gemmatimonadota; class Gemmatimonadetes; order Longimicrobiales; family Gaopeijiaceae; genus JBDHII01. The sequence continues at coordinate 63,205 of JBDHII010000012.1, forward strand.
TCGCAGCCACGATGCGCGCCTGGTAGATCTGCGCCTTGAGGAACCGCACCGTCTCCATGTCCGACGTCCGCTCGACCTCGAGCGCCTCGAGCTCGTTTCTGAGTCCGGGAATGTCGCTCTGCCGGGACTGGATCTGCGCCAAGTACATGCTTTGTACGGCCAGGTCTTGAGAGATCCGGAGCAGGTTCTGCTCGAGAGCGGCTTCGAGCTCACTCTCCCGAGACCGGACTTGCTCGATGACGCCTTTGACCTCGGGGTGGTTCAGGGTCTTGCCTTCTTCGGTCAGGAGTCGCTGCGCCTCGTCCCTGCGATCCTGTATCTCGCCCACGAGGGTCCGCAGCTGCGGGTTGATTTCCTCGGGCAGCACGGCAAGGAAGGCGACGAGATCGACACCCTCGATGCCGAAGCCTTGCAGGTCGATCGAGAGCTGCCGCAGCGCATCCTCCTGAAGCTCCAGCTGCGAGATATCGTCGGTGATCGTCTGGAGTCGATCGACGACCTGCCTTCCCTGAGCACCGAGATCCGTAAAGGCGCTCGACTGTTGGAAGTCTCGGATCGCCCTCGAGGAGGCCAGGAACTGCGCTTCGGCCTCGTCCAGTTGCCGTTCGACGAACGCGACGTCGCTGGCGGCACTTCTTCGGACCTTGCGCGCCCCGAAGTTCTGAAGGGACTGCGCGGCCTGGTCCAAGACGCGAGGTGCGAGTGCGCGGTCCGGGCTCTGGTAGAAGACATCGATGAGATTCGTGTTCCGACGGGGCGTGGCCGACAAGCCCGAGCGCGGTTCGGCCGCTGCCGCGGCTTGTGAGACGACCTCGAGCGGGTAGGTCCTCGTCTCCAAGGGCTGCGCGTGGAGGGTGAACGCGACCTGTCCGGCGTCCAACCGGCCCCCCACGTTGGCGGTTCCGAGTACGGTGCCCATCGGTCCGACGAGGTCGGCCGAGGCCCCGTCCGGAGCATAGCGAAGCTCGTAACCTCCGTTCGCCGCATCCTCTCCGACGAAGGCACTGCTGAAAAGGTCCGAACGCACGAGGTCGCTATCGGCCTCGAGTCTGAGACGCATTCCGAGTCTGCGGACAACCTCACTCGATATCTGGCCGGACAACAGGATCTGGATCTCGGACTCGATCGGGTCGACGAAGATCTGGGTTCCGAGGCGTGCGACGGGGGAGGTGAGCTGCCTCGAGCGTTGGAGGGGCTCGTTCACCTGGAGCGTCAGCTGCGTCCGGTAGGACCCGCTCTGTCTGGAGACGGTCCAGATCGCGGCGGCAGTCGTAACGGCAAAGATCAGCAGGACCGCCCAGATGTGGCGCAAGACCACGCGGCAGTAATCACACAGGTGAGGTGCCGAGGATTCGTAGTCCAGATCGATAGGCGGCTTGAGGTTGTCCTGGTTCATCGACGTCCCGATGGGCGAAGGCCGCACCCGAACACGTCGGGTGGTAAACATTTGTTCCGAAGAAAATTCTTCAGACCGGCAAATTCCGCAAGGCTACAGGTTCAAACGGCGGACGGACGCGGATGCCCGCCCCCCTTCGGGTTCGGTCACGGAGGATACGGATGCCCAGGCAAGGCTCACGGGGTCAGACGATGGTCCTGCCCGCACCGTTGGACTACATTCGAGCGCCTCATTCAAGCTTCCGAAACAACTTCCAGATGAACTCCCAGTCTCTCGAGCAGGCGGTATCTGCCGCGCTTTCAGAGGTCCGTCACCCCACCTCCGGACAAGATGTCCTCGAGGGCGGGCAGGTGAGGGACATCTCGGTGACCGATGACGGTGCCGTCCGGTTCTCCTTTGCGCTGAAGGCGGACGACCCTGGCGGGCTGGTCAAGGAGGTACGCGCCGCTGTCGAGGCCGTCGAGGGCGTCGCGGACGTGAAGATCAACGTCCAGCTACCGCAGACCCCGACCGCTTCGGCGCCCCCGAGTGGAGGACTCAAGCCGGGCTCCGTGCCCGCCCCGACACCGCTTCCGGGGCTATTGCCCAAGGTCGGCGCCGTGGTCGCCGTCAGCTCGGGCAAGGGTGGCGTGGGCAAGTCGATGGTCGCATCCAACCTGGCTGCGGCCCTGGCGAGCGAGGGACGACGGGTCGGTCTTTTGGATGCCGACATCTACGGTCCGAACATTCCGCTGATGTTCGGTGAGACTCGCCGTCCCAGCGTCACGGGGTCGAAGGGCCAGGAGATGATCGAACCGCTGGAGGCTCACGGCGTCAAGCTCATGAGCCTCGGCTTCCTCCTGGAGAAGGAGCAGCCCGCGATCATGCGGGGGCCCCTCATCTCCGGCATCCTGAAGCAGTTCTTGGAGCAGGTGGATTGGGGGGAACTCGACGTCCTCGTCGTGGACATGCCGCCGGGTACGGGAGACGCCCAGCTCTCGCTCGTTCAGACGATCGATCTCGACGGTGCGGTGATGGTCACCACGCCGCAGGACGTTTCCACGGGAGACGTACGCCGAGGGGTAAAGATGTTCGAGCGGGTCAACACGCGCGTGCTCGGTATCCTGGAGAACATGAGCGGCATGGTCTGCCCCCACTGCGGCGAGGCTGTGGACGTGTTCGGCTCGGGTGGTGGCGAACGCCTCGCCGAAGAGCTCGGACTACCCTTCCTGGGACGGGTTCCACTCGATCCTGCCGTGCGTTCGGCGGGGGACGAAGGGGTGCCCACGGTGCTTCACTCGCCCGAATCGGGAGCCGCGGAGGCATTGCGGTCGGTCGCCAGGACGGTCGTCGAGAGCGTCGAGGCCGCCAAGAGGACCTGAGAAGGGCCGGGGGTTTCCACCGATCGTGAGGGGCGCACGAAGAAGCGCCGGGCCGCGCTGTGCGACCCGGCGCTTCGAGCGTCATCGTTCCCGTGGGCTCAGTCGCTTTCCAGCCATCGACGATCGGCCGACGACAACTCGCCACCGGCCTTTTTCTCCAGCACCTTCATGACGACCCATCCGACCAGAAGGATCGGGGCGACCTTGAAGAGCAGGAAGCTGGCCAGACCGATGCCGAGGGAGAGAACCGTACCGACCACTGACAGTACGATCCCAGCCACGATGAGGGTCACCAGACCCACGGCGAAGAATGTGAGCAACGTGCCGATCATCGTTCCTCCTCCAGAGCTCTTCAGCGAACCCAGACGACCCTTATCGAGCCGAAGGCCGCGTCGACATCGATCGTGACTTTCACATCGGCTTCTTCGTAGTCCAAGGAGTAGTACGCATCACCCTGCTTGACCAGACCCTCCGGGTCGAGCGAGGTGAGAAACGTGTCCTTGACCAGCTTCACGCCGAGGCCTTTCGGGACCCTGAGCTCGAGTGAGCCCAGTCCCATGTCGATTCCGATATGTGCATCGCGCTGCCAGCGTCCCGTGAGCTCCAGCTTGATATCGCCGACGCCCGCGTCGATCTCGATCTCGTCGGCGTTCAGGTTACCGAGCTGCCGTGCCGTGAAGTCGGCCGCACCGACTTCGAAGGACGCCCTGCTCATCCGCTCCGGGTTCGGCTCGGAAACGTCGAAGCGCGTCCGCGAGGCCCCCGTCGAGACGTCGAGGCGGGTCAGGCGCATTCCGCCCAGGTCGATGTCCGCCTTGACGGCACCGAAATCCATGTCGAGGTCCATCGAAACGCCCGTGGACAGAAAGAGCTCGAGCGCTCCCGAATCGTCTCGCTTACCCAGGCGCACGCTTCGACCGATCGTTTCGGTCCCCAGATGCAGCCGCCCGCGCTCGTACTCGTGGACCGGTTCGAATACATCTTCGTCATACCGCAGCTGCATCCGATAAAGCACGCTCTGATCTGCGGGCCGCACCGTGAATTCGCCGGCGCCGTAATCGACGCTGACGTCGACCGAACGCTCACCCTCGACTTGCCGAGACATCGAGACGGTCCGCCAACTCTGGGCGCTCCCTTCCGTGGACGCGCCCACAGCGAGCAGGGCACCGATCGCGACCGCTACCGCATTACGCATCTTCGGCCTTTTCATCATCGTCATCATCATCCGTTCCACTGTCGGCGGTGGCCTCCGCCGTCTGGGGTTCCCGATTCGATTCCTCTTCATCCCCGGCCGGGGATGAAGCCTCTGGAGCGTTCTCGGCGACTTCCTCGGCCTCGATCACGTCTTCCCGAACCTCGGTTCCGGTGGGCTCGGGCCACACCTCGTCCTCGAAGGGATCGGTGCCGTCGTAGAACTCCGGCCGACGCCCGCCCCGTGTGAGGAGGACGGCCCCGAAACCCACGCTTACCGCCGTGAAGGTCGCCACGGCTCCAAGCGTGGCGAGTAGACCCTTGAGCATGCCGAGCACGGGGACCATTCCGATCACGTTGGCGGCGACTGAGAACATGACGAGCGTCCCTACGCCAGCCATCACGGCGTAGGCCGTGTTGGTGGCGCGAAGCCAATCCAATCCGCTCAGTCGTTGCGCCGCGACCCATTCCCCGATGTTGCGCGCGACCGCGAAGTACCCCATGCCTGCCGCGAGCGCGACCGCGATCGGGAACAGGACGAGCCAGAACGGCAGCGCGATGATTCCGACCACCGAGACGACCAGCGCGACGCAGCCCAGCACCCAAGTCGGGAGAACCAGGAAGCCGCCGGCCAGCCCGACGACTGCTGCCCGTCCCGGCGACCTGCGCGCGGTGTCGGCCACGATCTCGAGCTTGTCTTTCACGAGGTAGACGACGCCGAGGCCCATGGCGGACAGGATGACAAACGTGATCAGGTCTTCGAACAGCCCCGCGACGCCCCGGCTTACGACTGCGAAGGGCGAGAACAGTCCGTTCTCGGCTCTCCCGGTCCGCCGAAGTTCGGTCTGGAACTCCTCGCGAAGCTCAGCCGCGAGTTCGTCGCGGATGCGGCTCTCGAGGCTTCCGACTTCGTCGTCGACGCGCTCGATGTCACCATCCACACGTCCGCCGTCTCGGTACAGTGCGGCGTCCACGAGCTTGAGATCGCCCTCGATCAGACCCTCTTCGTCGAGTGTCACCGAGCCTCTCACGACGACCACGTCGCCGTCGATCCGCTCGGAGATCGTGAGATCGCCGTCGACCACCACGATCGACCCTTCGGTCGGCTCGTCGATGTCGACGTCCTCTTCGATGTAGAAATCGACTCCCTCGAGCTGGATGTCTTCGAGGACGTTGGCCAGTGTGGGAATCAGCTCGCCCCGCAGCAGGACGTCCAGAAGACGGGTGGCGTCCACGGTGACTTCGACTGCGGGTGATGCCGAGAGGTCGGTTGCCGGCGCGTCATCCAACCCGACGACCTCGAGCGACGCCTCGATGAGTCGATCGAGCTCTTCCGCGACGGTCATCGCCTCTTCGCGGAGAGACGACGGCGGATCCCACTCCTCGAGCGCCCGAGCCAGCTCGCTGTTCTGTAGCGTCACGACCTCGCCGAGCAGGGCCCTCCAGGCCGTGTCGAGCGCATCACCACGCGTATAGGAGCCGATGGTCTGCCCATCGACGACGACCTGGCCGTCTCTGAATGCCGCGTCGAAGGTTCCATCGTCGCCGTATTCGAGGTGAAGGGCGGCCTCGTCACTCGAGATCGCCAACTGATTGGAGACGACCTCGCGGAACTGGGCCGCTCCGTCGTAGGGGAAAAGCACGAGCCCGAGAAGGGCCGGCACGTATAGGGTTCTAGACCGTAACGCTCGCATACTGGGGTTCCACCGTCGCGGAGGTGTACAGGTTCTTGTAGAGGACCCAGAGTGCGCCACAGGTCAGGCCGGCGAACGAGACGGCCCCGAGGGCCGCGATCATCGGACTGGCCATCACGTACTCGAAGGCCGTATACAGCTGGAAGAGGGTCGCACTGCCGACTGCGGCGTCGACGAGCGCGGTGCTCATGGCCCCGACCGCCCCGCTCACCTTCCACCATAGGAAGGAGACGAGATTCGTCGGCGTCACGAGCGGATTCGAAAAGACCGTGTAAGCGACCAGGCTCACAACGGAGAGGGGCGTGACCGCCACGCCGAAGACCGCCGCCCAGGTCTTCCGGTCCCTTGGAACCAGATCCCCGGCCCACGCGGCAACCTTGCGCACGAGTACCGAGACCGGCTGCGGCTGTGCTTGCGCCCGTACCAGCCGTCCCACACGCACCTGGGCCATCACGCGATGCGCGAAAGCGGGCGAGGGCTCGAAGTGCCCGAGGCCGGCCAACAGACGGTCCACCTCGGCCCCCGACGCGACGTGAGCGGCCGTTTCCGCTTTCCACGCGTCCATGACCCGAGCGGCGAAAGCCGGCGACGGGTCGACGTGGCCGAGTGTACCGAGGCCATCGAGGACTCGACGCCAGGAGGCGACCTCGGTGCGGCATGCACCGCATCCGTCGAGGTGTGCTCGGACCGACGCGGCTTCCGGGGCTGTCAGAAGACCTTCGACGAAATCCTGGATCCGCGGGGCGACGAGGTGTTCCTGGAGGCTCGTCCTCAGTTCCTCCATGACGTTGCGTCGGAGCTCGGAGGACGGAGCGAGCTCGCTGAGATCGCTCAGTTCGGAATACAAAAGCTGCCAGGCCTCCAATTCGGCCTGGCAGGAATCACAGAACGTGGCGTGCTGGCGAACGTCGGCGATTTCCTCGTCGAGGAGCCGTCCGTCCAGATAGGCCTGAATCCGCTCGGGAGTCAGGTGCACGTTCGAATCGTTCATTACCACGTCCTGTGGGAGCCTACTTCAACACCGGACCCTACGGCCTCGGCAAACCGAAAGTTTCACGAAATGCCCCTTACGACGTCAGGTGTGCCAGGAGCTCCTTCAACTCGCCTCTGGCCCGGTGTAGATAGGTCTTCACGGTTCCAAGCGGGAGCTCCATGATGCTGGAGATTTCGTCGTAGGCGTAGCCCTCGACGTGTCGCAGGAGGATCACGGTGCGATACTCCGGGCGGAGCTCGCCGATGGCCCGCTCGATCTGACTCCCGAGCTCCCGATTCTCTACGTATTCCTCGGGGGTCTCGTCGCCCGACTCCACGACGACGCGCGTCTGCTGCTGCTCCTGGGAGGTGGTGGCGTGGGGCGACCCGTGGATCGAAACCGTGTCGAGTCTCTTCTTACGAAGGTGATCGATGGTGTGGTTGTTGGCGATCTTGAAGATCCAGCTCGAGAACTTGTAGCGTGGATCGTAGCTCGAGATCGCGTTGAAGGCCCGAATGAAGGCTTCCTGAGCCAGGTCTTCCGCCAGGTTTCGGTCCCGCACCATCCGGTAGACGAGAGAGAAGATCGGTCGCTCGTAGCGTCTGAGGAGCTCGCTGAACGCACCCTCGCGGCCTTGTTCGGCCCACTGGGCGAGCTCCTTGTCGCTTGCAGCCACGTAATCCACAGCGAGATTCCTCTTCCATGCTTCCCACGGGCCCGGCGAGCCAGGATCCGGGAACTCCGTACGGTCCCCGGGTATCGAGGCCTGATTCCCTCAACACCCGTTGCTAAGGTACAGTTCCTCTCCGCTTATGCCGACAATTTCCGGTCCGCGGCCCGAACAGGGGTCTGCCAGGGAAGCGCAGGTTCAGCAGATCTTCTCCGAGATCGCGCCACGCTACGATCTTCTCAATCACGTTCTCAGCCTCAACATCGATCGCCGTTGGCGACGTGAGGCGATCGACCGGCTGGGTTGGCGAGACCGGCCGACCGGTGCCTATCTGGATGCGTGTGCCGGCACCTTCGATCTGGCGTTGGAGCTCGCGGGCCAGAAGGGATTCGAGGGTCGCGTGCTGGCCTCCGACTTCGCGTTCCCGATGTTGCAGGCCGGGCGGGCCAAGCTCGATTCGAAGCCGGTGTGGCCGGTGTGCGGCGATTCGCTTCGACTGCCGTTTTCCGATGCCACCTTCGATGGCCTCACGGTCGGCTTCGGGGTCCGGAATCTGTCCGACCTGAGGGCGGGCTTCACAGACTTCGCTCGCGTTCTGAGGCCTGGGGCACGACTCGTGATCTTGGACTTCACCGTACCACCGAATGCCTTGGTGCGAACCTTTTACATGCTCTACTTCAACCGTGTGCTGCCTCTCGTCGGTCGCATCGTGTCGGGCCACCCGTGGGCATATCGATATCTACCGGAGTCGGTCAAGGAGTTTCCGGGTCCCGACGCGCTTGCCGGGCTCCTGGGGGAGTGCGGATTCGCCAAGGTCGAATGGCGGCTCCTCACCTTTGGAATCGCGGCGCTTCACGTGGCGGAACGGGCCGGCTGACCTCCAGTCGTGTCACCGGTCCCAGGGTCTCCAGCGGTTCGTCGAACGCATCGGGGTCTCCGACGACCAGGATCACGAGTTCCTCGGAAGCGACGTTATCGGCGATGACCCGAAGGACGTCTCCTGCCTTCACGCCGCGGATCCCTTCCAGGTAGCGCTGCAGCCAGTCCAACGGCAGTCCCTGGCTCAGATAGAGCATCTGTCGTGAGACCACACGGGACGCATCCTGGAAGTTGAACACGAACCCGTTCGAGATCCGTGCGATGGCGTCCTGCACCTCGGCCTCGTCCGGCGCCTCTCGAGTCAGTTCTTCGAGGATCTCCCGGATGAGGCGGATGGCCGCGACGGTGGACTCCGACTTGGTCTGGGTGACGGCTCCCAAGATGCCCTGCGAGCGTCTCGGAGTCGTCCAGACCGAGGCTGCGCTGTATGCGTAGCCGCGCTCCGTGCGCAGGCGTGACATCAGGCGCGACGTGAAGCCGCTGGCGCCCATGACCGAATTGCCGATCCGGGAGGCGAAGTAACCCTTGTCGTCGGAGAGTCGTACCTCGCTCGGCTTGCCCACGATCACCGTGCTCTGGGGCAGGTCCTTTTCGATCAGATACAGACCGGGTGGTGTCTCGAACCGAGCCAGCGGAGGCTCGGCGACCTCGGCCGCGCAATCCGGCCAGTCCGCTAGGGCTTCTTCGATCAGTGGACGCGCGGTGGCCCAGTCCAGGTCGCCGACGATCCCCAGAGTCATGTTCTGGGGGCAGAAGATCGCCCCGTGGACCTCCCGAAGGCGGCCCGTTTGGAGGGCTGTCTCCGCCAGGTCCCCGATCCCGATGTCCCATCCGATCGGATGGTCACCGTACATGAGTCGGTTGAATTGGGAGATCGCGAGGCTTCCAGGGTCGTCGGCACGCCGGCGCGCCCCCTCGATCGCCTGGCCCCGCCAAACCTCCACCATCGCGCTGTCGAAACCGGGACGCTTCAAGAGCTCGAACCAGACCTGGAGGGCGGGCTCCAGGTGCTCGGTAAGCGTGTTGAGGCTCGCGAACGAGCTTTCGCCTCCGCCGCCGAAAGTCGTCTGGGCCGCGTAGAACTCGAGCGCGCGGTCGACGGAATCGGGCGCCATCGAGATCGTACCGGCGGAGCGCAGGAGTCCGGGAACGGCGGACGAGGCCGCAAGGTGTGTCCGCGGGAAGTTCGAAGGGCCTCCCCTGAAGCGTGCGAACACGGAGACGAGCGGCAGGGTGTGGTCTTCGAGTAACAGAACCTCCACGCCCTTCGTGGTCTGCAGGCGTCTCGGTTCCGGAGGGTCGAAGCGCAACGCCCCCGGACGGATCTCCTCGAAAGGTCGGCTCCGATCCTGAGCGGACGCCTGCCCCGACGCCAGGGCGACGGTCAGCGCGAACAGGACTGTCCTCATCACGGCCGCGTACCTTCCGTGGAACGGACGAGCGTCACGACGCTTCGGTTCCGGGCCTGAAAGTACGTGTCGACGACTCTGCGGATGTCGTCCGATTCGACCTCCTGGATGCGGCGGGCGTATCCGAAGGTGGCCCGCCAATCCCCGAAGAGCGCTTCCGAATCCGCCAACTGAAGCGCCAATCCGAGGTTCGAGGTGAGGCGGCGGATCTCGCCTGCCCGGTATCCATTTCGGACACGCTGTAGGTCGACCTCGTCCACTCCCTCGCTTCGCAGGCGCTCGAGCTCTTCGTAGACCGCCTCCTCGATCTCCAGTGTGGTGTGCGGCGACCTCGGAGAGGCGTCGATCGTGAAGAGCTGAGGGAAGCGTGCGCCCGGCCCGATGCTGGTGCTGACCGCCGCGGCGATGCGATCGGTCAGGACGAGACGATCGTAGAGACGGCCGGTCCGACCACCCGTGAGAAGGGAGGACAGCATGATGAGCGCGGGCATGTCCTCGTGCGTGACGTCCGGGACATGCCACCCGATCCTGACCAGAGGCTCGGCGTCGAAGACCACCTCGGCCCGTCTCTCGGCCTCCTGGACCGGCTCGACCTCGAGGACGGGTGGCGGACGCTCGCCGCGAGGTAGCGGCGAGAAATACGCGCGCGCGAGCTCGAGCGCTCTTTCGGGATCGACGTCGCCGACGATCGTCACCACAGCGTTCGCCGCGCCGTAGAATCTGCGATAGTAGTCGGTGATTCCGCGTCTCGTCAGCCCCTGCAGGTCCGCCATGTAGCCGACGACCGGCTGGCCGTACGGATGCACGCGGTATGCGGTCGCCAGGTGCGTCTCGTAGACGATCCCGCCCGGCTGAGACTCGATCCTGAGCCGACGTTCTTCCGCCACGACGTCCCGCTCGGTGTAGAACTCACGGAAGACGGGATCGCCCATCCGGTCCGCCTCCATCGCGAACCACAGCTCGAGCTCGTTCGCGGGTAGCTCGACGAAATACGTGGTGGTTTCCGAGTCGGTCGTGGCGTTGAGTCCACGGGCCCCGCGAGTGGAGAGGATCCGGTCGAACTCGTTCGGGACGACGAAGGCACGCGCTTCATCCTCGAGACTCGAAATCGCTGCACGAAGGGTCGCGATGCGGTTCTCGTCCGGCTCCGGATTCTCGCGCTCCGCCAACATTTCGTCGTGGATTGCGTCCATCTCCTCGAAGAGGGCACGCTCCGCTCGAATGTCTGTCGTGCCCACGGTCGAGGTGCCCTTGAAGAGCATGTGCTCGAGGAGGTGGGCGATACCCGTGCTACCCCGGGTTTCGTTGACGCCGCCTACCGTGTACCTGACGACGAAGGCGACCGTGGGTGCCCCGGATTTCTGGAGGGCGAGTACCCGCATGCCGTTCGCCAACGTGTCCGAAGCGACCGGCAGCCGCTCACCCAAGGAAGACTGGGCGGATGCCCAGGGGGCGCCCGTCAGGAGGAGCAGGATCGACAAGAGCGCCCTGGGCAGGTGCCGACCCGGGTTCCCTGCGACACGCTTCATGGGCTCAACTCTGACAGCGTCTGCAGTAGAAAGCCGATCGGTTGGCGAACACGACACGCTTGATGACCTCTCCACACCGTGAACAGGGTTCTCCTTCTCGACCGTACGCAAGAAGCCGCGGTGCGTTTCCGCCCGGCGCGCCGTCGACGTCCCTGTAGTTGCGGAGCGTGGTCCCTCTGTGCTCGATGGCCTCGCGCAGAACCGTCCGGATCTCGCGATGGAGTCGATCGGCCTCTTTCTTCGAGATCGAGCGCGCACGACGAGACGGTCGAATCCCCGCTCTGTACAGGGCTTCTATGGCGTAGATGTTGCCTACACCGGCGATTCTGCGCTGGTCCAGAAGCCACGAGCGCACGGGGCTTCTCGATCTTCTAAGGTCCTTCCAGAGGCGTTGGGTCGTGAAGTCCTCCAGGAGTGGCTCGGGCCCGAGGCGGCGGTCGCGGGCGGCCCAGCTCCCGGGGTCGAGCACCTCCAGAACGCCGAACCGTCGCACGTCGTCGTACACGAGCGTCCGGCCGTCGGCCAGATCGAAAGAAACTGCGGGGTGCGTGGTGTGAGGAGGAGTACCGGGATCCGGTGAGAGCAAGAGCCGTCCCGTCATCCCGAGGTTGACCACGAGTCGCCGCTCGTCGTCGAGCTCCAGCAGGATGTTCTTCGCCCGACGGCTCACCCTGTGGACGCGGCGACCCTTCAGGGCCTCGCGGAACCGGCGTGGCGAAACCCGCAGCACGTCGGGCTTGAGGACTCGGGTACGGGCGAAGGAAGCGCCGGCGAGAGGTTTCTTCAGGCCCCGGACGATCGTTTCGACTTCGGGGAGCTCGGGCACGCTGAGGCCCGCTACTCGAGCTTCACTGCGGTTCCGGCGGAGGTCACCATGAGCATGCCTCCGGTCTTCCCCAGGACCTCGTAATCGATGTCCACGCCGATCACGGCGTCCGCTCCCCGGCCTCCGGCCTCCTCGATCATCTCCCGCAGCGCCTCCTCACGGGCCGATCGAAGCGCATCTTCATAGGCTCCGCTGCGACCGCCGACGATGTCCCGCACGCCTGCGAGAATATCCTTGAAGATGTTCGCACCGATGATGGCTTCGCCGGTCACGATCCCGAGGTATCGAGCAACCTTGCGCCCGTCGATGTTGTTCGTCGTCGTGGTGATCATCGCCTCTTTGTCCCCATTCCTTTGTTTTCAGGAGGAGCGTGACAGCTCCCGCCAGCCGATATCCGTTCGGAATTGGCGCCCCTCGAATTCGATCTGCTCGGCGGCTCGGCGGCTGCGAGCTGCGGCCTCCTCCAACGTCGCGGCCACGGAGGTCACCGCCAGGACACGACCTCCGGAGGTGACCAGCCCTTCATCGTCCCGCTGCGTGCCGGCGTGGAAGACGATCGTGTCGTCCCCTTCGAGCCCCTCGGGGATGTGGATCGCCCGGCCCTTGGGGTAGGAGCCCGGGTAGCCTTCCGAAGCGAGGACGGTGGTAAGCGCAGCGTCCGGCGACCAGTCGATCCGATGTCCAGAGAGGCTTCCGCCACTGGCCACCTCGAACAGCGGCTCCAAGAGAGAGGACGAGGTGAGCGGTAGGACGACCTGGGTCTCGGGGTCTCCGAAGCGGCAATTGAACTCGACGACCTTCGGGCCTTCGGGAGTGAGCATCACGCCCGCGTAGAGAAGCCCGCGGAACGCCGCGTCGTCCTCCGCCAGGGCCTCGAGCGTGGGCAGCAGAATCCGGTCACGGACTTCGTCGAGCAGCCCGGGTGTGGCGATCGAGACCGGACCGTACGCCCCCATCCCTCCGGTGTTGGGCCCGGTGTCGCCTTCTCCGATGCGCTTGTGGTCCTGAGACGGCACGAAGCACAGGGCCTCCGAGCCGTCCGTGAGCGCGAACACGGAGAGCTCCTCGCCCTCCATGAACTCTTCGATCACCAGCTCGCGACCCGCTTCCCCGAAAGAACGGTCGGTGAGAATCGAGTCCACGGCCTCGAGCGCTTCCTCGACGGACTGGCAGACGATCGCTCCCTTGCCGGCAGCGAGCCCGGAGGCCTTCACGACGACCGGAGCTCCGAGGTCCCGCACGCGGGCCTTGGCGGCCTCGGCCTCGGAGTAGACCCCGAAGCCCGCCGTGGGCACCCCGGCCATGGCCATCAGCTCCTTCGCGTAGGCCTTGCTGGACTCGATACGAGCCGCTTCCTGAGTTGGACCAAAGGCAGCCAATCCCTTGTCCCGCATGCGGTTGACGATGCCTTTCGCAAGTGGTGCCTCAGGCCCCACGATCACGAGATCGACCTGTCGGGCCAGCGACCATCCGGTCAGCGCTTCGACGTCTCCGGGGGAGATCTCGACCGGCTCGGCCTGACCCTGCATGCCTCCGTTCGGCTGGGTCACGAAGAACTCGGCCTCGGGGGCGTCCCGCCGGAGTTTCCAGAGCAGAGCGTGCTCGCGGCCGCCGTTTCCAACGATCAGGATTCGCATGGGCGGAAGTTCGCCGAGGCGCCGAGGGGTGTCAAAGTCTCGACCGAGCTGCGAAAGCCGTCCGAATCGACGGCGAGCGGCCGCGCCGAGCGCGGCCCGCAGCGGCCTACTTCTTCATACTGCCCATCAGGTCGTCGGCCATCCGCCGGGCAGCGCCCGCCACGCTTCCAAAGAGGTCCTTCGCGCCTTCGGCATAGGCCTGGGCAGCCGAGCGCAGGTCCTCCTGATAGGCTGGATCGGGCTCTCCGCGGCGCTGGTACTCACCACGCATGATGCGGTCGTAGTCGCCCTGCTCGATCCAAGTGCGAATCTCGGCCACGCGAAGGACGTAGAACGGGTGCGTGGTCGCCATGAGGTTCAGGATCTTGAAGACCTGATCGGCGACGTCGCCCGACTCTCTGTACTCTTCCGCCTGAGCGATGAACTCGTCGAGGTTCAGCTGCTCGTCCTTACCGCCCCCGGCCATCTTGAGCATCGTCTGCATGACTTTGGTCGGGTCCTGGATCGACAGGAGGCCGGCACGATCGCAGGAGAGTTCGGCCTTGCGCTGCCACTCGAGCAGCGCCACCAGCACCACCCGGGCCGCCAGGCCGACGATCGGGAATCCCATCCCGGCCAGCTGCAGCAGGATCTGCGTCATGGTGCGGTAGAGCACGTGGTCGCTCATGATATGCCCCAGCTCGTGACCCATGACGTAGGCCAGCTGCTGGTCCTCGAGCAGACTGACCGTGCCCGAGTTGAGGATGATGAACGGCTCGTGCATCCCGTAGGCGCCGGCGTTCACGATGGGCGTCTGCGAGACGAAGAGCGGATAGTCGTCCGGGGAGTCGAGCGTCTCGAGGACCTCCTGGTACAGCGCGTAGACCTCCGGGAACTGCCGGGGAGACACCCGCACGGAGTTGGCGAGGAACGCCAGCCGAATCGGCTTTTCGCCGAAGTAGCCGAAGATCTTGCGGAGCACTTCGTCGAAAACCGGGATCTTGCGGAGCGCCTGGAGCGCCGCCCGATCGGCGGGGTGCTCCCAGGAGCGGGGGGCGATGTCCGTAAGGATGCGCCTCGTGCGCGGCTCGCCGGTGTCCCCGCTACCGTCGGCCCCGTCTTCGTTCTCGTTCAGGCCTTCGTTCTCAGCCATCGATTGCCACTCCTGGAGTTGTCCACGGCCGCCAACAGCTCGGCTGTCCGCCGTCGTCTCGTTCTACCCGCTGTACGGCCCGGTTCGCAAAGAAGTTTCATGCCATCCGTGGGCTCAAGCGAGCGCCTGGGCCAGGTCTTCGATCAGGTCCTTCTGGTCCTCGACCCCGACGGAGAGTCGCACGAGGCCGTCGGTCACGCCCATCGCTTCGCGCAGCTCTTTCGGCACGGAGGCGTGGGTCATCTGAGCCGGGATGCTGATGAGCGACTCCACTCCGCCGAGACTCTCGGCCAGCTGGAAGATCCTGGTGCGCGTGGCCAGAGCCGTCGCCCTCTCCGGGTCCAGCTCGAGCGCGACCATCCCCGTGAAGCCAGACATCTGCTTCTTCGCGAGCTCGTGTTGGGGGTGGGATTCGAGGCCCGGATAGTGAACCGCGTGAACCGCTGGGTGGTCTTCCAGGAAACGTGCGACGGCCATCCCGTTCTCGTTGTGGCGGTCCATTCTCAGATGGAGCGTCTTCGTGCCTCGCAGGCAAAGCCAGCAGTCCATCGGCCCCGGGACCGCGCCGGAGGACTTCCTCACGAAGTGGATCTCTTCGGCCAGCTCGTCGTCGTCGGTGACGAGCACGCCGCCGATGATGTCGGAGTGGCCGTTCAGATACTTCGTCGCCGAGTGCACCGAGACGTCCGCACCGAGGTCGAGCGGGCGCTGGTTGTAGGGCGAGGCGAAGGTGTTGTCGACCATGAGGATCGCACCTCGGTCGTGCGTGATCTCCGCGGCCGCGGCCAGGTCGCAGAGGCGCATCATCGGATTCGTGGGCGTCTCGAGATGCACGAGCTTCGTGTTGGGCCGCATCGCTTCCGCGATGCGGTCCGTGTCTCGTGTGTCCACGAAGGAGAACTCGAGACCGAGCTTTTCGAGCACCCGGGTGAACATGCGGGTCACACCACCGTACGTGTTCTCTTCGCTGACGATGTGGTCCCCGGCCGAGAGGCGCTTCAGCACCGACTCGATCGCGGCCAGCCCGCTCGCAAAGGCGATTCCGTGTCGACCGTTCTCCAGCGCCGCGACGTTCGCTTCCAACGCCTCGCGCGTCGGATTCTTGACCCGTGCGTAGTCGTATCCGTCGATGGGCTGGGCGGGGGCTGGCTGCACGTAGGTCGAGGTCTGGAAGATCGGAGGCATGATCGCCCCCGTCGTCGCCTCGGGCGTCTGGCCCGCATGCACCGCAAGCGTGCCGAAGCGCCCCTCGGTCGATCCGGATCTTTCCGTCATGAACGCCATCGCGTCGGGGGGGAAGGTCTGCTGCGGCCCCAGAGCCGCGAACGGCAGAATGTACCCGCCAGGTCGCGAAAGGCGCCACCGCCTCGATTCGCTTCCCCGGGCACCGTCGATTTCGCGTTGACCTTTCCAGGGAGCAGAGAGAGACTTGAAGGATGGAGTCGATTTTCCCCCGAGATCCCCGGTGCGAATGCCGCTGACCCTCCCGACCGACCTGATGGTCAGTGTCTCGGGCTTCCGCGGTCGGGTCGGCGAGTCTCTCACACCCGAGCTCGTGACCCGCATCGCCGCGTCGTTCGGCATCTTCATGCGTCGTTCGGGCGAGACGGGCCCCGTCTACGTCGGAAGGGACTCGCGGACTTCCGGCCCGCAGTTCGAGCGGGCCGTCGTGGCCGGGCTTCTCTCGGTAGGACAGGACGTCGTGGAGCTCGGCATCGTCCCGACGCCGACCTTCATGCTCGCCGTGGAGGAGGGCGGGGGGGCAGGGGGCATCTGCGTGACCGCGAGCCACAATCCGGCCGAGTGGAATGCGCTGAAGTTCGCCTCGGCGGACGGGATGTTCCTCGCGCCCGATCGCATGAAGGCGTTTCTCGCGTCCCTGGACGAGGAGCCCGAGTGGGCGCCGTGGGACGCGGTGGGAGAGGCCACCAGCGACGAGGGCGCGGTCCGTCGTCACCTCGACCGGATCCTGGATCTCGATTTCGTCGACGTGGAGGCGATCCGAGCGCGGGGACTGCACGTCGCGTTGGACTGTGTCCATGGCGCCGGCGGGACGATCATGCTCGCGCTTCTGGACGCCCTGGGATGCGAAGTGTCGGGAATCGGACTCGAGATGGACGGGCGCTTTCCGAGGGAGCCCGAACCCACGGCGGAAAACCTCCGGGACCTGGCCGACCTCGTATCGCGGAGTGGCGCGGACATCGGGTTCGCGGTGGACCCCGATGTCGACCGACTCTCTCTGGTGGACGAGAAGGGCCGCCCGCTCGGAGAGGACCTGACGCTCGCCCTCGCCTCCACTGTGGTGCTCCGGCGACAAGCCGGGGTCGTCGTGACGAACCTCTCCACGAGTCGGGTGGTCGAGGATGTCGCCGAGGCGTGGGACAGCAGCGTGTTGCGATCGCCGGTGGGGGAGGCCAACGTGGCCGAGCGGATGCAGCTGGAGGGCGCCGTCATCGGAGGAGAGGGCAACGGAGGGGTCATCCTTCCCGCGTTGCACCTGACGCGTGACGCTCCGGTGGGCGCCGCCCTGCTTCTACAGCTCCTCTCGGACGAAGGCTCGACCCTTTCGGAGATCGTTTCCCGATGGCCGGTGTACTCGATCGTCAAAGAAAAGGTGAGCTTCGAGAGGGAGGCGCTCGAGGGCGCGTATGCCGCTTTGGAGAAAGACCTCGGGAGCGACGAGACGCCGGACCGCGTCGACGGTCTCCGGTTGGCATGGAACGATCCCTGTTGGCTGCATGTAAGGCCTTCCGGGACCGAGCCGGTCGTTCGGGTCATTGCCGAGGCGCGGGACGAGAAATCGGCTCGCGAGTTGGTGGAACGTGCGAAAGAGGTCCTTGCGGGGGTCCGTTGACGAAGAACCAATTGCGCGCTGCGCGCTGACCGATCGGATATGTGCGGAATCGTTGGCTACGTGGGCACCCAGGAGTGTGGGCCCATTCTCATCGAGGGCCTCCGGCGTCTCGAGTACCGGGGATACGACTCGGCGGGACTCGCGATCCTCGACCGGGACGACGAGCTTCGGATCGTCAAGCATCCGGGCAAGCTGCGCGATCTCGAGGAACGCCTGAACGGGACCATGCCGCCGGGCTCATGCGGAATCGCCCACACCCGTTGGGCCACGCACGGCGCGCCGAACCAGGTGAACGCGCATCCGCACAGGAGTGGGGCCGAGGACATCGCGCTCGTGCACAACGGCATCATCGAAAATTCCTCCACCATCCGTGCGAAGCTCGAGGAGCTCGGCTACGTCTTCGAGTCGGAGACGGACACGGAAGCGCTGGTGCACCTGATCGATGAGGCCTTCAAGCAGAATCGGTCCCTCGAGGACGCGGTCGCCGCCGCGCTTTTGCAGGTCGAGGGTGCGTATGGGATCGCCGTCGTCAGCTCCCGCGATCCGAACAAGATCGTGGTCGCCCGCAACGGCAGTCCGCTCCTCCTCGGTATCGGCGCCGACGGGGAGCTCTTCGCGGGTTCGGATGCGGCCGCAGTGATCGAGCACACGCGCGAGGTCGTATACCTCGATGACGGCGACTACGCCGTTCTGACGCCCGAGGGTTACGAGGTCTTCTCCCTCTCGGAGGGCCCGGTGAGCCGGGGAATTCACCAGGTGAACTGGGATCTGCAGGCGATCGAGAAGGGCGGCTACCCCCACTTCATGCTCAAGGAGATCTGCGAGCAGCCGGAGACGATTCGAAACGTTCTTCGTGGCCGTCTCTTGGAAGAGGAGGGCTCGGTTCGTCTGGGGGGAATCTCGATCTCGGACGATGAGCTCGCGGAAGTGCGCCGGATCGTGATCACGGCTTGTGGCACGAGCTGGCATGCGGGGCTGATCGGCGAGTACATGCTCGAGGAGTTGGCCGGGATCCCGGTAGAAGTGGAATATGCGTCCGAGTTCCGGTATCGGAGTCCCGTCCTCGAGGAGGGCACGCTCGTGCTGGCGATCAGCCAGTCCGGCGAGACAGCCGACACGCTTGCCGCGCTTCGTGAAGCCCGGTCCCTTGGCGCGAGAACGATGGGGATCGTCAACGCGGTCGGATCGACGATCGCCAGGGACACCGACTTCGGAATCTACCTGCACGCGGGCCCGGAGATCGGGGTGGCCTCCACGAAGGCCTTTACGAGTCAGATCGTCGCGCTGCTACTCTTCACGCTCCACCTCGCTCGACGGCGTGACATGAGCATTCTGCAAGGTCGTGAGATCGTGGCTGCCCTGCAGGCGCTCCCGGGGCAGATCGAGCAGGTTCTCGAGCTGGACGAGCAGGTGAGGGCGATTGCGGCGTATTACGTGCGGGCGGCCAATTTCCTCTATCTCGGTCGGGGCTACCAGTTCCCGGTGGCCCTCGAAGGCGCCCTGAAGCTCAAGGAAGTGAGCTACATCCACGCCGAGGGATACCCCGCGGCCGAGATGAAGCACGGCCCCATCGCGCTGATCGACCACAACATGCCGGTGGTCGTCGCCGCCCCGAGAGATACGGTGTTCGGGAAGGTCGTCTCGAACATCGAGGAGGTGAAGGCACGAGACGGTCGCATCATCGCGATCGTCAGCGACGAGGCGCCCGAGCTCGAAGGCAAGGTCGACCACGTGATTCGGGTGCCGCACACCATCCCCCAGCTCCTGCCGATCCTGACGACCGTTCCGATGCAGCTGCTCGCGTACTATACCGCGCTTCTTCGCGGCTGCGACGTGGATCAGCCCAGGAACCTCGCCAAGTCCGTCACGGTCGAGTGAGGGTCGTCCTGCAGAGGGTCTCCGCGGCCTCTGTCACGGTCGATGGGTCCATCACGGGGGAAATCGGACGAGGACTGCTCCTCCTGAGCGGCTTCACGGACTCCGACTCCGAACCCGAGCTCCAGTGGATGGCCGACAAGATCGCGACGCTCCGCATCTTCGGGGACGACGAGGGAAAGCTGAATCTTTCGGTCGGCGATGTCGGCGGTGGCGTCCTCGTCGTGAGCCAATTCACGCTCTACGGTGACGCTTCGAAGGGCCGGCGTCCCAGCTTCGTGAAGGCCGCTCATCCCGACCACGCGGCGCGGCTCTACGAACGGTTCGTAGAGCTGATTCGGACCCGAGTGTCCGGACCGGTGGCGACCGGTGAGTTCGGAGCTCGGATGGAGGTGGGGCTGGTCAACGACGGGCCGGTTACGCTGGTCTTGGAGCGGTGAAGGCGGAGACGCTCGTCCTCGCCTCGGCCTCGCCACGGCGGGCGGACTACCTCCGGATGCTTGGGATTCCCTTCGAGGTGGATCCTGCGGATGTCGACGAATCATGGATCGACGGGGAGTCACCGGAGGCACACGTGGACCGGCTGGCGCGCGCAAAGGCGTTCTCCGTCGGTTCCAGGCATCCTTCCCGCGCCGTCCTGGGAGGTGATACCGTCGTGGTTCTCGATGGTGTGATTCTCGGCAAGCCGCGTGACGCCGAGGATGCCGTCGGCATGCTCCTCCAGCTTCAAGGCCGGGATCACGTCGTCGTCTCCGGCCTGGCCCTTCTCGCAGAGACGGGCGATATGCTCTCCGGCATATCGAAGACGAGGGTCCGATTGCGGGATTTCGAGCGTGCCGACGCGGAAGCCTACGTCGCCACGGGCGAGCCGCTCGACAAGGCCGGCGCCTACGGCATCCAGGGCAAGGGAGCGACGTTGGTGGACGCGATCGAGGGCGACTACTATACCGTCGTCGGTCTTCCGATTCCTCTCATGCTCGATCTGCTCCGCCGTTCAGGACGTCCCTACGACTTCGGCCGGGCGGTGTAGGTCGATCCCAACGACGGACTTCAGAGAAATGAGCGAAACCCCTGCCGTCCTCGCCATCGACCAGGGCACGACCGGCACGACCTGTCTCGTGATCGACCAGGGCGGTCGGGTCGTGGGCCGAGGCTACTCGGAGTTCACCCAGCACTTCCCCCGACCCGGCTGGGTCGAGCACGATGCGGACGAGATCTGGAACGTCACGGCAAGGGTGGCCCGCGAGGCGATCGGGGGCGCTTCCGGAGTGCGGATCGAGGGCATCGGGATCACGAACCAGCGCGAGACCGTGGTCGTCTGGGACCGTCAGACGCTGGAGCCCCTGCATCACGCCATCGTGTGGCAGGACCGACGGACGGCGTCGATTTGCCGTGAGCTGACCGACGCGGGCCATCTCCCGATGTTTCGCGAACGTACGGGGCTCGTGCTCGACCCCTATTTTTCGGGGACGAAGCTGACCTGGCTGTTCCGAGAGCATCCGGAGCTGCGGGAGCGGGCCGAGGCGGGGGACCTGGCGGTAGGCACGATCGACTCCTGGCTGATCGCTCGCCTCACCGGCGGACGTACACACGCCACCGATCCCACCAATGCTTCCAGGACGCTCCTGTACGACCTGCGGGAGGGTACTTGGAGCTCCGAGCTGGCCGACGCCCTCGCCGTGCCGTTGCAGGTCCTGCCCGAGATCAAGCCCAGCTCGGGTGTCTTCGGAGTCTCGGACGGCGACGTCCTGGGGTTCGAGGCGCCGATCGCCGGCGTGGCCGGTGATCAGCAGGCCGCGCTCTTCGGCCAGGGCTGTTGGAAGGCCGGACTGGCCAAGAACACGTACGGGACCGGCGCCTTTCTCCTGCTTCACACCGGCGATCGCATCGTGCCCTCGCAGCATGGACTTCTGACGACGGCCGCGTGTGGCGAAGACGGAGGATTGGCCTTCGCTCTCGAGGGCTCGGTCTTCATTGCCGGTGCTGCCGTGCAGTGGCTGCGTGACGGCCTGGGAATCCTCGAGCGCGCGGAAGAATCCGAGGCGATGGCGGCCGGCCTCGCCGGCAACGACGGCGTCTACTTCGTGCCCGCCTTCGTGGGCCTCGGTGCGCCGCACTGGGAGGCGGAAGCTCGCGGTGCACTCTTCGGACTGACGCGGGGCACGAGCCGCGAGCACCTCGTGCGGGCGGCTCTCGAGGCCATGGCCTACGGAACCTACGAGGTGCTCTCCGCGATGGAGGCGGACTCGGGCGTGCAGACAACCGAGCTTCGGGTCGACGGCGGAGCCTCCAAGAACGACTGGCTCATGAGCTTCCAGGCCGGGATCCTCGACTGTGCGGTCCGGCGGCCCGCGATCGTGGAGACGACGGCTCTCGGAGCTGCGGGCCTGGCGGGGTTGGCCACGGGCGTCTGGGCGAGCGCCGAGGATTTCGGTGCGTCCTCCGCCGTCGACCGGACCTTCGAGCCGGATATGCCCGGTGACCTGCGGAGGAGCTTGATCGACGGATGGACCCGGGCTACGGCTGCGGTGAAGCATTGGACGCGGTCACCCGCCGGATGAAGCCGGCGGTGCCGAGACCTCTCAGAATCGCCGTCGTGGGTGCGGCCGAAGCCAACGAGCGCGAGGTGGCCACCGCCGAGGCCCTGGGCGCGGCTTTGGCGCAAAGGGGGGCGGTCGTGGTATGCGGAGGACGCTCCGGGGTGATGGAGGCCGTGGCCCGCGGCGCGGCGTCGTGTGGCGGGTTGACGGTGGGCATCCTTCCAGGCGGGGAGGCCGAAGGAGCCAACGCCTGGATCGGCCTCCCGGTTCCGACCGGGATGGGCGAGGCGCGAAACGCGCTGATCGTGCGGGCCGCCCAAGCGGTCGTGGGGGTGGGTGGCGCGTGGGGGACGCTCTCCGAGATCGCGCTGGCGAAGAAGATCGGGCGACCGGTAGCGATTCTCGGGCCTCCTCCGGCCGAAGGTTTGGGGCTGACGTCGCTCGACACGCCGGAAGAGGCGGCGGATTGGGCCTGCTCTCAGGCCGTCCGACGCAGCTGAAGTGCCCGTGCAGCATCGACGGGCGAGGAACCTCGACCCTTGCGGGCAACTTGGGGTAAGCGAGCAGGTCGGGATTATGCTGATAGCCTGGTGGGGAAAATTCCGGCTTGCCGAGCCCGTGGGCTATACCGAGATTTCCCGTGAAGCCTCCCCAACCCGCTAAATACCATGACTGAACATCCAACGACGGCTCCCGCCCCGAAGAAGGGCGGAGGAGGTCGGTTTTTCGTCGGACTCGTCGGTGTCACGCTGGTGGTGACTTACCTGATCTGGACCGGCGTAACCGAGACGATGGTCTACTACCTTACCCCCACAGAGCTCATGGCGAGGGTCCAGGAGGATCCGACATTCCGTGAGATGGGAGTGAAGGTCAGTGGGCAGCTCGTCAAAGGAAGTTGGCAGCGGATCGGTCCGAATCACCATCGTTTCGAGATCACGGACCTCGAGGATCCGCAGTCGGTCGTTACGATCGAATACGCCGACGGGCTCCCCGACACCTTCAACGATCAGGCCGACGTTGAGGTCGTCGCGGAGGGACGACTCCGGGATGACGGGGTCTTCGAAGCCACGCTCGTGCTTACGAAGTGTGGCAGTCGGTACGAAGCCGCACCGGAGGATCTGGCCGGGTGACGCTCCTAGGAGAGATCGCCCTCTGGGTCGCGTTGCCGGTCGCGCTCTGGGGTACGGTCCTATCATTCGTCGGAGGTCGCCAGGACAGAGGCGACCTCGTGCTCAGCGGAGAGCGGGCGGTCCACGCCGTCTTCGCTCTGCTCTTGGTGGTTTCGGCCGGAATCATCGCAGCCTTCCTGGGTGACCGATTCGAGTACTGGTACGTTGCCAGCTACTCCAACCGGGATCTCGATACCTACTACAAGATCTCGGGCCTGTGGGCGGGGCAGCGCGGATCCCTTGTGTTCTGGGCACTGCTGCTCTCCCTCTTCTCGTCGATCACGGTCTTCGGGAATCGATTCAAGAACCGGGAGTTCATGCCCTACGTGACGGGCACGCTCCTGGCGATCTCGAGCTTCTTCCTCATCGTTCTGCTCTTCGCGAACGTGAACCCCTTCGAGCGGTTGGATTTCCTTCCGGCCGATGGTCAGGGTCTGAATCCTCAGCTCCAGAACTACTGGATGACGATCCACCCGCCCACGCTCTATCTGGGCTTCACGGCGTTCACGGTTCCGTTCGCCTTTGCGATCTCCGCGCTCCTCACGGGCCGCCTGGATGCTCGCTGGCTGGTCCTGACCCGTCGGTGGATCCTGCTCTCCTGGTTCTTCCTGACGAACGGCATCGTCTTCGGAATGCGCTGGGCCTACGAGGAGCTCGGCTGGGGTGGATACTGGTTCTGGGATCCGGTCGAGAACGCGTCGCTTCTGCCATGGCTGACTGCGACGGCATTCCTGCACTCGATTCAGATCCAGGAGAACCGGGGGATGCTCAAGGTCTGGAACATGGGTCTCGTGACCCTGACGTTCCTCCTGACGGTGTTCGCCACCTTCCTGACGCGGTCAGGGCTGATCGAATCAGTCCACACGTTCGCCCAGGAGCTTACGATCGCGGTCATCTTCCTCACGTTCATGGGGCTTTTGACCATCATTTGCACGGTCCTCATCGTCTGGCGCTGGCCGCTACTCAAGACGGAGAACCAGATCCAGTCGTTCGTCTCGCGGGAATCAGCTTTCCTCTTCAACAACCTCATCTTCCTCGGTGCTGCCTTCACCGTCCTGTGGGGCACGTTGCTCCCGCTGATCACGGAGGGGCTGATGGGGGAGAAGATCGCGGTCGGTCCACCGTTCTTTAACCGTGTCAACATCCCGATCGGTCTGGCGCTGCTGGCGCTCATGGGGATCGGACCGGTGATCGCGTGGAGGCGTGCTTCCACGAGGAATCTCCGAAAGAACTTCCTCTTCCCCATGTTGTTCGGGATCGGGGTCTTCGCGGCATTCGCCGTCGCCGGATCGCGGCAGTGGATGGCGCTCACCACCTTCGGACTCAGCGCGTTCGTGCTCGCGATCGTGTTCGTCGAGTTCTGGAAGGGAACGCGGGCGCGAGCCCGTATCGAAGGTGAGGGCGCCGCCCGGGCCTTCTATCATCTCGTGGCCCGCAACCGCCGTCGGTGGGGTGGCTACATCGTGCACGTGGGCGTGGTCATGATCTTCACCGCATTCGCCGGCGAGGCGTTCGACGACGAGATCACGCAGACGGTGAACCCGGGCGATCAGATCCTGATCTCGTCGCCCTTCGGGCACGATTACACGCTCGAGTACCAGGGCGTCTCCACGACGCTGCGCACGGGGAACATGGCGTGGCAGGCCATGGCCTTCCTCACGGTCTCCAAGAACGGCCGGCCCGTCGGGACGATGACCAGCGAGAAGCGCATGTACTTCACATGGGAGGCGCCGGTCACCGAGGTCGGGATTCTCTCCTCCCCGCTCGAGGATCTCTATGTGATCTTCGAGGACGCCGAGGACCTCGCGGGAGCCGTTCAGAACGAGGCTGGATCACAGCAGGTGACCCTCGAGGTCCAGGTCAATCCGCTGGTGGGTTGGATCTGGTACGGCGGACTGATCATGACGATCGGCTCGCTGATCGCGATCTGGCCTTCCCGTGGATCGATCCCCGCGACTTCGGTCGCCCACGTCGAGCCCGAGCCCGCCGCCGCAGCGGTCTGACCGGAACCCAGGAGTCCGCCGCCCATGGGTGTGATGCTCGGAGCGCTGATGCTGATCCTGGGCGTGGTGCTCTTTCTGCTGTTGCCGATTCTGCGAGGGGAATGGGCGGGAATGGCGAGATCCAAGGGTGAGCTCACCGACGCGGAGGCGCGTAAACGGGCGGCGCTCAAGGCCCTTCGCGACGTCGAGTACGACTACCATACCGGCAAGCTGGACGACGCCGACTACTCGGATCTCAAGACGGCGCTCTCTCGCGACGCGCTGCATGCGATGAAGCGCGCGGATCAGGCGGAGCAGGCCGAGTCCGGAGAAGTCGCTTCGGCGCACTCCGGCTCGGCCGCGACGACGGGCGACGACGATCTCGAGGCCGAAATCGAGAGAGCGCGGGCCGGGCTCAGGGCGGGCCGCGCCTGCGGCAACTGCGGTGAGCTCAACGTCGAAGGCAGTCGGTTTTGCGTGACGTGTGGAGCGACCTTGGCGTCGGAGGCCGCACAGGCGTGACGACTCCCGCACCGGCGATTCTCGAGGGTCTCGAGCTCGTACGTCAGTTCGGTGTTCAGAGAGCGGTCGACCGGGTTTCTCTCGCCCTGGTCCCCGGGCGTGTGCTCGGTATCTTCGGTCCGAACGGAGCTGGAAAGACCACGCTCCTCAAGATGCTGGCCGGGGGTCTGCGCATCACCTCCGGACGCCTGTTGGTCGACGGACATCCCGTGGAGGACCTCGACCGGAGCTGGCGGAGGCGGATCGGCGTCGTCTCACACCAGTCCTTCCTTTACCGTCACCTGACGGTGACCGAGAACCTCCACTTTTTTGGGCGACTCTACGGTTTGCGGGACCTCGCCGTCCGAATCCCGGAGCGCCTCGATCGGGTGGGTCTGAGCGACAGGGCAGGGGAGCCGGTACGCTCGCTCTCGAGGGGTCTGCGTCAGCGCGTAGCCCTCGCCAGGGCCCTGCTGCACGACCCGGACGTCGTGCTGCTCGACGAGCCGTTCACGGGTCTCGATGCGCACGCGGCGGAGGTGCTGCGAGGCCAGCTCAAGATTCTCAAGGACGGCAGCCGCGCCGTGGTCTTGGTGACGCACAACCTCACCGACGGGTTCGCGCTCTCCGACGAGGTCGTGATCCAGGTGCGGGGGCGCTTCGCGGTTCGCGTCGATCGTGACCAGGTGCCGAACGACTTCGCCCGGTATTACCGTGACGTCGTCGAGGGGGCCGCCTGATGGTCTACCTCCGGCTCGTCTGGGCGCTGGCCGCTAAGGATCTTCGCACGGAGCTCCGCACGAAGGAGCGCATCTCGGCGATGGGTGCCTTCGCGGTGCTCGTCGGTGTGCTCTTCAACTTCGCGATCGACCCGACGCTCGTGAGAGCGCAAGACATCGCTGCGGGCCTCATCTGGATGACGATCATCTTCGGGGGCATGCTCGGAATGGGGCGCACCTTCCAACTCGAGGAGGAGGACGGGGCCCTGACCGGGATCCTGCAGAGCCCGATTCCGCTCGACGGCCTGTACCTGGGAAAGGTGCTCGCCAACACGGTCCTGCTCGGTCTCGTCGTCGGGTTGGTGTTCTTCGTGTTCGGTCTCTTCTTCCGCCTCCAGGTCGAGGGGAACGTGTGGGCCCTCGTCGGCGTGGTGGGCCTGGGTCTGATCGGCTTCGTGGGGGTCACGACATTGTTCAGCGCGATGGCGTCCCGGACCACGATGGGGGAGAGCCTGCTTCCGGTGCTGGTCTTCCCGCTGTTGGTGCCCGTGATCATTTACGGGGTGAGTGGTACGGCCCGGTTGTTCGTCGGGCGGCCGATTGCCGAGGTTTCCGGAAACCTGCGGATGCTGGGTGCATTCGCGATTGCCGCCACGCTCGTCGGAGCGTGGCTCTTCAGGTTCGTGATCGAGGAGTGAGGATATCAAGGGAGTAATGTGCAGTCATGTCACCAACTAACATTCGGAGAGCGGCCGGCGTGCTCGGGGTGCTGGGGATTCTCGGTGTGCTGCTCGTCCATTGGATGGTCTTCTTCTGGGTCCCCACCGAAGCCACGATGGGGGTCGTGCAACGGATCTTCTACATCCACGTGCCGGCGGCCTGGGTCGCTTTCCTCGCGTTCGGGATCGTGGCCCTGTGTGGCGGTATGTACCTCTGGCTGGGCGACGATCGCTTGGACATGGCCGCCGAGGCGGCCGCCGAGGGCGGCATGGTCTTCGCCACGATCATGATCACGTCGGGACCGCTCTGGGGTAAGATCGCGTGGGGCACGTATTGGACGTGGGAGCCCCGCCTGACGCTCACCCTGCTCCTCTGGTTCATCTACCTCGGGTATTTCCTCGTCCGCCGCAGCACGTCGAATCCCGAGCAGGGCAAGAAGTTCTCGGCGGTCGTCGGGATCGTGGGCGTGCTGGACATTCCACTGATCCACATCAGTGTGAGCTGGCTGCGTTCGCTGCACCCGCAGCCCGTCGTCATCAAGCCGGATGGACCTTCGTTGGACCCTGCGATGCTCACGACTCTCATGACGGGCCTGTTGGCCTTCACCATCCTCTTCTTCGGCCTCTTCCTGGCGCGCTACGGCGTGAGCCAACTCAGGCATGCGGCCGAAGTTCGAGCAGCTCCCGCCCCCGTGGGCTGAAGGAGAACGAACGATGCTGAAGAAGATCTCGATAATGCTGCTGACTGCCGTTGCCCTGATGCCGACCGAGCTCTGGGCCCAGGCGGACCTCGCCAGCCAACGGCTCGGCCGCGCGTATTGGCACGTCTTCATCGCCTACGCCATCGCCTGGGCGCTGGTTCTCGCGTGGATGTTCGTGATTCTCCGCAGGCTGGCTCGCGTCGAGCAGAAGCTGGATCAGTCCCCTTCGGAGTAAGCGAGACTTGAGCCGGGCCGTCGGGGACGAGGTCGACCTCCGGAGCGACACGGTCACTCGCCCGTCGGCCGGCATGCGCGAGGCGATCGCGCGGGCGCCGGTCGGAGATGACGTCCTCGGCGACGATCTCACCACCAGAGAGCTCCAGGACCGGTTGGCAGAGCTGCTCGGCAAGCCGGCGGCACTCTTCTTTCCGAGCGGAATCCAGGCCAACCAGACTGCGCTCGCCCTGCTCGGCCGGCCTGGAACCGAGTTGGGCGTGGAAGCCCATGCGCACATCGTGGAATACGAAGAGTCGGCGGCGGCGGCGCTCGGGGGCCTACAGATCCGACCGATTCCGACGGCCGACGGATTACTGACGCTCGAAGCCTTGAAGCCGGCGATCAACTTCCACGACCCTTTCAGGCCCCGCACGTCTGTCGTCTCGCTGGAGAATACGCATCTGAGCTCCGGGGGACGGGTGCTACCCCTCGAGCACGTGCAGGCGATCGGTGGCTTTGCGCGTCGCGCGGGAATCGGGCTGCATCTCGACGGCGCCCGCTTGTGGAACGCTGCCGTGGCCTCGGGTGCTTCCGTTGCAGACCTGGCGGCTCCCGCCGATACCGTGATGGTGTCTCTCTCGAAGGGGCTGGGAGCACCGATCGGTTCCGTTCTCGCGCTTTCGGACGCCGACGTCGACGAAGCCTGGCGCATCCGAAGGCGCTTCGGCGGTGCGATGAGACAAGTCGGTCTCCTCGCAGCCGCGGCCCTCTATGCATTGGATCACAACCTCGACCGCATCGCGGAGGACCATGCGAGAGCCGGTGCGCTTCGCTCCGGGGTGGTGCGGATCGACGGTCTGACATCGGAGGCGCCCGAGACCAACATCGTCTTCATCGATGTCGATCCTCGTCTCGCCACGGCTGAGGCCCTGATCGACGAGGCTTCGAAGCGTGGCGTACGCTTCAGCCTGTTCGGGCCGCAGAGACTGCGGGCCGTGACGCATCTCGATATCGATGACCAAGGGGTCTCGAGGGCGCTGACGGCGCTGTCCGAAGCCGTCGATGGGCTTGGCTGAGGTGATACCCAGGCTACGCGAGGTGGTGGGGACGCTGTGCGCCCTGATGCTCTTGTCGGCGCTCGGGGTTTCCGTGGAAGCCCAGAGCACGAAGGTTCCGAGCACGTTGCGGTACGGTTCGGGCCTGCTGGACATTCCCGTGGCGTCGGTGCTGCCTCACCGAGCGATCGTCACGACCTACTCCGGCTTCTTCACCTCGAACGAGAGCGAGTGGACCGTAGACGAGACCGGAGCCGTCACCGGAACGGAGTCCTTCGAGGGTGGTTGGCGAGGCGATCTCGCGATCGCGATGGGGCTTTGGGATCTGCTCGAGCTCGGCGCGACTGTCCAGTCCCTCGAGGGTGAGAGCGAGGGTGGGAAGATTCTCGGCGGCTTCGGTCGGCTGACCATCGTCCACCCGCAGAAGAACGGAGTGGGTGTGGCGGTCGGTCTGCGCGCCTTGAGCAGTCCGGGGTTCGGTGACGGCACCGACCTGGCGCCGACGCGTCTCGGCGTGGCCGATCCGCGGTTCCGCGACGAGCTCGAAGGCGAGGAGATCGGGTCCGAGTTGAGCTTCTACGCCGTTGCCAGCATGGACCTTCCGGGCGTCGAGACGGATCTCTTGCCGGCGCACGATTGGACGGTGACGGGCGGTTGGGGCTCGGGGATGTTCAGCGCCGGCGAAGGGGCAGCCTGGTACGAGTTCTCGGACTCGAAGGGCTGGTTCGTCGGAGTCGTGCTGCACCTACAGCTCCGCCGGGCGGCGATGCTGAACATCATCAGCGAATACAACGGCTTCGACTGGAACGTGGGGACGCAGCTCGATCTTCGGGGCCTGCGTCTGGGTGCCCATCTGCTCGGTGTGAACTACTCCGACAATGTCTCGCTCTTCCGGAGCAGGAAGCTCGGATTTTCCGTTTCGGTCGCGCTCTGTCCGCCCGGGCTCTGCCGTGCCGCGCTCACGCCTCGCGCAAAAGGGGATCCGATCATCCTTCCGCCCCCTCCGCCCGACACGATCCTCGTTCGGCCCGAGCCCCCGCCCGAGCCGGAGGGCGAGGCGCTCTCGCTCTGCCTTGCCAACGGTGCGGCGATCGACGTCTTCGTGACGACGCAGGGTGACACGCTGGTGGGTCCGATGCGCGTATCGCTGGCTGACTTGCGCCCGGCGGTCGATCTGGCGGGTCGCTATGCGGGGGGGGAGTCCTGGTTCTCCTCCGACGAGGCGGTGTCGCACGACGGCCGCGACTTCGTGAGAGCCGGCCAGTTCCTTCGCCTCAACTGCGAGGTGATCGAGCGGATCGGCGAGCACCTCGGGATTCCGCTCTTTGCCATTCGGGGAGCGGGAGGTGGAGACGTCGAAACGCTCTACCTTCCTGTCAGGCCGGGGGTTTGGCAGGCCTACCGAGCGAGGGACCCCGACGCTTAGTCGCCGGGCGAAGTCAGGGCGCCCGGGCCTGCAGATCTGCAGCCGTATCGACATCGGACAGCGTCTCGAGCAGGTGGACGCGCATCCCTGTGCGGTGGGCGACACCCAGGGTCTCGTCCAGGACCCGGTCGGAGCTCCAGGGAATCTCTCGGAAGAGCTCGGGCTCCATCCGCACGAGACCCAACAGGTAGTAGCCTCCGTCCGTAGCCGGACCGAGGACGACATCCGCCGCTTCGAGCGCATCGAAGGCGCGCTCGACGAGCGCTTCGTCGATGTCCGGCGCGTCCGTACCGATCACGACGACCTTGCGTGCGGTCTCGAACGCCCATTCCAACGCCTCCGCGAGGCGGGCCCCCAAGTCCCCCGGGCACTGGGGTCTCAGCTCCAGGTCATCGCCGAGCCAGCTCCGGAGCGCCGCTGCCGCTTCGGGCGGATCGAAGCAGACGACGGTGCGGAACCGGCTCGATGCCACGGCCCTGACTACCTGGTGTCCCATCCTCGCATAGACTCGGGCGGCCTCTCGGGGCCCGATGTCCGATGCCAGCCGCGTTTTCACGCGCCCGGGCACGGGCGCCTTGGCGAAGACGAGGAGGGTCTCGCCCAGGGAGGATCTCGCGGTGAGGGGCCCGTCCCCTCCGGCCTCAGCGCACGACGTCGTTCAAGACCCAGTCGTAGTCCAAGAACTCGATCTTCGTGGACGTATCCAGAACGAAATCCCGGAGGTCGTCCTCGAGATAACCGGAGAAGAACACGCGGAGCCCATCTCCGCCGCCGAAGTCGTCCCCGAACCACTCGAGTACCCGGTTCAGCTTCATGCGGCCGGCCTCCCGGTCGAGCTCGAAGTGCCCGGGATCGCGCATGAACCGCCGGACGTTGTCGTCCAACTGGGCGTCGAGCGCATCGGACGTGTACGCCTCCGCTCGCAGGGGAGGGCAGCCCCGTGCGGCGCAGTTGACGGCGAAGTGTATCCGGGGGTCTCCCATCGGACGGATGATCTCGTGCTCGATTTCGTCCTGGGAACGGGGCTCGCCCGCGATGGTGCAGTGCTCACCGGTGAACACGTCGGCGATCTGCCAGACCGAGTTGTCAGGGCGATCCGCGAAGGTGTTCTTCAGGCGATCGAAGAAGCCCTCGTTCTTCCGAATCGGATAGTGGTCGACGACGAGCCGAAGCATGCACGCGTTGTAGGCATTGAGCCAGAAGGCGAGCTGCGCGTCCCGGCTGGCGCCGCTCAACGCGGCCCCGTCGGTGGCGGCGAGGGTCGCCAGATATCGGTCGAGGCCCTCTCGGGACGCCTGCAGCCTACCGTAGTCGACGAGAGGTGGCTCGACCACGTTCGACAGGACCTCCGAGAACGCATCGTGCCGGGGGAGGTTCTGGGCGCCAGCAGGCGACGATGCCATCAGAGCCGTTCCCAGGACCATCGACGCCAGGTGCGGCATGCGAATCTTGAGCTTTTTCATGACGAGGGGCAGGAAGCTGAGCAGGACGAGGAGCACACCCGCGAGCAGCACGCGGAGGAAGGCCTCCCTCGATGCGTCCTGGGAGCCCTGTAGAAGGGCATCGGCGAACATCGTGTAGACGATCGTACCCGGTAGGATTCCGATCACTGTCGCCGCCGCGTACGTCCTCCACCTCATTGCGGTGAGGCCCGATCCGAAGTTCAGCGCGTTGAAGGGTACGAGGGGTACGAGTCTCAGAATCAGCAATCCCCGGAAGCCATGCTCACGCGTGGCGTCATCGAGACGCTGCAGCCTCGAACCCACGATGCTTTCGACACCTTCCCGACCGAGGAATCTCGACAGGAGAAACGCCATCGTGGCGCCCACGTTGGCGGCGATCGAGTTGAAGATCACGCCCCAGAAGAGGCCGAACAGGGCGCCGCCCGCCAAGGTGAGGACGGTTCCGGGAATCGCGAGTGCCGTGAGCGTCGCGTAGATCGCCATGAAGACGAGCGGCGCGAGATACGAGCCTCGCAGCGCGCTGACGCCCTCCTGGATTCCCTCGCTCGTCAAGAAGCCCGCCAACGGTGTGAAGCGTGCCAGCAAGAGGCCGCCGACGAGCACGAGACCGAGCAGGATCAGCTTGACGAGAGCGGTTCTGCCGCGTTCGGGCTTCACTTCAGCCAAGACACGATCTTCCTGAGCAGGCGACCCGAGATCCCCTCCAGCCTGGCTCGCTGATAGGCATCGGCCGCACGCTTCACCCCTTCCACCATGGTCGGGTACGGGTAGATGACCCCCGAGAGCTTCGAGACGGAGAGCTCGTTCTTCATCGCCAGGACCACGGGTTGCAGGAGGTCGCCCGCGCCGCGCCCGAGTATGCTCGCACCGAGTATGCGTCCTTTCTTGTCGACGGAGATCTTCACGAGGCCCTCCGTTGCCGAATCCGCGATCGCCCGATCGAGATCCTCGAACGCGTAGGAGAACGTTTTCCCGCCGAGACGGACCGCTTCCTCTTCCGATAGACCCACGTGAGCGATCTCGGGATCCGTGTAGGTGACCCAAGGCACGTTCCGGTAGTCGGATCTTGCTCGAAGCGGAAAGAAGCTGTTTCGCAGGACGAGCTTGGACATGTAGTCGGCCACGTGCGTGAACTGAAGGCCACCCGTCACGTCTCCCGAGGCCCAGACCTTCGGATTCGAGGTTCGAAGCGTACGGTCGACTCGCACGGCCGACCCGTCCGTTTCCACACCCGCCACGTCCAGCTCGAGCCCTTCCGTATTGGGCCTGCGCCCTACGGCGACCAAGATCTCTTCCGCGTCGAAGCGCCGACCGCATTCGGTGGTCAGGATCTTGTGCCCGCTGCCCTGCTCGACGGAAGTGACCTTCGACGAGAGCCGGACCTCGATCCCCTCATCGCCCAGAAGCCGGAGGAGCGCGGCCGCGATGTCGGGATCTTCCTTCGGGAGGATACGATCCATCATCTCGAGGACGGTCACCTTCGCCCCGAGGCGCGAGAAGGTCTGTGCGAGCTCGAGGCCGATCGGGCCGGCTCCCAAAACGGCGAGCGTCCTCGGAAGGGCCTGTAGGTCGAAGACGGTCTCGTGCGTCTGGAAGCCAGCCGCTTCGAGGCCGGGAATCGGCGGCACCACGGGTCGCGCACCGGTCGCGATCACGATGCGTTTCGACCGGAGACGACCGACGCCCTCGACTTCGATCGTGTCGGCTCCGACGAAACGCGCTTCCCCGAACTGCACGTCCACGCCCATCGCGCGGAAGCGCTCAGGGTCGTCGTGGTGCGCGACCGTCTCCCTCGCGGCCTTCACCCGCGACAGGACCTTGCCCAGAGCGTGGGCCGGGTCGCAGGGCTCGAGGCCGAGGCGGTCGGCCGAGCGCATCGCGTGTGCCACTCGGGACGCCGCGATCAGCGCCTTGGACGGTACGCAGCCCGTCCAGAGGCAGTCGCCTCCCAGCAGGTGTTTCTCCACCAAAGCCGGTGTCGCGCCGAGATAGGCCGCTCCGGCCGCGGCGACGAGACCGGCCGTGCCACCGCCGATGGCGACGAGATCGTATTCTTTGGTCATCATGCCTTCAGCGGCGACTGCCGTTCGGGTGTCTCTTTCGGACACGTTCGCTTGCACGAATCCGGGCGCGACGGGTGGTGTTCCCTACGCGGCCAATCGCGACTTCGGAGGAGTCCCATCGAGGCATTTGGCCGCCCCGCGCGAGCGCCCTAGTTTAGCGACCGTCCCGGCACGGTGCACCGGAAGACTTTCGTTTTTTCTTCGGGTACACTAAAATGTGGTGCCGGAAAACCCCATCGAACAACATCCTCGGAGCGAAAAGCTGCATGGCCACTGCGGATATCACCCAGCCAATGGATGATCAGAAGCGCAAAGCGCTCGGAACGGCCCTTCAACAGATCGAGCGCTCGTACGGCAAGGGCGCCATCATGCGGATGGGCGCGGACGGGGCGCGGGTCGAGATCGATTCGATTGCCACGGGCGCGATCAATCTCGATGCCGCGATCGGAATCGGTGGGATCCCGAGAGGCCGCATCAGCGAGATCTACGGACCGGAGTCTTCGGGTAAGACGACCCTCTGTCTGCACGTGATCGCCAACGCGCAGAGGACCGGCGGAATCGCCGCTTTCGTCGACGCGGAGCACGCGCTCGATGTCGGCTACGCCCGCAAGCTGGGTGTCGACGTGGACAACCTGCTCGTTTCGCAGCCGGACACCGGCGAGCAGGCCCTGGAGATCGCCGAGGTGCTCATTCGGAGCAACGCGGTCGACGTGGTGGTCATCGACTCCGTGGCGGCGCTCGTACCACGCGCGGAGATCGAGGGTGAGATGGGGGACTCTCACGTCGGACTGCAGGCACGGCTCATGAGCCAGGCCCTTCGCAAGCTGACGGGTGCCGTCAACCGGTCGCAGACGGCGGTGATCTTTACGAATCAGATTCGAGAGAAGATCGGGGTCATGTTCGGTAACCCGGAGACGACGTCCGGAGGTCGAGCGCTGAAGTTCTACGCCTCGCTCAGGATGGACATTCGTCGCATCGGAGCGATCAAGGACGGACAGGACGTGATCGGCAACCGGACGCGTGTGAAGGTCGTGAAGAACAAGTGCGCGCCGCCCTTCCGTCAGGCCGAGTTCGACATTCTCTACAACGAGGGGATCAGCCACGAGGGTCTCCTCATCGACCTGGGCGCGGAGCTCGAGGTCGTCGAGAAGTCGGGCTCATGGTACTCCTACGGCGACCTGCGTCTCGGCCAGGGCAAGGAGAACGCCAAGGAGTTCCTCAAGGACAACCTGGACGTGCTCGAAGAGGTCGAGGCGAAGGTCAAGGAGGCACTGGGGATGGGAACGGAGGAAGAGACCTCGCCAGCCGAGCCGGAGGAGGCGGAGGAGGCGGAGGAGGCGGTTGCCGGCGGGGATGGCTGAGTCGTACGATTCGACATTCCGAGGGGCCCGGCGATTCCGCCGGGCCCCTTTTTTGTAGCCTCTGTCGGCCCCGATGCCTTATTGGGGGCGATTGGCGCCGTAGTTACCTTTCTGCCGCATCCAAATCCAAGATTTTGCAATGAACACAGCCGAAGTTCGTCGCCGTTTCATCGAGTATTTCCAGAGCAAGGGCCACCAGGCTCGTGCGAGCTCCTCGCTCGTGCCCGCCGACGATCCGACCCTGCTGTTCACCAACGCGGGCATGGTTCAGTTCAAGCGTGCCCTGCTGGGACTCGAGGACCTCGGCACCAAGCGGATCGTGACGTCTCAGAAGTGCGTTCGGGCAGGCGGCAAGCACAACGACCTGGAGGAAGTCGGGAAGACGGCAAGGCATCACACCTTCTTCGAGATGCTCGGCAACTTCTCGCTCGGTGACTACTTCAAACGAGATGCGATCGACTACGCGTGGGAGTTCTTGACGGAGGATCTGGGTCTGGATCCCGATCGGATCTTCATCACGGTACACGACAGCGACGACGAGGCCGAGAAGCTCTGGCAGGAAGTCGCCGGGGTTCCGCCGGAGCGAATCTACCGGCTCGGTGACAAGGACAACTTCTGGCAGATGGCCGACACGGGTCCGTGCGGCCCGTGTTCCGAGCTTCATTACGATCTCCGGGCCGAGGGGGAGCGCGGCACGATCCTGCCCACCGAGGCGTTCGAAGCGGCGGGCGAGAGGGGGGAGTTCCTCGAGATCTGGAATCTCGTCTTCATGCAGTACGACCGGGACGAAGCGGGAACGCTCCAACCGCTTCCTGCACCCTCGATCGACACGGGCGCGGGTCTCGAACGGTTGGCTTCGGTCCTTCAGGGTGTCGGCTCGAACTACCACATCGACATCTTCGCACCGCTGCTGGACGCGGTAGCCGAGCAGGTTGGGCGTTCCTACGTGGCGGACAGCGAGGAGGGGGTGAGCTTCCGCGTCCTTGCCGACCATGCGCGTGCGGTGGCGTTCCTCCTCGCAGACGGAATCTTTCCGTCGAACGAGGGACGCGGATACGTGCTTCGCAGGATCCTCCGGCGGGGCGTCCGGCACGCCTGGCTCCTCGGACGCCGTGAGCCGACGCTGGCGGGCGTCGTGGAGGCGGTCGTCGAGACGATGTCCGACGTCTATCCCGAGCTTGAACGGAGCCGGGACCAATTGATCGAGACGACGCGTGCCGAAGAGGAGCGGTTCCTCGCGACGATCGAGGCCGGCCTGGAGCGCTTCGAAGAACTCTCTCCGGAGGACGGCGTCGGCGACCACGTCATCCCGGGTGAAGAGGTCTTCAAGCTCTACGACACCTTCGGGTTCCCGCCCGACCTCACGCAGCTCATGGCCGAGGAGCGTGGCTACGGCATCGACGAGGCCGGCTTCAAGACTGCTCTGGAGGTCCAGCGCCGGCGGAGTCGGGAGGATCGGGCCGCAGCCGACCTCACGACGTCGGTCGATGCATGGCTCGAGGGCTGGGAGGTTCGCTCCGAAGGCGGGCAGACGTTCGTCGGGTACGAGCAGCTCGAGGTCGAGAGCGAAGTGCTCGCGGTGCTCTCGACCGACGGACGAACGGGACTCCAACTGTCCTCGAATCCTTTCTACGCAGAGGGTGGCGGCCAGATCTCGGACGTGGGCCGGGTCTCGGGAGAAGGGTGGTCTCTGCAGGTGACCGACGTCCTCCGGATTTCCGGGCGGATCGCCGTGATCGGCGACCTGAGTGGGACGCTTCCGGACGGGGAGCTGCGTGTCCGAGCCGAAGTCGAGGCGGACACGCGGCGAAGCACACAGCGGAATCACACGGCGACGCATCTGCTCCATGCGGCGCTGAGGAGCACGCTCGGGAAGCACGTCGCTCAGCGCGGCTCACTCGTGGCACCGGACCGGCTCCGCTTCGACTTCGCGCACACGGCGCCGATGAGCGCCGACGAGAAGGCGATCGTCGAAGCGATCGTGAACGAGGGTGTGTGGGCGAACCATCCGGTCATGACGGGGGAAATGGCGTACGACGAGGCCGTAGCCAAGGGCGCGATGGCACTCTTCGGAGAGAAGTACGGGGATGTCGTCCGTGTCGTCGACATCCGTGGTGTGAGCGCGGAGCTCTGCGGTGGCACCCACGTCGACCGTACCGGGGACATCGGCCTCTTCAAGGTGACTTCGGAGAGCGGTGTGGCGGCCGGTGTGCGGCGCATCGAGGCCGTCACGGGCAAAGGTGCCGCTGCGTACTACCAGGCGCAGGAGGCCAAGCTCTCGGAAGTCTCTGACGTTCTTGGGGCGACACCGGAAAACGTCTCGGGCAGGGCTCGACAGCTGCTTTCTGAGAAGAGCGAGCTCGAAGGGCTTCTCGACGAGTTGCGCTCCGGAGGGGGAGCGGGTGAGACCGCCGTCGCCGAGGGCGAATTCGAGACCGGCGGGAACGCACCTTCCGTGTATCGGGCGGTTCGCCTGAAGGCGCGCAATGCGGACGACGCGCGCAAGTGGGGCGATACCTTCCTTTCCAGTACCCCCTCGGGCGTCGCGGTGGTGGCGGCCGACTTGCCGGGTGACAAGCACACCCTCTTCACCTTCGTCACGGACGACCTGATCGGGAAGGGGATCCGCGCCGACGCGGTCGTCAGGGAGGTAGCGTCGGTGGTGGAGGGCAAAGGGGGTGGCCGACCTCATATGGCCCAGGCAGGTGTGGGTGACGCCGGCAAGATTCCTGAGGCGCTCGAGATGGTGAAAGGTGTCGTGACTGGGCTTGCGGGGCGGAAAGCAGAGTGAGCGGCCCGCAATCCTGGCTCGCCGAGCGCTCGCCCCCTGCCCCTGAACCGTTTCAGCCGTGGCTCGCGACGGAGTCGCGGAGCGGAGATCTCGTCGACGTGCTTTGCCGGGCGGCTCGTGCGTCGCTCGCCGACGCCCTCGCGAGACCGGGTAGGAACCGTGAATCGGCCTTCCGTCTTCTGGCTGCGGACGCGCTCGCGACCTACGCCTGCGAGGCCGCTGCGGAGTCCTCCGATCTCGAAGGGCGTCTGCTGGACATCCTGGCACGGCTCCAGCAAGGAACGGAATGATGTCGGCCCGCGCCGGGCTCGGCGATCTGCACAGCCATCTCGTTCCTGGTGTCGATGACGGTGCGCGCACGATCGAGGACACGCTCGAATCTGTGGAGCGATTGCGGACTGCCGGTGTTCGAATGGCCATCACCACTCCGCACGTCGATGCGAGTCTGGCGCACGACCGTCGGCAGTTCGAGGCCTGGATGGGTCCCGTCGACGCGGCCTGGGAGACCGCCCGGGAAGCGGTAGAGCGACGTTTCCCCGATTTCGAGCTGTATCGTGGCCACGAGGTGATGGTCGATGTGCCGAATCCCGATTTCAGTGACCCGCGGCTTCGACTGAACGGCACCTCGTTCGTGCTGATCGAGTGGCCGAGGCTGCTGCTGCCCCCGCGTACTCAGACGGTTGTCCGCACGATTCGTGAAGCCGGGTTTCGTCCGATCATCGCGCACCCCGAGCGGTACCATGGGATGGCCAGCGAGCTGGCCCTCGCGGGGGAGTGGCGCGACTTGGGCGCGTACCTTCAGGTGAATCATGGCTCCTTCGTCGGCCGATACGGGCGAGAGGCACAGTCCACGGCCGTCGAGCTGCTCCGGAGGGGGCACGTGTCGTATCTCTCCAGCGACTTCCATGCGCGGTCGCATCTGAAGATCTACCTCGAGAAGTCCAGGGGCTGGCTGAAGGAGCAAGGTGCCGAGGAACAGCTGGAGCTGCTCACCTCGGTCAACCCGTGGCGCGTGCTGGCCGACGAGGATCCTTTGGAGGTGGCCCCCGTCGGTGAAGAGAAGGGGATGCTCGATCGCCTCAAGCGGTGGCTATCACGATGAGCGGCCTGTTCGATCCGACCCGCCACGCCAGGGAGGAGCTGGCGTCGTTTGCACGGTTTGCCGCAGCGTGCGTCGAGTCGCTGGTAGAGCCTGCCGCCCAGGCCGCCCGCATGGCGGTCGAGGCGTTGGAGTCGGGTGGCAAGCTCATGTTCTGCGGCAATGGAGGCTCGGCTGCAGAAGCACAGCACCTCGCGGCGGAGTACGTGGTCCGCTTCCGTCGCGAGCGCCCGGCGCTTGCCGCGATCGCGCTGACGACGGACTCGAGCATCCTCACGGCGGCAGCGAACGATGACGGGTACGAGACCGTCTTCGCGCGTCAGGTCGAGGCGCTCGGCCGATCGGGAGATCTGCTCTTTCTGCATTCCACCAGTGGGGAGTCCCCCAACGTGCTCAGGGCGGCCGAAGTCGCGAGGGCGTCCGGGATCAGAACCGTCGCACTCTCGGCGGAGGGCGGCGGTCGGCTCGCTTCCATCGTCGATTTGGCCCTGGTGGTACCGACCGAGAACACGGCGCGCGCCCAGGAGATGCATCTGGTTCTCGGCCACGTGATCTGTGACATCGTCGAGCGCTTGCTCGACCGTGGAGAAGACGGATGACCCATCGAGCTGCTCCGCTCATCGACCTGAGCGGGAGGAATGCGATCGTCACCGGTGGATCGCGAGGTGTGGGCAGGGCGACCGCGATCCTGCTCGCCGAGGCGGGAGCCTCGGTCGGGATCGGCTACCGGAGTCGAGCAGAGGCCGCACGGGAGACCGTGGCGGATCTGCGGGCGCTCGGAGCCGAGGCCTGGGCCGAGCCCGCGGACCTGTCGACGGAAGATGGAGCGCGGACGCTTTTCGAGCGTGCCGATGCCGAGTTCGACGGACTCGACATCTTCGTGGGCAACGCGGGTGTCTGGCCGCACGAGGGAGTGGCGATCGCGGACATGACGGACGAGCAGTGGCGGTCGACCATGTGCGCCAACCTGGACTCGATCTTCTTCACCTGCCGCGAAGCGGCCCGACGTCTCCGGGAGGGCGGCTCGATCGTGCTCGTGGGTTCGACGGCCGGACAGCGGGGCGAGGCGTTCCACGGTGACTACGCGGCGACGAAGGGCGCCATGATCTCCCTGGTGAAGGGATTCTGTGTCGAGCTCGCGCCCAGGGACATCAACGTCAATTGCGTGGCGCCCGGCTGGATCGATACGGAGATGGCCGCTCCCGCGTTGGAGGGTACGGGCCGCGACGAGATCGCTTCCTCCATTCCGATCGGCCGCGTCGCAACGGCGCAAGACGTCGCAGGACCCATCGTCTTCCTCTGCTCCCCGCTGGCTCGCCATATCACGGGCGAGATCCTGAACGTCAACGGGGGCGCGGTGCTCGTGGGGTGAAGACGACCATGCACCCGAGACCGCCCAGATCCGTCGTGTGGATCGTGAAGACGCTCGAGGAGGCCGGTTTCGAGACGTGGGCGGTCGGGGGAGCGGTGCGCGATGCGCTGTTCGGAGAGCCCGGTGGCGACTGGGATCTGGCGACGCGTGCCCGGCCCGAGGAGATCCAGAGTGCTTTTCGACGCACCGTCCCCATCGGAATCGAGCACGGGACCGTGGGCGTCCTGGCCAGGGACGGGACGCTCTACGAGGTCACGACCTTCCGCAAGGACGTCGCGACCGATGGCCGGCGGGCGGTCGTGGAGTTCGCCGAGCAGCTCGAGGACGATCTGGCCCGCAGAGACTTCACGATCAATGCGGTGGCGTGGCACCCGACGCGTCACGAGTGGCGAGACCCCTTCGGAGGCAGAGAGGATCTCGAGAAGCGCTGTCTTCGGACGGTGGGAGATCCTCGGGCCCGTTTCGCAGAGGACCTCTTGCGGGTCCTGCGCGCGCTGCGGTTCGCCGGGAGATTCGACCTCTCGATCGAATCCGGCACCTGGGAGGCCCTCCGTGCCTCCGTCGGCGAGGTCCACGTCCTCTCCGCCGAGCGCGTTCGGGAGGAGCTCGCGAAGGTCCTGAACGCGCGCGTGCCATCCGCGGCGCTCCGCCTCTATGCCGAATCCGCTTTGCTCGCCGAGCTCTATCCGGAGCTCTGCGAGGATGGGGCTGCGCGTCCCGAGTTCGATCGCACCCTGCTCGCGATCGACCGGGTCTCCCGCAACGCGCCGATGAGCCGTTGGGCTCTGCTGCTTGCGACGACTGCCGACGGGTCACCGGGGACGACCGAAGCGATCATGAAGCGCCTGCGCTGCTCCAATGCCGAGACGGCGGCGGTCTCGGCGATCGTTCGGGCGCTACACCTCGAGGAGCCCGAGGGAGCGGGAGCGGACGCGCGCCGCTGGCTCGCTCGGGTCGGGGATGCGACCTGGCCGGGTGTGGCCCGCATCTGGGCCGCCCGGGCTCGCCTGGAGGTCGATGAATGGCCGGGACCGGGCCTCTGCGAGGCACGCTCTCGCGTGGCCGCGCGGATTCGACGGCTCAGGGCCGTCGTCCGGTCCGGTGTGCCACTCACGACCGGGGACTTGGCCCTCGACGGCAACGATCTCAAGGAGATGGGTCTCGTGCCGGGCCCCGAGTTCGGGGAGATCCTGGACGCCCTGCTCGATCGCGTTCTCGCCGATCCAGAGGTCAATGAGCCCGAGGGGCTGCGCCAGCTGGTTTGGGAGGTTCTGGCCCGGGAGGGAGAATGAGCGATCCGGATCTCTTCGCGCCCGAGACGTCGCGGCAGGAAACGGGTCGCTCGGAGACGGGCACCGCACCCTTGGCCGCTCGAATGCGGCCGCGTACTCACGAGGAGTTCGTCGGCCAAGAGCATCTGATGTCGGAGGGAAAGGCGCTGCGCCGCATGGTCGACGAGGGGACCCTCGCGAGCATGATCCTCTGGGGCCCGCCTGGAAGCGGAAAGACCACGCTGGCTGCGCTGCTCGCTCAGGCGACCGATGCCACCTTCGTTGCCTTTTCGGCGGTGACCGAGGGTGTGCCGAGGGTCCGTGAGATCATCGAGGAGGCGAGGGAGAGGAGGCGTGCCACGGGACGTCGGACGATCCTTTTCTGCGACGAGATCCATCGGTTCAACAAGGCACAACAAGACGCTTTTCTGCCGCACGTGGAGGACGGTACCGTCGTCCTGATCGGTGCCACGACCGAGAATCCCAGCTTCGAGATCGTACGGCCGTTGCTCTCCAGGGCACCGGTGTACGTCCTGCAGCCGCTCGAGGCGGAGGCGATCGAGGACATCCTGCGGGCCGGACTTGCCGACGAAGAGCGGGGGCTGGGGTCACTCGAGCTCGATCTTTCGGAACCGGTTCTGCGCAGGATGGCGGTCGTCGCCGACGGGGACGCTCGGCGTGCCCTGGGCATCCTGGAGACGGCCGCGAGGCTGGCCGGCTCCGGCGGCACAGTGGACGAAGCGCTCCTGGAGCAGGCGGTACAGCGGCGTTTCGCTGCGTACGACAAGAGCGGTGAGGAGCACTACAACCTGATTTCGGCGCTCCACAAGGCGGTGCGTGGTTCGGACCCCGACGCCGCGCTCTACTGGCTGGCGCGAATGCTCGACGCCGGTGAGGATCCCCTCTACCTCGCTCGGCGCCTGGTGCGGATGGCGTCCGAGGACATCGGTCTCGCCGATCCACAGGCGCTGTCGGTGGCCATCGCCGGTCGAGATGCCTTCCACTTTCTCGGTTCCCCCGAGGGGGAGC
This sequence comes from Gemmatimonadota bacterium, assembly GCA_039587515.1. GTDB lineage: Bacteria > Gemmatimonadota > Gemmatimonadetes > Longimicrobiales > Gaopeijiaceae > JBDHII01. The sequence continues at coordinate 106,108 of JBDHII010000012.1, forward strand.
TCGCTCTGGCGGAGGTTGCGCTCTACCTCGCGACGGCCCCCAAGTCGAACCGGGCCACATCCGCAACGCACCGACCGGGCTGTTGCAAGATCTCGGGTACGGGGAGGGATACCGCTACGAGCCCGACGAGCCGGACGGGGTTTCAGGGCAGCCCTTCCTTCCCGATTCACTTCTGGGTGCGACATTCTACGAGCCGGGGCCGTTGGGCCACGAGAAGACGATTCGCAAGCGGCTCGAATGGTGGGCCGAGCGTCGCGAGGAGGCTCGAAGGGTGGCTGAACCCCGGACCCCGTCGGAGGGGTAGACGCGGACGCGAGCCCATGTCGTGAGGAGTTGAGCCCATTCCAACGCAGCTGATCGATAACCGAGCGCCCGTAGACCGGGCGGTCCTGGTGGGGGCACCCGATCGAAAAGTCGGGCAAGTCCTCGCCGAAGAACACCTGAAGGAGCTGGCCCGTCTTACCGACACGGCCGGTGGCTCGGTGGTGGACGTGGTGCGTCAGGTCGTGGATTCGCCGAACCCACGCACCTACATCGGCAAGGGCAAGGCAGAGGAGCTTCGTGACGCCGTTCAGGCGGCCGAGGCGAACCTCGTGATCTTCGATGAGGAGCTCAGCCCCGCGCAGGGGAAGAGCCTCGAGGACACGGTCGGTGTGCGGGTGATGGATCGGTCCGAGCTGATTCTGGACATCTTCGCCACGCGGGCCCGGACGAGCGAGGCGAAGATGCAGGTCGAGCTCGCTCAGCTCGAGTACCTGCTCCCGAGGCTCAAGCGGATGTGGAATCACCTTTCCCGAATCCGCGGTGGGATCGGGCTGCGAGGACCCGGAGAAACTCAGCTCGAGACCGACCGGCGACTCATTGGACGACGCATCGCGGACCTACGCCGCAAGCTCAAGGGGGTGGCGAAGGCAAGGGAGATCCAGCGAAGGTCGCGCGAGGGACAGTTTCGGGTCGCACTCGTCGGCTACACGAACGCGGGGAAGTCCTCTCTCTTGAGAGCGCTGTCGGGTGCCGAGCTGTTCGTGGAGGATCGGCTCTTCGCCACGCTCGACTCGGCCACGCGCACGGTCGACCTGGGCGAAGGTTTCGAGACACTGATGACCGACACGGTCGGGTTCATCCGCAAGCTGCCCCATCACCTCGTCGCCTCCTTCCGTTCGACGCTGGAGGAGGCGCGCGAGGCGGACCTCCTTCTGCACGTGATCGACGCGTCCCATACGGACTGGGAGGAGCAGAAAGAGGTGGTCGAGGAGGTGCTCGAGCAGCTGGAGCTCGACGAACGCCCACAGGTTCTGGTGTTCAACAAGGTCGACCGCCTTACACACGGCGAGGAGGAGGTCCTGAAGCAGCGGATCCGCTCCTTCGAATCAAAGCCGTCCGTCTTCCTGTCCGCCCTCGATGCTGCGACCCACGACCGACTCCGCTCGGCCCTGAGGACGCGCATCCGCGTGGCGATGAAGATGATGCACGTCACGATCCCGGTGACAGACGGCGCCACGCTTTCAATGATCTACCGAGAGGGTGAAGTGTTGGAGCGGATCGATACAGGGTCCGAGGTCCAGCTCGTCGCTCGTGTGCCCCTCGCGCTGCGCGGTCGACTGAAGCAGACGCAGGGGGTGGTTCTAGCGGATGAAGCCACCGAGTCCGAAGCCCCGGAAGTTCTCGAGATGACCGAATGAGACTGTACGTCAACGTCGACCACGTCGCGACGGTACGGGAGGCCCGCAAGACGGACGAACCGGACCCCGTTCGGGCCGCTGTACTCGTCGAGCTCGCCGGAGCCGACGGCATCACGGTCCACCTCCGGGAGGACCGTCGGCACATCAACGAACGGGACGTGGACCTCCTGATGAAGACCGTCCGCACGGGTGTGAACCTCGAGCTAGCCGCCAATACCGACGTGCTGGAGCTGGCGTGCCGGTGGTATCCGATGCAGGTGACGCTGGTACCGGAGAAGCGTGAAGAGATCACGACAGAGGGAGGCCTCGCTCTCCTGGACGAAAGCGTGCGAGAAAGCACGCGGGCCGCACTCGAACGGCTGGGCGCGGAGAGGATCCGCACGTCGCTCTTCATCGACCCGGACGAGGACGTGATCCGCGTCTCTGCAGAGCTGGGTGCGGATGCGATCGAGCTTCACACGGGGGAGTTCGCGAACGCGGGCGACCGAGAGCGCGGAGACGAGGTCGAGCGCCTGCGCACCGCGGCCAGGCTCGCCCGAGGGTTGGGTCTCGCGGTACATGCCGGGCACGGGCTCACCTACGAGAACGTCCACCATGTCGCGGCCATCGCGGAGATCGAGGAGCTGAACATCGGCCACAGCATCGTCTCCCGCGCCGTGTTCGTGGGGATGGAACGTGCCGTCATGGAGATGGCCGATCTGATTGCCGGAGCTCGGGAAGTCCCTTGAAGCTCGACTGGAAGGCGGGTCTCGGACTCGCCATCAGCGCGTTCTTCATCTGGTGGGTCCTGAGGGATCAGGACCTCGGAGAGATCTGGGCGCAGATCTCGCAGGCGAATTGGTGGTACCTGACGGGGGCGATCGTCGTCGGCACGGCGGGCTACCTCATCCGGGCCATGCGATGGAAGATCCTGCTTCACCCCGTCAAGCCGGACACGAGCCTCCACAACCGCTTCGCCGCGGTATGCATCGGCTTCGCGATCACCAACGTGATCCCGGCCCGTGTGGGCGAGATCGCGCGGCCACTGGCGATCGGTCGACTGGAGCGCATGTCCGTGTCGGGAGCGCTCGGCAGCGTGGTCGTGGAGCGGCTGCTCGACACGATTGCCCTGACCACGATCCTGCTCGTGCCGGTCGCACTACCGAGCTTTCCTCGCGAAATGCTGGCGCAGAACACCGAGCTTCTGCTGCTCTTCCGTTTCGCGTTCGTGGCTCTCGCAGTCATGCTCGGCGTTCTCCTGGCGTTCCTGATCTTCCCCAAGCCCATGGTCCGGATGGCCGAGAGTATCTTCGGCCGCCTGCCCGAGCCGTGGGGCCATCGGATCGTCGACGCACTGGAAGCGTTTTTGGAGGCCATCCAGCTCCTGCGCAGCCCGCGGCTGCTGATGCTCGCCCTCGTCTGGAGTTACGGTTTCTGGATCTGGCACGGCTTTTCGTTCTGGCTCGGCATGCTCGCCTTCGGCGTCGATGCACCGATCGAGGCGGCATTCTTCACGGAGGCTGTCGTGGGGTACGTCGTGGCGCTGCCCGCTGCGCCGGGGTTCTTCGGGACCTTCCAGTTCGGGGCGGAGCTGGCGCTCGTGACCGTATACGGGGCTGCCGCCGCGCCGGCGCTCGCCTTCGCCTTCGGATACCACATCACGACCTTCATCCCCATCACCGTCATCGGGCTCGCATACGCTTCCCGGGTCGGACTGTCGGTGAAGGAGTTGGGCGACAGCGGGCCGGGCGAGACGCTGGACCGGGAGCTGCACGGCGGATGATCCCCCGTGTCCGTGTCGAGGCGCCTGGCAAGGTCAACCTGCTGCTGCGGGTTCTGGCCCGGGAGGATACCGGGTTCCACCGCATCGAAACGGTTTTCCAGGCGCTCGAATGGGGGGACACGCTCGATCTCGAGATGACGCGGGGCGGGATCGCGCTGGACGTCGAGGGTGCGGACCTGGGCGATCCTCGGGACAACCTCGTGTACCGTGCCGCAGAGAGCTTCTTCGAGCGGGCCGCTCTCGGGGCGGGTGTGCGGATCGAGTTGACCAAGCGGATTCCGGCCGGAGGGGGCCTGGGAGGCGGCTCCTCCGATGCGGCGGCCACGCTCCGCGGACTGAATCGCATGTTCGAGGGCCCGTTGGACGAGCGGGCGCTGATGGACGTCGCTGCAGCGCTCGGCTCCGACGTTCCGTTCTTCCTCGTTCCGAACGGGCGAGCGCTCGGCTGGGGGCGAGGTACGCGATTGCTCGAGCTGGAGCCTCTTCCACTCCGTCCCGTCGTCGTCGTCTGCACTGGCGTGCACGTGGCGACCTCCGAGGCCTATGCGGCTCTTTCCGCACGGGATCTGAAACCGAGTCGGGCCGGGCTTCTGCGGCATCGATCGCTGGACGATTGGGCCGAGGTCGCAGCACTGTCCGAGAACGACTTCGAGGATCCCGTCTTCGAGAAGCATCCCGAGCTGCGTTCCGTCCTCGACCGGGTGAGCGAGCAGGAGGCCCGGATCGCCCGAATGAGCGGCAGCGGTTCGGCGGTGTTCGGGGTCTTCGACTCCGAGGAGGCGGCCGGAAGGGCAGCCGCTGCTCTGGAGGAGGCCTTTCCCGAGGCCGAAGTGGTCCGAACGCGTACGGCGCCGGGGCTGGGTGAGATTTCAGCCTTCGAGGGTTGACCGTCCGACAGCGCCGGGTAGGATTGGAGCGACCAGAGCGGTGAGCGCTTGGTCGCCGCGCGGTGAAGCCCCCTGGTGTAATGGCAGCACAACGGCCTTTGGAGCCGTTGGTGGAGGTTCGAATCCTCCGGGGGCTATGGGCAGGGAAGGGATGACCCCGTAAGGCTTCAGGTCCTTGCGGGGTCGTTTGCAGCGTGTGGAGTCGCGCC
>JBDHII010000102.1:0-6889 GCA_039587515.1 Gemmatimonadota bacterium
CGGCTTTCTACCTGGCGATGGGATTCGGGCGGTAGGGCGCCCACCCCACGAAAAAAGCCCCCGGTCAGCCGAAGCTGCCCGGGGGCCTTTATCCGTTGGTAGGAGCATCGCGTCGCTTGGTCTCTACCCGCCGTCCGGAGCTTCCGAAGATGCTCTTTCCAGCTCATTGGGCAGCTGCTCCGCTCCCCTTCCCCAGTCGTCGCACGGTCGGCGACTTCCGGCGCCCCTCTTCAGGGGCTTTCGACGAAGACCAACGACTCCTCCGCCGGCTCACCGAGTTCCAAGTCCCGGCTCGCTTCCACCGCTGTGACGTCTCACCCGGCAGACTGCTTTCAGAATCCACTGAAGGGATAGCCATCGCTATCGACTCAGCGTGCCGTATCCTGATCGCACGCACAGTATGGGCCGTGCGTCGCCACGATGCAAGCACGATCTTCCTGCGGCAAAGCGATTTATGAATTATGCTCTAAGTATCTATATAATAACGCCTTATGGCTGACACTTGGAGCAGTTTATCCACCTGGCCGGTGGCTCCGAAGTGAGTCCTGATCGAAGCTGAGTCACCAAGCTGCAAGGACTTAAGAGCCTGACTCTCCTAGGGCCATTCAGGACTCGCCGGGGACACGGAGCGGCTCCTCAGCGGCCTGAACTGTTGCTTCAGCAACAACGATTTCGCGTTGGAAGACGTTTCCGAAGTGCTCGGCGACCCTTTCAGCAATGGTGTCGACCCCAACGGGGCGACCGAGCTCGGCCTCCAACGACGACACGGAACGGTCCTGGATGCCGCACGGAACGATGGTTCCGAAGTACGAAAGGTCGGTGCTCACGTTGAGCGCGAAGCCGTGAGACGTGATCCACCCGGACGAAACGCGTACACCGATCGAGGCCAGCTTCCGGTCTTCGACCCACACACCGGTCAGGCCCTCGCTTCTTTCCGCCGCCAGGCCCAGGCCGCCCAGCGTGCGAACGAGCACCTCCTCGAGGTCGCGGAGGTATCGGTGGAGGTCCTTTCGGTCGGGCTTCAGATCGAGCACAGGGTATCCGACGAGCTGTCCCGGGCCATGATAGGTGACGTCACCGCCCCGACCGACCTGGTGCAGCTCGATTCCCAACCGAGCCCGCTCCTGCGAGTCGGCCAAGACGTGCTCGTCCGCCGAGGCGGTCCCGAGGGTGATGACGTGAGGATGCTCGAGCAGAAGGAGCTGGTCGGGGATATTCCCTTCTCGGCGTGCTCGGACCAGGCGCTCCTGAAGCGAAAGCGCCTCGGCGTAGGACATCACGCCGAGGCGCCTCACCTCCAAGACCCGACCGCTCATGATCGGCGCGAAGTGCTAGGCATCTTCCGGGAAGGTCTCCAGCAGCTCCTTGAGCTCGGCGAGGAAGCGCGCCGCATCCGCCCCGTCCACGAGACGGTGATCGTAACCGAGCGAGAAGTAGGAGCGCTTGCGGAGTTTCCGCGTCGGTCACGACCACGGGCCGCTTCTCGATCGAGCCCGTGCCCAGGATCGCTGCGGTGCCCTTGGGAATCACCGGCATTCCGACCATCGTCCCGAGCACGCCCGGGTTCGTGATGGAGAATGTCGCACCCTGGATCTCCTGCGGCATGAGCTTGCGGGCACGCGCTCGCTCGGCCAGGTCGATGATCTTCTTGCCGATTCCCACCAAGCTGAGGTTGTCGGCGTCGTGGATGACGGGAACGATCAGGCCCGGATTCAGATCGACGGCCATCCCCATGTTCACCGAGCCACGGTGGATGATGTTGTTGCCGGAGACGGTCCCGTTGATCATCGGGTACTTCCGGATGATGCGGGAGACCGCCCAGGCCACGAAGGCCGTGTAGCTGACCCGCGCGCCCTGCTTGGCCCACTCGGCCTTGTTGGCGCTACGGATCTCGTCCACGCGCGAGAAGTCGATCTCGATGAACGAGTGCACGTGGGGCGCCACGCGCTTGGCGACGACCATGTGCTCGGCGGTGAGGCGACGGATCTTGTCCATCGGCTCGACCTGGTCGCCCTCCCGGACCGGAAACTCCGGATGCTGGACCTCACCATAGAAGGTGGACCACAGCTCGCTCGTGCTCATCGGCGCCCCCGGTGCCGGCGCGGCAGCAGCCGGAGCTGCGGGCCGCGCTGGAGCGGCCGGCGCCTTGGGCGCTGGCGGCGCTCCGGAGTCGGTCGACGTGGGCACCTCCGCCGCGGCAGCCGCCCCGCCGGACTCGATGAAGCTCAGGATGTCGTTCTTCGTGACTCGACCCGCGTGACCCGAGCCCGGGACGCTCGAGATCTCGATCCCATGCTCCGCGGCGATCTTCCGAACGACTGGCGTCGAGCGACGACGCAGGCGCTCGTCCGCCGTCGCGATTCCCCCCTCGTCTTGCGCCGGAGCGGGCGCCGGACCCGCAGCCGATGGAGCGGGCGCCGCCACGGGTGGTGCAGCAGGCGCCGGCGTCGGGCTCGGTGCCGACATCATCGGGGCGATCGGCTCTTCGACGGCCGGCTCCGGTGCGGGCGCAGGCTCGGCCGGAGGCGTCGCGGGCTCCGACACGGCCGCACCTGCCTCCGTATCGATGTAAGCGACGACCGTTCCGACCTCCACGGTCTCACCTTCCTGGACGATGATCTCGACCAGGGTCCCCGCCTGGGGCGAAGGGATCTCCGCATCCACCTTGTCGGTGGAGATCTCCAGGATCGGCTCGTCTCGCTCGACGGTCTCCCCGACCTGCTTCAGCCACTTCGACACGGTACCCTCGGCGATGGACTCTCCCATCTGGGGCATCGGAACCTCTATGCGGGCCACGCTCGTCTCTCCCGGTAGCGTCAGTAATTCGCGAGGTAGCGGACGGCGGTCACGATATCCGACGTCTGTGGTAGAAAATAATCTTCCAGCGTCCCTGCATAAGGTACAGGGGCGTCGATCGCCGTCACCCGAAGGATCGGCGCGTCGAGCCATTCGAAAGCCGCCTCGTTCACGCGCATCGCGATCTCGCCCGCGATGCCACCGGTCCGCGTATCCTCGTGGACCACGAGTAGCCGACCCGTCTTCTTCACGCTGTCCGTAATGGCCTCGTCGTCCATCGGGAGCAGCGTTCGCAGGTCGAGAATCTCGACGGAGACCCCGTCCTCGGACTCCAGCGTCTCGGCAGCCACCATGCTCTTGTGCACCATGGACCCGTAGGTGACCACCGTCACGTCCCTGCCCTCCCGCACGATCCGAGCCTCTCCGAGCGGGACGACATAGTCCTCGTTCGGAAGAACCTCGCGGAGGTCCGGAGCCCGGTAGAGCGCCTTGTGCTCTTCGAAGATCACCGGGTTGTCGTCTCGGATCGCCGCCTTCAGGAGGCCCTTGGCGTCATGCGCGGTGCTCGGGTAGACGATCTTGAGGCCGGGCGTGTGGAAGAAGGCCATCTCCACGTTCTGAGAGTGGAACGGTCCACCCCGATTTCCACCGCCGACGGGGCCCCGGATCACGACCGGCATGGGTCCGCTGCCCCGATAGAGCGAAGTCGCGAGGTAGTTCGTGATCACGTCGTAGGCCGGAGAGATGAAGTCCATGAACTGCATCTCCACAACCGGTCGCATGCCCATGTGGGCGGCCCCGGCTGCAGCACCCGTGAAGCCGCCCTCCGCGATCGGCGTGTCGATCACGCGCTGCTCCCCGAAGATCTCCTGCAGGCCCTTCGTCACCTTGAAGGCGCCGCCGTAGTTGCCGATATCCTCGCCCATGAGGAAGACCATCTCGTCGCGAAGCATCTCCTCGTAGAGGGCTTCGCTGATGGCCTCCAGCATCGTTACGGGCTCGCCCCGCGAGGTCTTGGAGAGGTGCTCAGGCGTCGACATTCTCTTCCGTGCCCGTTTGGGTCTGCGTGGGTGTGTTTGTGCTCTTCATGCTCTCTTCGGGTCCGGCTCGGCGTGCCGTGTCCACGGCATGTGGGCCGAGGCGTCCGTGTATACGTCCTCGAGCGCGGTGGTCGGCTCCGGAACGGGCTCGCTCCGGGCCTGCTCCGCCGCCGCCTCGATCTGCTCCTCGATCTCCCTTCGCACCGACGCACACTCCCCTTCGGTCAGCAGTCCGTGCTCGACCAGCCAGGTCTCGTAGCGCAAGATGGGATCCCTGGCCTCCCACATCGCGATCTCAGCAGGATCCACGTACTCCTGGGGATCGTGCTGCGCATGCCCCTTGCGACGATAGTACCTGAGCTCCACGAGGCCAGTCCCCCAACCCGAGCGCGCGCGTGCGACCGCCCCTTGCACCGCTCCGTACACTTCCAGGACGTCGGTGCCGTCCACGGAAACCGCATGGAGGCCGTATCCCGCCGCCTTCTCCATGAACGAGTCGAGCCGGGTGTTCTTCTCGGTGGGAGTCGAGAACGCCCACTGGTTGGCCTCCACCATCAGGACCATCGGGCAGCGCTGAGAAGCCGCGAAGCTGAGGCCCTCGTGCCACGCCCCGGTCGAGCTGGCTCCGTCTCCATAGAAGACCAATCCGACACGGTCCTCCCCACGCATGCGAAAGGTCAGGGTGATCCCCGCCATGACCTCCACCATGGTGCCGAGCGGCGAGACGGGGCCGACCAGGCCCCGGTCGTAGTCGACCCAATGGACGTTGGCCTCCTTGCCGCCTGTGGGGCTCGTGCCGCGCGCCATGTATTGTCGGAAATAGTCCACCGGCCGCCCCCCCATGAGGAGGACTGCCCCGGTCGCACGCACGGTCTGCGCGATGATGTCCCCGGTGCCGTCGTCCCGACGACGCAGCGCGTACGCAGCGCCGACAGCCCCCGCCTCCTGACCCAGAGACCGATAGACACCACCGCCCACGTGCCCCTGCTTGAAAAGGATCTCCAGCCGCTCTTCGGCGGCCCGAGCAAGGAGAAGGGAGCGGTGAATCTCCAGGAACTGATCGCGGGTCAGTCCCCGGACGATCGCGTCGCGGTCGGGTCCCTCCGGATAACTCATCGGCCCGTGGAGCGTCTCGTAGCCATATGCACGAAGACGCCGGCGAAGCCGCTCTCTCGGATTCGCCGGCGCCTCATCGTCGGATTACGCAGATCAGCCGGGTCAGTTGTTCCCCGAATCCTCGGCACCCCCACCCGATCCATCACCGCCACCCGTGGTCGCCGCGCCGCTCGCGGGAGCGTCGCCGGTCGGAAGAAGGGGCTGTGCGGCGGCCGGGGCCGTGGGTGTCGCGTCCTGCCGGAGAATGGACGCGGGCTGCGCCGATCGGGACGACAAGATGGCCAGCACCAGCGCCAAGACCATGAACAACGATCCCGCCGTCCATGTCGCGCGGGTAAGCATCGTCGTCGCCTGACGGCCCCCGAGGACACCCTCGGTCGCCGCCGCGCCACCACCCATCGCGGCGAGTCCGCCACCCTTCCCTGCCTGCAGGAGGATGACGGTGCACAGGAAGAGTCCGTCGAGAACCAGAACCGCTACGAGAAAGCCGTACATATCCCACTTTTTTCCGTTGAAATCAGAGCACGTAAACGTCGTCTCAGCCCCGATTCATGTCAACGGGCAACCCCTTTGTTTTCAGGCGGATTCGGCGATTCGGGCGAAGCTGTCCGCGTCGAGGCTCGCGCCACCGACCAGGACCCCGTCGACGTCCGGTGCGCCGAGCAGGTCGCCCGCGTTCTCCGGCTTCACACTTCCACCGTAGAGGATCGGGACCGCCGCTGCCCGGTCTGGGCCGAGAGACTCCCCGAGGCGCTCGCGAAGCGCTCCGTGGGCGTCCGAAGCGTCCTGGGGCGTAGCGGTCTCACCCGTGCCGATCGCCCAGACCGGCTCGTAGGCGATCATGAAGTCCGCCCCGTCTGTCAGGGCCTCTACCGCGGCATCGAGCTGACGCAGGATGACCTCTCGCACGCGGCCCGCCTTGCGCTCTTCGAGCTTCTCCCCGACGCAGACGACCGGGACGAGCCCACCCTCGAGCGTAGCCGCCACCTTCCGCGCGACCTCCTCGTCCGTCTCCCCGAAGACATGCCGACGCTCCGAGTGACCGATCAGCACGTGCGTGGCTCCCGCATCCTTCGCCATGGAGACCGAAGTCTCCCCGGTGAACGCGCCCTCGGGCTCCCAATGCACGTTTTGGACGCCGAGCGCCACGGGCACGTCCACCCGCCTTGCGGCGAGCGCGGCAGCGAGCGAGATCGCCGGCGGAAAGATCAGCACGAGCGGCGGGTCTTCGCCCAGGTCGGGTTCGAAGTCGGTGAAGAAGGCACGGGCGTCCGCCGGCCCGTGGTGCATCTTCCAGTTGCCTGCGATCACGGTCCGCATCGTCATTCTGTCCTCTCCCCCAGCACTTCCACACCCGGCAGCTTCGAGCCGGCGAGCAGCTCGAGCGACGCGCCACCGCCGGTGGAGATGTGCGTGAGTCGGTCGGTCACCCCCGCGGCCTCGGCCGCGGCAACGGAATCCCCCCCACCCAGCACGACGGTCGCACCGCTGTCGCACGCATCGGCCGCGGCCCTCGCGACCTCCAGGGTGCCCTTCGCGAGCTCGGGTACCTCGAAGACCCCCATGGGTCCGTTCCATACGACGGTCGACGCACCGGACAGCTCTCGGGCGTAGAGCGCCACCGTGTCGGGGCCGACGTCGCCGATCCTGTCCCCGGCAGAGACCTCCGCCCGAGCCAGGATCCGTACCTCGGCACCCGGTGCGATCTCCTCGACCACGGCCACGTCGACGGGCAGCATCAGCTTCTCACCGCCCCGGTGCAGCAGCTCGCGGGCCATCTCGACGCGCTCGCCCTCCACCAGCGAGTCACCCACCTCGAGGCCCATCGCCAGGAAGAAGGTGTTGGCCATCGCGCCCCCGACGAGCAGACGGTCCACCCTCGGCAGCAACGCTTCGATCACGTCGATCTTCCCGGAGATCTTCGCGCCCCCGAGCAC
>JBDHII010000001.1:0-178988 GCA_039587515.1 Gemmatimonadota bacterium
GGAGAGCCCGAACCGCTCCGCATGCTCGACGACCATCACGCTCGCGTTCGGTACGTCGATCCCCACCTCGATCACGGTCGTAGCGACCAACACGTCGATCTCGCCTGCCGCGAAGGCTCGCATGGCGGCGTCCTTCTCGTCCGACTTCAGCTGACCGTGGACCAGGCCCACCTCGCGATGAGGGAAGACCTCGTCCCGAAGCCGTGCATGCTCCTCGGTCGCCGAGCGCAGGTCGACCTTCTCCGACTCATCGACCAGCGGCAGCACCACGTAGGCCTGTCGCCCCTGCTCGAGCTCTTTCTCCACGAAAGCGAAGACTTCGTCACGCTTGCCCGGATACCGGAGCTCCGTTCGGATCGGCTTCCGCCCGGGCGGGAGCTCGTCGAGGATGCTGAGGTCGAGATCCCCGTACAGGCCGCACCCCGAAACGGTGCTGCTCGTCGACGACCACCAGCCCCAGCCGGCCGAAGTCGACGCTGTCCTGGATCAGCGCGTGCGTCCCGACCACGAGCTGCGCCGATCCGTCCGAAAGCCCCTCGAGAACCGGCTTGCGTTCCGCAGCGGTCATGCGGCCGGTGAGCAGCCTGACCTCCACACCGATGGGCCCGAGAAGCTCGGCGAGCTTCCGGAAGTGCTGCTCCGCCAGGATCTCGGTCGGCACCATGAGCGCGGACTGATACCCGCTCTCGACGGCGAGCAGCATGGCGAACACGGCCACGATCGTCTTGCCGGACCCCACGTCGCCCTGCAGGAGCCGGTTCATTCGCCTCGGCGACGTCATGTCGGTAACGATCTCCCGGAGTACTCGGGCCTGCGCCTCGGTGAGGTCGAACCCGAGCCGCTCGTGCAGCGGCCGGATGAGCTCGTTCGTGCGGGCGAACGTGATCCCCGGCCGGGCGACGGTCTCACGGTAGCGGATGAGGGCCTGCATGAGCTGCAGGAAGAACAGCTCGTCGTAGGCGAGCCTCCGGCGCGCGCTGCGGACGGACGGGAGCGCCTTGGGTCGGTGGAGCGTTTCGAGCGCTTCTCGTAGGCCGGGCAGCCGCTTGTCCCTGAGGGCATCCCGACCGAGGTACTCCTCCTCCGACGCATAGCCGAGCAGGGCGTCGAGATTCCGCTCGAAGAGTCCCCGCAGCACCCACTGGGGAACCTCCTCGGAAGCCGGATAGGTGACGAAGACGTGCCCTTCGACGGCGACCTCCTCGTCCTTTCTGGCGAGCACCGTGAACTCCCGGGGCTGGAGCTGCCGGCCATGGAAGAACCGCACCGAACCCGTCACGAGAAGGAGATCGCCTTCTCGGAGCTTCCGGTCCAACCAGGGTTGTCCCGGCCAGGAGCAGGTGATCATCCCCGTCTCGTCCTGCAGAACCGCCTGGAAGATCCGGAGCCCCCGCCGCGTAGGGATGACGCCCTTGCTTCGGACCCGACCGACCGCGGTGGCCGCCATCCCGACCTCGAGTCGGCCGATGGGGTGGACGGTCGAGGCGTCGTCGTAGCGGCGCGGAACGTGGTACAGGAGGTCGCGGGCCGTGACGATCCCCATGCGACCGAGGGCCTCCGCCCGTTTGGGCCCGACCCCTTTCAGGAACTGGACCGGCTTGTCGAGGTGGAAGAACGTCACTCCGCCAAGATTCCTTCGATGAAGTCCTCCGGATCGAACGTCTCGAGGTCGTCGACACCCTCGCCGACTCCGACGAGCTTCACGGGGACCCCGAACTCCTGCTGGAGCGCGACCACGATCCCCCCGCGTGCCGTGCCGTCGAGCTTCGCGAGGATGATCCCGGAGAGATCGACCTTCTCCCCGAACGCTCGCACCTGGGACACGGCGTTCTGTCCGACGGTCGCATCGAGGACGATGAGCGTCTCGTGAGGTGCGCCCTCGAGCTTGCGGCGGATGACCCGGTCGACCTTCTCGAGCTCTTCCATCAGCCCACGCTGCGTGTGTAGGCGGCCCGCAGTGTCCACGAGTACCACGTCGACACCGCGTGCCTGGGCCGACTCGATCGCGTCGAAGGCCACCGCGGCAGGGTCTCCACCCTGCTGGCCTCGGACGAAGTCACAGCCGATCCGCTCCGACCAGCGCTCCAGCTGCTGTACCGCACCAGCCCGGAAAGTGTCGGCGGCGGCGACCATCACTCGGCGTCCCTCCCGAGTCAGGAGGTGTGCGAGCTTCGCGATCGAGGTGGTCTTGCCGACGCCATTGACCCCGACGATCAGGTAGACGGTCGGCCCGACGTCCGCCGCGTGCAGGTACGCGTCGTCGCTCGGCTCGAGGATCTGCCGAAGCTCCTCACGAAGCGCGTTCCTCAGCCCTTCGGGCCCGCGGGCCTTCCCTCTCCGAGCCTCACCCTCGACATGGTCGACGAGCCTCATGGCGGCGTCCACGCCGAAATCCGCGGTCAGCAGTCGCTCCTCGAGCGTCTCGAGCGACTCGTGATCCATCCCGCCGACGGCCACTCGGACGTCGGTCAGCGCCAGATCGACCGCTCTTCGCCAGAGGCTCTTCTTCTTCTCGACTCTCTTCTTGAAGAGGCGCGCCATATCGCGTGTCTCGTGTCTCCAGTCGTTCGATCCGGCTCGGATCGACTCAGCGTAGGCCCCTGCGTCTCCGAACGATCCACTCGGCACAGAGGAGCGCGATCACCAGCAGGTACGGTACCGGATGGGTCCGCAGCGGACGCCCCGGTGAGGCCGTGCGCGCGTCCTCGCGTCCCGGTGACGGATCGGACAGATCCGGCACGTCCATTCGAGGCGTCCGCATGTCGCCCCGGTATGACTCGACCAGGAATCGGCCGTTCCCGACGGTCTCCCCCGTTTCCTCGTCGACAACACGATAATCGAACTGGCCCGGGCCCGGGGACGGCATGGAGAAGTTACCCTGCTCGACCGCGCCCTCGAAGAGGACCGGGGAGTCAGTGGAGCTGACCTCGAGGACCAGGTCGTCATTCTCCCGCCCCGACGCCCTCCAGCCGATCGGGACGCCTTCCTGCCATACCCGTGAGACGGGTTGGACACCCGGCCCCGAAGCGACGGGTTCGTTGGCCAGGAGCCAGCCTCCGACCGCCGACCAGAGGCGCCGATACGCGTCGCGCGGCACTCCGGGTCGAAACGCCCAGCGCCAGAATCCGCTCGCCAACACCACGGCCCTTCGCTTCGAACCGTCCTCCGCAAGCGCGATCACGGCCTGCGCAGCTCCGCTGCCCTGCAGCCTCGCGCGAAGCGGGATGCCGAGCCCGGCTTCCGAGGAGAGAGGCAGGAGCGCGGTCAGCGGCGGCAGCGACTGCCAGGGAATCGCCGTCAGGCTTCCCGCCAGCTGGGAAGGCGTGGGCTCCGCCGAGACGTACCACTCGCCCGGACGGGCGTCTCCGGCACTCAGACCGGGAACGGTGAGCGCGGCCGGTCCGGACGCGAACAGGATCAGTCGTGAGGCCACGGCCGAGGCCTCCGTCAGCCACGGCTCCTCCTCCCCCGCTTCACCGTGCACGACGAGCAGTTCCGCTCCTGCCGCCCGTCTCTCGATCTCTTCACCCTCGACGATCCGCCCGCCGCCCGGCCCGGCCTCCAGCGACAGGAAGCGCCCGTCGGCAAGCCGCAGATATCCGTACGGTGGGAGCCCGGTCACCTGCTCGAGCACGGGAATGAGGAAGCGGGGCTCCCAGTCCGCCGCGAGCGAGACGAGGACCAGGCCACCCGCCTCCGGATCCACCTCCACCAGCGTCCGACGCTCGTCGTCCTCCGTGAAGGCGTCGCCGGTGGCGCGCACAGAGGCACTGTACGGCACGAAGCCCCGACCGCGTGGGGGGGGCAGACGCAGCTGGACGACTGCCGCACGTCCGGAAGGCGGTGCAGCCAGGGTTCTTTGGGCCAACACGCCCATCGCGTCGGACACGCGCACCTCGAGCGAGTCCACGACCCGCTCGGCGAAGACCGCGACCTCCACGGAAATCGAGTCCGTGGAGGCAACGGTCGCGGGCACCCGAAAATCGTCGATCCCGGCGTTCACGGTCGGTCCTCCGACGTCGCGGAACGTGATGGGAGCCCCCACCCGCCGAAGCCGCTCGACCGCCTCACGACCGTCCTCGAGTCTCATGTCGGAGACGACGAAAATCTCCGAAGCGCCCGCCTCGACGGCCCGTTCCAGCGCCGGAAGGAGGCGCGAGCGCAGCTGGTCGGGTGCGGCCGGGGTGAGCCCACCTTCATCGGATGAAGCTCCGGCCCCGAACCGTACGATCCGGGCCTCCTCCGGTGCGGAGGCCGACACCCACGCGACGGCCCGGTCCCACGGACTGACCCCCTCGGCTCCCACCACCGACATGCTCACCGACGCGTCGAGCAATACCCAGGGCACGGGCTCGGAACCCGAGGAAGCGCTCGCGGGCAGCCTCGGATCGACGAGCAGAAGGACCAGCAGGATCAGCGTCGCCGCGCGGGTGGCCGCGAGCACGCTCCGGCCCGGAATCGGGAGCTCCCGGCTTCGGTAGATCCATCGGGCGAAGA
Source organism: Gemmatimonadota bacterium (assembly GCA_039587515.1). Lineage (GTDB taxonomy): Bacteria > Gemmatimonadota > Gemmatimonadetes > Longimicrobiales > Gaopeijiaceae > JBDHII01. Next base: position 4,498 of record JBDHII010000001.1, read on the forward strand.
CCGCAGCGGCACTCGCGCCGAGGATGAAGAGCGCGATCGAAGTGGTCAGTCCGACCCTTCCGACTGTGAATCCGCGTCGGCGGCGCGGACCCGGAGGGTGAGCTCGACGTCCCAGGGGCGCGGCACCCGATCGTCCAGAAGAGCGACGCGGTCAGCGCTCTGCGCCTGCCAGGCGCTCCAATCATCGGACGGGACCGGATCGCCGGCTGGCAGGTCGACGGCCAGCGGGTCCTTCGGGTCGCCGTTCTGCCTCATCTCGTAGTGGAGATGGGCGCCCTGGGCGAGACCGGTGTCGCCCACGTAGCCGATCTCTTCACCCTGGCTCACGGCGCTGCCCACACGGAGCCCCGACCGGAAAGCCCGCATGTGCGCGTAGCGCGTCGTCCAACCGTTCGCGTGCCGAACCTCGATCCAGTTGCCGTACGAGTCGGACCACTCGCGACGCACGATCGTCCCGTTTCCGGTCGAGCGTATGGGAGTCCCCGGCGCGACTCCGCCGAAGTCGACGCCCCGATGCGCGCGCCACCGCTTCAGGATCGGATGGAAACGCGAGTTCGAGAATCTGGACGAAACACGATGGCGGAAGGCGATGGGGCTCTTGAGAAAGGCCGCCTTCACGGACCGCCCCTCGTCGTCGTAGTACGTGCCCTTCCCGTCTCCGTTGGCATCGAAGTAAACGGCCGAGAAGCTACGACGCCGATTCACGAGCTCGGCCGACAGAATGCGCCCAGCCTTCGTCGTGCCGTCGGGGCGCACGTCCCGCTCGTAGGCGAAGCGCCAGTAGTCGCCGTCTCGGATCTGTCGATCGAAGTCGATCTGCCACTGGTAGATCTCCGCCAGCTGCACGATCAGCTCGGCCCGGTCTCCGGGATCGACGCCCTCTAGATCGTCGGCACCGACCATCGAGTTCCAGAGCGACCCGTCGATCGTACCCGACGCGAAGACGGTGTCCGTGCGGACCGGCGTGAGCACCATCTCCGATTCCCATCCGGCCGGAGTCCTGCTGAGCCGGACGGTCTGATCGGCATTGAGGGAGATGTCGACGCCGCGAAGCACCTCTTCGGTGCCGCTGGTCCAACGGAAGGCCACCTCGGTCCCCGGGCGCATGCGGCGCGGGCTCGCCTGTTCTTGCAGCGCCAACAGCAGAGCGTGCTGCTCGTTGGCGTCCATCGCGGTCAGCAGGATTCCCCCGACGGTCTGCCCCGACGAGAGCTCACGGACCTCGACACGCTCCGCCGGTTTCGCGAAGACGGGTGACAGAAGACCGACGTCCAGAGCGTCGTCTTTCCCGACGGCGCGGAGCGCCCCCACCCCGACGATGAACGCCAGGAGAAGGAGCAATCCCCTGCCAATGCCCGATCTCAAGCTTTCTTCCCCCCCTGCTTTCCGGCGTTACGGAGCGTCGGACTCAGACCATTACATTGCCTGAAAATGGCCGCTCCGGCCACCCCGAAAGCGAGATCGGTCAGTCCATCTGCCGACGAATGAACGTCGGGATGTCGAGCTCGGTGAGGTCGTGACGCGTGATCACACGCTCCGGCGGGCGCTGAAAGGGCATGACCTCCGCTCCGCCCCCACCCGTCGCCGCCAGAGGCATCTCGGGCTCGATCGGCCGTGCCTGCGGAGACGTGGCCGCCTGGCGCCGGAAATCCGGCCTCAGGATCTTGTCACTCTGCTCCTCCGAGCGGTCGAAGCCCGTGGCGATGACCGTGACGCGGATCTTGCCCTCGAGAAGCGGGTCGTGGACGGCACCGAAGATGATCTCGGCCTCGTCGCCCGCTTCCTCCTGGATGATCGTCGAGATCTGGTGGACTTCGTCGATGGCGAGGTCCATGCCGCCGGAGATGTTGATCAGAACGCCCTGAGCACCGGCGATCGAGACATTGTCGAGCAGAGGCGACGAGACGGCCTCCTGCGCGGCCTCCTGCGCACGGTTCTCGCCCTCGCCGAAGCCGGAACCCATGAGAGCGGGGCCTCGGCAGGACATGATCGTCCGGACATCCGCAAAGTCGACGTTGACTTCGCCGTGCTCGCGAATGAGATCACTGATCCCCTGCGTCGCGTGCAAGAGCACCTCGTCGGCCTTCTTGAGCGCTTCGCCGAAGGACGTTCCCTTGCCCACGACCGACATCAACCGGTCGTTCGGCACGCAGATCATGGTGTCCACGGTGCGGCGCAGCTCCGCCAGGCCCTGCTCGGCCGCACGCATGCGCTTCTTGCCCTCGAAGCCGAACGGACGCGTGACGATCCCGATCGTGAGCGCCCCCATCTCGCGGGCGATCTCGCCGATGATCGGCGCGGCGCCGGTACCCGTTCCACCTCCCATTCCCGCCGTGACGAAGACGAGGTCCGCTCCTTCCAGGACCTTCCGCACTTCGTCGGCACTTTCCGCGATCGCCTGTCGACCGATCTCGGGCCGGGCCCCTGCCCCGAGACCGCGCGTCAGCTTCTTGCCCAGCTGAATCGTGACCTGCGCCCGGGAGCTCTTGAGAGCCTGGGCATCGGTGTTGGCCGAAATGAATTCGACCCCTTCGAGATCTTCGTCGATCATGCGGTTGACGGCGTTGCCGCCGGCACCGCCGACGCCCACGACCTTCATCCGGGCGTTCTGGATCGGCGTGTCCTCGAACTCGAAGATCATCATCGCATCTCCTCCATCGGTCTGCATTAGGACTCCCGTCTACAGCTGGGCCCGAGGCAATATGGTACCTTCGGGCTTCTAGAAAAACTCTTTCAGCCAAGCGCCCACGGTGGACACCATCCCCGAGGTGCGTGTCGTGGCTCCTTTCCCCGTCTGTTCGAACCGATCCGCGCCGTACAACACCAGCCCCGCAGCCGTGGCGAAGCGCGGGCGACGCAGCGATTCGGAGAGCCCCATCAGACCCTCCTCGGGCACGCCGTAACGCACCGGCGCCGCAAAGACCTGCTGCGCGAGCTCGAGGGTGCCTCGCAGTGCCGCAGCGCCACCCGTCAGCACGATTCCGGCGCCAAGGCGATGCAGGAGGCGCTGTCTCTGCAGATCGTCGTGGATCATCGAGAAGAGCTCGTCCATCCGCTGCTCGATGATGTGGGCGATCAGCTCCCGGGCGACGTGACGCTTCTGATGGGGACTCGGTCCCGGAAGCTCTACGGTCTCCTGCGGGTCCACGAGCTGTGCGCAGGCCACACCGAACTGCTCCTTCGCCCGGCAGGCCTCGGCGAAGGGTACGCTCAGGCCACGCACCAGGTCGTTGGTCACCGTGTCTCCGCCGATGCGGAAGACCTCGGCGTGGCGGATCTCGCCGTCTACGTAGGCGGTGACCGCAGTCGTGCCCCCGCCCATCTCGATCATCGCGACCCCGACTTCCTTCTCGTCCTCGGTCAGGACGGATCGCGCGGCGGAGAGCGGCTCCAGCACGAGCTCCTGAACGCGGTAACCGGCACGCTGAACCGCTTTCCGGAGGTTCTCGGCGACGCTGGCGGCACACGTCACGAGGTAGACCTCCGTCTCCAGTCGGGTCGCCGCCATGCCCACCGGGTCCTTGATGCCCGGCTGGTGGTCGACGACGTACTCCTGCGGGATGGCGTGGATCATTTCGCGATCGGGTGGCAACGCGACCGTGCGCGCGACCTCGTGAACACGCTCGAGATCGTTCCTGGAGATCTCGTCGCTGCACACCGGCACGATCCCCAGAGAGCCGCGAGCCTGGATGTGATCCCCGCCGATCCCGACATAGACGCGATCGACGTGCACCCCGGCCATCAGCTCGGCCTCCTTCATCGCCGCCCGGACGCTCTCGGTCATCTCTTCGATGTTCGTGACGACCTGCCGCATGCCGGCGCTCTTGGCCTGACCGACACCGAGCACGTTGAGACGGCGCCGGGGATCCCCGTTCACCTCGGCAATGACGGCACAGGTCTTGGTCGTGCCGACGTCGACGCCAGCGATATGCACGGAGCCCATTACTGACCTCTCGCAGAGCCGATGGATCCCGACCGGACGACGACCTGCTCCGCGAACCGCAGGTCGACCAATCGAGGCGTGAAGCCCGCCCTGTCCAGCGCATCGGCCAGAGCCTCCAGGCCCTGCCGGAGCCGAGCGGGCGTGATGGGAGGCGTGAAACGGACGTCCAGCCTCGGATCGGACACGCGCGCGATCACCCCACCCTCACTGTCGAGGGAAAGCTCGGATACCCGTGCCATGAATTCGGGGTCGATCTCCTGGAGTCGTGCGGTCTCGAGCGCCAGGAGGCGCCGCTCCGCCCGGGTCAACGGTGCCCCGGACTCCCCGACCCGCACCGGGCTCAGAATCGGGAGATCGAGCACGTCCTTCGCAGGGTCGACAGGCAGAAGATTCCCGTCGCGGTCCACCGGCTCGAGCACGGGCATGGGGAAGAGGGCCACCGGCGTCCGCTCCTGAACGGTGATGATCAGCCTCCGAGGAAGCTTCCTCTCGATCATCGCGGTCAGCACCAGCGGATGGTCCTCGAGGCGGCCCACCCACTCGGACGGATCGTCCCACACGCTGGCGTGAGGCGGTATGGCGGCGGCGCGAAGCACCTCGGTCTGCGAAAGGCGCTCGCTCCCGATCACGGTCCGATCGTCGGCCCGGAAGTAGCTGAGCTCGGCCATCGCGTCGGGAGCCCACGCGGCGGCCAGCCCGGCACCGCCGGCGATCGCGAGCCAGAGAAGAACGCGGCCGACGTTACGCATCGGAGGATTCCTCCCGCTTCCCGCCGAGAAGCTCGAAGACCTCGTGCCCCGTGCGCTCGATCGAGCCCGCACCCATCGTCACGACCACGTCCCCGGGCCTCGTGGCCGTCGCGAGGGCGCTGCCGAGGGCATCCAGAGAAGCCTCGTAGTGCACCTCGGTCCCCCGATTCAGGGCTTCAAGGGCCTCGACGACGAGCTCACCCGAAACCCCGGGAATCGGTTCCTCGCGCGCCGGGAAGACGTCGGTCAGCCAAACCACGTCCGCCTCGGCCAGCGCCGCGCCGAACTCCCCCGCCATCTCCCGGGTGCGGGAATAGAGATGGGGCTGGAAGGCGACGACGACCCGTCGGTGCGGGAAGGCGCGACGGACGGCAGCCACGGTCGCGCGGACTTCGGTCGGATGGTGCGCGTAGTCGTCTACGACCACGATGTCGGAGGCCTTCCCCAGCACCTCGAAACGTCGACCGACCCCCTGATACGAGGCGAGGCCCGAACGGATCGCTTCCCAGGGCACCTCGAGCCGTCTTGCCACGGCGGCTGCCGCGAGCGCGTTCCGCAGGTTGTGCACTCCGTGGGCCGGAAGGCCGAGCCTACCGCGGTCCTTTCCGTCCTCGATGACGGTGCACTCCGTGCCTTCGGGGCCGAACGAGCGGTCCACGGCCCGAAGCTGGGCGCCCGGACTCACCCCGTAGGTGTACGCCCGGTCGCCCAGGCGGGGCAGAAGTCGGGAGGCGCCGTGATCGTCACCGCAGATCAACGCCTTGCCGTCGGAGCGGAGTCCCTCGAGGAACACGTGGAACCCGCGGACAACGCCCTCGAGGTCGCCCCAGGTGTCGAGGTGGTCGGCTTCGACGTTGGTGACCACCGCCAAGCTGGGGCTGAGCTCCAGGAAGGAGCGATCGTACTCGTCCGCCTCGACCACGAAGAGATCGGCGGTGCCGTAACGCAGGTTCCCGCCCCATTCCGGGATCTTCCCGCCTACGAACCCCGTCGGTTCGAGTCCGGCCGCCTCGAGCACGCAGGTCGTCATCGCGGTCGTCGAGGTCTTCCCGTGGGTTCCGGCGATGGCGATCACGCGACCCCGGTTGACCCACTGTCCGAGCGCCGCAGCGCGCTTGAGAACACCGATTCCGAGTTCCCGCGCCGCGAGGATCTCGGGATGATCCGCGGGTACCGCGGCCGACACGACCAACCCGGCCACGCCCTCGAGGTGCTCCGACCCGTGGCCGGCGTGGATCTGCGCTCCCAGGGACGCCAGCCGCTCGGTCGTCGGCCCGGGCCTGAGGTCGCATCCACTGACCTCTCCACCCCCTCGCAGCACGACCTCCGCCAAGGCGCACATCCCGGCACCGCCGACACCCATGAAGTGGACGCGGCCTTGCTCCACCATGGCCCGGAAGTCCGGTTGTGCCTGCTTCACGGTGTCCTCGAGCGTCATCATCGGCCCGACCCTTCAGCACGTCGCGGTCGCATGAGACCGGACATCGAAGCCGCGATGTTCCGGGCCGCGTCGGGGCGGGCGCGATCGCGCGCGACCGCGCTCATCTCAGCGCGTCGGGCCGGATCCGCCATGACCTCCTCGATCGTGGTCCAAAGGAGCTCGGGGCTGGCGTCCGTCTCGCGAATCATCACCGACGCGCCCGCCTCCTGCAGCGCACGAGCGTTGTGCTCCTGATGATTCTCCGCAGACGTGGGCAGGGGAACGAGCACGGCCGGGACACCGCAGACGTGGAGCTCGGACGTGGTCATCGCACCTGCACGGCTCAGCGCCAACGAAGTGATCGGCAGGACGCTCGGCATATCGTCCAGGTAGGGATGGACCGAAAGCCAGGCCTCTTCCGGCTCGCCTCCGAGGCCGCCTTCCACCTCCTCGTGGTTCTTCGGTCCCGTCACCCACAGGAGCTGCCAGCCCACAGGGGCGGCACGTTCGCCCTTCCGGATCGCCTGCACACCCTGCAGGAGCAGCTCGTTGAGGGCACGCGAGCCCTGGCTGCCCCCGACGACCAGAACGATCTCCCGATCGGCGGAAAGACCCAGCGCGGCCCGGACCTCGGCCTCCCGGGAGAGCGTCGGCCGCGGGAACGCCCGGACCGGGTTGCCCGTGACCACCGCTCGTCCGCGCGCCCGGGCGGGCAGACGCGGAATCGCCTCCGGGAATGCGACGTGGATCTGGCGGGCCCAAGGCGCCAGGATGCGGGTGACCAACCCGGGCCATGCGTTCTGCTCCTGCAGCGCATAGGGAACGCGAAGCAGGAGTGCGGCGACTCCGGCGGGCGCAGCAGCGTAGCCGCCGGTCAGCACGACCAGCTCCGGGCGGAGTTCCTGGAGAGCCAGAGCCACCCTGCCGATGCTTCGCGCAAGCGCCGGAACCAGACCGAGGTTGCCGACCACGCTTCCCCGCTCGACACCTCGAATCGGGAGGAGGATGTGGGGCAGCTTCCGCTCCGGAAGGACGCGTTGCTCGATTCCGCGCTCCGCTCCGACGAAGTACGGGCGGATTCCCCCGAGCTCCGCTTCGAAGGCGTCCGCGATTGCGAGTGCCGGATAGAGGTGGCCGCCCGAGCCACCGCCGGCGAAGACGACCAGGGGACGCTCATGCACGGGCCACCCGTCCCTGGGGTGCGGGAAGCACCGCTCCACCCCGCGCCACCGACATGAGGATGCCGATCGAGGCGAGCGTCACGAGCAGCGTCGAGCGGCCGTAGGAGATCAGCGGCAGGGCGAGACCCGTCGTCGGGACCAGACCGAGCACCACGGCCATGTGGAGCGCCGCCTGGAGACCGATCCAGGTCGTCAGACCGATCGCGAGCAGCTGACCGAAAAGGTCCGTGGCCCGCCGCGCGACCCGGAAGCCCACGAGTACGACGCCCGCATACAGCAGAATCGTCACCGTCACGCCGATCAGACCCCACTCCTCTCCGATCATCGCGAAGATGAAGTCGTTGTGGACCTCCGGAAGGAACCCGAACTTTTGCCGGCCCTCTCCGAAGCCGACGCCCGTGATCCCACCCGACCCGATCGCGATCAGCGACTGCTGGACCTGAAATCCGGATCCCGTAGCGTCCACGCTCGGGTCCAGGAAGGCGGCCATGCGGTCTGCGCGGAAGGAGACCGTCAGCTGTCTCCAGACGACCGGTACCGCCAGGATGCCGAGAAACAGGAAGTGCGCGATCCTTCCCCCGGCGGCGAAGACGACGGTGGCGCCGAGGAGGCCGATCAAGAGCGCGGTCGAGAGGTCGGGCTCCAAGGCGATCGGCGCGATGACCGCCATCCAGACGACCAGGAAGGGTCCGACCCCTCGCCGGAGACTCTGGAAGCTCCGCTGCTTGCGGACTGCGATCGCCGCCGTCCAGACGATGACGGCGACCTTCGCCAGCTCCGAGGGCTGGAAGTTCATCCCCGCCAGCCGAATCCAACGGCGGGCGCCATTGATCTCCGGCGCGATCGATTCCGTCCACGGCAGGATCAGAAGGACGAGCAGCACCCAGGTCCCCGCGATCATCGGCCACGCCACGTAGCGCCAGGTGGTGTACGGGAGCCAGGCACAGATCCCGAGGGCGACGAGGCCGACGGCCGCACCCGCAGACTGCCGAAGCACGAAGTAGGTGTCGGGGAGACCCCCGCGCTGAGCGAGCACGGAGCTCGCGGAGTAGAGCGTGACCAGTCCGAAGGACAGCAGCGCGATGCAGAGCAGGAAAAGCGCTGCGCCCTCCCAACCGTGACCGATCCCCGTAGCCGGCAGGGCGAGCGGCCCCGCGGGAGCGACGTCGACCTGCTTCGCCATCAGTCGCCTGCCTCGGAGCGCTGCAACACCCAGTCACGGAACGCGTCACCGCGGGCCTCGTAGCTCGTGAAGGCATCGAAGCTCGAGCACGCCGGAGACAGCAGCACGGTGTCGCCGGGATGGATGGACGCCAAAGCGGAGTCGAGGGCTCCTTCCAGAGCCTCGAACGTATCGACCCGAGTGCTCGACCCCAGCTCGTCCGCGATCCGGTCGGCCGCCTCACCGAAGGCGAGAACCCGGGAGGTCTTGCCGACGAGCGAGGCCGCCAGAGCTCCGAAAGCCTCGCCCTTGTCCTTTCCTCCCAGGAGTACGACCAGCGGGCCCGGCAGGCTCTCCACGGCGGCCTGCGAGGCCGCCACGTTCGTCGCCTTCGAGTCGTTGACCCAAACGGCCCCGCCCACCTGCGCGATGCGCTCCATGCGGTGCGGAAGCACCGGGGCGCCGGTGAGACCTCTGGCGATGTCGGCCGCCTCGACGCCCGCCAAGCGGGCGGCGAGCGAGGCGGCCAACGCATTTTCCACGTTGTGGGACCCCAGGAGGGGCAGCTCTCCTGGGGTCAAGAGCGGTTCGACCGCCCCATACGGCGACAGCGTGAGCTGGCCGTCCAACAACGTGGCATTCGCCGACGGAGACGTGGCGCCGAAGGTAAAGCGTCGCCCGGGAGCGTCCCCCGCGAGCGCTTCGACACCGGCGTCACCGGCCGGCAGGACCCAGATCGAATCCGGATCCGCATTCAGGAAGATCCTCGCCTTGTCCGCGTAGTAGGCCTCGACCGACACGTATCGATCGAGGTGGTCGGGCGCGAGGTTCGTGACGATCCCGATATCCGGGCGGAAGGTCACGATATCGGCGAGCTGGAACGAGCTCATTTCAACCACGTACCAGGCCACCCCCGGCTGACGGGCCAGCTCGGAAGCCGGAGGCCCGAAGGCGGTCCCGATGTTGCCACCGAGCGCCACCTCGACACCACCCTCGCTGAGCAGATGTGCCGTGAGCACGGCCGTGGTCGTCTTGCCGTTCGTCCCGGTCACGGCGATCAGTGAACCATCGAGGAACCGAAAGGCGAATTCAGGCTCGGATACCCATCGGACCCCTCGCTCTCGCAGTGCGACGAGCACCGGAGCGTTCGGGGGGATTCCAGGACTGACCACGAGGGTGTCTGACGCGGCAAGTCTCTCCAGGTCGTGTCCTCCGAGATCCACCGCGGCTCCCAGGGACTCGAGCTCGTCTCCACGGGCACGAGCCTCGGCATCAGTGCGGAGATCCGAGACATAGACGTCTCCTCTTCGATCGAGTGCCAGCCTGGCCGCGGCTCTGCCGCTCTCTGCCAGGCCGATGATTGAGACCTTCTCTCCATCCATCTGTCCTTCGGGTCGTCTGCCGTGACCCGATCTATCCGTTCCGTCCTCGCGCACGCTTCGAACCTCACCGGATCTTCAGCGCGCTGAGCGCGACCATCGAGCAAAGCACTCCGAGCAGCCAGAAACGCACGACGACCTTGGTCTCGGGCCAGCCGAGCTTCTCGAAGTGGTGGTGTATGGGGGCCATCCTGAAGATCCGGCGACCTTCACCCGAGGTCCGAGCGGTGTAGCGAAACCACCCGACCTGCAGCATCACCGAGAGCGTCTCGGCGACGAAGACGCCGCCGACGATGACGAGCAGGAATTCGGCCTTCAGCAGGATGGCCATCACACCGATGGCTCCGCCGATGGCCAGTGAGCCCGTGTCTCCCATGAAGACCTCTGCGGGATGGGCGTTGTACCAGAGGAAGCCGAGGCATGCGCCGGCCAGCGCGAGCGCGAAAATCGACAGCTCCCCCGCGCCGGGCAGGTAGAAGAGCCCCAGATATTCGGTCGTGTCCGTCCGGCCCAGGACGTACGCGAAGATCGCGAAGGTCCCGGCGGCGATCGCCGAAAGGCCTGCTGCGAGGCCGTCGAGACCGTCCGTCAGGTTGACGGCGTTACTGGTCCCCGAAACGACCCACCCCACGAAGGGCACGTAGGCCCAAGCGTAGAAGAGGAGCGAGTAGTCCTCGAAGAAGGGCAGTTGCGTGCGGCTCGGTTCGATCGGCGAGATCGGGGCCACGACGAGGAAGACGCCCAGGCTGAGGCCGAAGACCCATTGGCCGATCATCTTGTAGCGAGCCACCAGCCCCTGAGGCCGACCCTGGACCACCTTGAGGTAGTCGTCCATGAAGCCGATCAGACCCATCCAGACGAGCGCGATCAGCGTCAGCACGGTGTACGGGTTGGTCAGCTCCGCCCACAGCAACGTGGACAGGCTCGCGGCCGACAGGATCAACATGCCACCCATCGTCGGCGTCCCGGCCTTCTCGAGGTGACTCTCGGGGCCCGACGTCCGGATCACCTGTCCGACACGCAGACGCGTCAACCACCGAATCATCACGGGTCCGAGGAGAAAGGCGATGAGCACCGAAGTGACGAGCGCCATCGCTCCGCGGAAGGTGATGAACCGGAATACGTTGAAGAGAATGTGAACGTCGGCGTATTGGGGCAGGAGGTGGTAGAGCATCAGTCCACCTCCCCGAAGTCGGCCTCGAATAGAGGCACCAGGCGCTCCAACGCCACGCCGCGGGAGGCCTTGAGCAGCACGACCTCGTCCCCATGGAGTCGGGCCGTGAGCTCCCCGTAGGCACGCTCCGGATCGGCTCGCACCAGCAGCCGCGGACCGGTGATCCCCTCGGCGAGCGCGAGCGCCGCGAACGCACCGGTGGCCACCACGAGGTCGACCCCGCCGTCGAGCGCCTCATGCAGAACCACTGCGTGGAGCGCTTCCGTGCGGTCGCCGAGCTCCAGCATCGATCCGAGCACGGCCACCGTGCGACGCTTTCCGCTCCCGACAGCCCGCAGCCACTGGAGTGCGGCACGCGTGCTCTGGGGACTCGCGTTGTAGCAGTCGAGCAGCAGGGTCAGCCTGCCCAGGTTGCGGGTTTCACCGCGCAGGCGGGGGGGCTCGACGGCGCTCAACGCGCGAGTGGCCAGATCCGCGTCCACACCGAGGGCTTCGGCGACCGACAGCGCCAACACCGCATTGACGACCGAGTGCCGACCGGGCAGCCGCAGGCGGACCGGCTGCCCTCGCCAGAGGAAGCTCCAACAGCCGTCCGTGGTCATTTCCGGATCGGAGGGTCGGTAGGCCTCGTCGGCCTCCGGCCCGAAGCCTGCGACCCGGAGATCGGACCGAATCCGCCGGGCCTGCCCGACGAGCAGGTTCGAGTCCGACCCGACGAAGGCGAGCCCGTCCCCGCGGGTCCCCCGAATCAGCTCGAGCTTCTCCTCGAGCACACCCTCGAGCGTGCCCAGACCCTCGAGATGTGTCTCGGAGACGGTGGTGACGATCCCCACGTCCGGCTCGGCGATATCCGTGAGCGCACGGATTTCTCCGGGCTCGTTCGTCCCCATCTCCAGAATCAGGATCTCGGTCTCCTCGGGTGCGGAGAGGATCGTGAGCGGAAGACCGATCCGGTTGTTCATGTTGCCGGCGGTCGCGTGCACACGGTGAGCGCCCGAGAGCGTCGCCCGGAGGAGCTCTTTGGTGGAGGTCTTGCCCGAGGAGCCCGTCACGGCCACGACACGCGCCCCGAGGCGGTGACGCCGATGATGCGCCAGCGCCCCGAGCGCCTCGAGGGTATCCCCGACCAGGTAGAGCGGCCCTTCGACGTCCAGCTCACGCTGCACGACCACGCCTGCCGCTCCCTTATCCAGGGCCGCCTCCACGAAGTCGTGACCGTCGAAGCTGGGGCCCACGAGCGCCACGAAGAGGTCGCCCGGCTCGACCGAGCGCGAATCGGTGGAAATGCCGTTGAACTCACGATCCTGACCGGTCACACCACTCGCGAGCCCGAGCGCTTGCCGTACTTCCTCGTCCGTCCAACGCCACACGGCCATCACGACCCGTTCCTCCACCGCGAGACGCACTCGGTCGCGATCGCGGCCTCGTCGAAGGGGCGCCTCTCGCTTCCGACGACCTGGTAGGTCTCGTGACCCTTGCCGGCGAGCAGCACCAGGTCGTCGGGGTGGGCTTCCGCGATGGCCATGGTGATCGCCCGGCGGCGATCCACCTCCGTCCGGTAGGTGGACCCACCCATGCCCGCCGTGATCTCACGGATGATCGCCTCCGGATCCTCCGTCCGGGGATTGTCCGACGTGACCACGGCCTCGTCGGCGCCCTCGGCCACGACGCGCCCCATCTCCGGCCGCTTGGCACGATCCCGGTCTCCACCGGCGCCGAAGACCACGATGAGACGACCCTCGACGAGCGGGCGGAGGGTCCGAATGACGTTCCGCAGCGCGTCCGCCGTATGCGCGAAATCGATGAGCACCCGGAAGGGCTCGGCGCAGACCATCTCCAGGCGCCCCGGGATCTGAGGTGCCGCGGAGAGGCGCCGCGCGATGCGCTCGAGACCCAGTCCGGCCACGGTGGCGATGCCTGCGGCGGCGAGCGCGTTCTCCACGTTGAAACGACCGAGGAGCGGAAGCTCGACCGCAACGTGTCCATCGCCCCGGACGAGGTCGAAGGCCGTGTGGTCACGCCCGGCAACGACTCGCTCTGCCCGGAGCTCGGCGTGCGGCCCGAGACCGTACGTGAGGACCCGCTCGCCTTGCGCCGAAAGCGAAGCCCAAGCCGACTCGTCGGCATTCAGAACGAGCCAGGCGTCGCTCTTGCGAAGCGAGGCCAGGCGCAGCTTGGCGTCCCGGTACGACTCGAGAGACGCGTGGTAGTCCAGGTGGTCCTGGGAGAGGTTCGTGAAGGCGACGGCATCGAAGCGGATTCCGTCCAGCCGACGCTGTTCCAGCGCGTGAGAGGAGGCCTCGAACAGTACCGAGGAAGCTCCTCCGTCGGCGAGCTCACGCAGCCACTCGGTCACCTCGACGGGCCCCGGAGTCGTGAGGCCCTCGGTACCCGCCCGAACCGAGCCGTCGACGTCGAGCAGGCCCAGGGTGCCGACGGCAGCGGAGGGCCCCTGCTCGGCCAGAAGATGACGGGCCAGCACGGTGGTGGTCGTCTTTCCGTTGGTCCCGGTCACACCGGCCGTGAAGAGCCCTGTCCAGGGAGAGCCGAGGACCGTGTCGGCGGCGAGCGCCGCGGCATGCCGGCCGTCCCGCACCTCGACCTGGGGGATCGTCGCCTCGAGCACGTGCCGCTCGACGACCGCCGCGACGGCTCCTGCGGCCTCTGCATCCGGCACGAAGTCGTGGGCATCGAATCGGTCTCCACGCCAGGCGAGGAACAGGTCCCCCGCCTCCACCGACCGGGAGTCCTGCGAGACGCCCGTGAGAGTGACGTCCTCCCGACCGTGAACCTCTTCGACGAGGTCCGCAGCCTGGAGGACTCGGGTCACGGCGCCGAGGGAAACGGGCTGGTCAGCCATCGCCTCTCCCCAGCGAGCTCAAACGCACCGTGTCACCGACCGCGAGCCACGCGCCCGCCTCGGGGATCGTGATGCCGACATGCCCGAAGCCCTCCCAGACGACACGCAGCCCCAGGTCATGGAGCCGGCGAGCCGCCATACGGCCCGGTAGGCCCGCCAGATCCGGGAGCTCGAGGAAACGGGCGCCGGCCCGGCCTCTGTCCGAGGATGCTCCGGCCTCGTACCGGCTCCGGCCTTCGACTTCGCCGCCGGCGAAGCGCACGTCCACCGGCGTGGGGCGCTCCGGCTCGATTGCTTCGAGCGGATGCCGGTCGTCACGTGCGGACCGCGCCAGCGCCCTCCAGTCGAGCGGCGTTTGCCGCGCGGCCAGAATCGCCTCCATCGTGGCCTTCGTGACCGGTGCAGCAAGCGCTCCGCCGTAGTAGCTGTCCGCGTGCGGCCGATCGAGCTTGACCAGGACGACGAGCTGGGGATCCCCGGCGGGAAAGAAGCCGACGAACGAGGCGAAGTACTCACCCTCCTGATAGCCGCCGTCCGACCAAACGCGAGTCGTGCCGCTCTTCCCGGCGACCGAGAAAGTCGCGAGCCGGGCCCGAGTCCCGGTGCCCTCCTCGACGACGTCCACGAGCACTTCGGCGATCTGCCGGGTGACTTGCGGCGAGACCACGCGCCTCACCACCCGGGGCTCGTAACGCTCGAGAACACGGTCGTCCGCGTCGCGCACCTCCCGGACCAAGCGCGGCTCCATCAGCTTGCCGCCGTTGGCCAGCGCCCCGTAGGCCATCGCCATCTGGAGCGGCGTGACCGAGACTTCGTAGCCGATCGCCAGCGAGGCCGCGGACTGAAGGCTCCAGTCGTCCGGGTGCCGAAGCGTCCCGCCGACCTCACCGGCCAGGCCGACCCCGGTCGGCGTTCCGAGTCCGAAGTCTCTCAGCACCTGGTACTGGTCCGCGGGTCCCATCACCTGGGCGGCTTTGGCGATGCCCACGTTGGAGGAAGTCTGCAGCGCCCGGGCCAGCGTGATGGGGCCGCGCTCGCTCCCGACGTCCGCAATCGTGCGCCCGTGCACCGTCCACCGTCCCTCTTCGACGTCGACCGTGTCGCCGAGCGAAGCGAGCCGCTTTTCCACCAATCCGGCCACCGTCAACGGCTTCAGCGTCGAACCGGGCTCGTAGGGCGTGTTGATCGCCGAGAGACCCGGCCTCGCGCCGTCCCGCAGCGAGGCCATCGCGAGGACTTCCCCCGAATGCGGGTCCGTGATCAGGAGGTCTCCCCCGGCCGCCTGCGTCTGCTCGATCGCCTGCTTCAGGACCTCCTCGCTGATCTCCTGGAGGTCGAGGTCGAGCGTCAGGACGACGGCTCCTCCCGTCTGGGGCTCGGACATGACCACGACCTGCCCGGGCAGCGGATTCCCCCGGTTGTCGTGCGCGAGGATCTTCCGACCGGGGCTTCCGGCCAAGACCGTGTCGAAACGCTGCTCGATGCCCCCGCGTCCGACACCGTCCACGACGCGCCCCAGCACTCCGAGCGCCAGGTCGTCGTGGGGATAGAACCGATCGATGAGACGCGTGAGATAGACACCCTCGAACGCGTCCAGGGTCTTCCGCGCGTGGGGAGAGTACCGTCCCGGAAGCACGCGCCACACGCGCTCGTCGTGAACCGCCTCCCGCACGAGACGCCGCTCGAGGCCGAGGGTCGTAGTCAGCGCTTGCGACAAGCCCTCGGGATCACGGATCTCCCGCGGCGCGAGTGCGACCTGATACAGCTCCCGCGAGGCCGCGAGCTCCAACCCGTCGCGGTCCAACAGGACACCACGAGCGGCCGGAATCTCCTCGCTCTTGCGGTGCTGACCCTCGGCACGCTCCCGCCAGGTCGCCCCCTGGACGACCTGGACCTGCACGGCACGTGTGAGCAGGCTCGACGCGAGTACGACCCAGCCGGCCAGCAGCAGCTTCCGGCGAATCTCGACCGTGCGCCGCAGGCGCTCGACCAGGCGACGCTCGGCGGTCACTGCGCGATCCCCTGCATCAGAACCATCTCCGAGGCGTCGGGCTGGTGCATCCCGAGCTCACGCTCCGCCCACTCGCTGATTCGCTTCCGACTCTCCAGCGACTGTATGCGCCTCCGCAGCTCCGTCTGCTCGGCCTCCGAGAGCGCGATCTCGCTTCGAACGAGCTCGAGCTCGGCGAGCGCTTCCCGTGCGCGCGCTTGTCGCCAGGTGACGAGGCTCAAAGCACCGAGGACCGCTGCGAACCCCAGCGCCAGAAGGCTGAGCGACCCCCACCGATCCCGCCCGTTCACTCGGCCTTTCTCCAGGCCCGGAGCCCGGCGCTGCGAGCGCGCGGGTTGCGTGAGACCTCGACCTGGGACGGGCGGACGGGTCCCTGAGTCAGCGTCGTACCCAGCGGCTTGCCGCGGCAGGCGCACACCGGCAATCCCGGAGGGCACACGCACGATCGACTCCACTCCCTGAACGCCCGCTTCACGACCCGATCCTCTCCGGAGTGGTAGGAGATGACCGCCAAGACACCGTCCGGTGCAAGGCGGTCACGGATTCGGGGCAGGGATTGCTCCAGAATCTCGATCTCCCGGTTCACCGCGATCCGGAGAGCTTGGAAGATCCGTGCCTTGTCGCGCTGCTTGACCGCGCCACCGAGTGCTCGAGTGATGGCCGCGACCAGATCGTCGCTCGTCTCGAGACGCCCCTGCTCGCGGCGAGAGACCAGCTCACGCACCAACCGCTTGGCCCGGGGCTCCTCCCCGTAGTTCCGGAAAATCCGTACGAGCGTCTCGGGATCGGACCTGTGCAGCAGGTCGTGAGCGGTCGTCCCCTGGCCGGAAGCACCCTCCATCCGCATGTCGAGCGCAGCCCCCGAACGGAAGGTGAATCCGCGCTCCTGCGCGTCGAGCTGATGCGATGAAACCCCGAGGTCGAGGATCGCGCCGGCGAGCTCGACCTTCGAATCGATCCGGTCCAGCACCTCGTCGAACCGGCACTCGTGAAGCTCGACGCGTTCCCCGAACTCCGCGAGCGATTCACGAGCCTCTCGAATCGCTTCAGGATCGCGATCGCAGGCGATGACCCGGCACTCGGGACAAGTCTCGAGGATCATGTACGTGTGCCCGCCACCTCCGACTGTCCCGTCGACGTAGACCCGGCCGTCGGAGGGCTTCAGGAGCTCGAGGACTTCCTGCCCGAGGACCGGCACGTGGTAGTCTGCCCCGGCGCTTGCTCCATCCGTTGTCTCGGCAGCCACGTGGAAGAGGGTCATATCAGCCGAAGATCTGGGTGGCGAACTGATCGAAGTCGCCGGTGCGGTCTGCGACGGCTTCCTGGAAGGCATCGGGATTCCAGATCTCGACCCGATCGATATTCCCGATGAGGAGCACGTTGCCTTCGAGCCCGCCGGCCGTGACCAGGCGCTGCGGAATGCGGATGCGGCCCTGCTTGTCGGGGCTGACCTCGACGGCACTCGACGTGATCGACAACACCTCGCCCCAGGCTTCCGGCTGATTACGCCGGAACTGGATGAGCCGCTCCTGCGCCTGAGCCCAGACGTCGAGCGGAAACAGTGTTAGGGCAGGTGCTTTCCACTGAAGGAGCACGAAGCGGGGATCCTCCGTGCCGCGCCTGAAGGCCGACGGCAGGCTGACCCTCCCCTTCTCGTCCAACTGGTACTCGTAGCTGCCCAGGAACGTCGTCACGTTCGTGGTACCAAGTGGGATAGAGTGGTAAGGAGTGGTATGAATTGGAGCGAAGATAGGCGTGAGTGGAGCAGGCGGTCAAGCCTTTTGTCATCGAGCAGTTTTCGGCTTTTCTTCGGATTGCGCTGGAGTGCCCAGACATGGGAAACCGCAGTCACTGTGCGGCTTTCAGGGCATCGGCGGGGATGTGATGGCCGTCGATTTCGGGCGTTTTTCGGAGCCCGGAAGAGGCCGAAGCAAAAGGCGCCGCGGGACCCGAAGGTCCCGCGGCGCCTCAGGAAGCGCTCAGCGCGTGACGATCAGCGTCCGCGCTTGATGATCGCCTCCTGAATCTCGATGTAGACGCCCGTGTTCTCGATGAACTGGGCGTAGTTGATGGACGGCTGGCTGTCGGCGTAGTCCTTGGAGGACTGGAAGAGACCGAGTGCCTCCCTGAACATGGGCAGCGTCAGGTTCGCCGACTCCAGGTTCTCGGGGGCGTTCAGCTGGATGCCGCGCTGGAATACCGCGTAGCCGTGCCAGAAGTCGTACGTCTGCTGAGCCATCGAGCTGACCTCGAACGACTTCGCCAGCTGGATGACGTCGATGAACTCGACGTAGTTCTTCGGGTCCGGCTGGATGTAACGCGAGTGCCCGTTCGCAAAGATCATGTTGGCAGCCTGGTCGGCCGGCGTTCCTTTTTCGACGGCCGTCTCGAGGAACGGCACGGCCTCCTGGAGCCGGTCGGCTTGCAGAAGCAGGTTCGCCATCCGCAGGTGAAGCTGCGCGTAGTCGGGATCGATACGCTCGACCGCCTGCAGCGCGACGAGCGCCTCGTCGATCCGGTCGTCCTCGCGCAGGGCATCCGCGTAGATCATCCACAGGCTGGCGTCGTCCCCGAACTGCTCGAGGGCACGCTCGGTGAAGGCGGCCGATTCACCGGCCTCGCCAAGCTGCAGATAAGCCGCAGCCGCATTGCGGAGCTGGCTGGGAAGCACCTCCGCCTCCGGAGAGTCCATGACCCGGCCATACGAGTCGATCGCCTTGCGGTACAGCTCCTCGACCTCGGGCGTGACCTCGTCACGCCCCATCATCCGGTTCTCGTCGGCGATGTTGCGGGCAGCAGCGAACGCGAAGTTCCCGTGCTGCTTGTAGAACTCGATGTTCTCCGGATCGGCCGCCATTCCCTCTTCGATCAGCTCCATGCCGCCGAAGGGGTCACCCTCCTGAGCCAGGTCGAATGCCACCCGCATGCGGACCGTGGCATTGGTCGGGTCGAGCTCCAGATACTTGCGGTAGTATTGGCGAGCGAGCTCGGCGCGGTCGAGCGTCACGGCCACGAAACCGCCGAGGAGAAGCGCGTTCTCGTGGAACGGGTTGGCCTCGAGGACGCGGTCGATCTCTTCGAGCGACTCCTCGTAACGCTCCATGTTCCTGAGAACGCTGGCGCGCGTGTAGCGGACAGAGTTGGCGTCCGGATTCAGCTCGAGCGCCCGATCACAGTTTTGGATCGAGTTCTCCCACTGCTGGCTCTGGGCGTAGTCGCTGCAGAAGGAAGCCGCGCGGGTCTGCTCCACGAAGAGCTCGAACTGATCGACGATCCGGCTCGCAGCGACCTCTTCTTCCTTCTCGGCCACTTCGAAGCCCTCGACCGGGAAGGACTCACCGGAGCGCGTGTCGACGAACTGGATGCTCGCGACCGCGAATCCATCCCCCGCGGCAGCATAGCTGGCACACAGAACCACCTCGTAATTGCTCTGCTGGGCGAGCTGACGGGAGCGGATGCAGTCCAGCTCCTCCATCTTCATCTTGAACCGCTTCAGGTCGTCCTTGATATCGCCTTCCTCGACCGCGGTGTGCGTGTTGAGGTCGCTGATCGCCTCCCGAAGCTCGTCGGCAAGGTCCTTACCGAAGTCGTCGTCGGAGTTGTCAGTGGGCTGGAAATCAGGGACGAGCACACGATAGCGGCCACTCGCCGACTGCTGTGCGCCCGCGTCGAGGGTGAGGACCGGCGCGGCAAACAAGGCCACGACCAGGGCGGAAATCCCCAAGCTGCGACGTCCAAACATCATGATCCTCCGGTGCTCTTCAAACGAATGGCCCGGCCGCCATGCCAGCGCCACCGGGCTGTCAACGCCTACTAAACCAAGGGAGCCCCCCAAGGTCCAGAGTGCAACAAGTTTAACAAGGCTCCGAAAGTGGTCAACCGAAACCTTCATCCTCCTTATACTCCGAGGCGACCAGCTCCTTACAGACCCGGCTCGCGGCGATGGGAACCAGGGCGAGGGGGATCGGGGTTAAAGGTTAAACCGAGCCCCGAGAACTCCCGCGAGACGACCATGCTGATCCGCCGCCCAGACCCGATCCCCTCCTCCGAGATCACCCCCGAGTCCGTCTACAGGAATCGTCGCCAGTTCATCAAGGCCGCGGCCGCCGGTGTCGCCCTCGCCGGCGTGGCGGGCGTCGTGCTCCCGCAGCGCGGTCGGGGTTCGAACGTCTTCCAGCAGGACTGGCGCACGATGCGGTCCGACCTGGACGAGCCGCTCAATTCGTACGAAGACGTGACCACCTACAACAACTTCTACGAGTTCGGTACCGGCAAGGGAGACCCCGTGCGCTACGCTCAGGAGTTCCGGACCCGCCCTTGGACGATCGAGGTCGAGGGCTTGTGCGAGAACCCCGGCACGTACGATCTGGACACGTTCATCGGCCCGTCCAAGTCGGAGGATCGGATCTACCGGATGCGCTGCGTCGAGGCTTGGTCGATGGTGATTCCGTGGCGGGGCTTCCCCCTCCGGGACGTGATCGACCGCGCAGCGCCGCTCGGCAGCGCCGGGTATGTCGTCTTCGAAACACTGTTGGACCCCGATCAGATGCCCGGCCAGAGACGTCCGGTGTTGCAGTGGCCGTATGTGGAGGGTCTCCGACTCGACGAGGCTCGACACCCCTTGACCATCCTGGCTACCGGTGTCTACGGGAGGGACCTGCCCAACCAAAACGGCGCGCCCCTGCGCCTGGTCGTACCCTGGAAGTACGGGTTCAAGGGAATCAAGTCGATCGTCAAGGTGCGTTTCCAGGAGGAGATGCCCGAGACGAGCTGGGCGCTCGCCGCCCCGAACGAGTACGGTTTCTTCGCGAACGTGAATCCGGAGGTGGATCACCCGAGGTGGTCCCAGGCCCGCGAGCGCCGTCTCGGTGAGCTTCGCCGGCGACGCACGCTTCCGTTCAACGGGTATGCCGACGAGGTGGCCGACCTGTACGCGGGAATGGACCTGAAGCGTTGGTACTGAAGACGCAGGTCCGGCTCCTCAGGGTCGGAGCCTGGCTTCTGGGACTCTTCCCGGGAGCCAGGCTCCTTTGGCGTACGGGTGCGGGGGACCTGGGGGCGAACCCGATCGAGGAGCTCCTGCACCGCACAGGAGACTGGGCGCTGATCCTTCTTCTGGCGGCGCTTGCGGTAACCCCGTTGCGGATCGTGACGAAGTGGAACCCGGTGACCCGCGTACGCAGGACGCTGGGCCTCTTCGCCTTCGCGTACGTGACGAGTCACTTCCTGATCTGGCTACTCCTGGACCAGACGCTGGACTTCGAGTTCATCCTGGAGGATATCGCCGACCGTCCGTTCATCACGGTGGGATTCACGGCCTGGCTTCTCCTGATCCCGCTCGCCGTCACCTCGACCAAAGGCTGGATTCGCCGACTCGGGCGCCGCTGGCAGCTCCTTCACCGCCTGGTCTATGTGGCCGGCACACTGGGCGTCATCCACTTCTACTGGAAGGTCAAGGCGGATACCCGATGGCCGTGGGTCGCGATCGGCGTCCTGGTCGTACTGCTCGCCACCCGGGTCCCGGGCTGGCTGGAGAACCGACGTGGGGCACGCGCGCGCGCTGCGCGGCAGGAGCCGGCCTCCGTCGCCTAGAGCCCTTCCCAATCCGCGATCGCACGGTGGACCTCGTCCGGAATCGCCACCGATGCTCCGCTGAGATAGTCGTACATCACCTGCACGCTCTCCGCCGAGGCCAACGGACGCCCATCGGACGACGAGGCCAGGTATTCCATCACGAAGTGCTTCTTGCCGACCTTCGTGATCCGCACGCCCACCTCGAGATCGTCCGGATATCGTATCCGCTCGTGGTATCGAACCCGGAACTCGGCGATCACGTACCGGAGGTCCTCGACCCCCACCGGACCGATCAAGCGACGCCAGTACTCCCAACGGGCTTCCTCGAAGTAGATCAGCGGCTTCGAGTGATGGGCGTGACCCGCCGCATCGATGTCCTGGAAGCGCACCGGGACGCCATGGCTGAAACGAAACTCGCCTTCGGGAATCATACGCCTGCTCTCGGGACCTCGAGGGGGTTCTCTCGATTCGCTCGCGCCCTATTCTTCTCGATATGAACCATCCGCGCAAAGCTTTCGACGTGATCGTGGCCGGGGCGGGAGCCATCGGGCTCGCGGCGGCCTGGCGACTCGCCAGGGCGGGCCTCTCCGTGCTGGTGCTGGACCGCGGCGACCCCGGTCTCGGAGCGACATGGGCGGCCGGCGGGATGCTCGTACCACTCGGTGAAGCGCCTGGACCCGGGCCGCTGCTCCGGGCCGGCTCACTCAGCCTGGACATGTACCCCGCGTTCGCGGGCCAGCTGTTGGAGGACTCCGGAATCGATGTGCTGCTTCGGCCTGTCGGAAAACTGGTGTGCGCCTACGGGGAACCGGGCGTCGAGCGGCTCCGAGCACGGCACGCCTGGCAGAGCGAAGCGGGACACGACGTAGACCTGCTCTCGGGCGCGGAAGCTCGTGAGCTGGAGCCGCTGCTCTCCACCGAAGTCTGCTGTGCGCTGCATCTCAAGGATGACGCGCACGTCGACAATCGGCTTCTGGCAGCGGCGCTGGCCCGCGCTTCCACACAGAAAGACGTCGAGGTTCGGAGACATACGCCGGTGAAAGGGCTTTGGGTAGAACGCGATCGGATCCGTGGCGTACGGCTCGACGACGGTACGACGGTCGAGGGTGAATGCGTGGTCCTGGCATGTGGGGCCTGGAGTGGGCAGCTCGAAGACCTTCCGGAGCCGCTGCCGGTGAGACCGGTGCGAGGCCAGATGATCCTGCTGGAGTCCTCGCACGAGCTGCCCCGACCGCTCCTGTCGGCCCCGGGTGCGTACGTGATCCCGCTCGGCGGCCCAAGGCGTCGCGAGGTGATGGTCGGTGCCTCGCAGGAGGAGGCCGGATTCGAGATCCAGACAGACCGGGGCACGTTGCAGGCGCTGCGGGACGCGGCTGTGCGGTGCGTCCCTTCGCTGGCCCGCGCAAGGCGCTGCGACGCCTGGGCCGGTCTCCGACCCGGCTCGCCCGACGAACTCCCGATTCTCGGTCGCTCCAAGCATCTGGAGGGCCTGATCTACGCGACGGGGCATTTCCGGAACGGGATCCTTCTGACGCCCTACACGGCCGAGGCCGTTGCCGCCTTCGTGCTCGGTCGAACAACCCCGCCGGGCATCGAGGCGTTCGCAGCGGATCGCTTCTGAGCCCCGATCGCGTTTCTGGTCCCTCTCCAGGTTGGCACCTAGCTTGGAAGAGGTGCGGTGACCCGCACCCTCTTCTCTCCCAGAGGCGCCATGAGGACGACGGTGAGCCATGCAGGCCGAAGAGCGGTCTTGTCCGCCTTCTTGTGCCTCCTCGCCGGCTGCGGTCTCCGCGGCCCGCCGGGCTCCACCGTTGCAGTCGCATCGGAAGGCATGTGGAGAAGCCTCCATCGGCCGCGGCCCGAGGCCATCGATCCGGCTGCCCGGGTGTCCGTGTCGAACATCACCGTCCTCAACGAGGACCGGGCGATGGACGTCGCGATCTCCCTCGATATCGGGCTCAGCGAGCTGGTATCCGCTGGCCTGCTCCGCCGACGCGACGTCCGCTTCGTCGAACGGAGGCGCTTCTCCGAGGCGGTAGAGCGCGAAAGGAGGGGATTCACGGCTTCCCGATCCGCTCCGCCCACGGGGACCTCACCGGGGGTGGAGTACGTCCTGAGCGGCGCTTGGATCGCATTGGGTGAATCGTCAACGCTGGCCCTGCGTCTGGTCGAAGCCGAGACCGGCGTGCTCGCGGCGGGCTTCAAGGCGAACGTACCGTCCGACGCCGACCTCCCCGCCGTCGCCCGGCTCGCCGTCGGCTCCACGCTCGCCGCGTTGCAGCAGATCGGGCGCCGACCGAATTGGCGTGACCCGCTCGGGCCCACGTCCGCGCCCGAGGAATACGAGGCCTCCAACGTGCCCACCGAAGCTGTCGAAGCTTTCTTTCGCGGGGTGCTCGCCGAGGACCGCTTCGACTGGGAGGAAGCCCGCCGAGGATACCAACTGGCCCAGGAGATCGCGGGAGACGCCTTCTTCGAGCCCGCTGCCGCACTGGCTCGGGTCGCGCGCCTTCGGGCCGGTGGGTCGCTCGGTGCTTCCGACTGAGAGACCACAAAGCTAGTGGAGCCGCGCTCGTCCCTGAGAGTCCTTCTCGTCGAGGAGGATCCCTTCGAGCGGGAACGCTTCCGACGGACCTTGGAGTCACGGACACATCGAGTCGTGGCGTGCGGTGACGGTGAGTCGGCGCTCGAGGCCGTGGAACAGGCTTCCTTCCATCTCGTCGTCCTCGACGTCGCCCTTCGGGGCTCGGATGGGCTCGAAGTCTGCCGCCAGATACGAAACCGTTCCACCGATGAGCTTCCCGTCATCGTCGTCGTGACGGCGCAGGACGGGGCCCGAGCTCTCGAGCCGGTGCTGTCGGCGGGCGCAGACGACTTCATCCCGAAGCCCGTTGAGATTGGCCACTTCGAGCTTCGTGTCGCGATGGCCGAGCGTGAAGCGGGGCTCCGGGCCGAACGCACCGGGCTCCGCCATGGGCTTCAGGCCACGACGCACGAGCTCGAGGCGTTCGCCTATTCGGTGGCTCACGACCTACGAACGCCGCTTCGCACGATTACCGGGTTCTCCCACCTGCTTCTCGATGAGGATCTCTCCGATCAAGGGCGCGACTTCGTCTCCCGCATCGTCGCGGCCGGACACCGCGCGGAGCTCCTGATCACCGACCTGCTTGCATACAGCAGGGTGAGCCTGGCCGATCTCGAGCTCGAACAGGTCGATATCGAAGAGATCCTGACGCATGTGAGGGACGACCTGCAGATCGAGATCGACGCAACCGGTGCATCGATCACGGTCGAGGGAACCGTTCCACCGGTGCACTCGGTCGGCACCGTCCTGCAACAAGCTCTTCGGAATCTCGTCTCGAACGCGATCAAGTTCGTACGCGAGGGGGAGCGGCCCGAGATCAGGATCGTGCCCGAGCAGCTCCAGAATCGACTACGCGTCTATGTCGTCGACAACGGCATCGGTGTTCCGGATGGCCAGACCGAACGGATCTTCGGCGTCTTCGAGCGACTGCCCGGTCAGACGTCGATCCCGGGCACCGGCATCGGGCTGGCGATCGTACGGCGGGGCCTGGAGCGAATCGGAGGTGCCGCGGGCGTGGAGCGTCGCGAATCCGGCTCCGCATTCTGGATCGAGGTCCCCCATGAACCCACGTGGGCGTCGTGGTACTCGATGCAAAAGCTGGAGAGGCGGTCGTGAACCGAAAGCGCCCCGACCGTTGAACGGCCGGGGCGCCTGCAGGGGTCCAGCGCGGATTGCGGTCAGCGGACGAAGCGAACGCTGCCCGACCCGGTGTCGACGTGGATGGTGCCCCGACCGTCCCCGATCGAACCGACCACATGATCGCGCGAGGCCCGGCGGATCTCGACCGGGAAGTCGAGGTCGATAGCGCCACTTCCGGTCTCGATCTCGACCTCCGCACCAGCCCCCGACGGTAGCGCGACTGTAACGCCCCCCGAGCCGGTATCGATGTCGAGCACTTCGACGTCCAAGAGCAGCTCGACGGAGACGGATCCGCTCCCCGTGTCGAGCACGACCTCCGGGGAGGCGACATCCCTCAGATCGATGCCACCCGAGCCCGTGTCCACCTCGAGCACGTCGGCCGTGACACCGCTTCCCTCGACAGAACCCGAGCCCGTGTCGATGCTCACCATACTCCCTGAAACCTCCTCGACGTCGACGCTGCCGGAGCCGGTATCGACGGAGAGGTTACCCTCGACGCCACGTATGTCGACGCTTCCCGATCCGGTGTCGACATCCAGGTCACCTTCGATATCGACGGCGCTCACGCTTCCCGACCCGGTGTCGATCGACAGCGCGCCCCGGATGCCTTCGGCTTCCACCTCACCGACTGCCACGTAGACATCCAGGTCCTTCCCCGCGGGCATCAGGATCTCGAGATCGGCCCACGCCTCCAGGCCGCTTCCACCACTCCTGACCTCGACCCTGTCTCCGCCCCGACCTTCTCCGAAGGTCCCGTCGGAGCGCACGCGCACCGTGTTGTTGAAACGGCCGCGGCCCGCGTCGTAGACGACCTGATCGTCCGGATAGATGACGCGCAGCGTCTCACGACCGGCGATCGAGCCGGTGGCGATCTCGAGGGCATCCGCGTCGGCGCCCCCGCGCCGGACCCGCACGACGATGTCCGACCCGCTCCCGCGCACGATCGTCGCCGTGCCGGCCAAGTTGTAGATCGAAACGGCCTGGCCGCCGACACGGTACTCTTCTTGACCGAGCCCATCGGCAGGCGAGACGAGGACCATCAACCCGAGGAGGCCGACCGATATCTTGAGATTGTGAAACATGAAGATCCCGCTCCTTGTCGTCATCGGATCCGAATCGATCCGTTGACCGTCTTGAGTTCGATGTTCGGTCCTCCTGCGCCGAACTGACCCGCCGCACTGCGCTTCGAGACCCTTCCCTGAAGGGAGAACGGCAGATCGGTCTCGATGCTCCCGTTCAGCCAGCTCGCTCGCAGATCGGCATCCAGGTCGTCCGGTATATCGAGCTCGATCGACCCGTTGACCGTCGAGAAGCTCATCCCATCGGGATCGATCAGACCCATGACGGCCTCGATCGAGCCGTTTACGGTCTGGGCGACGGCGTACCCGGTCGTCGTGATGCTCACGTCTCCGTTGACCGAAGCCGCGACGACATCCGACTCGAGCCCCTCGATCTCCAAATCACCGTTCACCGTCCGGGAGTGGAGCACGACTCCGGCCGGCACCCGGACGAAGAAGCTCACGCTCACGTCGTTGTTGTTGACCTGGTTGCGCCCCTCGTCACCCGGTCCGCAATGATTCTCGCCACCGCGCGCAGACGGATAGACGGCGCACAGCGTGACGCCTTTTTCATGTTCGACGACCTCTACCCGTACCTCGCTCGGATCACTGCGACGGCCCTGCTTCGTCGCCCGCACCTCTACCTCGGAACCCGAGGCGAGTCCGGCGACGATCGGCCCGTTCACTCCCTTGATCTCCAGCACGGCCCCGGTCGCGACTTTGCCCGACCAGGTGAACTCGGTCGCTTCCTGCGCGCTGCGCGGGGCGGTGGCGTCGCCCACTTCCCGATCCCCGAAGATCGAAGTGACGGACTGAACCACCCACTCAGCCGCATACGCGACCCGCGCGGCCCCGTCGGCGAGCCCTCCGAGCAGGCCGTTGGGCGACCGTGCCTCGAGGAGCGTAAAGAAACCCGCCGCAAGGATCGCGGCGACCAGTGCAGCTCTCCCAATCCCATTCATCGAATCTCCTCCATCTCGCACTGTGGTCTCGCCGATCCCTTCAGCGAGGGTTACGTCCAGACGACCGCTCCAGCCGAACGGAGCCGTCGAAAGCCTCCAACCTCACGTCGGCGGAGCCTGTGCCGAGCTCGAATTCGAGCGCGCCACCGCCGCTCATGTTCCTGATCCTCACCGGCAGCTCGGTCTCGAACCCGCCGGCGAACGTCGATACGACGAAGCGGGCATCCAGCGCTCCGTGCGGGCTGAACGTCACATCCCCGTCGTGCGTGACCAGCGAATAGCTTCCGCCGGGACGCAGAGCGCCCGAGAATACGATGTCACCGTCCACGGTCGTGGCCTCGACCGAGGACGCGTCGACGTCGGTCAGCCGGATGTTTCCGTCGTTCCCCTCGATCCGAACCGTCCCTCGCACACCCTCGATCCGGATGTCGTCGTCCAGCGAGAAGAGCTCCAGCGAGCCGTCGGCTCCGGAGACGACGATCTCACCGTCGACCGTGCGCGCGCGGACCTCGCCCGCCACGTCGGTCAGCACGATGTCCCCTTGAAGCGTGCGAACGTCGATGTTCCCCCCGTGCCCTTCGACCCGTACGTCGAGCTCCTGGCCTCGCACCTCGAGCGCCAGCCAAGCGGGCAGGCGCAGCCTGTACTCCAGGAACCGATCCCGTCCTTTCCTGTCCGCCGGCCGAAGCACATGCGAGCCACCCTCGGACCGCAGGTCGAACTCGACTCGGTCCGAGCCCCCGGCCTCGATGAGGACCTGGCTGCCGTTCCACGCTTCGATCGCGATTTCACCCGAGAAGCCTTGGACCACGAGCCGGTCTCCCTGCTCCACCGACAGCGTCGTGTCGGCCACAGGGCTCGACGCGAGCACCGTGAGTGCCAGGGTCAGAAAGGAAGTGACCATCTCAGAGCGCCCAGCCGGCGATGGTGGAGGCCTCCCGCAGATACTCGACCTTGCGCCGGAATGCCCGGTCGACATGGGCCCGAAGGAACTCGCTGCCCGGATCTTCCTGAAGAGCAGCGAGCGACTCCTCGATCGAGCGATCGATGATGTTCAGGTTCTTTTCGAGGATCCGCACGGTGGCCGGGGCGAGATCTGCGCGGTGCTCGGCGAGCAGATCTTCGAGCCGCCGAAGCTCGTCCGCGTACCCCGGTGCGAGCTCGCCGGCGCGATCGGAGACGGTCATCACCGCCCCCCTCGGCGCGATCGCGGCAGTCTCGGCATCGCCGGACTGCATCCGCGGCACGAGCGCGAGCGACGTCGCACCGGAGAAGATCGCCAGCGCCAGGCCGGCCGCCGCCAACTGAGGCACGGTCATGCGCAGCTGTCTGCGTCGCGACCAAGGCTCCCGCGTGCGGAGGTGGCTCGACAGATCGATCACCTCCGACTCGCTGCGGTTCAGCGCGGCTTCGATCTCGGGCCAGAGATCCCGCTCGGGAGCCCGATCCGGGAGACTTCCGGCACGGGCGACAATGGCCCTGAGATCATCGAGAACCTCTCGGCACTCCGCGCACTCTTCGAGGTGAGCCTCCAGAGCACGCCGCTCGGCAATGCCCAGGCTCTCCTCCAGGTAGTCCGAAAGGCGGTCCGTCCAGTGTTCTGTGCTCATCAGTTCAGGATCTCCCTCAACAACATCCGTGCTCGGTGCAGCTGGGACTTGGATGTGCCGGCGTTGATTCCCATCATCCGGCCGATCTCCTGGTGCGAGTAGCCTTCGACGTCGTAGAGCACGAAGACCTGCCGAGCGCCGTCCGGAAGGCGTCCGAGCGCGTGCTCGAAGTCCATTTTCAGGCCCGGCGTCCCGACTCTTCCCGCGACCGACTCCAGCATTGCATCTCCCGAGACCTGTCTGGCCTCTCTCCTTCGAATCGTCTCGCGCCGGCTCAGGATCAGGTTCACCGCCAGGCGGTGCAGCCAGGTCCCGAACGCCGCATCTCCTCGAAACGTCTCGAGCTTCTCCCAAGCCCGGATGTAGACCTCCTGCGTGAGGTCGTCCGCGATATCCTCGCCGCCCATTCGGCGTGCGAGGCCGTGGATCTTGGGAAGCGTCGACCGGTAGAGGCGCTCGAAAGCCGCCGTGTCCCCTCGCTGTGCGAGAGCCACGTCCTGCTTCTCAAGCTGCATCGAAGCCTGTTCGCCCACGGGGCTCTGGTTTCGAGGAACGGTTCCCTTGTCCACCGATTTGGACGGCCCGAACACGACCAGGGTTGGAATGCCGGAAATGCCCCGCCGCCGCATCGGCAGCGCCTCGTCCGGCTTGCGCTGCGCGAGGCTGCCTTCGAGCATTGGTAGACCCATCCATGAACTCGGGAGATCCAATGTCCCCAATGCTGATCGCGATCCAGTCCCCGGTGATGCCGATCGACCTCGTCGAGCTCCTCGCCGTGTTCATGGGCACGTCGATCGTGCTGATCCCGGTGCTCGGCATCACGGCGCGCTTCGCCCTCAAGCCGACGGTCGAGGCGCTCAGCAAGTTCTTCGAGAAGCGTGGCCTCGATGACTCGGTCGGTCTCCTGGAGCGTCGCATGGCCCTGATCGAGCAGCAGATGGATTCCATCGAATCCAATGTGCGCCGTCTCGTCGAGGTCAGCGAGTTCCACCACGAGCTGACTTCGGGCTCGACACCGCCCGAATCGAATCCCGCCGAGGAGGATCCGGAAACCGCGTGACGCGCCCGACCATCGTGGCGCATCGGGGCTTCAGCGCTCGGGCCCCGGAGAACACCCTGGCCGCGATCGAGGCCGCGATCGAGGCGGGAGCCCGCCAAATCGAATGGGATTTGCATGTCGCCGCGTGCGGTACTCCGGTCGTCTTCCACGACTTCGACCTCGAACGGACCACCGACGGTACGGGTCCGATCGGCGACCGTACCTACGAAGAGCTGCGAGAGCTCGATGCGGGGGCCTGGTTCTCCGACTCCTTCCGTGGAGAGGCGATCCCCACCTTCGAGCAGGCGCTCGAGACGGTGGCCGGCAGGGCCGATCATGTCTACGCCGAGATCAAGGGTGCGAGATCCACCGCCGATCTGGTCGGGATTACGGGGGTCGCGCGCCGATCCGGGATGGCCGACCGGCTGACCTTCATCTCCCTGGACTGGCCGTTGCTCGAAGCGATCCGAACCTTCGACCCTCGGGTTCCCGTCGGCTATATCGTGACGGCGCCGAAGGTCCTCACGGAGGCGATCGACCGCGCCGAGCTCGACGGAAACGCCGTGCTCAGCCTTCGGCACCGCATCGTCCTCGACGCCCCGGGGACGGTCGACCGAATCTCCGGGCACGGACTCGACTGCGTGGTCTGGACCGTCAACGACACGGGAGAGGCCGACGAGCTCCTCGAGGCGGGCATCCGGGTCTTCACGACCGACGAGGTCGAGCGACTGCTGGCGTGGGCGAGCGCCATCGGTGACGGGCGCACGTAGCGGGTCGGGTCTCAGTCTCCGGAAACACCCGAGGTAGCGGGAAGGCCGGCGGGTGGCTCGGCCTCGGGACGCTCCCCCGAGACACCCCGTGGGAGGCGTACCGTGAAGACGCTCCCCTGGCCGGGCTCGCTGTCGACGCTCACCTGCCCCCCGTGCGCCGCGACGATCCCCCGCACGATCGCGAGACCGAGGCCGGTGCCCTTTCGGCCCGACTCCTTCCCCCGCCAGAAGAGATCGAAGAGGTAGGCCCGGCTGCCTGCGTCGATGCCGGGACCGGTGTCCGCAACGGAGACGGAGACCCAATCCGGGGAGCTCTCGACCGAGACCGAGACGCTCCCCCCTGCCGGCGTGAATTTGATGGCGTTGCCGAGGAGGTTCGAAAGGACCTGGAAGGTCCGATAACGATCGACCCGCGCCACCACGGGGATTGGCCTGGCAGGTGGCTCGAGGACGTCGACCCCCTTGCCCCGGGCCAACGGCGCAGCCTCGCGCACCGCATCGATGACCAACTCGCCGAAGTCGACCGTCGTCGGGACGATCTCGAGCTGACCGGACTCGATACGCGCGACATCGAGCAGATCTTGGATCAGACGACCCATCCGCTCGGCCGAACGGCGGATGATCTGCAGGTGGTCCCGCCGCTGGTCTTCACGGACCGGCACGTCGAGGAGCAACTCGGCGGCCGCCCCGATCGTGCCCACCGGATTGCGAAGGTCGTGCGAGACGATCGCCAACACGTGATCCCGGGCTCGTACCGCCTCTTGGAGGGCCGCCTGGGCCTCACGGACCTCGGTCAGGTCCGTGAAGGTCAACACCACCCCGATGACGCGCCGCCCGTCGACCATGGGACTCGCGGAAAGCTGGACCGGGAAGGACGACCCGTTGGCGCGCCAGAAGACCTCGTCGGAGGAGCGCACCGGCGCCCGGGTCTCGATGGCCCGAGTCACGATGCACTCGGAGTGATCGAGCGGAGAGCCGTCCGGTCGGGAATGGTGCACGAGGCCGTGAACGCGCCTGCCCTTCAGGTCTCCCGGCGCATAGCCCAGCATGAGCGCACCCGTTCGGTTGACCGACGTACAACGCCCCTCGAGGTCGAGGCCGAAGACGCCTTCTCCCGTGGCCTCCAGCACCGAGCGCACCTGTCGCCGAGCGTTCGTCGCTTCCTGTCGCCGCTGCTGCTCACGAATGGCGACCGTGCGGAAATGTCGGGTGAGCGCGACCATCACGAGCAGGCCCAGCACCGCCAACACCGCCGATCCCGTGGTCAGCCAGAACTGCAAGCTCTCCCGAAAATCGAGCTGAGCGCGCGTCTGAAGCGCGTCCGCGACCACGCGATCTTCGAGCGCGCGAACGAGGTCGCGCACCCGCGCCGCCAGCACACGATCCTCGGCCACTCTGGGTGCGAAGCTCGCGAGCGACTCGGCCGGCACACCCGCAGTCACCCGGTCGGGCACGGTCCCGACGCCCATCACCGGGGCGTGGTGCACATGCCATTCCGCCACCGCCGCCTGCGTCTCGGCCCACTGCTGCCGGAACTGTAGCGACAGGAGCTCTCCGAGCTCCGTGAGCCGCGCGACGATCTCCGTCTCCTCGGAGAGGAGATCGCCGTATAGGCGCTGGAACAGGGTGTCGCCCGAATTCACGAACTGCACGACCCGCGCGGACTGCCGCGAGTAGACGGAAGCCAGCTCCCGAAGCGTCGTCACACGCCCGGCCCGGCCCTCTTCGACCGAGTGGATCTGGCTGAGCACGTCCATCCGCTCCTGGAGCTCGTGGTGACTCCGCTCCAGGTAGACCGGGACGATGGCCAGCACGATCAACGCGATCGTGACGAAGCCCACGCCCACGGCCGCGGCCCAACCCATTCCGGGTGAGCCGTCCTGCGGCTTCATGGCTGGCATTCGCCCTCGGGGATCTCGCTCGGGAACCGGACTCATGATAGGTGATACACATCCGGGAGGCACGTTGGGTTCCCGATCGGTTGCCTCGGCCACCGTAGGGTGGCATGCTCAGCCTGCGATTCCATCCCCCAAGCTACCCCAATTCGTGCGCCGAGTCCTTCTCACGGGCTTCCCCGGATTCCTCGCGACAGGCCTGCTTCCGCGGTTGATCCGCGACCGGCCGGACACGCACGTCGTCTGCCTGGTCGAGAAACGCATGCGGTCCCTGGCCGAGGAGCGGCTGGCCCAGATCGGCGTCGACGGCGGCAGAGTCACACTCGTCGACGGCGATATCACGGTCCCCGGGCTGGGGTTATCGACGGAAGAGGAGCGGGGACCGATCCACGAAGTCTTCCACCTCGCCGCGATCTACGAAGTCGGAGTCGATCTGGAGACGGCCGAGCGGGTCAACGTCAACGGCACCCGCAACGTGCTCGACTTCTGCCAGAACCGAGAGGGTTTCGAGCGTCTCCACTATGTGAGCACCTGTTACGTCAGCGGCCGCTACGACGGCGTTTTCCGCGAGGAGGATCTGGAGGCCGGGCACGGATTCAACAACCACTACGAGCGCACGAAGCACCGGGCCGAAGTCGAGGTCCGAAGCCGGATGGACAAGGGGCTGCCCACCACGGTCTACCGGCCGGCTGCCGTCGTGGGCGACTCCCGCACCGGGATCACCGAGAAGTTCGACGGCCTGTACTTCGTGATTCTGTTTCTGCTTCGGCAGCCGAGATGGGTGCTGATGCCCGTCGTCGGTGATCTCGACTCGTTTCGCGTGAACATCGCCCCCCGCGACTACATCGTCGACGCGATCAGCTATCTGAGCCTTCAGGACTCGACCCTGGGAGGCACCTTCCACTTGGCCGATCCCGAGCCACCGACCAACGGATGGCTGCTACGCCGGATCTCCGCATATCTGGGCAAGCGACTCTTCGTCGTCCGGCTCCCGGCCGGCCTCGCGACGGGGATGATCCGGCACGTACCGGGTGTGCAGCGATGGCTGGGCATGCCCGCCGAAGCGGTCGGCTACTTCACCCACCCGACCACCTACGACACGAGACACACCGTCGAAGCACTCTCCGGCGGCGGGGTCGTCTGTCCGCCGATGAACAGCTATATCGAGCGCCTCGTGGACTACGCGAAGAGCGCGGCCTCCACCAGGTCTGCGAGCTGAACGGCTCGATCGGACGCGTTCAGGTCCACGAGCGGCACGGAGGCTTCCACGGTCGGATCGTCGGTACAAATGGCGAGGTAGTCGCGGTCGGCCACGGCCCCCGAGCCAAAAAGCGGTCCGGGGTGCGCCGCCTTCCGGTACACCTCGATCTTCGGGACTCTCTCGCCCTTGAAACCCTCCGCCACCACGACGCCGGCGTCGGAGAGGTGGCGGCTGACGATCTCGAGCAAGTCGGGCTCACGTACCTCTGGCCAGTCACCGACGATGGCCATCTCCTCGGGGCCCGCAAGGACGATCCGTCTCGCCCCACCCTCGTGCCGCATGCGCCACGAATCGGTGTGGGGTGTATCCAGCCGGAAGTGGTGCCCGTGCTTGACCGCCATGACGCGATGCCCTCGCCTGCCCAACTCGGCGATGAGCTCCACCGCCAGGCTCGTCTTGCCGGAATCCTTGAGCCCGATGACCGAGACGACCGGCGGGCGCGAATCGCGCGAGCTCAAACGCCGGTGTCCGGAGCGGCGCCGGCTTCCGCCAGCCGAGCCTCCGCACGGCGCAGATCCGCCGGCTCGTTGATGCCGCCGAGCAGGTGAGCGGGGGCGCCGAAGCGCTCCACCGACACGATCTCCGCGCGCACGTCGGTCACGAGCTCCGTGATGGACAGCCGATCCGCCTGCAGCCGGCGTCGTACCTCCACCAGCAACGAGACCGGGTACCACGCACAGAGCGGCTCGGCCTGAATCGGTCCCTCGGCCGCACGAGGCCCGCTGCCCCCGCCTCGCACGTGGGTGATCAGCTCGGGTGTGACGAAAGGCATGTCCCCCGCCAGCAGGAAGACACCCGCGGCGCGTGTCGACTCGGCCCATGCGAGAGCCGCCTCGAGCCCGCCGAGCGGGCCACGGCCCGTGACGCGGTCTCCGATGGCTTTCACCCCGGCCGCCTCCTCGACCTCGGGGCGATCCGTGACGACCACCACCGAGGTGCAAGCCGCGGCCAGCGATTCCGTCGCCCAACGGACCAGGGGTTTTCCCCCCAGCAGGGACAGGGTCTTGTCCGATCCGAATCGACGGCTGCCGCCTCCAGCCAGCACCGCCCCGAGCCGAGGATTCCCGCTCACGCGGTCCGCTCGATTCTCTGCGCGCCGGCATAGACGTTGAACCCGTCCGAGCGCGTGAACCCCACCAGCGTCATGTTGAAGCGCTTCGCCAGGTCTACCGCCAAGCTGGACGGAGCCCCCACGGCCACCACGGCGGGCACGCCGGCGGCCAAGGCCTTCTGCATGATCTCGAAGGATGCCCTTCCGCTCACGCAGAGGATTTCGTCCATGAGCGGCAAGTGCTCCGACAGAAACGCCTTCCCGACGACTTTGTCGACCGCGTTGTGGCGCCCGACGTCCTCTTTCAAGTCGAGCAGGCTGCCGTCCGGGGCGAAGCGACCCGCCGCGTGGATCCCGCCCGTCCGGTCGAAGAGGCCCTGACGCTCCCGCAGTGCTTCGGGCAGCGAGGTGAGAACGCCCTCGGGAATCGACAAGGTCCCCTCCGGCAGCGGCTCGCATCCCCGAATCTCGACCGCTTCGAGGGAGGCCTTGCCGCAGACACCGCAGGAGGAGGTCGTGTAGAAGTTTCGCGCCACAGCCTCCACGTCGAACTCCGACCCCGAACGCAAGCGCACGACGACGATGTTGTACTGTTGGGGCTCCTCGCCCATGCAGTAGCTGATCTCCGCGACGTCCCGAGCGCTGGCGAGCAGGCCCTCGCCGAAGAGGAATCCGACGGCCAGCTCGAAATCGTCGCCGGGCGTGCGCATCGTGACGGAGACCGTGGTCGTGCGCACCCGACCGCCATGGAGGTCCTCCACCCGAATCTCGAGCGGCTCCTCCACTGCGACCACGTCCTTCCGCCGCGAGCGATCACCCGCCCGATAGCGCTCGACCTTTACCGATGCGACACCCTTGCCAGGAGAGATCATTCGAAGCCGTTTGCAGCAGACTGTTACGCGTAACGAAGCTCAGAGTACGGCGTACTCCTCGGTGCCATCAACGAACCCGCCGGAGGATTGGATGATCCCACGACCGTCTGTCGGTCGCTGCGCATCGTTCGCGCTCGTCCTGACCCTCACAGGGTGCGGAGGAGATTCCCCAACCGACCTGACACGGCTCGGCTGCGAGGCGACCCCGCCCCAGCTGCTGTTCGAGGCGATCAACGAGGTCCGGGCGCTGCGGGGCATCGCACCCCTCTCGATCGACGAGCGACTCGCCTCTGCGGCCCAGGCGCACGCCGACGACATGGCCCTCAACAACTTCTTCGAGCGCACCGGCTCGGACGGAGCCTCGGTCGAAGATCGAGTCGCCGCCGCCGGCTTTCAGGCGCTTTTCGTCCTCGAGAACCTGGGCGCCGGCCATCCGACCGCGACAGAGCTGATCCGCGACTGGGTGGACAGTCCGTCGCACGAGGCGGTACTGCGGGTCGCCGACGGGACGCACGTCGGGATCGGCTACGCGCGGAATCCGGACGCCGACTGGACCGACTATTGGTCGATGACCGTCTCCGCGACCCAAGGCCCTACCCAGGTACCGTCGAACGGCTGTCACCCCTGAGGGTCGGAGCCTCCTCACTACGCGAGGCCGCCGGCCCCGTCACACGCCGGCGATCGCCATCAGGATGGCAGCCGGAATCCATCCCAGCACGGCCGTGAGAATCGCCTTCCCGGTACTGAAGTCGAGCGCCTGACGGATCGCGATGATCCCCGCGATCAGCATCCAGATCCCGACCACCCCGCGGACCAGCAAGCCGATCCCGAGCGGCAGGATCGCGAAGACGACGAGGACTCCGGGAGCCTGAGCGAACCCGATCGTCCGCAGCAGCTCACCCCAAGTCGCCGTACCGTCGAAGATCTTATCGCCGATCACATAGGTCACACCCGCCCAGATCAGCCAACCCATGAGCGCTGCAATGGGGCCCATGATGAGGCCGCCCCCGCCGAAGCCTCCGATGGCCTGCGCCACCGCCACGAGCGCGACGACCATCGCCGCCTGGCTGGTGGCCGTGTCGTCGGCCTCGACCTCTTCGTATGTGGCGACGTTGAGCGTCGCCGCTCCGATCATGCGATCCACCATCGAGCTGGCCATCGATGCTTCCTTTCGAGCGGGTACGTGACTGCCGCAAGATGTACCGCCGACTCACTCCGAGCCAGCGGCGCGATCCGGTCGGGGCCGCGACCTCAGCGATCCGGAAAGTAGGGCTCGACGGCCTCTGGGGGCGGTGGTGGCGACGCCAGGCTCACGACCAGCATCAGCACCGCCGAGGCGACGAGCCCGGGCAGTACCGGATCGACGGTCTCGGATCCGAACAGCTCCCAGAGCAGCGCGGCGCCGACTCCTCCGATCATGGCCGCCGCCGCACCCTCGCGCGTGGCACGCTTCCAGTACACGCCGGCGACGACGGGCACGAAAAAGCTCGAGGCCATGAGCGCCGTGAAGAGCAGCACGATGAACTGAATGAGCTCGCCCTCCCCGACCCCGCTGAGGATCAGCAGGACCGGTACGGTCCCGACGAGCATGACGCCGATCCGGTCGACCACGACACGCTTTCCTTCGCTCATCTCCGGATCGATCAGCGTCTGGTAGATGTCCTGGGAGAGCGCCGAGCCGGCCACGATCAGGAGCGAGTCCACTGTCGACATCATCGCCGAGGTGATCGCCGCAAGCATGATGCCTCCGAGGAACGCGGGAAGAACCGTGCGGGCGATCATCGGCATGGCGAGGTCCCCCGTCGGCAGCGCCGGGAAGAGCACCACGCTGACCAGGGACAGGAGGAAGATCATCAGGTTGACGCCGGTGATCAGGAGGATCGCCAGGAGGATGCCGCGACGAACCGCCCGCATATCCTTCATCGCGTAGAGTCGGATCAGTTGAGCCGGGGAGGACACCGAGCCGAGCAAGAAGGCGAGGCCCATCGTGAAGAGCAGGACGGGCGGGAACGCCTCGAAGGTGAACGTCGCCGGGTTGACCGCCTGAACGTATTGGAACAGATCCCCCCAGCCCCCGACATGCCGAACCGCGAGTGGGAGTGCGAAGAGCACGCCGATCACCATGATCACGATTTGCAGGAAGTCCGTGTAGACCACGGCCAGCATGCCGCCGATCGCCGTGTACACCAGCAGGATCAGCGTGAATCCGACCATACCGATCGTCGTCGGAATCCCGAAAACCGTGCTGGCGATCAATCCCCCGGCTACGATCTGCGCCTGGATATAGACGACGGTGGCGAGGAGGATGATCGCCGCAGCGAGCGCCCGCGTGCGCTTGCTGTAATAGCGCGACTCCACGAAGCCCGGCAGGGTCAGCTCCTTCACCCGGATGAAGCGAGGAGCGAGGACCGCGGCCATGAACCAGTAGGCCAGCGGGATCGAGAGGATCAGCCAACCGAACGACCAGCCCGCCGAGTACATGACGCCGATCGTCCCCATGAAGGAGCCGGCGCTGGTATGGGTCGCCGCGATCGTCGTGCCTCCCAGGAGCCAGCCGAGGTTTCCACCGGCGATCCAGTAGTCCTCCTCACTCTTGGTCCGCTTCAGGCTCAGCCAGCCGATCCCGAAGACGACCCCGAAATACAAGAGGAAGACGACGACTTGGCCCCTCACTCCTCATCCCTCCGCTCTGCCCACCACATCCAGAGCGCATAGAGAACGACGATCAGCCCGAAGACGACGAAGAGCCCCCAGAAGGCAAAGCCCGGCATCGCCTCAGCCCGTCTCGCGGAAGTGGCGCCAACCGGCCCGGAGCAGGACCAGGAGAACGAGGAGGACCATGGCGTCGAGAACGCGCACGATCCCTCCGAGGGGAGCCCGATCTCCGCGTGTGGCACGCATCGACAGAAGCGCCGGAGCCGCGGGCAGGTCGAACTGGTATCGCCCGGGTCCGGTGTTGCGGAGGCCGCTCGGGAACGACTCGTAGACGCTCAGGCCCTCGGGCAGCGTGACCTCCCCCTGGAACGTCCCGGGCAGCCCCTCCTCCGGGGGCCACGCAATGGCCAGGATCGGGACACGCAGGCGGACGGGATCCTCTCCCTCGACCGCTCCGGATACCCGGTACGCCAGACGGATCCCGATCTCCCCGGCGCGTCCCGGGGCAATCGGCACCTCGCTCGTCAGGCGGCCGGTGGCTCCCACCTCCAGCCGGGAGCCTACGGGGGTCCCGTCCACGCTGGCCCCGAAGCTCTCGACCCGAGTCGGCCGGAAGGCGAGGCCTTCGAGGGACACCGCGGCCGCGCTTCCGTCGGACTCGACCACATAGTCGATCTCGACCGACGCGCTCTCCCCCTCGACGCGCACGACCGCCCTGCCCGCCAGGAGATGGCTCTGGGCCGAGAGGGGGCGCGCCGGCACGGTGGCAAACAGGGCGGCGAAGAGCATCCCCGCCCGGGCCGGTCCGACCATCACGCGGTCCAGACCTCCTCGAGCAGGCGCAGCGCGTTGCCGCCCATCACCTTGGCCATGTCCTCGTCGGAATAGCCCTCCCGAACGAGCCACCGCACGATGTTGTACGAACCCTCCGTCGGGTTCTCGAGCCCCTTCACGTACGCCACCTCCTCGAAGGCCTGTTCTTCGTCAGCCTCGTCGTGATGGGCGCGGGACTCGTCGATGGAGAGGTTCGCGGTGTAAACGCGATGCAGCCCGACGTGATCCCCGTAGACCGAGTCCGGGCCGAAGCCGACATGCTCGATTCCGACGAGGTCCTTCACGTACTCGAAGTGCTCCATGAAGGCCTCGATGTCGTGGACGCGACGGTCGTAGGTGAGCGTGGTGTGCGGAGCGGCCTCGATTCCGATCACGCCGCCCTTCGCCGCACACGCCTCGAGCACCTCGTCGGGAGCGAGCCGGTTCGAGTCCCAAAGGGCACGCGCCCCGATGTGCGAGAGGATGATCGGCTTCTCGGAGCACTCGATGGTATCGAGAGCGGTCTGGTCGCCGCAGTGGGAGCAGTCGATCAGCATCCCGAGCTTGTTCATCCGGGCCACGGCCCGGCGCCCGAACACCGTCAGGCCGCCGTCCCGCGGCTCCCTGAGACCCGAGCCCAGAGCATTCGCCTCCGAGTAGGCGATGCCGAGCGCGCGCACCCCGAAGCCGTAGAGGATGTCGATCCGATCCAGGTCGTTCTCGATCATCGCCGCGCCTTCCATCGAGGCGAGCCAGGCGATCTTACCCTCCCGGTGCGCGCGGTGGATATCCTCCACCCGTGCGCAATGGATCAGGAAGTCCTGATGAGCGAGGTCGCAGAGACGCATGCCGAGATCGTGCAGCACGTCTTCCCACTGCCACCCGGTGCGGGAATGGATCGTACAGATCCCGTCCATGAGGTTGTCGAAGACACAATCCCAAGCGGACCGGGAGAGGCCTTCGAAGGCGGTGGCCATGCGCCCTTCCCGCACGTAGGCCGGCGTTTCTTCGACCGGATCTGGGAACACACCCAGGTGCTCGTGCAGGGAGATCATCACGTGGTTTTCCACGAAGGACCGGGCGCGGGCCTCCTCCTCCTCCGAGAGCGGGACCCGGAATGGCTCTACCCGGTCGATCTCGGCCGCAAGCGGGAATTCCCGATAGTCTCTCCCGGCTTCCAGGTACTGGAAGGACTTGTATCCGTCGTAGCGTTTGTTCAGCCCCATTGGGCACGACTCCTCTTTAGTCTTGGAGAGACCTCGCTCCGGCGGGGTTCTCGGCTCAGCTCGGAACGAACCCGACAATCCTCAGTGGACCGCCGCTACCTCCGCCGATCTTCATCGGGAGGGCGACGACATAGGCTCCCGACTCGGGCAGAGCGTCGAGATTCGCGACGTTCTCGAATCCGGGGATGCCCGCGCCGTACAGAATCACATGGGACTCGAACCCGGTCGACTGTCCGAAGTCGATACTCGGCGTGTCGATGCCGATCGCCACGATCGCGCGGTTCTCGACCAGCCAGGTCGCCGCCGCGGGTGCCAGTCCGGGGAAATGCAGCTCCGCCACGGCCTCGGAACCGGTCAGGGCGGTGCCCATGTAACGCTCCCGGTCCGGCCAGCGCCGGCCCCATCCCGTCCGAAGCAGCAGGATCGTCCCGTCCTGGATTCGACCGTGCGACGACTCCCACGCCGAAAGGTCCTCGACGGTGACCCGATAGTCCGGCGAGGTCTGCGCGGAGACGTCGACCACGGCCGCCGGGCCGATGAGCCGGTCGAGCGGAATCTCGTCCGTCGTCGCGCCCCCGCGAGCGAAATGGATCGGCGCATCGAGGTGGGTGCCGCCGTGCTCGGCGGTCTCCAGGCTGTAAGACGCGTAGAAATACCCGCCTTCGGTATCCCCGTACGCGTCCTCACGCAGCATGAAGCCCTCCGCGGTCGGCCAATAGAGCGTCTCGTCCGAGAAGGTGTGGGTGAGGTCGACCCATCGGCCGGCGGTCCCGTCGAAGACGTCCCCCACGTCGAAGGAGGGGGGAGGGTCCCCCCCGGGAGCACAAGCGAAAAGCGCGGCCGCAGGGGCCATCAGGAGAACTCTCGCCACCATGTCACACCTCGGTCTCGATGATGCTCGGCACGGTCCCGACCCGTGAGGCCAGGAAGAGTCCTCCTCGACCGGCGGTCGCGCAAGCGAGGCGTTGAAACCCGGCGGATCGAAATTCCGTCTGGATGATCACACACCCATATCAATCTTATGGGTATGACTTCGCAGGATGCCGAAGTCGGACAAACTGATCGAGGACGAGGCCGGAGAGAATGGACCTGTTGAAGGGCACGCTGGACGTGCTGATCCTGAAGACGCTCAGCTGGCAGCCACTGCACGGCTACGGTGTTTCGAAGTCGATACGCGCCATGACCGACGAGACGCTCCAGGTCGAGGAAGGTGCACTCTATCCCGCGCTGCGGCGACTGGAGAAACGCGGCCTGGTCCAAGCCGAATGGGGCCTCACCGACACCGGTCGTGAGGCGAAGTTCTATACGCTGACGGACCCGGGCGTGGAGCATCTGGAGCGCGAGATCGCGTCCTGGAGCCGGTATGTGGACGCCATGTCCCGGGT
The DNA here is from genome assembly GCA_039587515.1 of Gemmatimonadota bacterium. GTDB lineage: Bacteria > Gemmatimonadota > Gemmatimonadetes > Longimicrobiales > Gaopeijiaceae > JBDHII01. Next base: position 46,272 of record JBDHII010000001.1, read on the forward strand.
CCTGAATGCCTCTCAGCCGGCCTGATGAAGACTCCCCGTAAACCGCTTCACGGCAACCGACCCGAGCTCGGACAGCTTCCGGTGGAGGAAGACGTGCGCAAGGAGCTGGACTTCCACCTCGAGATGCGTGCGCAGGAGCTGATCGACCTCGGCTGGGATCCGGGTGCCGCCCGCAGTGAAGCCGACCGACTCTTTGGAAACATGACCGATATCAGCAGAGAATGTCGCGACATCACGCGGTCCGCGGATCGCGCCGCCCGTCGGGCACACAGGTTGGACGCCCTCGGACAGGATCTCCGATACGCGTTACGCACGCTGTCGAAGACACCGAGCTTCACGATCATCGCGCTGATCACGCTGGCACTGGGAATGGGCGCCAATACGGCCATCTTCAGCGTCATCAACGGCGTCCTCCTGCAGCCGCTCCCCTATTCGGAGCCGGGCTCGCTCGTGTGGATCAACGAGCACAAGCCCGCCACCGGTATGGAGATGCCGGTGGCGATCCAGAACTTCTCGGACTGGCGCGAGCAGACGAGCACGCTCAGCGGTTTGGCGGCTCTCGGCTCGGGCGCAGCAACGATCGTCGGAGGCGACGATCCGGTGCGCACCTCGAGCGCTCGGGTCACCGAGGATTTCTGGTCGGTGATGGGCGCGCGTCCGGTCATCGGACGCGTACTCACGCCTGCCGAGCACGCTTCCGGCACGGAGCCGCTCGCGTTGATTCGCGAGGACCTCTGGAGAACGGTCTTCTCGGGTCGGCCGCTCGAGGAAATCCGGTTCGAGACCGGAGGACAGGCCTACCGTGTGGTGGGAGTCCTGCCCGAAAACTTCGACTTCCCGTTCAATGCCCGGATCTGGATACCACTGATCGATACCGGAAGCTCCCGATCGGCCCATAATTACAGGGTTGTGGGGAGGTTGGCTCCGGCCGCCACGATCGAGCAGGTCGACGCGGAGCTCGATGCGATCCAGGCACGGGTCACAGCGGATATCACCGACGACCGGGAGTTCATCGGCGACGGGGTCGCCGTCCGGACACTTCTCGAACAGGTCGCGGGGCGTGCGCGCCAGCCGCTCTACCTGCTCTTCGGCGCTGCCGCGCTCGTGCTGCTCGTGGCCTGCACGAACCTCGCGAGCACGCTCCTGGCCCGTGGTGCGAGCCGAGCGCGTGAGCTGGCCGTGCGATCGGCGATCGGCGCGACCCGTCGTCGCATTGTCCGGCAGCTGTTGACGGAGAGTCTCCTTCTCGCGGGACTCGGCGGCATCGCCGGCGTCGCCTTCGCGGCGCTGGCTTTGAGGGCGGTTCGCGCACTGGGCGCCGCCTCCATTCCACGGCTCGAAGGGGTCGTGATCGACGGGTGGGTCCTGACGTTCACCATCCTCGTCGCGATCGCGACCGCCGTGCTCTTCGGTCTGCTGCCGTCCCTCCGCCTGACCCGACAAAGCGTCGCGGGCACGCTCCGAACAGGAGACCGGGGCAGCGCAGGGGGCAGGACGGGAGTCTGGACGGCCCTCATCGCGTCCGAAGTCGCATTGGCTTTCGTGCTCCTCACCGGCTCCGGGCTGCTGATCCGCAGCTTCCAGCAGGTCCTTTCTCAGGAGAGGGGTTTCGATACGGAGCCCGTGCTCACGATGGACATGGCGCTCAACCTTACGAAATACCCGGAGGGGCAGGATCACGCCCGTTTCTACGGGGAGCTGTTGTCCAGTCTGGAAGCCGCCCCCGAAATCGAGTCAGCCGGTGTGGTGAGCTCCGTACCGATGTCGGGTATGCTCCCGAACGGTCGACTCGAGCTGGACGGGGACCTTTCGAAGCATGCGACGGCGGGTTACGCGATCGCGAGTGGCGATTACTTCGAGGCCATGGGGATTCCACTCCTGCAGGGTCGGCTTTTCGACCGCCGGGACGGCCCCGAAGCAGCGCACGTCGCGATCGTGAGCCGCGCATTCGCCGATCGCTTCTGGCCGGGAGAGGACCCGATCGGAAAGCAGGTATCCGGCGGCGGGATGGACGAATTCTGGCAGGACGGTCTGTTCGCAACGGTCGTGGGCGTCGTGGGCGATGCGCGCTATCGGTCCCTCACCCGAGAGCCCGGTCCCGTCGCCTACTTCCCGTTCTCGCAGAGGCCGGGTCGGCTCCAATACTCCGCAACGGTCGTGACACGAAGCAGTCAGGGTACGGCCGCGGGCAGCGTGAATACGGTCCGACAGGCACTGTCGGCCATCGATGCCACGGTTCCGCCACGGATTCGCACGATGGAGGATCGCATCCGCAACTCCATGGCCGAGCGCCGGTTCCTGGTAGCGTTGCTGGGCGCCTTCGCAGGGATCGCGTTCTTCCTGGCCGCGATCGGAATCTACGGAGTCGTGTCGTACGCGGTGGCACGCCGCACCCGTGAGATGGGCGTCCGCCTCGCCCTGGGCGCGCACCCCAGACAGGTCGGACGGCTCGTCCAGGGGCGCGCGATGGCCATGGTCGGCGCGGGCGCAGCCCTGGGCCTGATCGCCTCGTTGGGCCTCACGCAACTCATCCGCGGGCTGCTCTTCGGGGTCAGCCCGGTCGATCCGATCACCTTCGTGGGCGTCGCCGGCACCCTCCTGGGAGCGGCGTGGGTCGCGTCGGTGATTCCGGCCCGGAGATCCATGCGCGTCGATCCGGTGATCACGATGCAGACCGAGTAGGACACCACCGCCACCCGAAACGGATTCCCATTCCGGGTGGCGGTGGTGGCGATGGTGCAAAAGCGAAGCCTCGTCCGGAAAACCGGACGAGGCTTCGTCGTAGCGGGTTCGGTCGCCCGATCAGTCTTCGATCAGCGGCCTCTTCGCATCACCGGCGCCGAGCGCGACACCGGTCCCGACCCCGGCACCGAAGGCGATCGCCGTGCCCACACCCACGAGCGGAAGTAGCGCGACGACCGGAGACGCCACGATCGTGGCCGCGATCCCACTGGCGACCCCGATCCCGGGCTTCTCTACGAGCTTCGTGAAGCGGAGCCGCTTACGCACGAACTTCCGGGACTTCATGTGTCCCCAGATGCCCGCCGCCGCGGCCGCGCCCAATCCGATCAACTCTAGCATTCCTCACTCCCTGCATGCGGAGTGCAGTTTCCACTGCCATACGTAGATAGTACCACTACGGGTGCCTGGGAAGGTCCGTTTCGCCCCTGTTGAGACGGAGCTATCTTCAGTCTCCATGACCTCGACCTGCAGAGCCGGCACGGTCTGCCCCGCGCGAAGAGCGTTCGAAACCTTCCACCGGGAGGTCGGCTGGGTCTAAGTTTTCGCTCGCATTTGAAGATCACCCTCGACGGATTACGGCAGTGAGCGCAGAAGTCATCAACGTTCTGATGATCGACGACGATCCCGGTGATTTCGAAATGACCCGGTCCATGCTCGGCCTCATCGCCTCACCCAAGATCTATGTGGATTGGGCGCCGACCTTCCAGGAAGGGGTGGATGCCCTGAGCAGGAAGGATTATCAGATCTTCCTCGTGGATTATTTCCTGGAAGACGGCTCGGGAATCGAGCTTCTCGAGGAAGCGAGAAGTCGAGGGGTCGAGGCACCGCTGATCATGCTCACCGGACGCGGGACGCGAGAGGTGGATCTCCAGGCGATGCGTGCGGGCGCCGCAGACTACCTGGTCAAGGGCGAGATCGATCACTTCATTCTCGAGCGGGCGATCCGGTATGCCCTCGATCGCTTCGAGTCGGCCAAGCAGCTCGCCGCCAGTCAGTCGTTCGGCCGCGGACTGCAGCTCTCGGCCGACCGGTACGAAAAGCTGGCGGCGGAGCTGTCTTCCATGGTTCTCATCGTGGACAGGGACGGTATGGTCGTCGAGGCGAACGAGCCCGTGACCAAGATCTGCAGGGTTCCGATGAACCGGATCATCGGGCAAGCCGTGACGAAGCTCTTCGCCCCGAAACACCGCTCGAGTGTGACGAACGGCCTCAACTCGATCTTCGATCAGACCAAAGACCGGGCCGAAGGCGTTCGCATGATCAGCGTCGAGGACGACCAGGAGGTGGAAGGTCGTGTCGTGATCGTGCCCATCGTCGATCGGAGCCGGGAAGTCGATCACGCCCTCATTCTGATCGAAGTCGGCTGAGATCCAAGAGCGGGGGTGAGACGCTCCTCCGCCGCCTCGGGAGACAGCAGGACCCGTAGCAACCTCGGTCCGGAGTTGTCCCACACGGCTTTCAGCCGATCCCCGACTGCTCCCCGACCCCTCCGGAAACAACCTTCGCGTGCCACCGAGTCTTCCGGCTCCCGCACGCTTCGGACGGGACCGAGACCCGATCCCCGGACCAGAGGACCGAGGCATGGACGAGCGACCCTGGGTCGATGGGCTGACGATCGGTGATGCCCTCCGCCGCCGCGCGAGCGAGCACCCGGACGGCGAAGCATTGGTGTTCTCCCGCCACGGTTGGCGGGCCACGTACGGCGAATACGACGCTCGGGTGGACACCGTCGCGAAAGCCCTTCTGGGGATCGGCGTGGGTGCCGGCGACCATGTGGCGATCTGGGCGACCAACTGGCCTCAATGGACGATCCTCAACCTCGCCACGGCGAGAATCGGCGCAGTCCTGGTCACGATCAACCCGGCCTACCGCCCGGAGGAGCTCGAGTACGCGCTGCGCCAGTCCGATACGACGGCTCTCTTCCTGATCGATCGCTTCAAGAGCTCGGATTACTTCGGCATGCTCGACGAGGTGTGCCCCGAGCTTCGAAGCGGCCTGCCGGGCGCCCTGCGGTGTGAGCGGCTGCCGAAGCTCCGCTCGGTCGTCTCGATCGCCGATCCCCCGGGGCCGGGGATGCTGGCGTGGGCTCGATTCCTCGGGGCTGGGCTCGGCGTGACCGACCGAGAGCTCAGGAATCGGGAGCGTGCGGTCGATCCGGATTCGCCGGTCAACATCCAATACACGTCGGGAACGACCGGCCGCCCGAAAGGCGTGCAGCTCACACACCGAAACCTGCTACTCAACGCCTACTACGTGGGCATGGCCGAGCACCTGACGCGCACCGACCGCGTCTGCGTGCCCGTCCCCTTCTATCACTGCTTCGGTACGGTAATCGGCACGCTCTGCTCCATGGTTCATGGAGCCACGATGCTCGTGCCGGACGAGTACTTCGAGGCCGGATCCGTGCTCCGTTGCATCCGCGAGGAGGGTGCGACGGCCGTCTACGGCGTGCCGACGATGTTCATCGCGATGTTGGAGCACGAATCGTTCGTGGCGGGCACCTATCCCAGCTTGCGCACGGGCATCATGGCGGGAAGTCCGTGCCCGGTAGAGGTGATGCACAAGGTGATCGACGAGCTGGGCGCTCGCGAGATGACGATCGCGTACGGGCTCACGGAGGCCTCCCCCGCCATCACGCAGACGCGGGTCGACGATCCCGTGGAGCTGCGCGTGGGCACGGTGGGGCGGCGAATCCCCGGCATCGAGGTCCGAATCGCCGACCCGGAGACCGGCGAGGCCTTGGCCGACGGCGAGCAGGGAGAGCTCTGCTGCCGGGGCCACAACGTCATGCTCGGCTACTATCACATGCCGGAAGCCACAGCGGACGCCATCGACCCCGAAGGCTGGCTCCATTCGGGTGATCTCGCGGTCCGCGACCCCAACGGATACATCCGCATCACGGGCCGTATCAAGGACATGATCATCCGCGGCGGCGAGAACATCTATCCGCGTGAGATCGAAGAGCTCCTCTACACACACCCCGCCGTCGAGGAAGCCCAGGTCGTCGGCGTCCCCGATCCCAGGTTCGGCGAAGAGGTGTGCGCCTGGATTCGGCTCGCGCGAGGCGCCGTAGCCACCGAGGACGAGATCCGCGAGTTCTGCAAGCGCGGCCTCTCCTACTTCAAGGTGCCGCGCTACGTGAAGTTCGTGAGCGAATTCCCGCTCACCGTCACGGGGAAGGTCCAGAAATTCAAGATCAGGGAGATGGCCGCAGGCGAGCTCGAGGCACTCGCATGACCCGGGGCGCCTAACCCCCCGGGCGCGCTCCGGCCAGGATCGGCGCCAACGCCTCCTCCAGGCCCGGCGCTCCCAGCACTTCGAGCTCGTAACGGACGCGCGTGTGCGGCAAGGGGATGTCGATCAGGTGCGCGAGGTCGATGGGCGTGCCGATGGCGACAGCCTCGACTCCGCCCTCGGCCGCTCGGCGGATCGTCCCCTCCAGGTCCGAGATCTGCTGCTTGCCATAGCCCATCGCCGGAAGGAGAGGTCCGAGGTCGGGGTAGTGCGCGAAGGTCTCCTTCAGCTCACCCACGAGGAAGGGGCGAGGGTCGACGATCTCGGCCGCACCGGCGTCCCGTGCCCCCAAAGTCCCCGCACCGTAGCGCATCCCGCCGTGCGTGCAGGTCGGTCCGTCCTCCACCACCAGCACGCGCCTTCCCGAGAGCACACTCGGGTCGTCCGGTCTCACGGGCGACGCGGCTTCGACGACCATCGCCTCGGGATTGATCGCAGCGATGTTCCGCCGGACCTGCTCCACGTCGGCGGGATCGGCCGTCCGCACCTTGTTGATCAGGATGACGTCCGCCAGGCGAAGGTTGGTCTCGCCCGGGTAATACGTCAGCTCGTGACCGGGACGGTGCGGATCCACCAGCGTGATGTAGACGTCCGCCCGGTAGAACGCCGTGTCGTTGTTCCCACCGTCCCACAGAATGACCTCGGCCTCGGCCTCGAGAGCCTCGAGAATGTCGTGGTAGTCGACACCGGCAAAGACCACGGAGCCGTTGGCGATGTGGGGCTCGTATTCCTCCCGCTCCTCGATCGTCACCTCGTGCCGCACGAGGTCCTCCTCGGTCGCGAAGCGCTGAACTCGCTGCGAGAGCAGGTTTCCGTACGGCATCGGGTGGCGCACGACACCGACCTTGAGACCGGTGCTGCGAAGAAGGTCGGCGACGGCACGACTCGTCTGCGACTTTCCGACGCCCGTCCGCGACGCGCAAACGGCGACGACCGGAAGCCTGGAGCGCAGCATCGTGCGACTCGCCCCGGGAAGCTCGAAGTGGGCTCCCGCGGCGTTCACACGGCTCGCCAGGTGCCCGACGTACTCGTGCGAAACGTCCGAATAGGCCATGACGCAGCGCTCGACGTCGAGCTCGGGAATCAGTGCCTCGAGCTCGTCCTCCGGATGAATCGGGATGCCCTCGGGGTAGAGCTCCGCCCCGGCGAGCGACGCCGGATACCGGCGGTCTTCGATGTGCGGAATCTGTTGAGCCGTGAAGCCGACGACTTCGACGGAAGGATCGTTCCGATAGAGGGTGTTGAAGACGTGGAAGTCGCGTCCTGCCGCCCCGAGAATCAGCGTGCGAGTGCGGTTCATGCCTATCCAGCCGAGCCCGCGCCGAAGCGCGCAAGGTAAAGGGGAATCGGGCGTTTCGAGATCGGCCACCCCGTGGAAGCCTCAACGGGCGGCGACGCCCAATGTAGAGATCGCCGCAACCCCGGCAACTAGCGCAGGACGCCCAGCAGGTTGCTGAAGTCGTCCGTCCACAGCACCGACTCCGACCTCGCTCGGACCGATTCACGCTCGAGCAGCACATGGGACTGCGGGGCACCCACGATCATCCAAGAGCTCGCAAGCCGCCCCTCGGTCTGCCCCGCCTCCTGATCGACCCGCACGGCACGCAAACCCGCATCTGTGGCGAGTCCGCGAACCACACGCTCCAGGTCGAGGTGACGATTGGTGATCTGGAAGACCAGGACGCCCGAAGCCCGGAGGCCTTCCGTGTAGACCGACATCGCCTCACGCGTGAGCAAATGGACCGGGACCGCATCCCCGCTGAAGGCGTCGACGACCAGGACATCGAAGCGAGGGGATCCTCCAGACAGGTCCCGCTCCAGGGCGAGCCGGCCGTCTCCGATCGAGACCGTCACCGCCGCCGAGCTCTCCTCGAGAAAGGTGAAATGACGCCTGGCGAGCCGCTCGGCGTCGGGATCGAGCTCGTAGAAGAGGATCTCGTCTCCCTCCTCACCCCACGAGGCCAACGTCCCGACACCGAGCCCGATTACGCCGATCCGGAGCCGCTGGCCGGCGAGGCGTCGCGGATGCTCCGTGATCGCCCTCGCGACCCCGCTCCCCGCGCTGAAGTAGGCCGTGGGTCCGCCTCGGCGATCCGGATCCAGGAACTGCGCACCGTGGAAGATCCTTCCGTGGCGCAGCACCCGCATCTCCCGCATCAGGCCCGGCGGACGGTCTTCCACCCGAAGGACGCCGAAGAAGCTTCGGGCCGTCTCCACCGTGGTGCCCGAGGCTCGGAGCCCTGGTGCGACGTAGGCGGAGAGCAGCCCGACGAATACCAGTGCCAGGACCGCCCAGGCGATGCGGACACGGCCTCCGGCCAGAGACGATTCGCGATCTCGAAAGATCGCGAGGAGCAGCACCAGGTAGCTGGCCAGGAGAAACACGGGAAGCTCGACGAAGTCCGAGAAGACCAGGGGGGCGAGCACCGCGACGCTCAGGCCCCCGAGCGCCCCGCCGGCCGCCATGGAGAGATAGAACCCGGTGAGATGCCGGGGGTCAGGGGCCGATCGGGCCAGCTCTCCGTGGCAAACCATGCACGTGATGAAGAGCGTGAGCGATCCCACCCCGATCTGCACGGTGATCGGGAGCGCGAATCCACCCCGCCACAGCAGGCTCATGGCAAGCAGCGCCAGGATGAGGAGGGCGCCCCAAGTCTCGCGCCTGTAGCGTCCGGCGAAGGCCAGCACGTACGTGACGAGATAGAGCCCGAGCGGAAGGACCCACAGCAGCGGCACGGAGGCGATGTCCATCGTGATGTGGTTCGTGATCGCCAACAGCAGCCCCGAGCCGCATGCAGCGAACGCCACCCACACCGCGATGTCCCGGGCGGACGGCAAGCGGCCAGACGGCGCGCCCATCGCGAGCGCCGATTCCGAGTCGGTGGCGCCCCGGTGGACGTGCCAGGCGATCGTTCCGAGAGCGACGACGAAGGCTGCGTAGGCCACCGACCACGCGAGGCCCTGGAGGCGCACCCCGAGCAGGGGCTCTACCGCGACCGGATACGCCACGAGCGCGAGCAGCGACCCGATGTTGGAGACGGCATAGAGGCGGTACGGAGACCGGCCGGGCGCGGTGCGAGCGAACCAGTCGTGGAGGAGCGGCGCCGTGCTGGCCAGCATGAGATAGGGCCCGCCCACCGAAACCGTGAGAAGGCCCAGCAGCTGGAGCGTAGGAGCTTGCGAGCTCTCCGGCTTCCACGCCTCGGACGGGGTGATCGGAAGGAGCAGCAGTGTGGTCGCCAACAACAGCAGGGTCAGTGCGGCCTGTCGGCGAAGGCCCAGCCGTGCGCTCCAGTGGCCGTAACCGTATCCGGCGAGGAGGACCGTCTGATAGAACAGAAGTGAGGTCGTCCAGACCGACGGCGCACCTCCGAACCAGGGCAGGACTGCCCTGGCGAAGAGCGGCTGCACCAGAAAGAGCAGGAAGGCGCTCAGGAACGTGACAGCGGCGAACGATCGCATGCGCGCAGACTATAGCGGAGGGCCCGTGCGGCTCCAATACGGTTCGCCGCCGCCGGGGACCTTTCTTCTGGACACGCCGGTGGCTCTTGGACAATACTGTGGCGTACGCCTCGACAAGTCGCCCAGGGGATAAGCCGATGAAGCCGTTTTCGCTCGTGGTCACGACGCTCGTGCAGGGACTCTACACGCTGTTGGGGCTCTTTGTCCTGGCCGATGTCGCGTCGCCGACGTTCAACATCCAAGGGGCACCCAACTGGTCGGGCAGCCAAGGGCTCATCGCCGTGGCCGTTCTCCTGACCGCGGCCGTGGCGCTCGGCATCGTGACCCACACGATCTCCCGGGGAGTCTTCCATGCGCTGAAGGAGCAGTGGACCCTCACGGTCCTGTCCAGCGGAACGGTCCGTGAGCGAATGACGGCAGTCGGATCGTCGCTTCCCAAGCTGGCGGGAACGACGTACGAGGAGATGATGAACGAGGAAGCCGCGGATCGAGTCCGCAGAGCGGGCGCGCTCCTCCACGCGATCGAGTACCAGGTGATGGCTCGGGCGCCCTACATCTTCGACACGATCCAGAGCTACCGTCATCAGTACCGGTTGGCACGCAGCTTCATCCTGCCCTCGGTCCTGCTGGCCGCCACGCTCCCCGTCTGGGATCCGATCCGGGCTCTCGACGGCGCGGGCGCCATCGGCCCGTTCCCGATCATCCGCTCGCAGGTGTTCCTCGTGAGCGTCCTCGCGGCGGCCGTCAGCTATATCGCGTTCCGCGAGCGGGCTTACCGCTACACGGCAGCCAAGATCCAGGCGTTCGTCACGCTGGAGATCCTCGAGGACGACGAGGAGGACTAGAGCCTCCGGCCAGCCTCCGTCGTCAGGAGATCGTTCGCGTCCTCGGCGGCGGTCGGAGGATCGTTCCGAACCCGAGCTCCTCGAGGAGCTCGTTCAGCGCGTCGAGTCGCGGCCCCATCAGCTCCTGCACCGTGGACCGGTGCGTCGTCCAGCGTACACGCAGATCCCGTAGTACGTCCCGAGCGCCCCGCGTGACCCCGGTCTCCGCCTCTTCGGCATTCCCGTAGAGCACCACGTACTGGAATTTGAGCCTCGACGGGAAATTGATGACGGTCTGTCCGTCCACCACCCTCGCCTGGTAGAGCGAGTCGGCGACCGCTTCCAGATCATTGGAGAGCGCGTTGGCCGTCTCTTCGATCGCGTCGGCGCCCTCCCTGCCCTCGATCCGCTCCATCATCTCACCGATCTGACCCTCCACGTCGTTCACGTCGATCGCCGCGTGGTGGATCGCCGTCAGCTCGGCCGCCACCTCGGCCACGAAGGCGTCTTGCTCGACCAGATCGGCCATCGTGGCGTCACTTCTCGGGTCCATCCGCACCTCGAGCAGCTGCGTCATCTGGGTCTCGCCCACGGTAAGCCGGACCTGGTAGTCACCCGGTACGACCCGACGCCCCGCGAGTGAGCCGAACACGTACGCCCCCGGGATATTCGGGATGTTCTCGTGGCGCAGGTTCCAGACGATCCGGTTGTGTCCCGCCTCGACCTCCATCGCACGGGCTCCCGGGCTCCGGTCCTCGTCTGGAGCCGTCGAATAGGTGCGCACCAGGTCTCCGGCGGCTGTGAGGACCTCCACACGCACCGTCTCGCCCTCCAAGGGCTCCTCGGTCAGGTAGAAGTGGATCAGCGCCCCGTTCGGGGGATTCTGGCCCACCGTGCCTCCAAAGCCCCCGAAACCTCCACCGCCGGCCAGCCGGTACGTGTGCCGCGGCGCGAAGAGATGCGCACCCGACCCTCCGACGCCGTCCGCCTGCTGGAGCGGAGACAGATCGTCCAGAATCCAGAAGCTCCGCCCGGACGTCGCAGCGACGAGATCGTTCTCCCGCCCCTGCACGACCAGATCGTTGATCGGCGTCAGGGGCATGTCGAGCTGCAGCGACTGCCAGTGCTCGCCCATGTCGAAGGAGACGTACATCCCCGTCTCGGTCCCCAGGTAGAGCAGCCCGGGTCGAACCGGATCCTCACGGACCACCTTGGCCCAGGCCTCCTCGGCGATTCCGTCCGTACGCTCGTCCCAGCTCTCGCCGTAGTCGTTGGAGACGAGGACGTGCGGCGTGAAGTCGTTGAACTTGTAGCGCGTGAAGATCGCGAAGACCCGGGCCGGGTCGTGGGGCGACACTTCGAGCGAGTTGACCAGCCCTTCTCCAAGCCCGTCGGGCGTCACGTCCGTCCAGGTCGCCCCGTCGTCGCGGGTCACGTGGATCAGCCCGTCGTCGCTGCCCGTGTAGATCGTCCCCCGCTCGTGCGGCGACTCGACCATGTACGCGATCGTGCCGTAGATCTCGCCGCCCGCACCCTCGTTCGTGATCGGCGCGCCGCCGTAGCCCTGCTTCTCGTCGTCGTCGCGCGTCAGGTCCGGGCTGATCTCCGTCCACGTCATGCCCCGGTCGCTCGTGCGCGCCAGCACGTTCGAGGCGTGGTAGATCGTGCCGTAGTCGTGTGGCGAGGCCACGATCGGCGCATTCCAGTTGTAGCGGTACTTCATCTCGCGACCCTGCAGCGCCGCGGGCATCACCGGGTAGACCCCCACGTCGCGCGAGCCGCGCGTGCGGTGGTCGTATTCGCTGATGATCCCCATGTAGCAGCCGGCGTAGACGAAGCGCGGGTCGTCGGGATCGAAGGCCGTGTAGGCGCTCTCGCACCCGCCCACCGGGTACCAGTCCTTCCACGTGATGCCCCCGCTCCCCCGGCTCGCGATCGCGACCGTGCTGTTGTCCTGCTGGCCGCCGTAGACGTGGTAGGGGAACCGGTTGTCCACGGCCACACGGTAGAACTGGGCGGTCGGCTGGTTGCGCTGCGTCGACCAGGAATCCCCGCCGTTGAACGACACGTTCGCGCCGCCGTCGTTGGCGTTGATCATGACCTCGTTGTCGTGCGGGCTGATCCAGAGGTCGTGCGTGTCGCCGTGGGGCACACGCACGTTCGTGAACGTGTGTCCCCCGTCGACCGACTTCATCATCGGGGCGTTGAGGACGTAGACCGTCTCCTCGTCGACCGGATCCGCATAGATCTCGATGTAGTACCAGGCGCGCGCGCGCAGCGTCCAGTTGTCCGTCGTGAGCTCCCAGGACTCCCCGCCGTCGTCCGATCGGAAGACGCCGCCCCCGGGATCGGCCTCGACGATCGCGAAAACGCGATCGGGGTCGGCGCGAGAGACGTCGATCGAGGTCTTGCCCATGAGCTCGGGCATCCCGTTCTCGATCCGGTTCCAGCTGTCGCCTCCGTCCGTAGACTTCCAGAGCCCGCTCCCCGAGCCACCGCTGCGAACCTGCCAGGGAAGCCGTCGGTGCTCCCAGAACGCGGCGTAGAGGATGCGGGGATTCGTCATGTCCATCGAGAGGTCGGAGGCCCCGGAGTTCTCGTCGACGTAGAGGATCTTCTCCCAGGTCGCGCCCCCGTCGCGCGAGCGATAGATCCCGCGCTCTTCGTTGGCGCCGTAGGGCGCGCCCTGCGCGGCCACGTAGACCAGGTCGGGATCACTCGGGTGGACACGAATCCTCGAGATGGCACGGGTGCGGTCCAGGCCGACGTGCGTCCAGGTCCTCCCGGCGTCGGTAGACCGGTAAACCCCGTCGCCGTGCGACGTCATCACCCCCCGGATCGCGTGCTCGCCCATCCCGACGTAGACCACGTTCGGGTCCGACTCGGCCACGGCGATCGCTCCGACCGACGAGGTACCGAGCTGACCGTCCGACACGTTCGTCCACGTCGTGCCCGCGTCCGTGGTCTTCCACACACCGCCGCCGACGGTGCCCATGTAGTAGGTCAGCGGATCGGAGACCACGCCCGTCGATGCGACCGAGCGCCCGCCCCGGAAGGGGCCGATCCCCCGCCACTGCATGTCCTGGAAGACGGAGGGGTCGACGACGGGCTCCGCGTCCTGTGCGTAGACCGGAGCGGAGACGAGAAGGAGACCGAGACTCGCGAGGAGGCGACGCATGCGCGTACTCCTGGGCAACACGTGGATCGTCGATGGAGTGGAACGATCCCGCGACTCCACGGTCGGGTCAAGAGGCCGCACGGGGCCGGACCCACGCCCCCTCGTCCCACACGAGCGTTACTCCGAAACGCCCTTCGTTACGAGGGATCCGGCGCTACTGATAGCGAAGCGCGATCACCGGATCGACCCGGCTCGCCCTTCGAGCGGGCAGATAGCCGGCCAGGCCCGTCACCACCGCCAGGAGCGCTACGACGAGCACGATCACCACGGGGTCTTTCGCGTCGACGCCGAAGAGCAGTGTCTCGGCAACGCGGCTCAGGGCGAGGGCAGCGATGAGACCGACAATCGCCCCTACGGCGGACATCCGTCCCACCTGCCCCATGACCATTCTGCGCACTCGGTCGCCTCGAGCCCCCAGCGCCATCCGGACACCGATCTCCCGGGTCCGCTGGGCAACCGAGTAGGCCAGCACGCCGTACAGGCCCACGGCCGCGAGGAGTGTGGCGAGAACCGCAAAAGCCGCCGCGAGCTGGCTGATGGTGCGGTCCAGCATGATGTTCTCGTCGACCACCGTCTCGAGCGTCTTGAAGCGCTCGACCGGCAGGTTGGGATCGAGGCTCGCGACGATACGGGGGATCTCCGGCATGATCTCCTCTGGTGGGAGCGCGGTCCGAACGTAGAAGTTCATCAAGCCCACCGGGAGCGCTTGCCTGTAGGGGAGGAAGAACAGCGGAGGTACGGTCAGTTTGACCGCCGAGTACTTGGCGTCCTGCACGACGCCGACGATCTCGATGTCGAGCTCCGGCTCTTCACCGGTGTGCTCCGACATGAACTTGCCCACCGCGTTCGCACCATCGAGGCCGAACTTACGCGTGAACGCTTCATTCACGATCGCGACCTTGGACGCCCCGTCCACGTCCGCAGCGTCGAACTCGCGACCCGCCAGAAGCGCCATTCCCATCGTTCCGAAATAGCCCGGACCCACCTGGTTGAACCGCGCGTTCTGGTCGACGTCGAGCCCGCCCTCGAACCCCTGCACGTTCACGTCGTTGCCCCAATTGCTGCCGGAGATCACTGGAACCAGCGAGGCCGTGACTCCGCTGACCCCCGGGGTCGCGGCAAGGGCTTCCTCCACGCGTGTGAATAGCGCCCGGCTGTCGGCGTCGTCGTACCCGTTCTGAATCGGTGAAAGCCCGAAGACGATCATGCTTTCGGTACGCATGCCGAGGTCCACGTCGCCCACGTTGGCCAGGCTTCGGGTGAACAGTCCAGCTGCCACGAGCAGCGTCATCGACAAGGCGATCTGCGCCGTCACGAGGAGCGCCCGAAATCGTTGGGCCGAACGGGCGGCAGACGGCTGTCCACCTCCCGCCTTCAGCTGCGTCACGAGGTCGACGCGGGTCGCGATCAACGCCGGGTACAGTCCGAAGAGCAGCCCCGTTCCCATCGACACCACTGCCGCGAAGAGTACGATCGGTGGGCTGATACCCAGCTGCACGCCGTCCGGCAGCGCTCCGCCCATGATCCCGCCGACCGCTTGAAGCGTCCAGTAGGCGACCAGAATGCTGAGCAAGCCCCCGGATAGGGCGAGCACCATCGACTCGCTCAGGAGCTGCCGGAGAAGGCTGGCCCGGCCCGCCCCGAGCGAGTTGCGAACCGCCATCTCCTGGGCGCGATTCGCGCCTCGAGCCAAAAGCAGGTTGGCGATGTTGGCGCAGGCGATGAGCAGTACGACGACCGTGATCGCCATGAGGAGCCGCAGCGGCGTGCGTACTTCCCGGTGGGTGTTGCTCTGCCCGAGCTGGCCCTCGCTCAAGAGGATCCGCTTTTGTCGAAATCTCTCGAGGTTCTGCGCGCTCAGCGTCAGGAGCGGTGCCTCGACGTCCTGGACGATCGCCGAGAACGTCGCGTTGATCTCTTCTGCGGCCTTCTCGATCTCCACCCCCGGCTTCAGGCGAGCGAAGAGATACGCCCAGTAGGCGTTCCGACGGTCGAAGTCGTGGAAGTAGGTCTCCACCACCGCCCGCATCGTCAACGGCACGAAGACGTCGGGCTGCGACCCGAGCGTCGTGCCCGTGAAGCCCCGCTGCGTGACTCCGACGATCGTCATCGAGATGCCGTTGACCACGATCGACCGATTGAGCACCTCCGGGTCCGCACCGAGATCGTTCTGCCAGTAGCCGTGGCTCAGCACGACCACCGGGTGCGCACCGATCTCGCGGTCGTCTTCGGGCGTGAAGAGGCGGCCCAGGGCAGGCCTTACACCGAGCACGGGAAAGTACGACCCCGAGACGAGAATCCCCGTCCCGCTCGTCGTCGCGCCTGTGCCGGCCAGGTTCGCCCCGAAGATGCGATGTGCCGCAATCGCCTCGAAGGGCCCCTCGGCGGCCTCCAGGTCCCGAAACATCGGATAGCTGAAGAGCTCGTCACAGCTGCCGGATTGGTTGCACGAGGTCGACCCGAAGTTCATGCCGGTCGTCCCGAGGTTGACCAGACGTCCCGGCTCCTGAACCGGCAGGGCGCGAAGCAGCATCTGGTCGAAGATCGAGTAGATCGCCGCGTTCGCTCCGATCCCCAGGGCGAGCGACAGCACGGCGACACCCGTCACGAACGGGCTCTTGAAGAGTGTGCGAAAAGCGAGCCGAAGAGGCTTCATCGAACTGCTCCAAAACAGTGAGGCGGCCGTGTCCGAGGGCCGAGTGTTGTCACTGTGTTGGATGAGGGCAAAGGCCCGAAGGTTGCGAAGTGGTCTTTCCGATCACCTTCGACGCGAGCCCGGTCCGTGTCCTTGCGGCCCCGGCATCATCGGCTCAAGGTGGTCCCCGGATTCCCTGACGGAGGAGGGCAGCAGATGCTCGGGCTCGGAGGATTGGTACTGGTCGGTTTGCTGGGCTTCGAGGTGGGTGCCACAGCCCCGGCGTCTTGTCTGGAGCATGATACTCTCGTTCGCCTGGACGGTGCGTGGGAGCGTGCTCTGCTGGACTCGGATGTCGAGCTTCTGGAGTCGCTTCTGGCCGACGACTTTCGCTGGGTCCACAACCACGCCTCGTTGGTGGACAGCCGGGACGACGTGGTCGGCCGGGCCTCCGATCTCCGAGCGAGGGCGGAGGGATCGACGAGCTCCCGCACGCAGTCCGAGGTCTCCACCCTCGTGTTGGGCTCGACGGGTGTGGTGACCGGCTTCACCGAGGTGGTGCGCGGCGGGACGGCCACGCGTTACAGCTTCATGCGGACCTACGCCGAGGTCGACGGCCGCTGTCTGCTCCTCGGAAATCATACGATGGCGTTGCCGGACAGCGGGTGACCGGTGGAAGCACCGATCTCGCTGTGTCGACGGAACCCGATCGCAAGCCGCTGCCGCTGCGCCTCGAAGTCCCGCCTCCCGGCGGAAGAGATCACCCCAGGTCGGATAGTCGCTCGTTACCTGCTGAACTAGAATTCATCAGGTGTGCCACCGCTTTCACTCGGAGATCCGACAATGCCCATCTACGACTACCATTGCCCGGCGTGTGAGAAGGACTTCTCGATCATCGAGCCCATCGCCGAGCACGACGCTTCGAACCCCAAATGCCCTGAGTGCAAGAGCAAGAAGGTGGAGAGGGTCATCGGCAACGTGATGGTGAAGACGGCGAAGAAGAGCTGACCGAGAGAAGCCTGCGGCTCTCGAGGACCGAGAGACGCAGACGAGACACCGGTAGAAACGGCTGTTCTTACCAGTACGCGAACAGGCGGGCTCGATTGGCCTGCCACGGCGCCGGAGGGGGTCTCCCTGCTGCGGGAGTCGGACGCCCAGTAATCCGCTCGGACTTCGCGCGGGATGCACGTCGTTATCCCGCTCAGCAGGCACGACATCCGGCGTGATGAGCCAGACCTGGTTGTCGGAGCAGTACGGCACTTCCTGACGACGGTTCGGAGGGCGAGAACCCTTCGGTAGACTGGTCAGCGATCCGTCGCCGCCCCGTCTCATGAGCCCTTGCCGCTGTCGCGGTCCTTCCCGCATTCGCCGGACTACTGAGCCCCGCTTGCCCGTCGCTCCGGCCTGGCCACATACTCGCCCCATGCCTGATTCCCCCACCCGCCAAATTCCCTGGCTCCGCATCTTCGTGGAAGCTGTGGTGATCGTGGGCAGCATCCTGTTGGCGTTCGGGATCGATGCGTGGTGGGACGGCCTGCAAGAACGGAGGGAGGAGCAACAGATCCTCCGCGGTCTTCAGGAGGAGTTCCAGGGACACGAGGGGGACCTGGCAGATTGGGTCGTGACTCAGGAGAACCTCGTCGCCCATACGACCCGCTTCATGAACTATCTGGCCGCCGATGACGCCCAGCTGAGTCTCACCGCCCTCGACTCCGCAGCCTTCTACACGGCCTACGCCGGAACCTGGGACCCGGGAAACAGCGTGCTGAACGCGGTCATCTCTTCCGGTCGACTTCGGCTGATCCGGGACACGCAGCTGCGAAGCGCGCTGGCCGGGTGGCAGGCCATTGTGGATGAGACCCGGGACAATCAGCTCATGATGCGCGAGTTCTCCACGCAAGTCCTGTATTCCGCTCTTGCGAGCCGCGGTATTCTTCTGCGCGGCTGGAACTTCAGGCAGGGGAACCCCGAGTGGCCCACGGACCCCGATGGCATCACCCGCTATGAGCGCCTCAAGGGCGATACGGAGCTGATCGACTTGGTATCGACCAAGAATCTCTGGTGGGCAATAAACGATATCGACGAGGCCCAAGACGGCGCAGCTCGGATTCTGCGGCTCATCGAATCTCAGTTGAGATGACACGACGCCGAAAAGCCAGACAGGGCCTCGCATTCCCTCAGTGGGGGCTACTGGATTCGAACCAGTGACCTCCTGCTTGTAAGGCAGGCGCTCTAAACCAACTGAGCTAAGCCCCCGTGGGTGGCCCAGACATGGCAATGACCGCGGCTGGGACGCAGCAAGATAGTCGCGCACCGAGGTCGCTGGTAGACAACCTGGCGACTTCTACTTCGAACTTTCGCCTACGATTTCGGGGGCACGCTGCCTTGCGTAGGTCCTCGCCGAGAAGCGCTCCTCGCCGTCCGGTGTCGGCCTGATGAACGGATCGTCACCGAACATCACGTACCGGGCCATGAGATCGTCCACGCTGCTACCGGGCTCCAGCAGATTCCGAAGCGACCGCTCGACGATCTTCATGGCGCACCTCAGAGCTTCTTCGTAGGTGCGGAACGCGCCCTCCCTGTATCGCTCGCTCTCGTCCATGTAGTGGAAGTTGTCGTCCACGAGGACCTCGAACATGTCGTCCTCGGACCTCGCCGCGTCGTCGGTATGGTCTTGATCCACGGTAGTCCCCTTTCTCCAAGAGCACTCCTACCAATGAGGGACCTTGGGGTCCCTGTCCAGTCCACGGTACCGGCCGGGGTTTTCGACGGACCCGAGCCATGGTATGCTCGTCGATCGACCCCGACTTTCGACGAGGTGAAGCCGTGAAGCACGTCGCCCCTGCCCTCTTCCTCATCGCGATACTTTTCGCCGACAGCCTGCAGGCCCAGGAGCGGTCGGTCCTTCGCCTCATCCCCACCGAGGGCCGTGAGCTGACGATGGACTCCGAGGTGCAGGGCGCGCTGTCGTCTTCGGACTTCCTGGCCCCGAACAACAGCTACCTGGAGGCCTGGTCGATCACGGGCCAACCCGGGCAGTCGGTGACGATCGACCTGATTTCGGACGATTTCGACGCCACGCTCTACGTCGCGGGACCGGGACTCACGGGCTCGGTCTACGACGACGACAGTGGTGGTGGCTGCAACGCCCGAATCGCGATGACGTTTCTCGAAGCCGGTGAGTTCCACGTCGTGGCCAGCTCGACGGCGAGCAGCGCCACGGGCACGTACACGCTGCGCGCCTCGTCGACCCCGCTCCCCGCCCCCAACTATGGTTGCGGCGAGCTCAATCCCGAGTTGCTGATGGCTCTCGACAACGAGGATCGGCTGCTCTCGGTCGGCGCCCCGGCAAATGGCTCGTTCGACGGTACCTCGCCGACGGTGATGGACGATCGTCCGATTCAGGCATGGGCCTATTGGGGGGAAGCCGGTCAGGACATCACCATCACGATGACGTCAGGCGATTTCGACTCCTACCTGTATGCCTACGGGCCTGGCCTGGACGGGGTCCAGGTCGACGACGACAGCGCAGGCGAGCTCAACGCCCGACTCACGCTGCGGATCACCGAAACCGGCGCCTACATGGTGGGCGCGGCGGCCCTGGGAGCCGGCTCGACCGGCAGTTACGCGTTGCGGGTCGAGCGGGCGATCGGGCTGGCCGACCTGGAGCCCAGCCCGATCGCGGTGCCGGGAGAGGCCTCGGGATTCCTGAACGAGAACGACACGCCCATCGACGGTCGGCGCGCTCAGGCTTGGACCTTCGAGGGTACGGCGGGCCAGAACGTCACGATCACGCTCTCGTCCGACGACTTCGACAGCTACCTGATGCTGATGGGGCCCGGGATCGGGGGTCAAATGGAGGACGACGACTCGGCGGGGGAGCTGAATTCGCGGATCAGCCTCACGCTCCCCGAGACGGGGACGTTCCGGATCATCGCAGCGTCGTTGGGAGCCGGTACGGGAGCCTACACGCTCAGGGTCCAGTAGCAGCGGGGATCGCGGGTCAGGGCCTTCTCGTCCAGATCACGACTGCGCCACAGCGCGTACCCATTCCGACGAACTCCTGCGGGATGAGCGCCGGCGTCCCGTAGAGCTCCAGACCTTCGATCTCGGACGGTGCCAGGACCTCGTCGATCCCGAGCAAATCATCGTCGTCGAGTGGGAAGAACTCCCCGTCCTCGCCGGTGCGAAGCCCGCCGATCTGAACCAGCTCACCGTCGATGAAGAGCGAAGGATAGCATCGCTCCCCCTCGGTGAGCGCCAAGCTGCGGAAGACCACCCGGCGCTTGAGGTCGCCGAAGGACGAGCTCAGGCGCATTCCCGGAGCACGTCCCAGAAGGTCGGTCACGCGAGCGGGATCGAGCACGTCCACGTCGTCACGAATCAAGAAGGTCCCCGGCCGCGTCAGCGCTCGCCCGTAGAATCCGACGGACTCGAGCTTGTCGACCCGCCCGTCGATCATCACGAGCACCGGGTCGAGCGCAACCGGCTCCTCCGCCATGCGGATCTCCACTCGCTGTGCACCACTGGTGAGGTCGAGAGGTTCACCGACCTCGCCGGAGGCGAAGCCGAGGCGTTCGACCCGAATCTGCAGCTGACCGCCACCGTCCAAACGAATCCGGAAGCTGCCGTCCGGGCCGGACAACGAGCGGCCGACCGATCTGCCCCGTCCGTCCACGAGCTCTACGGTGACACCTTCGAGGGGCCGGAGCGTCTCCGCTTCGAGCACCGTCCCGAGAAGCCCGGGCCGGACCGCACCGGCGGTGGGCGCCGACCGGAACTGGGTGGCGGGGACCGTGACGATGAGATCCTCCCGCAGGTGAGCGGTCGGCTCCGCAGCCACCCGCCGAGTCGCCGTAGCCGACCCCGCTCGCGCCACGAGCTCGATTCCCTCGGGACGGGCGACGCCGCAAAGACCGTACACGCCCAAGCGGTCCGTCCGTGCCTCGGCCAATCCCGAGGGACCCGTCACGCTCACGGTCGCTCCGGTGAGCGGACGCCCCAACTCGTCGCGCACACGTCCGACGATGGAGCCCTCTTCACCGCACTCCCGCGAGACCAGGGTCTCCCAGGCCGGGATCACGAGTTGAACGTCCGCTTGCGTGCCCGGTTCGACGACGACGCGCGTCCACCCCGCAGTGACCCCCAGCGTGTCGATCGACGGGTGCGAGAAGGAGACCCGGTATTCGCCCGGCGGCAGTCGCTCGATCTCGAAGCGCCCCAATGCATCCGCCACCACTCCGGGCCGCCCCGAGAGCCGGACGTCCGCCCGTGTCAGCGGCCGCATGGAGATGCTGTCGAAGATCGCACCTGCGATCGATCCTCGGGCGAGCCGGTTCGTCCACAGGACCCGCTCCCCACGGACCTGCTCCACGCGGCTTCCGACCTCGTGAAAGCTGACGAGGTCCTCGCGGAACGGGTCGAGCACGGACGGCCTGCGCACGGCCTGGGGTACGCGAATGAACCAGTCCTGAACAAACCAACGCCCGTCGGCCAGCTCGGCAAAGCGTACCTCCCCTTCGGCCGGTACGCGCCCGGTTCGGCGGCGCGCTCCGGTGTAGACGAACTCGACCCGCTCCAGGCGGGCATCGCGCTCGTCCAGCCAGATCGTGCCGCGGATGTCCGCGAGCTCTCGCCCCTCGACGGGCTCGAACTCCAGTCCGACCAGAGGGGCGTCCTCCTCGGCAGGCCTGACCACGTGAAAGCAGTGCGAGTCCAGAAACGAAGAGGACAGCAGCGTCTCGGCGTCCGGACCGTAGTAGGAGACGCCCGCCGGCGATGTTCGCACGTACCCGGCGGCCTCGAGATCCTCGGGCGGGAGCGTCGTGACCGAGTTCGCACCGACCGATCGACGGTCGGTCCAATCTTCCTCGATCACCGTATCCGTGCGCGCGTCGGTGTAGCGGTCCCACTGCAGCAGATCGAACTGGAGCTCCTGCTGCTGTTCGGTCCACGAGGCAGCCATCAGCGCTTTGCGTGCCTCGTCCCAGATGACCTGCGTGGCATCACCCCCGTCCACCCGAGGGCATCCTCGTCCCCCGGCCTCGACGGTGAGCCCCTCGAGTCGAATGGCGGCGGTCTCGACGGCGATGTCGACGCTCGTGATCCCCTCCTCCACGAGTGTCACGTCCTCGAGCACGCGAGGCGCGAAGCCGATCCGCTCCACGACCAGATCGAAAACGCCGGGTCTGCCGACGAGCATGAACCGTCCGTCACCGCGCGTGATCCACCCCGCGTTGGACCTTCCGTCCTCGTCCACGAGGCGCACCATTGCGCCGGACACGACACCGCCCCCGCCCTTCTCGTACACGGTGCCGAGCACGCTCTGGCCCACGGCCGGTGAAGCGAGAAGAACGAGTGCGGCTACGCTGAGGGCGATCCCGCGAGAGAGGTCAGTGTTCACGCCGCACAATAATACGGCGCCCCCGTCCACACGAACCGGTCTCGCTCGGTTGCACCGGAGACGGGGTCGGAGCAGCTTTTCAGCATCACACCGAAGACGAAGAGGATGAGCCCATGGCCGTTGCCGATGTCACCACGACGCTGCCGTCCATCGATCCCGCGACCGGCGAGATCGTTGGCGAAGTACCCGTCACGCCGACCGAAGCCATTACGGGCATCGTGGCTCGGGCGCGGGCCGCACAGCCCGCATGGCAGGCACTCGGTCACGATGCGCGAGCGGAGCTGTTGGCGCGTGTGGCCGCTGCGTTCCGTGAGCGGTCCAGTGAGCTCGGTGAGCTGATCACGCGCGAGATGGGCAAGCCGCTGAGCGAGGCCGTGGCCGAAGCCCGGTCACTCTCCCACGGCCTCATGGAGGACCTCTCCGAGATCGGCGACGCCCTGGCGCCCGAAGTGGTCGAGGACGGACGGAGCCGGTCCGTGGTCTACCACGATCCACTCGGTGTCTGCGCCGCGATCACACCGTGGAATTTCCCGATGTCGATGCCGCATTGGATGGTCTTCCCGGCCTTGGCGGCCGGCAACACCGTCGTGCTCAAGCCCTCGGAGGAAACGCCCCTTTGCGGCCAGGCCTACGCCGACGTGCTGAACGAGGTGCTTCCTCCCGACGTGCTGCAGGTCGTCCACGGGGCGGACGACCAGGGCAAGGCGCTGGTCGACTCCGCGGTCGATCTCATCGCCTTCACCGGCTCGCGAGAGACCGGAAAAGCCATTCTGCGGGCGGCCTCGGGTACCCTGAAACGGGTGATTCTGGAGCTCGGCGGGAAGGACCCGATGATCGTGCTCGAGAGCGCGGACATCGCCAAGGCGGCGCAGTTCGCCGCGTGGAACAGCTTCCGAAACTGTGGGCAGGTCTGTGTCTCGACGGAGCGGATCTTCGTTCCGGAGAGGATCGCCGAGGAGTTCGAACGGCAGCTCGTCGACCTCGCCGCGGCCATGACCGTGGGCAACGGGCTGGAGGACGGCATCGAGGTCGGCCCCATGGTGAACGGGACGCAGCGCGACCACGTGCTGGCTCAGCTGGACGAAGCGATCTCGATGGGCGCCCGGGTCCTGATGGGCGGGGAGGGTCATCACGACAACTTCGTGAAACCCACCGTGCTCTCAGACGTCACCGAAGAGATGTCCATCGCTCGTGACGAGACCTTCGGGCCGATCGCCTGCGTGACGCGTGTCGCGTCCGAAGAGGAGGCGCTCTCGAAGGCCAACGACACGCACTTCGGGCTCGGAGCCGTCGTGTTCGGGGCCGAAGACGAGCACACCGAGTCGATCGCCCGCCGGCTCACCGCCGGGATGATCGGCATCAACAAGCACGCCGGAGGATCGGCGGGAACGCCTTGGGTGGGCGCCCGAGAGAGCGGCTTCGGGTTTCACAAGTCCAAGGATGGACACCGGCAATTCACCCAGACCCGCGTGGTGTCCAGGGCGACTGCGAGGGTCGAGCGCTAGCGCAGAATCGCCAGCGGCGCCAGGACGACGTAGCCGATCACGAGCAGGATCGGCGCCGCAGTGATCGATCCCTGCGACAGAAGCCAATAGCCCAGGCCGATCGTTGCGGCCGCCGCTACGGCGAACAGGGCGTTCTGCGTTCCGAACTGGAGCTCCCGGCCCTCGGTGACTGTGCTCGTTTCTTCGCTCATGGGCTTCCTGTACCCGGGTTCGCTCGGAAGGATCGCTCGGGGCGCCGGCTCAGATCCCGAAGCGCTCGATATAGCGGGTGAGGCGGGATCGTGAGATCCCGAGCACCTGGGCCGTCTCCGTCTTGTTGCCCCCGTGCGCCTCGAGGACACGCCGAACGTGCTCCTCGATCACCCCGTCCAGCAGCTCGCCCGCACCGGAGCGTCTCGCCTCCGCCGGCAGTTCACCCTCGGTGCCGAGTCGGAGGTGCTCCGGACCGATCACCGGCCCTCGTGCGACGATGGCCGCCCGGGTCAGCGCGTTCTCGAGCTCACGCACGTTTCCGGGCCACGGATAGACGGAGAGCCGCTCCATCGCCTCCGCCGCGATGCGGCGGACGTCCTGGCGGGTCTCCTGCCGGATCTTCGCCAGCAGGTGGTTGGCGAGAAGCGGGATGTCGTCCACCCGGTCACGGAGTGCCGGCACCTCGATCTCGACGACGCGAAGACGGAAATAGAGGTCCTCCCGAAAGCCTCCCTCGGCGATCAGCTCCTCCATAGGCTGATGTGTGGCCGCGATCACCCGCGCCTCCGTCTTCCGCGGATTCTCGCCGCCGACGGGGAAGAACTGCTTCTCCTGAAGGACCCGCAGCAGCTTCGTCTGGAATTCCGGTGACGTATCCCCGATCTCGTCGAGGAAGATGGTCCCCTTCCCGGCCAGCTCGAAGTAGCCTTTTCGGGCTCCGATCGCCCCGGTGAAGGCGCCCTTCACGTGCCCGAAGAGCTCCGATTCGAGCAGCGTCTCGGACAGAGCCGAACAGTTCACCGCGATGAACGGCTCCTCGGCGGATTCGGAGTGCACGTGGATGGCACGGGCCACCATCTCCTTCCCGGTACCCGTCTCACCCCGGATCAGAACGGTCGCACGGTTCTTGGCCAGGACCCCGATCATCTTGAAGATCTCGATCATCTTCGGGTCGCGGCCGATCACGTCCCCGGCTCGGACCTCTTCGATCTCGTCCGGCAGCTCGGCCGTGTCCGCCTCGGTCGAGAGCGCCCGCTCCGCCAGGGCACGACCGATCGCGTCCTCCAGCGACGAAAGGCTCACCGGCTTGACCAGGTAGTCGAAGGCGCCGGTCTTCATGGCCTCGACCGCGGTGGCCATGTCGTCGTGGCCCGTCATGACGATCACGCCGACACCAGGCAGACCCTCGCGAAGGCGCTCGAGCAGCTCGAGGCCCGTCATTCCATCCATTCGCACGTCGGTGACGACGAGGTCGGGATCGAACGCCTTCACCTTGCCCAGCGCGGCCTCGGCGCTGTCCGCCTCGGCGATCTCGTGCCCCGAATACAGCAGCTTGTCTCGAAAGACCGCCCTGGTGTCGGGATCGTCGTCGACGAGGAGGATTCTGGACACGGTCGCTTTGGCTGAGGTCACGGTCGGCTCGGCCTACTCTAACGGGTCGGCCGTCCGCCCCGAAGGCCCGTTCGGGCCCTCCATTGAATCCGAAGTAGCAATCCGCGTGCCCTCAGGTTCCCCGCGGTCGACCCAGTACGCCGGATTCTCAGGAATCTCGCGGGCTCTCAGCCGCGCCATGCGCAAGCGATTCAGTCGCTGCCGCACCCTCACCATGAGCAGGGCGGCCAGCGTGAGCAACATCCAAAAGACGGCGGAGTGACTCAGGACGAAGACCCAGCCGTAGCGTCTCTTTACGTACTTCTTCCAATCTTCCTCGAACTGGCCCGAGGTGACACCGAAGGTCGCCCGGAACGCGCGTTCGAAGCTCTCCTCCTCCGTCCAGCGCTGCAGGAAGACCTCTATGGGTCGGACCCCGCCGTCGCTCACGAGGTACTCGATCGCCGTGGCGGACAGGAGGTACGCCCCTTGGGCCTCGGTCGCACCCCGAGGCCACGTCAGCGCGAGAGAGTCGAGCGACGTGCCCTCTCGCGCCAACAGAATCCTCAACCGCCAGCCCTCCGACCAGTCCCACCCGCCGCTCGCCCACTCCGCGTACCCCTCGCTGAACCACCGAGGGACCCGGAGGCCACCGAGATACTCGTGCAGCCCGAGGTGGGCCCACTCGTGTCGGAGCGTGCGGGGGTTGTCCCAGGCTCCACGCCCGGACTCGTAGCCCGGCAGCACGATCAGGCCCTGTGACGGAACGGCCACAGCGGCGCCCCATTCGGGAATCCGTCCTCCCGCCCACGTCTGGAAAGCCTCTTCGTCCGCCGCCAACACGATGCGGGCCTGGGACGGAATAGAGTCGGGAAGGCCGGGAAGCGGTGGCGTACCCTCGAAGTACTCCTGCAACCGGGAAGCCCGGTCGGCTCCACCCTCACCGTACAGAACGGTCAAACCCGAGGGCGACACGATCGAATCGTAGGAAGCTTGGGCGCCGAGCTCGGTCGCCTCCCCCGAAAGCAGGGCAACGACGAGGAGGATCCTGATCACGCCCCGGAGGCAGCCCCCAGCTGATCGAGTCGGGCCTGCAACTCCATGTTCTCGGGATTGATGTCGAGCGCACGCCGCCAATAGGATATGGCGTCCTGCTGGTTGGACGCCTCGAGGGCCATCGCGCCGAGCTTGATGTAGACGTCTTCACCGAGTCGCGGATCGAGCTTCACGGCCGCCTCGTAGTAGCTCTTGGCGGCCGCCTTGTCGTCGGCCTTCAGCGCGAGATCGCCAAGCGCCTTGTGGGCCTGCGGAGGATTCCCGCCCTCTTCGATCGCCCGCTTGAAGAACGCCTCGGCCGCCGCGGCCTCCCCCTTGTGGGCCACGACGCCTCCGGTGTTGACCAGGATGGCCCCCTCGTTCGGGTAGTGCCCGACGCCCTCGCGTCCGATCATGATCGCCCGGTCCAGGTCCCCTGCCATCCCGGCGGCGAGCACGGAGTAGGCGAAGAATACGGCCGGCGGGACCTCGTCGTCTTCGAGCTGGTCACGGTATACCTGAAAGCTCTTCAGCGCGTCGAGCGCATCGCCGTTCTTCAGATGGCAGATCGCCCGCGCCATGGAGAGCGACGGGTCCTTGGCCTTGAGCTTCTCCGCCGAGTCCAGCATGTCGAGCGACTCCTGGAAGCGTCCCATCCGCTCCAGTGCCAGCGCACGATTGCGCAGATCCGCGTAGGAGCCCCCGCCTTCGCCTTCCATCTCGTCGAAATGGACGAGCGCCTCCCGCGGGCGACCCGACCTCAGGCTGATGAGCGCGAGGTGCTGTCGCGCCACGGCGTGCCTGGGATTCCCGGTCAACGCTTTCTTGAGCTCCCGGGTCGAGTCCTCGAACATCCCCGAGCGATAGAAGGCCAATCCCAGCTTGAGGCGCTCCTCGACCGACTTTCCGTCGGCATCCTCGGTGGCCCGCCGTCCCACCTGGTTGGCGAAGCCCGCCTGGATCAGGCCGTAGAG
The DNA here is from genome assembly GCA_039587515.1 of Gemmatimonadota bacterium. Taxonomy (GTDB): domain Bacteria; phylum Gemmatimonadota; class Gemmatimonadetes; order Longimicrobiales; family Gaopeijiaceae; genus JBDHII01. Next base: position 73,887 of record JBDHII010000001.1, read on the forward strand.
CGCCTTGCCGGTGTCGAACTCGACCAGCCCGGATGCCTCGACCAGATCCTGCACCGTGCGCTCTCCGTCGATCAGCGGAATGATGCGCCGCTGACTGTCCGAGAGCTCGACGCCGTCTTCTGCCAGAGGATCCCGCTCGAGAGCGAAGATGAGGTCCATCGAGGAGATCTTCTTCTCGACGAGGCTCCATTCATCGACGCGCCGAGCACCCTCCATCAGCAGAGCATCGATCGGGACGGAAACGAGGAGCACGTCCTCATCCGGCTTGATGTCCGCCACGAACTTGAACGAGCCCTCGTTCCAGCCGAAGAGATGGTAGACGGCCTCTTCGATCTGGACCTGGACGTACCTGTCGAGTTGCTCCTGAGAGAGCGAGCCACGTTCGATCAGAACCTCACCGAGGCGTTTGCCCGCCGAGCTTTTCTGAGCCTCCATGGCGCCGTTCAGGTCCGCTTCTGTGATCACCCCGTTCTTCACGAGCAGGTCACCGAGCCGGTCTGGACGATTGATCACCGACGAGAAGGTGACACGGCCGTCGTCGAAGTAGATGTACCCGAGGTTCGAGCCCTCGGACATCTCGAGACAACCCGTCTTGCGGCCCATCGAGAGCAGCTGACAGATGTCGGCGAGGCTGACCTCCGCTAGGGCGCCTTCGATCGCCATGGCTTACTCGTCCTCCTCGACGATGCGGTCATCGATGATCGGCCATTCGAAGACCACCGCGTCACGCGCCGGACGCCACGGCTCACTGGTCGTGGCCGCCGCGACGGGTCGGGACTCGTCTTTCGCCTTCGCCGCAGCGGCTCCGGAATCCTTGGCCTTGAGATCGAAGGCAGCTACAGACGAGTCCCTGATCTTGGGGCGGTCGAAGCCCGACCAGAGATCGTCGTCCTGGATGTACTCGGGCGGTGCCTCCTCCAGGTTGAGCTCCTCCGCACCGGCCGGGAGGTTGCTCGCGGACAGCTCCACAGACAGTCCACTGTCGAAGCGCGAGCGAAGCCGGTCGTCGATGTCCCGAATGTCGGAGGGGGGCCGGTCGGCGGTGATGAGGATCTTGGCTCCCCGTTTCTTCGCTGCCTCGAAAAGGTGGAAGAACTCGTCCTGAGCGCGCTCCGTGTCCGACAGGCCCTGTGCTCCATAGACGACGAGAAGGTCCACCGTCCACCAGCGCTCCCGCCAGGCACCCGCCGTTCCCTCGCTGAGGGCACGAATGAAGTCCTCCCCGAACTCCTCGGCCGAAGTGATCGCGATGTTGCCCATGGAGTCGTGCTCCTTGAAGGAGCGCACCGTAGCCGCCAAGAGCGCGTGGGCGTCCTTCTCGGACGAGCTCCACACGTAGAGCGGATTGTACTCGGGCCGCTCCTCCGTGATCAGCTTGGCCGCCGCACCCGAGGCCACCTCCTGGAAGCAGGAAGCGATCTGGTCGAGGTTGGGACCTTCCCCCACGATCGGGAACGGACGGACCCGTTCGATCGCCGACGCGAGCAGCGACTCGCCTTCGTCGATCCGCTCGGGGTCCTTGAGGACGCCCACGGCGGCCTCCGGCCACGGGTTGCCGACCCGGTCCAGCTCGGTCGAGATCTGCCGCAGACGTGCGATGTCGCTCCGATAGTCGTCCAGCATCTGCTGGACGTTGGGCGGCTCCTGATCGGATTCGAGAAGCCGGCGAAGCCGGCTCGCGCTGTAACCGTCCTGCTCGAAAACCTCGGCGGTCTCGCGAATCACGCGCCGCCACGGGGTGTCTTCGTGCTCGACCTTTTGGGCGACCGTGGACGAGAGCTCCTCGATGAACGAACCGAACTCCCCGAGGAGGTCGGTCCCCAAGGCACCGCCTGCCGGAGCGGACGGCTTGGCCCCGACGAGCTTGCCCGCCTCGTCGGCCCCGACCTGCCTGCCCTCGAGCTCCTGGACCGCCAGCACCTTGTTGAGCGCGCCGGCCAGCTCTCGAACGTTCTTCAGGTCCAGGCGTGCGATCGCTTGGGCGACGCCACTCTCCAGCTTCTGGTTCCGCTCCTCCGCTTTCCGGTTCAGGATCGCGACCCGTGTCTCGTACTCGGGTGCCGCCATGTCGACGATGAGGCCACCGGCGAAGCGTGACACCAGGCGCGCATCGAGGCCGTCGATATCGGCCGGGGTGCGGTCCGCCGCGAGGACGATCTGACTTCCACCCTTGGAGAGCACGTCGAGGAGGCGGAGCAGCATCTCCTGAGCCTCTTTGTGGCCCGTGAGGAACTGCACCTCGTCGAGGAGGAGGAAGTTCAGGCCTTCATAGCGCTCACGCATCTTGTCTTCTGCACCCTGCTCGAGCGCCTGAGCGAGCTCGTCGAGAAAGCCCTCGACCTGGAGGTACTTGACGTCCCACTCGGGGTGGACGCGGGCAGTGTAGTGCGCCATCGCGCTGAGAATGTGCGACTTGCCGAGTCCCGACGGGGAGTAGATGAAGAGCGGATTGTAGCTCGAGCCAGGCGCATCGGCAGCACGCTTCGCAGCCGCGGCGGCCAGGCGATTCGCCGGGCCGATCACGAAGCTCTCGAAGGTGAATCTCGGGTCGAGATCGCTAGATACGATGACTGTGGTCAATCCGCTGCCTTTTCCCCTCTGGTCCTGCCATTCTCTCCCGTCGCCCACTCCACGACCGCCGCCAGATCCTGCGGCAACGGCGATTCGAACCGCAGCTCCTCACCCGTCGTCGGGTGCCGGAACGCCAGCCGCCACGCATGGAGGAACTGCCGCGGGACACGCTCGTCGAGCTCCCGCGCCCATGCGCGCGCGGTCCCGCTCATGCCCCTGTGCCACCTGTCGCCGTAAACGACGTCGCCAACGACCGGATGCCCGAGATGCGCGAGGTGAACACGAATCTGATGCGTGCGACCCGTTCCAAGGGCCACCTCCAGGGCGTCGGCCGCCAACCATCGGGCCTTCACCCGGAAGCGCGTCAGCGCGCGCCGACCTTGTTCTCGAACCGCCATTCGCTGGCGATTTCCCGGATCCCGGCCGATCGGGGCATCTACCGTGAACCTCTCCTCGGCAAAATGCCCCCACGTCACGGCGCGGTATAGTCGCTTAATCTCTCGTCGCTGAAGCGCTTGGGAAAGGGCTTGGTGCGTCTCGTCGTTCTTGGCGACGACCATCAATCCGGACGTGTCTTTGTCCAATCGATGCACGATTCCGGGACGGAGACGACCACCGATTCCCGACAGATCCGCGACATGATGGAGCAGCGCATTCACGAGGGTCCCGGTGGAGTGACCGGGCGCCGGGTGTACCACCATTCCCGCCGCCTTGTCGACGACCAGAAGATCGTGATCCTCAAAGACGACCTGGAGCGGGAGATCCTCCGGCTCGACGCCGAGCGGCTCGGGTGGCGGGATATCGACCTCGACGTGCTCACCCGCTCGTAGCCGGTGCGACTTCTTCGGCTGCGCACCGTCGACGCGGACGTGTCCGGTCTCGAGGAGCGCCTGAACCCGGGTGCGCGAGAGGCCCAGACGTCGCGCGACGACGGCATCGAGACGACCTTCGTCGTCCGCCTCGACCCGAAACTCCCGAGTCTGCGTCTCCCCCGTCACGGCGCGTGCTGTTCCCCGATCGGACCTAGCCGTCCACGGCCTCACGCCGCAGGGCAAGGGTCGCTTCGAAGCCATCCAGATCCACATCCAGCCGGAACGCGAACGCCTCCTCCGGATCCGGGACGGATACGCCGGTGTCGAGGCTCACCGCCAGGGTCTCCCCGCGAATGAAGCCGGCGTGGGCGTCCACCGCCGCCGTGACCTCTTCCGGGCCGAAGATCCCGAGAGCGATCCGGTCCGTGATCTCCAAGCCCGAATCCTTCCGAAGCCGCTGAATCCGGTTGACGAGCTCACGGGCCAGACCTTCCTGGCGGAGCACGTCGTCGAGCGTCGGATCGAGTGCCGCCGTGTAACCCGACTCGGACTTCACGACGAGATCGCCCTTCGCTGATTCGACCACCTCGAGATCGTCGGAGGTCAGCACGTGGGCGTGTCCGTCCACGTCGATGGTGACCTCCTCACCGGCCCGAAAGCGGGCGAGCGCATCGGCAGACAGCCCTCGGATGGCCCCTGCCGCATGCTCGGTAGACTTCTTGAAGCGGGCTCCGAGCCCCCGATAGTTGGGCTTGGCCGAAAGCTCGACCAGATCTTCGGCCGATGCGAGAAAGTCCACGGTCTTCACGTTGAGCTCGTCCTCGAGCAGCTCGAGGAGCTCGGTACGAACTTCCGTGGTGCCGGGTACCACCGCGAGCAGGCTTCGAAGCGGCTGGCGGACACGAATCTGCACTTCCTCACGCGCCGCCCGCCCCAGGGAAACGAGAGCCCTGACCGCCTTCATCTCCCGTTCCAGGTCCGCATCGGCGAGGCTTGCGTCGGTGAGCGGGAAGCGCTGGAGGTGGACCGAGTCGCCCGCCAGAGCACGGTGGATCCAGTCGGCCATGAAGGGGGTCGCCGGCGCGGCGAGGAGGGAAACCGTCCGCAGCGCCTCCCAAAGCGTGCGAAACGCCGCCCTGGCGTCGTCGGCGTCGGTGTTGCCCCAGAAGCGCGGGCGGCACCTTCGAACGTACCAGTTCGAGAGCTCCTCGTTGACGAAGTCCCCGAGCGCCCGGTAGGCCTTGGTGATGTGGTAGCCGTCCAACTCTTCGCGGACTTCGGAGACGAGCGAGCTGAGCCTGCTGAGAAGCCATCGATCGATCAACGGACGATCGGCCGGAGCGGGATCCACCTCGGAGGGCGCCCAATCCTCCACATTCGCGTAGAGCGCGAAGAACCGATACGTGTTGGAGAGGGTGTCGAAGAATTTCCTGGCCGACTCCCGCATCCCCTCCGGATCGTATCGCTTGGGCAGCCACGGTGCGCTCGAGGTGATGAGATACCAGCGGACGGCGTCCGCCCCGTGCTCCCCCAACGCCTCCCACGGGTCGACGACGTTGCCGCGGGACTTGGACATCTTCTGACCCTCGGCGTCGAGGATCAGGTCGTTGACGACCACGTTCCGGAACGCTTGGCCGCGTCCCAGCATCGTCCCGATCGCGAGAAGCGAATAGAACCAGCCACGGGTCTGGTCGAGGCCCTCGCAGATGAAGTCGGCGGGAAAATGTCCTTCGAAAAGCTCCTCGTTTTCGAACGGGTAGTGCCACTGGGCGTACGGCATCGAACCCGAGTCGAACCACGCGTCGATCACCTCGGGCGTGCGCTTCATGTCACCTCCACACACCGAACAGGCCCAGGAGAGCTCGTCGATGTAGGGCCTGTGCGGGTCGAATCCCTCCGGCAGGCCCCCCGACTTCTCGTCGAGCTCGGAAAGCGACCCGACCCACTCGATATGATCGGGGTCCGCGGCGCAGACCCAGGCGGGCAGAGGTGTGCCCCAGTATCGATCCCTGGAAAGCGCCCAGTCGATGTTGCCCCGAAGCCACTCCCCCATCCGACCCTCTCCGATCTCGGGCGGATACCAGTGGGTCGCGGCGTTGTTGGCGAGCATCTCGTCCTTGAGGGTCGAGGTTGCCGCGAACCACGTCTGGCGCGCCACGTACAGCAGCGGCGAGTCGCAGCGCCAGCAGTGGGGATAGGAGTGCATGTGTCGGCCCGCCTCGAAGAGGTTGCCCACCTCGTCGAGCGCATCGACCAGCACCGGGTCGGCGTCCTTCACGAACATGCCACCGACGAGCTCCACACCCTCGACGAAGCAGCCTGCATCGTCCAGCGGGTTCATGAGCGGAAGCCCGTGCTTCTGGCCTGCGAGGTAGTCGTCGGCGCCGAAGGCCGGAGCCATGTGGACGATGCCCGTGCCGTCCGTGGCGCTGACGAAGTCCTCGGTCACGACCGTCCAGCCGTTCTGGGGATCGACCGGGGCCGGAACGACCTCCAGCGGGCGTGCATACCGGAGCCCGGAGAGCTCGCTTCCCTTGTAACGAGCCTCCACCTCGGCGTCCTCCCCGAAGATCGCCTCGAGGCGCGCCTCGGCCAGAACGAGCTTCCGGTCGCGCCATGCGACCTGCACGTACGTCAGACCCGGGTGGACAGCCAGCCCTGAATTCGAGGGTACGGTCCAGGGCGTCGTCGTCCAAACCAGGAAGGCCCGACCCTCCGGATCCGCCGCTCCGTCTTCGTCCGTCCAGGGTGCGAGGAAGTACAGGGAGGCGTCCTCGACGTCCTTGTAGCCCAGCGCCACCTCGTGCGAGGAGAGTGCCGTGCCGCAACGCGGGCAATACGGTACGCTCTTGTGCCCACGGTAGAGCAAACCCTTGTCCGCCAGGGTCTTGAGGATCCACCACACGCTCTCGATGTATTCGGGATGGAAGGTGACGTACGGCTTCGAATAGTCGAGCCAGTAGGCGATCCGCTCCGAGAGGTTCTCCCAGTCCTCCTTGTAGGTGAATACGGAGTCCCGGCAGGCCTCGTTGAACCGCGCGATCCCGAGGGCCTCGATCTCCGGCTTGCCGCTGATCCCGAGCCGCTTTTCGGCCTCGATCTCCACGGGGAGACCGTGGGTGTCCCACCCGGCGATCCGCGTGACCTGCCGGCCCTCCATGACACGGTGGCGGCAGAAGAGGTCCTTGATCGTACGCGAGATGATGTGGTGGAGCCCCGGACGGCCGTTGGCGGTCGGCGGGCCTTCGTAGAAGACCCACGGATCGCCGTCTCGCGTCGCCTCGAGCGTCTTGTGGAAGAGGTCCTCCTCCCTCCAAAGCTCGAGCGTAAGCTCTTCGAGTGCCTGACGGCTCTCGGGGAATTCTGGGTATCGCATATCTGGAAAGTGTCTCGTCTCGTCGGTCTCAGATTCGGCTTACGACGGTCGAGATGAGCCGGGTCAAACCCGGCTCTGCTCCCCTCGCCGTCGCGATGATCTTCTCGATGTCCGCCTCCTCGAGGGCATCCGGAAGACATTGGTCGGTGATGACGCTCACGCCGAGAACGCGCATACCCATGTGGCGGGCGACGATCACCTCCGGCACGGTCGACATCCCGACCACGTCGGCACCACACCGACGCAGCATCCGGTACTCGGCGCGGGTCTCGAGATTCGGGCCGATCACGGCCACGTAGACGCCACGACGAAGGGGGATCCGGAGCTCCAGGGCAACTTCCTGCGTGAGCTTCTGCAGACCGAGATCGTACGGCTCCGTCATGTCCGGAAAGCGCGGCCCGAAACCGTCCAGGTTCGGGCCGACGAGCGGGTTGTCACCGAGAAGGTTGATGTGGTCCTCGATCAGCACCAGGTCGCCGGGGGCCCAGACGGGGTTCATGCCTCCACACGCATTCGAGACGACCAGCACCTCGGCGCCCAAGAGGTGCATCACGCGGACGGGGAAGGTCACCTCTTCCAGGTCGTAACCCTCGTAACGGTGGAATCGTCCCTGCATGGCGACCACCGGGGTACCCCCGAGCCGCCCGATCAGAAGGCGACCGGTGTGCGTTTCGACCGTCGAGAGGGGGAAGTGTGGAATCTCCTCATACGGAACTTCGGCGTCCACGACGATCTCCTCCCCGAGCCCACCGAGTCCCGTGCCGAGGATTACGCCGACCCGGGGCGCCGGCCCTCCTTCCAGTCGAACGCGCTCCGCGGCTTCTTCGATTCGACGGACCCGCTCCACGACCGCATCCGTCCTCACCCACGGTCCTCCGCATCTTCGATGTCGTACAGCCAGAGCGGGGCCTTTCCACGACTCTCGGACCCGCCCGCCTCCTGCTCTCCGACCTCCGGGTCGGACGGACTGTCGGCGACGATCACGCTTTCGTCCTCTTCGAGGTCCTGATCCGCCGGGGCCGGCTGCGAAGCCTCTTCGTCACGTTCACCCTCCGCCTCGGGCACGCTCCCGGCTTCGGCTTCCCGGCTCGTCCGGGCCGGTTCGGCTTTCGAAAAACCCGCCTGCTCGAGGAAGCCGCCCAGGTCGAGGTCTACCGTGAAATCCTCGAGCGGCTCCCTGGTCTGCTCGACTTCGACGGCATCCATCTCCCGCTCCAGCAGCGTGCGAAAGGCCTTCAGGAACCGAAGTCTTTGCCGTTCGAGCTCCTCCAGCGCGTTCTTTCTCTCGAAGAGCCGCGCCTCTGCCTCTCCCACCATCCGCTCCAGCTGATTGCGCAGTCCCTGCTTGGCCAGATCCGCCTCCCGCTCAGCCTGCCGGGCGACGTCGGCCCGAAGCTCCTGCGCCGTGACGAGCGCCTCCTGGACCGCGCGCTCGCGACCCTCGGATGCGTCCACCTGTGTCTGGAGCAGCTCGTTCCGCTCGCCGAGGCGGAGGTTCTCCCTGACCAACTCCTCCATTCGCTCGGCGACAAGCTCGAGGAAGGTATCGACCTCCTGCATTTCGTAACCGCGTAGGCCCTTCGCGAAATCGCCCCTCTTCTTCCGGACGTCGAGAGGAGTCAGGTCGATCATCAGGCTCTCCTTGTGCCTCCGTGGAATCCGGAGGAGTCCACGCTCACATTCGTTTCCGGGGCCCGAACAGCGCGGTCCCCAGGCGAATCATCGTGCTTCCCTCCTCGATGGCAATCTCGAAGTCGTTCGTCATCCCCATCGAGAGCTCGCTACCCTCGTATCTTCCATCCTGCCCCAGGACCTCGTGAAGCTCACGGAGGCTCCTGAAGGTATCGCGCAGCACGCACTCGTCGTGCACGAACGGCGCCATCGTCATCAGACCTTTCACCCTCACCCGTGGCAGCTCCAGGATTTCCCGAACTCCCTCGGGTGCAGTGGTCCGTGTGAAACCGCTCTTCGTATCCTCCCCCGAAACGTTGACCTGAATCAGCACGTCGAAGGTCCTCTCCGCTTCCTCCCCCACGCGATCGAAGCGCTCGGCCAGCCGAACCGAGTCGACCGAATGCACGAGGTCGGCGCAACCCACGAGCCTGGGCACCTTACGACGCTGTACGTGCCCGATCATGTGCCAGCACACGTCTGTCGGACCGAGCGCCTGAACCTTCCACTCGAGCTCCTCCGGACGGTTCTCGCCCAAGTCCTTCAACCCGTTCTCGATGGCGGCATGCACCGCCTCGATCGGGTGCGCCTTCGTGACCGCGATGAGCCGCACCGCATCGCCGTCACGCCCGGACCTCTCCGCCGCTCGAGCAATTCGATCGCGGAGCCCGGGAAGGGCATTGCGGACGTGTTCCGAGTACATGCCGACCATTCTATCGACCGCCGAATACAAAGAAAGCCCCGCCGGCCACGCCGGCGGGGCTTTCGACGAGCCTCGAAGCCGGGCGTGCTACCGGACCTCGAAGGTAATCGGGAACTGCACCCACACCTTGACGCGCTTGTCACGATTCAGCGCGGGTGTGAACTCGTACACTCCGGCGACCTTGATGGCGGCGTCGTCCAGGGCGGCATGCCCGGAAGACTCGGCGATCCGGTTGTCCTGAACGCGGCCCTCTTCGTCGATGAAGAACCAGACGACCACCCGACCCCCGATCCCCGCGTCGCGAAGGATCGGCGGATACTCGCGCTCCATCGCCCGAATCACGTCTCGGACGTTCTTGATCTCCGGAGCCACGGTGAAGGGCGTGAAGACCGGTGCGGCCGAGATGTCCGTCCCCTCCTCCTCGGGAGGAGGCGGCAGATCTTCGACCGGATTATCCTCGAAGGTCGTCGGCGCGATCGTGATGTCCTCGTCGATCTGCGCGGTGGCGACCACGGGTGTCGCCGGGCGTGCGATCTGCTCCGGCGGCGGCGGGATCTCGATCTCGGGCGGCAGCTCGATCGCTTCGAGCTCGTCGGCCGAGAAGGACACGTCTTCGGCGGTCAGATCAGGCCAGAAGGCGAACAACATGAAGTGCACGACCGTGGCTGCGATCATCGAGCCCCAGAACCAGCTACTGAACGACTTCTTGAAGTCGTCGTTCGCAGTGGCGAGCAGCGAGCCTTGCGTCTCGGCGGGTACGGCCTGGGCGTTCATCGTCTCTCCCTCGTCATGCTCCGCTCGAGCTCGGTCGCGAACACGACGCGAACCACCCCGGCGGCAACCAACTGCTCCTGAATCTGGTCGATGAAGCGATACGGCACCTCGCGGTCGGATCGGACCGAGATCACCAGGTGGCGATCCGACGACGCGTAGAGCGGCGCCACCGTCGGTGCGAGGTCGTTCATCGCGTAGGGTCGATCGTTCATCCAGACGCTTCCGTCACGCTCGACCCAGATGTTCAGGATGTTCTTCTTCTTCTCGTCGATCTTCTCCGTCGCCTCGGCCTGGGGCCATTCGATCGGCCGGTCACGGTCGGTTCGGAAGACCGTCGTCACCATGAAGAAGATGAGGAGCAGGAATGCGATATCTGCGAGGGACGAAGATGGGATCTCGTCCGAAGTCTTCGATTTCCGCTCGAAGCCGCCCTGTTTGATCGCCATCGATCAGCCCTCCAGCAGCTGGAGCGAGATTCTTTCGGCACCTGCGGTCTGCAGGGCGTCGAGCACGTCGATCATGAATCGGTAGGCCGCATCGGGGTGCGTCTTTACAGCAGCGATCAGGTTCGGATTGCTCGCGATCTCCTGACGCCAGATGCCCTCCATGTCACTCGGCCGCACCTGTTGCTCCTGCTGGCTCTCGCCCCGGCGCAGCGTCACGATCCCGTTGGGATTGACGATGATATGCAGGATGTTCTTCTGGCTGACCTCGACCTCTTCCGCTTCTTCAGGCAGCACGATCGCGAGGCCCGAGTCCTTCGGGAAAACCGTCGTCACCAGGAAGAAGATCAGGAGCAGGAAGGCGATGTCCGCCATCGACGAAGTGGGAACCTCGTCGCTGACTTTCGACTTCTTGTTGTTCAATACGGCCATTCTAGCGCCCTTCCGGGTTGTGAATCACCTACTGGCCCAATGATCGGATTGTTCCTCAGTCCGACGGCGTCTCCGGCGAGTGCCGCACGATCTCCGGCGCAGAGGACGGCGCCGCCTTCGGCGTCGCTGCGATGCCCTTGGCCGCCTTCTTCGCACCCACCCCGGCAAGCACCTCGTCACGGGAAAGCACGGTCAGCGAACCGTCGCGCTCCATGTCCCAAGCGAGATTGAGAACCTTTTGGGCCCCCTGCTCCATGTCCAGGATCAGCTGGTCGATCCGAGTCACGAAGAAGTTGTACCCGATGTTGACGGGGATCGCGATGACGAGACCGGTCGCGGTCGTAAGCAGAGCGACCTTGATCCCGCCGGCCACAAGCGACGGATCGACGTCACCTGCGGCCTCGATCGCGGCGAACGCGAGGATCATGCCCGCCACCGTCCCGAGGAAACCCATGAGCGGAGCCACGTTCGCGATCGTCGCGAGAATGACCAGTCCGCGCTCCAAGAAGCCAAGCTCGATCGCACCCGTGGTGTTGATCGCCTGCTCGAGCTCTCCCGCGTGGACGTCGTCGCGGTGAATGCGCCGCAGACCCGCCAGGACGATCGCGGCCGCAGGACCCGGCTTGGAAGCCGCGATCGCGATCGCGTCCTCGATGCGGCCGTCACGAGCGGCCTCTTCGGCCTCCGTGAGCACGGCCCTCGTGCTCGAGTGGGCGACCCAGAGCGTCCACGTCTTCGCGATGATGACGCCCAGCGCAATCAGCGAACAGAGGACGAGCGGGTACATCATGAGACCGCCGTCCGCGAAGAGGCTGAGGATGTTGTAAGTACTGCCTTCCAAGCCTCGCTCCTTTTTGTGCTACGCCGCCCGGGACTGCCGGGCGCCGAAAGTCTTCAGTGGGTAAGACGGGCCAATCTAGGGAGGCCCGCCGATCGATGTCAACGCAAAGCCCTGCTTGGGCATACGCCCGGCCTCCCGTCCCCTTTCGAGGCCCGCACCCGTCCTCATCCGACCTTGGCAGCGGAGGCCCTCGAGCCTCCGCGCTCCTGCACGCCCCCCTCCAGCACGGATCGGAGCCTGACCGTGTCGATATCCCGCTCCAGACGCCCCTGCAGCGCAACCGAGACCCGCGAAGTCTCTTCGCTCACCACGATCACCAACGCGTCGGTCTCCTCCGACAACCCGATCGCCGCCCGGTGCCGCGTTCCGAGCGACTTGTCGGAGAGGGCGTACTGGGTGAGCGGCAGGATGACCCCGGCGGCGACGATCTCGTCGCCGACGACGATCACGGCGCCGTCGTGCAGAGGCGAGTAGGGCGTGAAGATCGTGGCGAGCATCTCGGCCGACACGCGGGCCCGGATCGGGCTTCCCGTCTGAGCGTACTCGTCCAGGTCGATCTCCTGCTCGACGGCGACGATCGCACCGATCTTGCTGCGGGCCAGCCGTTCGACACCGTCGAGGATCTCCTCGATGACCTGACTCTCCTGAAGTGGCGTCACCAACCGGAAGAGCCGGTGCTGACCGAGGCGGGAGAGCGCCATTCTGAGCTCGGGCGCGAACACCACGAGCGCCGCGATCACGCCGAACTGGAAGAACGTGCTGAGGATGCTCTGAATGAGCTGGAGGTTGAAGATCCCGGCCAAAAAGTAGATACCGGCCAGCATCAGCACACCGATGAGCGCCTGCCACGCGCGGGTCCTGCGGATGATCAGAAGGAGCCGGTAGAGCAAGACTGCGACGATCAAGATCTCCAGGAGATCGAGCCAACCGGGCTGAAAGAAGCGCAACTGGTCCCAGAGGCGTGCCATGCCGCTACCTCAGCCCCGGGACGACACGATCATCCCGCCGTGTCGGTTTCCGGGTCCTTGTGCGACATCTGCACGGCGGGCTCCGGAACGGAATCGGATCCCCCTGCCTGCTCCTCACCGGCAGTCACCACCGAAGCAGCGTCGCTCGCAGCATCGGTCGTCGCATGGTCGGCACCGGTCTCGTCGGCCTCGTTCACGCCAGCCTGATCCACGACCTCTTCGGTCCCGTCGCCGTTCTCGGGCGGGGTGAGAGGCGGGAGCGGCTGGCCCCTGTTCAGATGGTCGATTTCCTTCGCGTCGAGCGTCTCCCGCTCGAGAAGCGCCTGGGCGATCGATTCGAGCAGATCCCGGTGTTCAGTGATGATCGTGCGCGCCTTGTCGTGTGCCTCGTCGAGGATCCGCTTGACCTCCACGTCCACGAGCTGCGCCGTGTGCTCGGAGATCTCGCGGCGCTGGACCAGCTCGCGGCCGAGGAAGACCTCTTGCTCGGAGTCGCCCACCGCGATCAGACCGACCGCGTCCGACATCCCGAAGCGCGTCACCATCCGACGCGCCATCGTGGTCGCCCGCTCGATGTCGTTCCCCGCACCGGTCGTCACCCGCTCGGGTCCAAAGGTCATCTCTTCGGCGACGCGACCGCCGTAGAGCATGCACAGCTGTCCCTGCAGCCACTCCTTGGTGTAGGAATGCCTGTCTTCCGTGGGCAGGCTCGCCGTGATGCCGAGCGCCCGCCCCCGGGGAACGATCGTGACCTTGTGCAACGGATCGAGTCCTTCGAGGCGGAGCCCGATCACGGCGTGGCCGGCCTCGTGATAGGCTGTGAGCGTCCGCTCCTTCTCGGTGAGCACGAGGCTCTTCCGCTCCGCTCCGAGCATGACCTTGTCCTTGGCACGCTCGAAGTGCTTCATGTTCACCTTGTTGGTGTTGTCGCGAGCGGCGAGGAGCGCCGCCTCGTTACAGATGTTCGCCAGATCGGCGCCCGAGAGACCGGGTGTGCCCTTGGCGATCACCTTGAGTTCGACGTCTTCCGCGAGCGGCAGCTTCTTCGCGTGCACCCGGAGAATGCCTTCGCGTCCCTTGATGTCCGGCGAATCGACGACCACTTGCCGGTCGAAACGACCCGGGCGGAGGAGCGCGGGGTCCAGCACGTCCGGGCGATTCGTCGCGGCGAGCAGGATCACACCCTCGTTCGCCTCGAACCCGTCCATCTCGACGAGCAGGGCGTTGAGCGTCTGCTCCCGTTCGTCGTGGCCGCCCCCCAGACCGGCGCCCCGGTGACGACCGACCGCGTCGATCTCGTCGATGAAGATGATGCAGGGGGCGTGCGCTTTCCCCTGTTCGAAGAGGTCGCGAACGCGGGACGCTCCCACGCCCACGAACATCTCCACGAAGTCCGAGCCCGACATCTGGAAGAAGGGTCGCGCGGCCTCGCCGGCCACGGCCTTCGCGAGAAGCGTCTTACCCGTTCCGGGAGGACCGACGAGGAGCACGCCCTTGGGCAACCGTCCACCGAGGCGCGCGAACCGCTGCGGATCCTTCAGGAACTCGATGATCTCCTCGAGCTCCTCCTTCGCCTCGTCCGCTCCGGCGACGTCCGAGAAGGTGACCTTCGGTGTATCGGGGGAGATCAGCTTCGCCTTGGAGCGACCGAACTGGAACGCGCGGTTGCCCCCACCCTGCATCGTCCGGAAGATCCAGATCCAGAACGCGATGAAGAGGAGCCACGGCAGGGCGCCGAGCATGATCGTTCCCCAGCCGCCGCTGTCGAAGTCACCGGAGATCTCTACGCCACCGTCCTCCAGCTCACCGATCAGCTCATCGCTGATGATGCCCGGCAGGATTGTGGAAAACCGCTCGAACTCCTGTCCGTCCTCGAGGTGCGGCGCCCGAAGCTGACCCTGCAGGCGCCGCCCGTCGTAGACCGTGACTTCGGACACGTTGCCGTTCGAGAGCTGCTGCTTGAACTCCGAGTACGTGAACTCGGCCATCGCCGTATCCTGCCCCCGGATGAACTGGAAGGCGAGGATGGACATGAGGACGAGCAACAGCCAAAAGGCTCCCGTCTTCGAAAAGCGGGAGGCCGACGAGTCGTCTGGACGGAGTGGTTCGCGGTCTGACATGCGTCCTAGATACACGGATTGAGCGCAGGGGTCCCTCGTCCCACCGCGCCTAAGAACTCACAAGCTCGCAATATAAGGTACGTGACGAAAGTTCTCGCTGTAGTCGAGGCCGTACCCGATCAGGAATTCGGACGGCGCGTCGAATCCGACCCACCGCGGCTGCTTGACCAGCGTCGTGATGCGTTTGTGCAGCAACGCGCAGATTTCCAGGCTCTTCGGTTTCCTGGCTTCCAGAATCGGAATGAGGCGGTTCATCGTGTTCCCCGAGTCGACGATGTCCTCGACGAGGATCACGCTCCTGCCCTCCAGATCCGCCTCCGGATCGTAGACGAGCTCGACCCGCCCGGTGCTCACCTTCCCCGATCCATAGCTCGATGCCTGGAGAAAATCCACGTGCAACGGGCGATCGATTGCGCGAACGAGGTCGGCCAGAAAGATGAAGGACCCCTTCAGGAGACCGAGCACCAGCAGATCGTCTTCGTCCGAGTAGACCTGCGCGATCTCGTGACCCATTTCGGTTACGCGTCGGGCGATCTCTTCCTCGGAGTAGACGACCCGGCGGATCTTTTGCCCTGCAAGCCTTCCGAGTTCGGTCACGCGTCCTCCTGAACGGCGACGTTCAAAACGACCTCCCCATCGTCGGGTGGGGCCCACGTCGAGCGTCCGAGCCCCGGTACCCAAAGTACACGATCGTGCCGGTCTACGAACACCGGCGTGCGTTCGCGCTCCAGAACCGGTACCCGCGCCTCCGCAAAGAGCTTCTTCAGCTTCTTCGACCCGTAGGGCAGTCGGATCCGATCTCCCGGCGTCCAGGCCCTGAACCGCGCGGGCAGCCGGAAGCCATGGACGCCGAACGACTCGGTCCAGGAGCCCTCCACGCTTCCGCCTGTCGACCAGGTCACCGTAAGCCGCCTACCGCCAAGGACGATCTCACCCGAGCCGGCCTCTGCATCGTCGATCTCCAAGTGCGCGTCCCGGGGGGGATCGAGCCCCAGCGAAAAGACCATCCGATCGAACTCTCGGGTCACTACGAGACCGGCGGGACCGCTCCACGTCACGCCGCTCCTGCCCGACTCGCTGAAGGCGAGGAGCGCCTCCGTGCCGGCCTCGTCGAGCCCGATACCGAAGTCCGAGGCCAGCTTCCTGAGGATCCGTGCCCGAACGCCGGTGTGATGCGCGAGCAGCGCGTCCCGATCGACCGACACGCGACCGCCTTCTCGGCCCACGACCACCTCGCTCTCGACACCGCTCAGCAGGCTCCGAAACGCCTCCTCCTCCGAAGCGGCGAGGCGGGCGAGGCGGGCGAGAGACCGTCGCGCTCGAGTCGCGACGGAGGCTTCGATCTTGGGCAGCACGTCGAGTCGGAGGGTGTTGCGGGCGAAGGCGCGGTCCGTGTTCGAGGGATCGGGACGGTGGGCAAGCCGACGCGATCGCGCGTACACCTCCAGCTCGTGGCGGTGGAATGGGAGGAGCGGGCGCAAAACACCCGGACTGCGGACCTCGAGGATACCGCTGAGGCCGGCGGGCCCGGTCCCACGCACGATCCGGTGAAGGACGGTTTCGGCCTGGTCGTCCGCATGGTGTGCGGTCACGATCCAACGGGCGCCGACCTCGACGCGGACGAAGTCGAGAAACGCGTACCGCTCCTCTCGCGCGCGGGCCTCACTCCTGGACGGGCTCGGGCTCCTCGCATCGACGAAGTCCAGACCCCACCCCCTCGCCAGGCCGCGCACCCACGCGCAGTCCTTCCCGCTGTCCGGGCGCATCGCGTGATCGAAATGGGCGACGACGAGCTCGAGATCCGGCAGACCGCGAGCAAAGCGGAGCAGGTGGAGAAGGACAGTCGAGTCGAGCCCGCCCGACACCGCCACGACGACGCGATCCCCCGGCGAAAGCCAACCCTTGGCGCGCACCCGCTCGCCGAACCGGCGTGCCACGTGCACCGGGTCCGACCCGGGTCCGATCTGCGTCTCGATGGGTTTCACACCTTGCTCCGCTGTGCCGGGGCGGGTGGGCGACCCGCCACCTCGGTCAGGATCCCCGCGAGCACGTCGAGGCGATCCGCCTGCAGGCCGTCGACGCCCCATGCCAGGAGCCGACGCATGTCCTCCGCCTCATCCACGACCCAGACATGCACCGGAACGTTCCACCGATGTGCCGCCCGGATGAAGCCCGGCGTCGTCACGCGAAGTCCGTACCAGCGCTCGGGCACCTGCAGGATGTCGAAGCCGGGCCGGTACGCCCCCGCCAATCCGAGCCGGTGTGCGATCCACGCCGTGGTGATCTGCCGCTGCGAGGCGCCCCAGGGACCCTCGTAGCCGCGCGCGCCCCGCCGGTGGGATTCGTGCTGTGCGGCCACGAGGACCCTGTCCTCGGCGCCCATCCGCCGAACGAGCTCCACGATCGGCGCGGCCACCTCGGGACACTTCGTCTCCACGTTGACGCGCACGTCCGGGAAGCTCTCGAGCACCTCCTCGAGCAGCGGGACACGCACGCCCTTCCCCCGGAAGGAGGTGGCACCTTGCAGATCCTTGAAATGATACCCGGCATCGACGTCCTGGAGATCGGCCCAAGCCATCTCGGCGACCGCACCCCGACCTTCGCAGGTTCGGTCGACGGTCGCGTCGTGGATCAGCACGACCCGACCGTCCGCAGTGAGGCGCGCGTCGGTCTCCAGCATGTCGACGGCCCAGTCGTCGATCGCGATGCGGAAGGCCGCCATCGTGTTCTCGGGTGCGAGGGCGGCACCGCCGCGATGTGCCACGAACTGTGGACTTCCCGCCAGGTACGGGCGGCCTGGCCTCACGCCCACGCCCGCCTCAGCCGCCGGGCGGTTCCCGGAACCCTTCGACGTCCGCGGGATCCACCCCGTGCAGCGTGAAGAGCACGAGGTCCACGAGCCGATCGGTCATCGTGAGCTCTTCCTGCGTTCGGGCCGGATCGTCGTCGTCCTCCCCCTCGAGCTGGTCCTGCAGCTCGACGACCCGTTCGGCGAGAAAGCCCAGCACGTCCTCCACCACCTCGGGACGGGGCTGCGCCGGCGCGAGGGCATCGGGCATCACCTCCTGGAGCAAGAGACCGTTGACGAAGGCGAGGAAGCCGGGGAATGCCAGCTCCGTGAGCTTGCCCTCGTCGGTCCGCTCCTCCTCGGTGATGTTCTCCCACTCGAGCTCGTTCCAGTACAGATCGGCGGCGGCGTTGGTCAGATGCTCGCGCTCGGCCGCGGAAATGGGCTCGCCCTTCCCATCGGGCACGGACAGGTGCCGTCCGAGGGTGCGCTCCATGCGCTCTCGGCGTCCCGCAAGCAGAGTGTTCGCTCGCTCTTTCATGGGTCTCGGGTCATTCGTTTGGGGGATGTGGGACCTGAGACGGGAAGGTACTGACGACCCGGGGAGCCTGCTACTGTCGCTTCTCCCGCTTCTTCTTGGCAGCGAGCCAGTCGTAGAGCTTTCTCGGGAAGATCTGCCCGAGCCAGACGAGCGTCGCCAGTGGCCAGGGGAACCTGACCTCACGTCTACCACTCCGGATGGCCCGGAAGATTCGGTCCACAGCGTCGTCCAACTCCACGAGAAAGGGCATCGCGTGGAGGTTCCGGCCGGTCAGCGGTGTTCGGACATAGCCCGGCTTGACGACGGTTACCCGAACGCCCGAGCCGCGAAGATCGATCCGCAGGCTCTCGAAGAAGTTGTTCATGGCCGCCTTGCTGGCGGAGTAGGCCGCGGTCTTGGGCAGCCCACCGAAGCCCGTCAGGCTGCTGACCGCAACGAGCTGACCCGAGCCCCGCGACCGCATTCCAGGGAGAACCGCCTCGACGGCATAGACCGCCCCGAGAAAGTTGACCTTCAGCAACCGCTCCACCTCGCTTCCGTCCAGATCCTCGACCCTCGTCATCTCGCTCTGACCTGCGTTGGTCACCAGGAGATCGACGGGTCCGAGCCGCTCTTCACAGGCGCGCACCGCCGCGTGCACCCGCTCACGATCGCTCACGTCACACGGCAGCACGGTCGCCGTCATCCCGACCGACAGGATTTCGCCCTCGACTTCCTGCAAAGCCTCGAGCCGACGTGCGAGGAGTCCCACGGCGTACCCCTCTCGCGCGAGCCGGACCGCGAGGCCCCGCCCGATACCCGACGAGGCGCCGGTGACCAATGCGACCGGTGTGATGCTCACCCTTCGAGGTCGCGGTACTCGCTGGCCCCCTCGCGGGCGCTGCGGCGTCGGTGGGTCATGGGACTCTCGGACGTGGGTTCGTCTTCCGACGGCGATAATGACCCCTCTCCGCCGAGAGCGGCAACTCGAGCATCTTCCCTGCCCGGCTCGGATCGGGCTCGTCCCGCGGGGGCATCGCGTGTCCTGGCGGTTCAGGCTTTTCCCGACAGCCCGCCCCGGATCCCGCTCCTATTCTGAGAGTGTCAACACGGCACCTGACCGGGCCGATCGGCGCTGACTCCAGGCATGATCCCGCCGCTCGAAGCACTGCCGGGGAAGGACCTTCGCGGCCCACACACGTGGCCCTGGAGGTTCGACATGCGCCTGTCCGGCGACGCCGCCGGCCTCGCCCGAAGGTTGGCCCTGCTGGAGCAGATGGGCTTCGACCGCACCCCGGACGATCCGCTGAACACCGAAGCGGTGTCCGTCTCGCCGACCCACACGAAGATCACCTGCATTCGACCGGCGATGGGCACGTTGGTCACCCTCACCGTCATCGAGGGCTCCCGGGACCGGGCCGAGGAGGGGATCGGACACGCGTTCCAGGAGATGGAGCGTTTGATCGACCTCCTGAACCGCCATGACGGAAGCTCCGCGATCTCGTGTCTCAACCGGGAAGGGGTGATCCACACGCCCCCGCCCGAGCTGACCCGGCTCGTGGGAAGGGCGTTGAGCCTCGCCGAGGTCTCCAACGACGCCTTCGATCCGACGGTTCAGCCGCTCGTCGACCTGTTTCGGACACGTGTCGGTGGGGTCGAGGGTTCCGCACCGACCCGTACGGAGTTGCTGGAGGTTCTCGAGCTCGTCGACCCGGGGGCAGTCCGGATCGAGGACCGTCGCATCCGCCTCGCTCGAAGCGGGATGGGGATTACGCTGGACGGTATCGCCAAGGGCTACATCGTCGACGCAATGGCAGAAAAGCTCGACGTCCACGGGATCGGTCGCTACCTCGTCAATGCCGGGGGAGACATCCGGTGCAGAGGCCACCGCGAAGACGGCCGACCCTGGCGCGTCGGCATTCGGGATCCCGACGACCGCAGCCCCTTCCCCGACGTCGTCGAGATGACGAACGGGGCCGTCGCGACCTCGGGCAGCTACGAGATCTTCTACGACTGCGATCGCAGCTACCACCACCTCGTGAGCTCCGCGACGGGCTCCTCTCCCCAGGCCTCGGTCAGCGTGAGTGTTCGCGCCCCGACCGCGGCAACCGCCGACGCCCTGGCCACCACGGTCTTCGTGATGGGCCCCCGAAAGGGCGTCGCCTTCGTCGAAACGTTACCCCGATGCGCCTGTCTCGTCGTCGAGAGGGGCGGCCGCCAAAGGGCATCGCGTCGCTGGAGACACCCGCAACGAAAACCCGAACCCCCAGAGGCATGGGTATGATGCGTACAACGGCAGACGCGCCGGCAGTCCCCGAATACGGGACGTTCCAGCTCACGGCGCTCGTAGGTCTTCGAATGCTCGTCGGTTGGCACTTCCTCTACGAGGGGCTGGCGAAGATCACGAATCCGTATTGGACCTCCGCCGGATACCTCCAGGAGTCGCAGGGCTGGTTCTCGGAGACCTTCCTGAACCTCGCGGCGAGCCCCGGCGGGGTGACCGTCGCCGACTACCTGAACCAGTGGGGGCTCCTGCTCGTCGGGCTCGCGCTGATCGTGGGCGTCATGAACCGCGTGGCCATCGTCTCCGGGATCGTTTTGCTCGCCCTGTACTACCTCGTGACCCCACCCATGCCTGGACTGGCGTACTCGATCCCGACCGAGGGCAGCTACCTCATCGTCAACAAGGTCCTGGTCGAGCTGGCCGCGTTGCTCGTGCTGCTGGCTTTCCCGACCAGCCGCCAGGTCGGACTGGACCGCCTGTTCATGCTCAGAAGGCAGGCGGCACCGAGCGACGCACCCGAAGGGCTGACCGTGGGAGTGAAATCATGAGTGACGAGAAGCCCACCGAAGTCACCGACCGGGATGAGCCTCGGACGGAGGGTACGCCTCAGGGAATCGGTCGCCGGGACCTCCTCAAGGCGTTGGCGTCCGTTCCCGTTTTGGGCGTCTTCTTCGCGGGCTGGTACCAGAAGAAGCTCGTCGAGGACGCGAAGCGCGCCGCCATCATGGAGGAACTGGGGATCAGCGAAGCGCCCGCCTTCATCCCAGAGGCGATCTCCCGACCCCCTGGGGAGGTCGTCCGGATCGGGATCATCGGGTTCGGCGGTGAGGGTGAATCGCTGGGTCGTAGCCTGGGATTCGCCCACCCCGGCTGGATCGAGGCGGAACGGCAGGCCAACCTCGAGGATCCACGCAACAAGAACCTTCAGACCTACATGGAGCAGGACGATCTCAATGTCGAGCTGACGGGAATCTGCGATGTCTTCGACCTCCGCGCGGAGCGGGGCCTCGCCGCCGCCTCCAACGACTTCGGTCCCGCCGCCGGACACACGTTCCGCGGCGCGAAGCGCTTTCGTCGCTACACCGAGATGCTCGAGAGTCCGGACGTGGACGCCGTCGTCATCGCCACTCCCGACCACTGGCACGCGCAGATGTGTATCGACGCGGAGTCGGCCGGCAAGCACATCTACGTCGAGAAGGCGATGACGCGCACGGAGGACGACACGCACCGCTTGTACGAGGCCCTGAGAGGCTCCGATGTCGTCTTCCAGCTCGGCCACCAACAGCGGCAGACCGAGAGCCACATGAAGGCTCGCGAAGTGATCGAGGCCGGGATTCTCGGACCGATCACGCTCGTGGAGACCACGACCAACCGGAATGCCCCCTGGGGCGCCTGGGTGTGGGCGATCGACGAGAACGGGAGCCCCGAGACCATCGACTGGGAGGAGTTCCAGGGACCGACCGAGAAGCGCTACCCGTTCAACGCCGAGCGCTTCTTCCGCTGGCGTTGCTGGTATGACTACGGAACCGGTCTCTCCGGCGACCTCTTCTCGCATGAGTACGACTCGATCAACCAGATCCTGGACCTCGGGATTCCGGCGACGGCCATCGCCTCGGGTGGGATCTACTACTTCAAGGATGGGCGCGACGTACCGGACGTCTGGCAGGCCGTCCTGGAGTATCCCGACCGGGACCTGACGCTGGTCTACAGCGCTACGCTGGCCAACGGGCGGGACCGCGGCCGGGTGATCATGGGCCACGACGCCACGATGGAGATCGGTCAGGGCCTGACGGTTCGAGCCGACGGCTCCTCGACGCGCTTCAGGGACAAGATCGAGGACGAGATCATCGACCCGGCGCAGCCGATCTTCACATACCAACCCGGTTTCAAGGGCGTCGATGCGGTGACCTCGGCCACCGCCGAATACTTCGCCAGCCGTGGCCTTCTCTACACCTACCGCCAGGGGCGGAGGGTGAACGCCTACCACCTACATCTGAAGGAGTGGGTGGACGTAATCCGGAATGGCGGCCGTACCAGCTGTGACCTCGAGCAGGGCTTCCAGGAGGCCATCACGTGCCACATGGCCACGAGAGCCTACCTCGAGCAGCGTCAGGTCCGCTGGGATCCGGTGGCGAGAAGGATCGTGTAACGGCCGAGCCCGAACCCCGACCACCCGGGAGGGGCCGTAGGTCCCCCCCGGGTGGGGGTTTCCCCGACTCCGAAATCGAGCGATTCCGACTACGATTCGGTAGAGCTTCGCTCGTGCCTTGGGAGGAAGGAGTCGACCATGTACGACACGATTCTCGTCCCGCTTGATGGCACTTCGTTTGCCGAGCAGGCCCTCCGCCACGCCCTTTCGATCGCCCGACGGGCGAAGGCCGAGATCGCCCTCGCGAGTGTCGACGAGGTGCTTCCCGTCGAGCTCGCCGACGTAGACGGCCTCGGGCAGATCCGAGACGCGAGGGCCCGGTATTTGGACGCGCTGGTCGAACGGATCCGAGCGAGCGGCGTAACCGGCGTCTCCAGTGTGGTACTGACCGGGGCCGTCGCCGACCAGCTCGAAACCTACCGCACCGAGATCGGAGCCGGGCTCACGGTGATGTCGACCCACGGACGGGGGCCGCTGAGTCGGGCCTGGCTGGGCAGCGTGGCGGACCGACTCTCGCGAGCCACCGCTGTGCCGATCATGTTGGTGCGGCCGGAGGCCGATGACGCCGCCGAGGTGGATCTTGCCTCGGATGTGGAGCTCGGCGACATCGTCGTACCGATCGACGGTTCACCGCTGAGCGAATCCGCCCTCGAGCCGGCCACCGCCCTCGGCCTCCTGTTCGGTGCGTCCTACACGCTCCTTCGATTCGTGGCCTTCCCTCACCTGCCACCCTCGGTCTACATGCCCGACATCATCGAGGAGAACCGTCGGCTCGTGGAGGAGATGCGGCCCGAAGCAGAGAGTCAGCTCCAGACGCTCGCGAGTGGTCTGGAGGCACGAGGCTTGGCCGTATCGTGGACGAACGG
This sequence comes from Gemmatimonadota bacterium, assembly GCA_039587515.1. Classification (GTDB taxonomy): domain Bacteria; phylum Gemmatimonadota; class Gemmatimonadetes; order Longimicrobiales; family Gaopeijiaceae; genus JBDHII01. The sequence continues at coordinate 97,205 of JBDHII010000001.1, forward strand.
GATCGTGACCAACGTCGCCACGTCGATCCTCGAGGTCGCCGAAGCGAGGAATGCGGATCTCATCGCCATGGCGTCGCACGGGCGCGGCGGGATCAGGCGCATGACGCTCGGAAGCGTCACCGACAAGGTCGTTCGAAGCTCGACCCGACCCGTCCTGGTGGTGCCGGCTCCCCACTGACGGACTACTTCGCGATCCGGCGAGCGTCAGGGAGGAACCGACCTCGGAAGCCCGGTCGCCTCGATCGGGTACTCCGAAGCGTCACGCCAGGGACGGTCGGGCCACCACCGTTCGATCTCGACCGGTACGCCGAGCTCGTAGCTCTCGCCCGGCCGGAGCGCGAGCGCCTGGATGTTTCGAGTGGCCGCACCCACCAGCACGCGCTCGATCGGCTCCGTCCACCCGTGGGTCGAGAGATTGAACAGCCCCCAGTGAACCGGTAGGAAGACCGTCCCGCCGACACGCTCGTGCGCGTCGAGCGCCTGCTCGGGCCCCATGTGCCAGTCGGGCCAGGCCTGGGCGTAGGCCCCGACCTCGATCATCGTCAGATCGAAGGGACCGAGCTGTGACCCGATTTCGTCGATCTCCGGAAACATCCCGGTGTCTCCGGAGAAGAACGCGCTGTGGGCGGGCCCTCGGAAGGCATAGCCGGCCCACAGGGTGCGATCCCGATCCAGGAGCTGCCTCCCCGAGGCGTGCCGCGCCGGAGTCGAGACGATCTCGACGGCTCCCAGCTCGTACCGCTCCCACCAATCCAGCTCGATGATGCGCTCGGACGGCACGCCCCATGCCTCCAGATGTGCGCCGACCCCAAGCGGAGCGATGAAGGTCGTGGGCCAGTCCTTGATCGTCTCGAAGGTGGAGTAGTCGAGGTGGTCGTAATGGTCGTGCGAGATCACCACGGCGTCGATCGGCGGGAGGTCTTCGAGATCGATCAGCGGCTCGTACCAGCGCGTAGGACCCAGCCAGGTCCAGGGTGAAGCGCGGGGACCCCACACTGGATCGGTCAGGACGACCACGCCGTCCAGCTCGAGCAGCATGATCGAGTGGCCCAGCCAAGTGACCCGAAGCCCACCCTCCGGAGGCGCCGCGAAGCGAGCCGGCTCGACCCTCACGAAGGCGACAGCCTCCTCGGGTGTCGCATCGTCACTCGACCTCAGGACCTCGCGCAGTGCGCCCACGAAGGGCTCGGTCTGGGGGAGCCGGTTTCGAAACCTCCCATCGCTCCAATTGGGAGACGCGACCATCCGTTCGAGTCGCTCGCCCTCCGGTGCGTCGCCGAGGGCGCTCCGACCCGAGGCGTAGAGGACCAGCACGGTGATCATCCCGACCGCCGCGAGGGCGACGACGACCCGCCAGGCGATCCTCCGCCACCGCTTGCTACGGCTTTTCGACTGCGGCCGCGATTCCTCGGTCACGCCGCTCCCCTGACACGTTCCTCAAGCGAGACCATGGCACATTCGGGGTCTCCACAGCGTTCGACCGGTCGTTCGTCCCTCACTTTGCTTCGCGAGTGCCGACGTGGCCCGCATCGAAGTGCACGTCCAACTGAGGGAACGCGATCTTGATCCCTGCTTCCTTGAGCCGCCACCAGATCGCCTTGTTCAGGTCGGATCGGGTGACGGACGCCTCCCAGGGTCCCTCCGCCCAGATCGACACCTCCCACAACACCGACGAGTCGCCGAACTCGACCAGGAAGACCACCGGCTCGTGATCCTGGGCGCGATTCTCGACCGATCGGGCGGCCGTCATCAGCGCGTCTTCGACGTGCTTCATATCCGATTCGTAAGCCACCCCGACGCGACTCCGGATCCGGTAGACGGGATCGCTCAACGTCAGGTTCTTGACCGTGGATTGGACCAGGATCGAGTTGGGAATGATGAGCTCTTCGTCCTCACGGGTCCGTGCTACGGCCGCCCTCGCTCCCATCTTTTGAATTCGTACGATGACACCTTCCACCTCGAGCACGTCGGTCTCCGTGATCGAGCGCTCCGAGAGGAGGATGATCCCGGAGACGAAGTTCTGCAGAATGTTCTGGAGCGCGAACCCGATCGCAACCGCCGCCACGGCACCCGCAGCGAAGACCGTAGCGAGGCTGATCCCGATCGCCTGGAGGGCCACGGCGAAGCCGACGATCAGAATCGCGTAGTGGAGGAGCCGTCGGGTGGTGGCGAGCGTGTCCTGCCTCGACAGCCCACCCCTGACCATCGCCCGTTCGGTGATCCGCTGCAGAACTCTCGAGATCCAGAGGGTGAGGAGCAGGATGAGGAGAAAGGTGAGGACGGATGCGCCCGTGACCGGCGTGCCTCCGACCTCGAAAAGCCGAATGTCCAGCCAGGTACGGATGGTGGAAAGCAATCCTCCGAAATTCATCGTCGAATTCTCCTCGAGGTTCCGGGCGGCAAGTGGGCACACGACCGAGAAAGGACCGCTCGTCGCGAAGATTCTCGAAGCATGGAACCCGTCGCAAGAAGAATGTCACGGCGCGGTCACCCCGTACACTCCTCAGCCCGTAAGAACGGTGAACAAGCTGGCGTCCGTATGGCCGCCGTTGCATCGTTCGTCGTAATGCGGTTCTCCCTGCACCCTCTCGGAAGGGGGTGAGGATGTCCAAACCCCAGAGCTTGTCACACTTCGTTCCGGGCGTTGTCGGTCGGCTCGTGAGTCGGGTCACCAAGGCCCCGGGCTCGGCCCCGGGGACCCTCGTCCACACGGGCGAACGCAAGGTCGAGGAGGTGAGGATCCGCCTCATCGACTACGGCGCGGACCGGATCGAAGAGCGTACACTCGACGCGGTCGAAGACGCTTTTCCATTCGCCGATCCACCGACCGTCACCTGGGTGAATGTCGATGGACTCCACGACGTCGACCTCGTCGAGTCCGTGGGGAGACACCTCAAGATTCACCGGCTCGCGCTCGAAGATGTCCTTTCGACGACGCAGAGACCGAAGACCGAAGAGTACGAGGATCACTTCCTCGTAATCGTGAAGATGCTCTCCTTCGACGAGGAAGCACGGTCGGTTCGAGCCGAGCAGGTGAGCCTGATCGTCGGCGGAGGATTCGTCTTTTCTTTCCAGGAGCGGCTCGGAGACGTCTTCGAGCCTGTTCGGGACCGACTGCGACAGGCCAAGGGACGAATCCGGTCCCGGGGAGGTGACTATCTCGCCTACGCGCTCATCGACGCGATCGTCGACAACTATTTCCATATCCTGGAGAGGATCGGAGACGAGATCGAGGAGCTCGAGTCGATGGTCCTGGCCCACCCGACCGCCGACGTGATGCACCGCATTCACCATCTGCGCCACGAGACGCTGATCCTCAGACGGGCCGTCTGGCCGCTGCGGGAGTCGTTGGGGCGACTGTACCGCGGCGAGATTCCGTTCGTGACCGAGGAGACGCAGGTCTTCCTGCGAGACGTACACGACCACGCGGTCCAGGTGATCGACACGGTGGAGGCCCTGCGGGAGGTGCTGTCCGGCGTGATGGACCTCTACATGTCCGGCGTCAGCAACCGCATGAACGAAGTCATGAAAGTCCTCACCATCATCGCGACGATCTTCATTCCGCTGTCCTTCTTCGCCGGGCTCTACGGAATGAACTTCGAGCATATGCCGGAGCTGGGCCTGCGTTGGGCCTACCCCGCCCTGCTCATCTTCATGTTCGCCCTGGCCGGTGGCATGCTCTGGCAGTTCAAGCGGAAAGACTGGATCTGAGGCTGGGGCGAACCGGTGGCGCACGCTCATCCTGCCCGATGAGCGCCGCCCCTGAAGACAGGCCTGTTCCGGAGCCGTTCATGCTGGAACGACGGCGTCGGAATCGACCGGGCTCTCCTCTCCCGTCACCCCCCAGGCGCGCACCTGCCTGCGCCGCCAGATGAGGTAGACCGCCGGCAGAACCAACAGGGTGAGGATCGTCGAGCTCACCATCCCCCCCACCATCGGAGCCGCGATCCGCTTCATGACGTCGGAGCCGGTCCCCTGGCCCCAAAGGATCGGCATCAAGCCCGCCATGATCGCCAACACGGTCATCACCTTCGGACGAAGGCGGTCCAAGGCACCCTCGATCACGGCTGCGGAGACGTCCGTCCCATCCCGCATCCGGCCCTCCTCCAGTCGTCGATAGAAGGCCTCGTCGAGGTAGATGAGCATGACGACCCCGGTCTCGGCCGCCACTCCGGCCAGGGCGATGAATCCGACCCAGACGGCGACGCTCGTGTTGTACCCGAGCAGCCAGAGGAACCACACACCGCCCACGAGGGCGAAGGGCAGCGTCAGCATCACGATGAGCGACTCCGAGACTCGCCCGAAGTTCAGGAAAAGCAGGAAGAAGATGATCGCCACCGTGACCGGCACGACGACGCTCATCTTCTCACGCACGCGCTGCATGAACTCGTACTGCCCGCTCCATTGGAGCGTGTAGCCGGTCGGGAGCGCGAGCTGGGACGCCACGACCGCCTGGGCCTCCTCCACATAGCTCCCCACGTCCCGCTCTCCGATGTCGACGAAGACGGTCGTCATCGGAAACGCGTTCTCGGTCTTTACGGCCATCGGGCCCTGCAGCACCTCGACGGTCGCGACCTGCCCGAGCGGGATTTGCGCTCCGTTGGGCGCGGGGATGAGGACCTCCCGGATTTTCTGCACGTCGTCCCTGAGCTCCCGGGGATATCGTACGTTGACGCTGTAGCGCTCCCGGCCCTCCACCGTGACCGCGGCGTTCACACCCCCGACCGTGGCCATGATCGCCTGGTGGATCCCACCGGCGTTGAGACCGTACCGGGCCGCCTCGGCGCGATCGACGTCGATGTCGACGTAGAAACCGGATACGCCCCGCTCCGCGAAGGCGCTCCGCGTGCCGGGGATGTCGGCCATGATCCGCTCGACCTGCTCTCCCAGGGACTGAAGCACGTTGAGGTCGGGACCGAAGATCTTGATTCCGACCGGTGTCCGTATTCCCGTGGCCAGCATGTCGATCCGTCCCTTGATCGGCATCGTCCAGGCGTTGGTGACGCCGGGCAGCCGCACCGCGGCGTCCATTTCGTCGACGAGCTCGGCATAGGTGAGCCCGGATCGCCAGTCCTCTTCCGGCTTCAGCTCGATCGTGGTCTCCCACATGTCGAGCGGCGCCGGGTCGGTCGCCGTCTCGGCCCGACCCGCCTTCCCGAAGACACTTTCGACCTCTGGGAAGGTGGCGAGAATGCTGTCCTGCATCCGCATGACCTCGCGTGCCTGTTGGATCGACACGCCCGGGACGGTCGTGGGCATGAAGAGAATCGAGCCTTCCTGGAGCGGCGGCATGAACTCGCTGCCGAGTCGCTGCCACGGAATCACCGTCGCACCGAGCACGACGACAGAGGCGAAGACGACGAGCCAGGGCCCGCGTGTCACGCCTCGGATGACGGGCCGATACGCCGCCTGGAGAACGCGGTTGATCGGATTCTTCTCCTCGGGACGCACACCGCCCCGGATGAGGAGGCCCATCAGCACGGGAACCAGCGTGATGGACAGGAGCGCGGCCCCGGCCATCGCGAACGTCTTCGTGAAGGCGAGCGGCTTGAAGAGCCGGCCCTCTTGCGCCTCGAGGGCGAAGACCGGCAGGAAGCTGAAGGTGATGATGAGGAGTGAGAAGAAGAGCGGCGGTCCAACCTGCCTCGTGCTCTCGAGCACGACCTCCCACGGGTCGGCGTCGGGACCTTTGCGCTCGAGGTGCTTGTGCATGTTCTCGATCATCACGATCGACGCGTCGACCATCGCCCCGATCGCGATGGCGAGCCCGCCGAGGCTCATGATGTTTGCGTTGACTCCGATCATCTTCATCACGAGGAACGAGATCAGGATGCCCAGCGGAAGCGTGATGATCGCGACGAATGCCGAGCGCAGGTGCAGGAGGAAGAGCGCCGTGACGAGCGCCACGATCAGTGACTCCTCGAGGAGCTTCTCACGCAGGTTGTCGATCGCGCGTTCGATCAGGCCTGACCGGTCGTAGGTCGTGCGAATGGTCACGCCCGGAGGAAGCCCGGCCCGGATTTCCTCCAGCTTGGCCTTGACCCGCTCGAGCGTCCCGTAGGCGTCGGACCCGAAACGCATGACGACCACGCCCGCGACCACCTCGCCGAGCCCGTTGAGATCGGCGGCCCCTCGTCGCGGCGCCGGCCCGAGCTGAACCGTCGCCACGTCGGCCACACGGACGGGAGTCCCGTTCGCCGTCGCCCCGACGGCAACGTTCTGGATGTCCTCGATGCCCCCGAGGTAGCCGAGTCCCCGGATCATGTACTCGCGCCCGCCCATCTCCAGGACGCGCGCCCCGATGTCGATGTTGTGCGATCCGATGGCTTCGACCACGCGCGTGACCGGGATCCCGAACGCTCGCAGACGCTCCGGATTCACCTCGACCTGGTACTGCTTCTCGAATCCTCCGAGGCTCGCCACCTCGGACACGCCCGGCACGGCCGTGAGCTGGTAGCGGAGATACCAGTCCTGGAGACTGCGCAGCTCCGCCAGGTCCAGCTCGTCGGACTCGAGGACGTACTCGAAGATCCAACCGACTCCCGTGGCGTCGGGACCGAGCGTCGGCTCCACCCCCGATGGCAGCTGCGGCCGGATCCCGTTCAGGTATTCCAGGACGCGGGACCGTGCCCAGTAGATGTCCGTGCCGTCCTCGAAGATCACGTAGACGAGGCTGAGCCCGAAGAAGCTGAACCCCCGAACGACCTGGGCACCCGGGACCTTGAGCATCTCGGTCGTGAGCGGGTAGGTGACCTGATCCTCGACGATCTGAGGCGCCTGCTCGCTGAAGTCCGTCTGGATGATGACCTGGACATCCGAGAGATCGGGAATGGCGTCGAGCGGCGTCGTGAGCACCGCCCACACACCGCCGGCCACCAGCCCGACCGTCGCCATCAAGACGAGCGCGGGGTTTCGGACGGACCAATGAATGATCCGGTTAATCATGGTTGTGCCCCCCGCTACCACCCGTCGTGTCGCTGTCGGGCTCGAGCACCGACCCGTGCTGCATGCCCGGCATCGAGCCACCTCCGCCCCCCAGCCGTGATTCGGCGTCCACGAGGAAATTCGCCGAGGCCACGATGTGCTCGCCCGCGTCGAGGCCGCCGAGGATCTCCACGTAGTCACCCGCCTGGGCGCCCAGAACCACCTCACGGGGCGTGAGCGTTCCCTCAGCGTCGTGCACGAAGACGAGGTTGCGCTCCCCGGTCACGATCACCGCATTGAGCGGCACCGCGATCACGTCCGAGCCGATCTGGGTGTCGAAGAAGACGGTCACGAACATCCCCGGCTTCAGCCGCAGGTCCGGGTTTGCCAGCGTCACCCGCACCCGATTCGTTCGCGTATCCACATCCACCGTCGGATAGACGAAACTCACCCGACCCATGAGGTGCTCACCCGGGTAGGCCGAAACCTCGATGTGCGCCTGGGTGCCCGTCTCGATGAACTTGAGGTCCTGCTCGAAGACGTCGCCCTGCACCCAGATGGAGGAGAGGTCCGCGATTCGGTAGAGGACCTCGCCCGCCCGAACCTGCTGCCCCTGCACGATTCCCTTCTCCAGGACGATCCCGTCCACAGGAGAGACCAGCGTGAGGGTCTTCGCGACCGAGCCGCTCTCCAGCAGCCCTTCGATCTGCTCGTCCGTGATGTCCCAGTAATCCAGGCGGCGGCGGGCGGCCTCCAGCATCGCCACGGCACTCGCGTGGGCCTCGTCCGCCTCGGGGCTCACGCGGGTCAACAGCCGTCGGGCCGTAAGCAACTCCTCCTGGGCGGCGACGAGCTCGGGTGAGTAGAGGGTGAGCAAGGGCTCACCCTCGCGGACCGCTTCGCCGGTGGTGCTCACGTAGAGCTGCTCGACGAACCCTCCGATCTTCGGCGTCACCATGGCCTCGGCGGACTCGGCCGCTTCGATCCGGCCGACCGTGCGGATCGTCTTCTCGAGCGCCATCCGCTCCACGGTCGTAAAGACCACTCCCAGCGCACGCTCCTGGGCCTCGGTCAAGCGGACCGGCTCGCGCGTCGACGGCGCACCGGCCCCGTGTTGCGAATGATCCATCTCCCCGTGGTCCATCCCGGCCATCGGGTCGGCCTCCGGCGTCTCCGGCCCGCCGCACGCCGCAATCAGTCCGGCCGCGAGCGACGCCCAAACCGATCGATACAGGGTCGCCCTTTCAAGATTCCGGCTCATCGTTCTTCCTCCGATCGAAGTCCGCCGCCGAGGAGCGCTTCGATTCCGGCCACGGCCTGGTGGTAATCGGCCCGAAGACGGATTCGCTCGATCTCGAAGCGGTTGACAGTCATTTCCGTGCTCAGAAGGGTTTGGTACTCGACTCGGCCCACGCGGTAGGCGGAGAGCGCCGACTCCACGGCGGCCCTCGCTTGCGGGAGAATCGACGTTGCGTACAGGCTGTCGAGCTCACGCGCACGCTCCGCGGTCGCTCGCAGCTCCGCGAGCCGTGCGTAGGTCTCGTTGAGGAGCTCGAGCTCTTCCGCCTCCCTCATGCGCGCCTGGGCCTCCCGCTCGCGCCGCTGCGGCTCAAGCCTGGATCCGCTGAAGACCGGCAGGTTCACCCCCACCATCAGGGAGGCCAGATCGGGATAGTCCGGTCGCTGCCCGTACCCGAGCGTGATCGAGACGTCGGGCCGGTTGTTCAGCTCGGCTTCGGCCCGGGCCGCTTCTGCGGCCCTCACCCGGTCGCGTGCCGCCTTCACCGCGGGCCTGGCCTCGGCCGCCCGATTCAACAGGCCTTGAAGCTCGGGCAGCGCCGACAGCGCCAAGGGCATCGACGCGGCGCCGATCGGCGACTCGGGAGGCCGGCCCAACAGGGCGTTGAGTCGGGCGACCGTGGAGACGCGACGCTCACCGAGAGCCCGCAGGTCGGCCGTGATCTCGGCGACCGAGACCTGCGCCTGCAGGACGTCGGCCTGTAGGGCCGTGCCCACCCCGTAGAGTGTCTCGGAAATCTCCCGGAAGTCCCGAAGGAGCTCGCGTGTCGAGGCCATCGTGCCGGCGGCCCCGTCGACGTACGCCAGTTCGTAATACGTCTGTGTCACGCGGCTCACGATCGTGGCCTCGAGCTCCTCGACTTCCCGAGCCTCGGCATCGGCGAGCGCTCGCATCCGCTCCGACGCTCTCGCCCTCGTCCCCCACCACGGGAGGCGCTGGGAGAGCTGGAGCTGGTTCATCGTCATCTGGATGTCGCTTCGTCCCGGATCCGAGACGGAGCGGTTCATGACGCCGAACGACAGCATCGGGTCGGGCAGGGCCCCGGCCGGAGCCACACGCTCGATCGCCGCCTCCGCGCCCAGCCGGGCAGCCAGCAGCCGCGGGTTGGCCGATCGGGCCTCTTCCACGAGCGCGTGAAGGCTTGCGGTGTCTGCTTGGGGCGGGCCCAACACGGCCAGCGCCAGCAGTCCGGCACCGATAAGGGGTGCCACGGTCATCCTCCTGTTGAGTTCAGATCCTTTCGAACGCCCCCCGGGGGGAGCGCGGTGCCGCACGACGGGTGACGACGCACGGCGAGGCGGTCCCGAAGGACCGGAGGATCAGACTCGAGGAGGGGGGGTGTGGTGTGTGGAGAATCCGCCGTGGACCGACCAGGCGGGCCCTGCCGATTCGGCGACGCGATCCGTGACGAGTTGGACCGGCGGACGGGGTGAGACCGGTGAAGCCAGCGTGCACAGCGCCATCATCGGACAGGCGGAGCCATCATCGGCGTCGCCGTGGTGGGGAGACGGATCGTCCTGAGCCACCTCCGTTACCCCGGCGTGCATGGCGTGGGCGGCGACGTCCATCGATCCTGTCGCCATCTCGGCCTCCTCGCCGTGATCGGGACCGACCGAACACCAGAGCTCGGAACCCGCCAAAGCAGCCTGGAAGAGAAGCAAGCCCGAGGAGATGGCGGCCACGGCCCGCCGTGCACGCGTGTGCTTGCGACCGACGAAGAGCGGCCTCATCGACCGTACCTGTAGAAGAGGTCCACGATCTCCTGACGTACCTGCGCCGCCGCGTCACCACCCTCGGCCATCGCCCTGGAAGCGCAACGGTCGAGGTGGTTCTCCATGAGCTTTTTCTCCACGGACCGGAGCCCGGCATGTACCGCCGCGAACTGCTGCATGATCTCCGGACAGTAACGCTCATCCTCGATCATGCGCAGAATCCCGTCGACCTGGCCGCGGACCCGGTTCAGGCGCGTACGCAAATTCCGCTTCGTAGCCTCTTCGAGGCCCATGGCGTGTGTGTGGCAATCGTGCATGGAAAGTCCTGCCTATATACTGGGGGGGGGTATATCGCCCGTCAACCCCGGCTCCGCAAAACACGAAGGCCGGGTGCGCCAAGCACCCGGCCCGCTCGCGACGACGGTCGACGCCAGCTCGGTCAACCGCCTGTCCCCCCTTCCTTCTTGGACGGTTTCTCCGTCGTCTCCTCCGGCTTCTCCGGTTCCTCGTTCCGAGTCGGCATGACCGTTCGCGTGATCAGCACTTGCTCCGGCAGATTCGTCGCCATGAGGTAGGCGGTGATCACTCGCGCCTGCGTCTTCGTCAGGTTGGCCCGAGTACGCATATGCGCGGTGATCGTCTTCCAAGCGCGATCCGTGCGCTCCGCGGAGAGTCTGGCGGTATGACAGCGGGTGCAATTCTGCGCCCAGTACTGCGCTCCCTTGGCGATGTCACCCGGCTCGATGGATTGACCGAGTGTCGGCGTGGCTACGAGCCCCAGGAGGAGCGTGGCCAGGAATAACTTGGCGTTCATCGTTTTCCTCCTCTCGTCAGAAGCCGAAGCCGAGTTGTAGAAGCAACCGGTCGTCGGCGTCCGGATCGATGACCCAGGCCAGCTTGAGCGGCACGGACGCGTCGAGCCAATAGTTGAGCCCCACCGCGAGCTCGTCCCGGCTCGCGCGGGCGGGCTCGTCACCCACCTTGCCCTCCAGCAACTGACCCCAGCGCACCACGGGCTCCCACTTCGTGAACAGCTTGGATACCTGCAGGAAATAGGCAGGAGTCCGAAGAGTCTCGTACTCACCTTCGTGCTGGAACTCCTGCCAAGTCACGGCACCTTCGGCCTTGACCTCGAGCCCGCCGGGACGTGCTTCGACGGACAGCGCTGCCCCTTGGTAATCGAGGAAGCTGTCCTCGTCGTACATCGAGTGGAACCCGGAGACGTAGAGCTCGAACGTCGGTGCCAGGACGTAGCCGAAGCGGCCTCCGAGCATCTTGTTCTTGTTGTTGTCAGAGAACGAGATTCCGAATCCCACGCGCGGGATGTCGAATGCCCCGATGGATCCGCCCCCGCCGTGACCCGGTGCATATTGCGCTACCGCCGGATGCGCATCGCCGTGGTCGTCGGCCTCGTCGGCCGAGACGAGCCTCGGACCCTGAGAGACCCACAGGGAGAGGTCGAAGTGGCTTCGTTCGCCAAGACCCAGGTTGGCCCTCAACATCGCTCCGGCATCGGACAGGATGGGAAGTAGCGATTCGTCCGCGACCCCACCGTGCGCGTGCCCGAAGAGGACGGGCGCGCTCGGGAGCTTGTTGATCCAGCTCGGGTGGCTTCGCTCACCGAAGAGGCCGAAGGGCACCAAGAACTTCCCGGCAACAACCTGCACGTTCTCCCAGCCGTGCCAGTCGACCTGAGCGTACTCCAGTGTGGTCGTCGTCAGCTCACCGCTGAGCCCGAACTCCAGCTCGGCCTCGAAGAGGAGATTGTCTCCCATTGCGTACAGGAGGATCGGGGACAGCGAAGCGCTGAAGTTGTTCGGCAGGTCATCGTTGAGTGTGGCTCCGTATGTCGTGGACCCGTACCCGGCGATCACCAGGTCTGCGAGTGGACCCGCTGGCGTGACCTGTTGGGCCTCGCTCCGCACGACCGTGAAGGCCAGCGCAGCCGCGATGCACAGCCACCGTCTCTTGCGGATCTGCAGCATGATTGCCTCCTCTCCCTGACAGGGCCGACCTAGTGGCCGTGGCTGATGTGCATGTGGAAGTCACCCGACACTGTTTCACCGTGGTGATCGAGGAACTCGATCCCCGCGTGAAACTCACCGGCCTCGCCGAAGGTGTGGACGGCCTCGTAGACCCCTGGCTCGATCTCGGTCCCCGGGTGGTTCTCGACGGCGCCGCCCGACTCCTCACACTGGATCTCGCTGTCCAAACCGACGATCGGAGCGCCCTCTTCGAGCACCCAGAACCTCAGCGTCGCCTCCTCCCCCTCGTGCATATGTCCGGGGAAGCTCTCGAACTCGATCCGAACGTGCCCCACTTCGAAGTGCGCCCGAGCGACCTCGTAGTGGTCCGGCGCCTCGTAGATCACCTCAGGTACGGTCTCCCCATGGCGTAGGGCACTGACGCGCAAGTGGTATTCTCCGCTCGAGCCGAAGGTGTGCTCACCCTCGAAGTGATTCGTGTGGAGCACCATGTCGATTCCGCGCCACGTGTTTCCCCCGTCTTCGCGCAGGTACTCGACTTCGAGGCTTTCGAAGTCCGTGACGACGTCACCGTGCCCGTCGACGACCGACACCTCGAAAGTGATCGCGTTCAGCGTATGCAGGTGGTCCTCGCTGAGCGTCAACGTCACGATGAGCTGGTCATCGTGTCCGTCATCGTGTTCGTCGAGGCCGGCAGGGTTGTCACTGCAGGCTCCCGCCAAGAGAGCGGCGGTGCCCAGCGCCAAAAGTCGATGTCGTGTGCTCATCTCTTTTCCCTCCATAGATCAGCGACCCTCTGGGGGTCGCACATTGATTATGCCCTTCATCCCCATCACCTCGTGTGGCGTGCAGATGTATCGGTGCTCGCCGATGCCGAACCGATCGTCGATCGTGATTTCGTATGTGTCGCCCTTCTGCAGGAGGAAAGGACCGACCATCGCGTCACCCAGATCCGTGCCGCCGGGAACCTCCTTGAACTCGACGTTGTGAGGAATCAGGCCCGTCATCACGAAGCGGACCGTCTGACCCCGCTGCACCTCGATCTCGGCGGGCTCGAAGACGAACTTCGTAGCCGAAAGGTCGACCATCTTCACCTCGACGACCGGATCGACGGCAGCCCCGAACACGTCGGAATCCTGTGGGACAGCCGCCATCAGAATCACGACAGTCGTCAGACTCGCCGCAGCCGTCAGCATCTCTCGGCTTCTCCAGACCACGACCAACCTCCTCGTTCGGAGCCTTAATTCAACGGCAACCTCGCCGCCTGCTGTCCTCTCCTCAAAGCAATGCGGATGCCACGGTCTCAGCCTTCCGGTAAGTCCAAGTGCAAAAATGGGTTGCGGAGTTACGACAGACTCTTCATAATCTGAGAGTGTGTGAAATGCCCCACTATATGGCCGGCCGTAGGCGATGTTATGGGGGATTTCACGCACATCGCCCAACGTCGAGCTCGAGGGGGCCGAGATGCCTGCGCACGAATCGATCCGAACCAAGCTGAAGCGATCGGGGCCCGGACTTCGACAGAAGCTTCTCTTCTGGTTCATCCTGCTCTCACTCGTGCCCCTGCTCGGGTCCGTGGGACTCGGCTATCTCACCAGCGAGGAGATCATCTCGAGCCTCGTTGGCCGGTACCTGTTGGGCATATCCGAGCTCCAAGCCCGCGCGCTTCGACATTCGATCGATGAGCAGCGCGTGTTCCTGGAGGCCGTCGCTCAAGACAGGACACTGTCGGAGGTATTGGAAGGCGCCCCCCCGGTGGGACCGGACGGCCCGGGAGAGATGCGTTGGCTATCGGATCGGCTGGAGGCCGAGATCATGAGGTCGAGGACTTTCCGGGCGCTCTACGTGACCGATCGCGAGGGGTGGCCGAGAGCGGGTGCCGGCGCCTGGCCGAGCAACGACATCCGGGCTCCGAGGGCCGGTCTCCAGGTCGTCCATGCCGGTGTGCACGAGGACCCTCCGGAGCTCGAGCTCTTCATTCCGCTGCGGGGGACGAGTGCGGACCTCGTGGGATACCTGGTGGGTTCACTCCGCCTCTCGGGAGCATCGGAGCTTCTCGAGATTCCCGAGCACATCGCCGGGACCGTGGAGACGTTCATTCTCGACGACCGCGGCTGGCCGCTGGCCGTCTCTCATCCCCACGGGCACATTTCCTATGTCGAGCCGCTTCGCACCCCGCTGCGTGACGCCCCATTCGGTACCCTGGCCCAGTATCAGGACCGCCTCTCCGTGGAAGTCCTCGGCGCGACGTCCGAGATCCCCGGCCTTCCCTGGCGATTCGTGACGGAGGTGCCCCTCGAGGACGCTCTCGGATCACTTCGCGATCTCAGACAGCTCTCCGTGGTGCTGGGAGGACTGTTCGGGCTTCTCGTCGCAGCACTCGCGTGGCTGGTCTCGGGGGGGATCGTCGCACCCGTGAGGGTGCTGGTCGATGGCGCCCGGCGGGTCGGGTCGGGAGAGCTCGGGTACACGGTCCCGGTGGAGGGGAGCGACGAGATCGGAGAGCTTTCCGGAAGCTTCAACGAGATGAGCCGGACGCTTGAGACCAACCGAGAGCGAATCCACACCCTGCATCAGAAGGAGCTGACCCGGGCTGGACAGCTCGCCACGGTGGGGGAGTTGGCGAGCGGTGTGGCTCATGAAATCCGAAATCCTCTGGTCGGAATCGCCAACGGACTCGACTTGGTCGTGGATCACGTGGCCAAGGACGAGTACCTGAATCGAGTCGTCGACGAGATGCAGCGTCAGATCCGTCGGATGGAGCGGGCGGTCGAGGACCTTCTCGCGTTCGCCCGCCCGCGTGCTCCCTCGTTGGCTCCGATCAGTCCGACCGAGATCGTCGCCCGGGCAGAAGCCCTCATCGGGCCCGCTGCGGAGCGGGACGGCGTCATGATCACACCTCGCTTCGAGGAAGGGCTCCCCGTGATCGAGGTCGATGGCGAGCTCCTCGGACAAGCTTTGGTCAACTTGCTCATGAACGCCGTGCAAGCCTCCGGTCGGGGCTCCTCGGTAAACATCGACGTCGGCTTGGAAGACGATGCGGTCGCGTTCGTCGTGGCGGATCGAGGGACGGGTATCGAACCGGAGACGATCAATGAGATCTTCAAGCCGTTCTTCACGACAAAGCACCGTGGCACAGGCCTGGGACTGGCGATCACGAAGCAGATCGTCGAACGGCTCGGGGGATCGCTCGAAGTCGAATCGGGGGTCGGCGTGGGGACGACTTTCACACTGACGATGCCGATCGAGTCGGCTCCGCGTGAGACGGGCACACAGGCGGAGGGGGACGCATGAGCCCCTCCCGTGTGCTGGTGTGTGACGACGAGCTGCTCATCCGACTCTGGCTCGAAGAGAAGCTTACGGACGCGGGCTACGCAGTCGTTTGTGCGGAGGACGGTGGCTCGGCGCTCAGGCTCCAACAAGCGGAACCGGCGGATCTGGTCCTCCTCGACCTGCGGCTGCCCGACATCAGCGGCCAACAGGTACTCGAGCGCCTGAAGGCGGAAGAGCCCGACTTGCCCATCATCATGATGACCGCCTACGGTGACGTCGACACGGCCGTCGCGGCCGTACGCGCCGGGGCGCACCATTTCCTGGAGAAGCCGGTCGAGCGGGGTGAGCTCCTTCTGCTGATCGAGCAGGCCTTCGAGACGAAGCGTCTGAAGGGCCAAGTCATGCTCTCTCGCGAGCTCAATCGATGGACTTTCTCGGAAGTCACGATCGTGGGTCACTCACCCGCCATCCGGGAAATCGTCGAGTTCATCGAGCGGCTGGCCGGCCGGGGAGGCCCGACCACCGTCCTGATCCGCGGCGAGAGCGGCACAGGCAAAGACGTGGTGGCCCGGGCGATCCACGCCCGTGGTCCCAGGCGGGACGGTGCTTTCATCGACGTGAATTGCACGGCGCTGCCCGAGCAGCTCCTCGAGAGTGAGCTCTTCGGACACGAGGCGGGAGCCTTCACCGATGCCAAGTCTTCGAAGCGTGGCCTCGTCGAGCTCGCGGAGGGGGGCACGATCTTCCTGGACGAGATCGGTGAAATGCCGATATCGGCACAGGCGAAGCTGCTGAGATTCATCGAGGCGCGTCGATTCCGCCGCGTCGGAGGCATCCGTGATCTCGAGGTCGACGTGCAGGTCCTGGTCGCCACGAACAGGAACCTGGAAGAGGCGGTGGAGCGGGGCGGGTTCCGGGAAGACCTGTTCTACCGACTGAACGTAGTTCCGATCGTGCTCCCTCCGCTTCGTCAGAGAAGAGAGGACATCGCGCCCCTCACCACACTCTTCATCGAGCAGCTCGCAAGCGGCATGCGGCGGCCCGGCCCGGAGGTCAGCGTGGGAGCGATGCGCCTCATGGAGTCGTACGATTGGCCCGGCAACGCTCGACAGATCAGAAACATCCTCGAGCGAATCATGCTCTTCTACGACGTGGATCGAATCCAGCCCGAGCATCTACCTCCGGAGATCGGTGGCGTTTCCACAGAGGAGGTGCTGGACTTCGTACTGCCCAGCGAAGGGGTGGATCTAGAGGAGATCCAGAAGAGCCTGATCGAACAGGCGCTCGCACGGGCGGGCGGGAACAAGACAGAGGCGGCCCGCCTTCTCGGCATCTCCCGTGACACTCTCCGGTACCGACTCGAGAAGTACCAGATCGGGCAGAATCAATGATCGAGCACCGAGCTGTCATCGGATGGGACCCGAAAGTGCAGCGAGGGGACGGGGGGCTCGATCGTGAACTCGGGTAGGCTCCTCCTGTTCGACCACTCGAGCACGGCATACGGCATCCTCCGGCTCATCTCGCAGTCGGCCCCGACCGATCCGCCCTGGACGCAAAGAAGCGGCACGGGCGAAAACGCCCGTGCCGCCTCGTTGTTCACAGTGGCGGAGGAGGGACTCGAACCCCCGACACGCGGATTATGATTCCGCTGCTCTAACCAACTGAGCTACTCCGCCGACGTCCTGCGCGGCACGAAACCTCATCCCGCCTGATTGCAGTGTCAAGACGGCTTCTTGCGCCCGGACTCGCCGCACACCACCGTCCGGAGAGGTCTCGATCGCAGCTAGGGCGCGAACACCTCCAGCGGTGAAGAACAGGGGTCATATCGCCGTATTCGGGGTAGCAAATCAGGCCAGTCCTCCCTCCCCTCGTGGAGCTCTCTCATGGATCCCATCAGTGCCATTCTGATTCCGGCGGGGATCTTCGCCGGCGCGGCTCTTCTTTCCAGCCTCAGGATTCTCTTCGAGTACGAGCGTGGGGTGATCTTCCGCCTCGGAAAGCTCACCCGAGCCAAGGGTCCCGGGCTCATCTTCCTCGTTCCCTTCGGCATCGAGCGGATGCGGAAGATGGATCTGCGCATCGTCGCGCTCGATATCGCTCCACAGGACACGATCACCAAGGACAACGTCTCGGTGAAGGTGAACGCGGTCGTGTATTTTCGCGTGGCCGACCCGGCACGGGCCGTCGTGGAGATCGAGGACTACTACTTCGCGACGAGCCAGCTGGCGCAGACGACGCTCCGAAGCGTGATCGGTCAGTCCGAGCTCGACGAGGTGCTGGCCGAGCGCGAGCAGATCAACGAGATCGTTCGTCAGATCATCGACGAGGGGACGGACCCCTGGGGTATCGAGGTGACCGGCGTGGAGGTCAAGGACATCGACCTTCCCCACGAGATGAAGCGCGCCATGGCCAAGCAGGCGGAAGCCGAGCGCGAGCGGCGCGGGAAGGTGATCGCTGCCGAGGGTGAGCTGCAGGCCTCACGTAAGCTCTCCGACGCAGCGCAGGTCATGTCGGAGTATCCGGCCGCGCTGCAGCTTCGGTACCTGCAGACCGCGGTCGAGATCGCCGCCGAAAACAACTCCACGACGGTCTTCCCGATCCCGATGGAGCTGTTCAGCTCGATCCAGCGGCGAGCGATCGGCCCCCATGGAACGACGCTCGACGAGTCGGCTGCGGCCCTTGGTGAGGGAGGGGCGACGCTCGCTCTGCCGGAGGGCAGCGAGAAGATCCTCGCCGAAGCGGCCAAGACGGTGCTCGGAATCGGTACCGGCGGTGGCGGGAAGGCGGAGCCTGCCGAGGCGGCCGTCGACTCCGGCGCCGAGGGCACCACCGAGGACTGAGTCGAGCTTGAGCGACGCCCCCGGCTACACCGACGAGCAGGTTGCGCTGATTCTTAGGAAAGCCGCGGAGCTCGAAGCCGCGCGAGGCTCGCGCTCGACCGCGTTGATGGGCACCGGGGCGGGGCTCTCGCACGATCAGCTCAGGCAGATCGCCCGTGAAGTCGGGATCGATCCGGAGCTGATCGATGAAGCGGCGGAGCTCGTTCGGCATCAGGACCACGACTGGCGGACCCGGGTGCTCGGTGCCGGATCGCTGTTTCACGAGACGCGCCACGTTCGGGGTCCGCTCACGGAGTCGGACGTGCGGGCCCTGCTCGATCTCGCGCAGGTGCGCGTCGGCCGTTCCGGAACGGTGGCCAACGTGCTCGATTCGACGGAGTGGAGTGACGGCGAGAGCCTGGGCCCCACCCGCATCCGGTTCAGCGACACCGACTCGGCCGCGAAGATCGAGGTCACGGCCCACCGACGTGACGAAGCGGACCTGATCGGTGTCTTTTCCGTGCTGGGGGGATTCGTGGTCACGATGCTCGCGGGGGCCGTGACCGAGCCCGTCACCACGCTCGGGCTCGCTGGGGTGATCGGCACCGGTGTGGCCACCGCCACAGCGGGCATCCGATTCGGGTGGCGTGCCGTGGCTGCGGGGCACGCGAAGCGCATCCGGGAGCTGGCCGACGACCTCGCCGCCCACGCTGCCCGCCTCGGGGAACGCTCAGGCGACGAGGACGATGGGTGAGGAGCCGCGATTCAGCGAGCGGTCTCGCTGATCCTCCGACAGGCCACCGAGCTCGAGCTAGCGGCCCGTCTCGTCGGGCTCGGTCGGATCGGCGAAGCGATACAGCACCTCACCCTCTCGGATCATCCCCAACCGCTCACGCGCCAATCGCTCGATCGTGGCGGGATCGCTCTCGACCATCTCGGCCCAGGCTCGGAGCGAGTCGTTCACCGCCCTCAGCGCCTCGAGATGCTCCGTCTCTTCGGCCATGTCGGCCTTGGCGGCCCGGACCTCGAGCACGGAGTACTCGCCCCCGAGAACCGCGAAATAGACCGCGATTCCGAATAGGCCGGGGATGACGATTCGCTTCAACATGCGCTAAGACCAGATCGACCGGCCCGGGTATTTCGCCTTGTCACCCAGTGCCTCTTCGATCCGCAGGAGCTGGTTGTACTTGGCCACCCGATCCGTCCGGGAGGCACTGCCGGTCTTTATTTGTCCCGCTCCGGTCGCGACCGCAAGGTCCGAGATCAGCGTGTCCTCCGTCTCTCCGGAGCGGTGGCTGATCACGGAGTTGTATCCGGAGTCGTCGGCGAGCCGGATCGCGTCCAGTGTTTCGGTGAGCGTGCCGATCTGATTCACCTTGATGAGAATGGCGTTCGCCACGCCGTTTCTAACGCCACGCTCGAGCTTCTTGGTGTTCGTGACGAAGAGATCGTCGCCTACGATCTGCACCCTTCCACCGACTCGATCGGTCAGCCGCTCCCACCCCTCCCAGTCGTTCTCTCCCAAGGGGTCTTCGAGCGAGCGGATCGGATAGCGCTCCAGGAGGTCCAGCCAGAAATCGACGACTCCCTCCGAACTTCTGCGCTCTCCCGTGGACCACTTGAAGACATAGGAACCGTCGTCTTCCACCCACTCGCTGGCGGCAGCGTCGATGGCCAGAACCACGTCCTCTCCCGCATGGTACCCGGCATTGCCTATGGCCTCGAGCACGACCTCGATGGCCTCCTCGTTGCTCGAGAGGTTCGGAGCGAAGCCACCCTCGTCCCCGACAGCGGTGTTCATTCCCCGTCCCTGGAGCACCTTCTTGAGCGCATGGAAGATCTCGACGCCGCAACGGAGCCCTTCTGAAAAGGTGGGAGAGCCCACGGGCATGACCATGAACTCCTGGATGTCCACGTTGTTGGGTGCGTGGGCACCGCCGTTCAGGATGTTCATCATCGGCACGGGCAGCACGCACGATCCCGGCGTGCCCAGATACTTGAAGAGCGGCATGTTGTTTTCCGAGGCCGCCGCCCGTGCGCAGGCCATCGAGACGGCCAGAATCGCGTTCGCGCCGAGTCGGCCCTTGTTCTCCGTCCCGTCCAGCTCGATCATGGCCCGATCGATGTCGAGCTGCTCGCGTGCCTCGAAGCCTCTCAGCGCCTCACGGATCTCCGTGTTGATGTGGGTAACGGCACGTTGCACGCCCTTGCCGAGGTAACGGTCCGGATCGCCGTCACGCAGCTCGACCGCCTCGTGTTCACCCGTCGAGGCCCCGCTCGGCACCGCCGCCCGACCTCGGACACCGGTCTCGAGTAGAACCTCCGCCTCCACCGTGGGGTTGCCGCGGGAATCGAGGATCTCGCGGCCGCGTATATCGATAATCGCCGACACTTGGGTCGTCTCCTGAATCTCAGTTGAGCGTTTCTGTCGGAAGGCGAGAGGTCGGGCCCTCTCCACCGCGGAGCTCCGCCACCGCGGCACGGGCCCGTAGCGCGAGCGCATCCCGATCTTCGTGCGAGAGTCCGTCCACCGGGATCGGCTCACCCACGCGGATCACGATCTCTCCGCTGCGCACCCGATAGGAGCCTTTGGGCATGATCGGCCGACTGCCGATGACCGCCACCGGGACGATGGGGACCCCGGCTTTGATCGCCAGGACGAAAGCGCCCTTCTTGAAGCGCTGCAGATCGCCGGACTTGGACCGGGTCCCCTCCGGGAACATCATGATGGAGAGGTCTCGATCACGAATCTGCCGGCTGGCCAGCTCCAGGGATTCGATGGCTGCGGCGCGGTCGGAGCGATCGACCGATACGTGCCCACATGACTTCCAAGCCCGTCCGAAGAGCGGGATTCCCTCCAGCTCCTTCTTGGCCACGAAGCGAAGGCTCGTCGGCGCGTGCGAAATGAGGGCAAAGACGTCGAACCAGGATTCGTGGTTGCCGACCACGATCTGAGCCCGGTCGGCCGAAAGTGACTCCCCGCCTTCCACCGTGACCCTCACGCCGGCCGCCCACAGAATGCCCGAGCCCCATGCCCGCGCAATCTCGTCGCAGCGACCGCACTGCAGGCTTTCACGCCTGGTGAGGGAGAGCAGCGTCACCTTGGCGGAATACCAGAGCGTGACGAGCCCACCCCATGCAAACGTCCAGACCGACCGGATCATGCCCGACCCCCGAAGTGGTCGAAGCCGCCGCCCGGGCGCTCGTGGCCCTCCGCATCCAGCACGCGGACCCCGCTGCCCTCCTCCACCCAGCCGACGCGCGTCAGCGGGACACCGAACTCCACACGGAACTCGGGCGCCAGCGCGTCGCCCTGGCCGGGTGGCAGGATGCAGCAGAGCTCGTAGTCCTCTCCTCCCGAAAGCGCGAGCTGCCGAGCCAGGGGATCACCCAGCTCGGCATCGGCGACCGGGTGAACGGGCAACGAGGCCCAGTCGATCACGACCGCATGGCCCGAGGCTGCCGCCAAGTGCCCCGCATCACCTCCGATTCCGTCCGAGAGGTCGATCAGACCGTGCAGCTCTCCTCGAT
The DNA here is from genome assembly GCA_039587515.1 of Gemmatimonadota bacterium. Lineage (GTDB taxonomy): Bacteria > Gemmatimonadota > Gemmatimonadetes > Longimicrobiales > Gaopeijiaceae > JBDHII01. The sequence continues at coordinate 118,749 of JBDHII010000001.1, forward strand.
CCTGAAGCCATTGAGCCTCACGGATTCGGGGTACCGGCCTCGCGAACCGTTCCATGAGCTCCAGCGGCGGCTTTGCACCACGGTCGAGGATCAACACGGCGGCGGCCGATCCACCCAGGAGCCCGGACACCCAGACCTCGTCACCGGGCCGCGCGCCGCCTCGCTCGGCCGGCGTCTCACTCCGGCCGAGCGCGATCACGTCGAGAGCCAGGGGCCCGCTCGAGCGTGCCAGATCCCCGCCGAGGAGCCCCACCTGCAAAGTCGAGCAGGCATCCCGGATCCCCTTCCCCAGCCCCTCGATCAGTCCGCTCTCCGATCCCTCCGGGACGGCGAGCGAGGTGAGGACGCCGATCGGATCGGCGGCCATGGCGGCGAGATCGCTGACCGCCGCCATGATCGCGCGGAAGGCCACCTGCTCCGGGGTCAGCCAGTCGAGGCGGAAATGCACGCCCTCGAGAGAGAGATCCGCGCTGATCGCGAGGCGTCCGACGTCGAGAACGGCAGCGTCGTCTCCGGCCGGAACGACGACGCCGATCCCGTCGAGCGGAAGCTCGGACAAGATCGCGCGGACCCGGTCGAACTCGACTCCCGCGCCGAGGGGCGTGAAGGCGTCAGCGGGGGGCATCGCGATCGAACACGACGAAGGGAAGATCGAGGTCGGTTTCGCCCGGACCGCACTCGCGCAACGCGTCGGGAAGCCGCTCGACGACGTCTTCGGGGGTCATGCCCGCGCCGCGGTCGGCGAGGACGGCCGCCCGGCCCGAGTACTGCAGCCCCAGCGCGGCGGCGACCGACGGCTCGGCTCCCTGGGCCAGGAAGGCACCGACGACACCGGTCAGGACGTCACCCATGCCGGCAGAGGCGAGATCGGAGGTACCCACGGTGTCGACCCACACGTGTCCTGTCGGCTCGGCGACCAACGAAGGGAAGCCCTTGAGAAGCAGGGAGGCACCGCTGCGGGCGGCGAACGCACGTGCGACGGCGACCCGATCAGCCGCAATCGACTCCGTCTCGAGTCCCGAGAGCCGCACCATCTCCCCCACGTGAGGCGTGACCACGAGTGGGCGACTCGACGCGACGGAGTCCAGTGCGTCGGTCCCGCTCTGGGAGAGAAGCGTGAGCGCGTCGGCGTCTGCGACCGTGGACTTTCGGGCCGACCCGGAAAGGACACGCTGCAGCAAAGCCTGCGCTCCTTCGCCGAGCCCCATGCCTGGACCCACGGCCAACGCGTCGGATCGCTCCAGCGCTTCGCGCAGTGCGGCTTCGTCTTCGACATCGATGAAGATCGCCTCGGGGACCGCTGTCTGAACGACCTCACGGTTGCCGGGAACAGAGGCGACCCTCAGCAGACCCACACCCGCCCGAAGAGCCCCACGGGCGGCGAGGATCGCCGCGCCCCCCATCCCCTCGCGACCGGCGAGCACGAGCAGGGTGCCGACGGCGTTCTTGTGCGTGTCCGCATCACGGCGGGGCCTGATGGTGTCCGCCCACGAGGCCGTGATCGCGGACTGCCCGAACGCCTCCTCTCCACCCGGCGGGAAGCCGATCTCCACGGCGATCACCCGGCGGCTGAACTCCCGCCCGGGCGACAGTAGCGTCCCCAGCTTGGGCCAGCCGAACCCCACCGTGAAGTCGGCACGAACCGCCTCTCCCGCTGTCTGACCGGTTGCCGAGTCCACACCGGACGGTACGTCGAGGGCCATGACCCGGGCGGGCGAATCGTTGATGGCTCGGATTGCCCGGGCCTGGCGCTCCCGCGGAGCACCCTGAATGCCCGTGCCGAGAATCCCGTCCACGATCACCGCCGCGTCAGCCAGCGCTCCCGCCCAAGCCTCGGCATCCCGGAGCTCGGCATCCGAGCGGGTGGGCACCGTCCATCCGTGAAGCAGGGGATCGGCCTCCGGCCTGTCGGAGACGAGTATCGCGCGCACGGGCCGGTCCCATGCAGCCATCGCACGCAGCAGGACCAGGGCATCGCCGCCGTTGTTGCCCGCACCGACGATCGCGACCGCCGCACCATCCGGCACCAGCCGATGCAGGACCTGAGCCGCGGCCCGTCCCGCGCTCTCCATGAGCGAGGTCTCCGGAACGCCGAGCTCGTCGATCGCCTCACGATCGAAGGCGGCCGACTCGATGCCGGTGGGAAGACCGACCCGTGCGCGTGCAAAGGGCCGGACAGCGAGGGGATGAATCATGACAGCCGGTCCACACACCAGCCGCGCACCGATGGGGACGGAAGAGAGTTGGCCGTCATCGCATTCGAATGTGGAGGCGCGGTCGTGTCGACCGCGCGATCGAGAGGGGAGAGAACGCTACTTGTAGCTTTGGCCGATCGTGCGACCGAGGGTGATCTCCCCATTGTCGATCCGGATGTTGAACCCGCACTCCGGGTTGGAGCACACCCAGGCCTTGTACCTGATCGATGCTCCCTCACGCCCGTAGTCGGACAGGGGCAAGAGAATCCCCGTATCACACTTCAAGCAGCGAGGGAAACCGCCTTCTTCAGCCATATCCTACCCCCCCCAGCGCTGAACGAGATTTTCGCGTGCCCCGGCTGTCGAAACCGGACACGCTCGTGCAAAAGAAATTAGTTCGTACCGCTCAGCCGGTCAGATTCCGGACTCCCAGGGATAGTTGTGCTCGAAGACCTCTTCGAAGTCGAACACGTCCCGGAAATCTTCCCGGTTGTCCTCATCCTGCTTGACGAGGATACCCAACTCGACCAAGGCGAAGACGATCTCGCCGAAGTCAGCGGTGGAGTGAATGCCCCAGTGCTCCAAGACCGTGCGTGCCATGGGGCCGTACTGCTCGAGGGCCAGATCGCGGACACCTTCCGCGAGCTCGCGACCGGAGATGTGCCTGGGCTGGTCCAGGGACTCCATCACCCGGTGGAGCGACGAAAGCAGAAAGAGGTAGGCCTTGCTCTGGAAGCGCGGATTGCGCTCTTCGAGGCGATCCAGCACCTCTTCAGCGAACTGTAACTCGGTCATGGCCCAAATCTTACGCGTGGCCGGATTGAACGCCAGGGTGCAACTCGCTCCCCAGCCCCGGCGGACCGGACAATCCGACCCGGGGTCACGCAGGCACCCCGAGATCCTGGTAGATCGGGAAGGCGGCGCAGAGGTCCCCGACCTTCGCACGTGTGTCCCGAATCACCTGCTCGCTCGATACGTTGTCGAGTACGTCGGCGATCCACTCCGCGATCTGAACCATCTCGGGCTCTCGAATTCCCCGGGTCGTGAGCGCCGGGGTCCCGATCCGCAGTCCGGAGGTCACGAAGGGAGACCGCGTCTCGCCTGGCACCGTGTTCTTGTTCACGGTGATCCCCGCTTCTTCGAGCGCCGCTTCGGCATCTTTGCCGGTCAGGTCGGGGTGACTGGGTCGTAAGTCGGCGAGCACGAGGTGGTTGTCGGTCCCGCCGCTCACGAGGTGCAGCCCTCGAGCCATGAGTCCCCCGGCCAGCGCCTGAGCGTTGGCGACGATCTGCTTCTGGTAGCTTCGGAAGGTGGGCTGCAGCGCCTCCTGTAGCGCGACGGCTTTGGCGGCGATGACGTGCATGAGTGGACCGCCCTGCAGACCGGGAAAGACAGCCTTGTCGATGGCCTTCGCATGCTCTTCGGTGCAGAGGATCAGGCCCCCACGGGGACCCCGGAGCGTCTTGTGCGTCGTGGTGGTCACTGCGTCGGCGTGCGGCACGGGGCTCGGATGGACCTCCGCTGCGACCAGACCCGCAATGTGAGCCATATCGACGATGAGCTTCGCGCCCACCTCCTTCGCGATCTCCCCGAAGATGTCGAACTCGATAATCCGGGGATAAGCGCTCGCGCCGGCCACGATCAGGTTGGGGCGGAACTGCCTCGCCTGCTCGCGAAGGGCATCGTAGTCGATCCGCCCGTCCGACTCCCGGACACCGTATGCGGCAACCTCGAAGAGCTTTCCGCTGAAGTTGACCGAGGAGCCGTGCGTGAGGTGGCCCCCGTGAGAGAGATCCATCCCCAGCAGACGGTCACCCGGAGAGCCGAAGGCGATGTACACGGCCATGTTCGCCTGGGCCCCCGCGTGCGCCTGGACGTTGGCGTGGTCGGCACCGAAGAGCCGCTTTGCGCGATCGCGAGCCAGATCTTCGACAATATCGACATGCTCGCAGCCTCCGTAGTACCGCTTGCCCGGGAGCCCCTCGGCGTACTTGTTGGTGAGCACGGTACCCATCGCCTCGAGTACGGCCTTGGACACGAAGTTCTCGCTGGCGATGAGCTCCAGCTGGCTGGACTGTCGACCCGCTTCGGCGCGAACGGCTGCGTAGACCTCCGGATCGACGCTCTCCAGGTGCTCCATCGATGCTACCTCTCTCGGTGTCGGTGATTGAACGGCGGCCAACCTAACTCGGCTTCTGCCAAACCGTCCAGATCCGCCTCTGCACTACAGGTGGCTGCGACGGAGCTCCCGTGCCTCGATGATCCGTTGTCGCGCAATCCGGTCCGCGGCCACGCTCGTCGGAATCCCGTCATCCTCCGCCCGCTCGAAGATCCGAAGGAGCGTCTCGTAGATCGCTCCCGCCTTCTTCTTGCTTTGCGCGGCCGTCCAGCCCTGCAGCTCCCCGTAGACGTTGCAGAGGCCTCCCGCATTGATCACGTAGTCGGGCGCGTACAGGATCCCTCGATCGTGCAGCATTTGGCCGTGTCGGCCCTCTGCCAGCTGGTTGTTCGCTGCACCCGCGATGATGTCGAATCTCATGACCTCGAGCGTCTCGTCACTGACGACGGCGCCGAGCGCGCAAGGTGCGAAGATATCCGCCTCGGCGGCATAGATGTCGTCCGGGGAAATCGGCGTGGCGCCGAAGTCGTCGACGACGCGCCTCACACGCGCCTCGTCGATGTCGGTCACGGTGAGTCGCGCGCCCTCAGCCGCGAGATCCTTGCACAGGTGGTAGCCGACGTGACCGAGACCCTGCACCGCGACGTGCTTGTCGGCCAGCGAATAGTCGCCATAACGGTGCCGTGCCGCGGCCTTCATCCCCCGATACACCCCGTAGGCGGTGATCGGCGAGGGGTCACCGGATCCACCGTGCACACCGACGACGGAGCTCGTCTCCATGCGGACGAACTCCATGTCGTCGACGGAGGTTCCCACGTCCTCCGCGGTCAGGTATCGGCCCTTCAACGACTCGACTGCCCGCCCGTGGGCCCTGAAGATCATCTCGCGATTCCTCGTGCGATTGTCGCCGATGATCACGGACTTGCCGCCCCCGAGATTGAGCCCGGTGACGGATGCCTTGAAGGTCATGCCCCGTGACAGCCGGAGCACGTCGATGATCGCCTCTTCGTCGGAACCGTAGTTCCAGAAGCGTGTGCCTCCGAGAGCCGGGCCGAGCGTCGTGTCGTGAATGGCGATGATCCCGCGATATCCGATCGACGGCTCGCTCCAGAACACGAGCTGCTCATGGCCTCTCTTCGCCATCGCTTCGAAGATTTCCATTCGTATCGCCTTCGATTGCGGTTCAGTTCTTGTCGTCTTCCGGGCGCACCGTCGCGCGGACCGTGCTAGCCTGCCTGCATCCGCGAGAGCGCGTGGCGAGCCGCGATGAGACGCATGATCTCGCTCGTGCCCTCATAGATCTCGCCCCCCCTCGCGTCGCGCATCAACTTCTCGACGGGATAATCTCGCATATATCCGTATCCACCGAAGATCTGGACGGCCTCGTCGGTCACGAAGACCGCCGTCTCGGTGGCAAACAGCTTCGCCATCGCCGCACGGGCCGTCCGGGCCGAGCGCTCCTGGAGCTCACCGGCGTCCCAAGAGCTCGCCGTCTCGTGCAGGAGCGCCCGACTCGCCTCGATCCTGGTGGACATCGCTCCGAGCTTCTCCTGAATGGCCCCGAACTCCCCGATCGGTCGGTCGAACTGGCGGCGCTCGAGCGCATACTCACACGCGTGCTCGAAGGCGGCCCTGGCGATTCCGACCGACTGGGCAGCGACGGCCAATCGTCCCGAGTCGAGCGCCGAAAGGGCATACCCGAGCCCCTTGCCCGGTTTCCCGAGCACCGCCGAATCGGGCACCTTCACCGAGTCGAGCCCGAGCGAGACGATGTCCACGGCCCGAAGCCCCATGGTCGTCTCACGCCCACGGACTGAGAGCCCCTCGGCGCCGGACTCGACGAGAAATACCGTCAGCCCTCCGTCCTCTACCGTGACGTCACGCGCGAAGACCGCAAGGACACCGGCGCGCTCGCCACAGGTGACCCAGCGCTTCTCGCCGTTCAGCACCCAGCCGCCGTTCGTCCGCTCCGCCCGGGTCTCCACACCGGCCGGGTCACTCCCGGCCGTCGGCTCCGAGAGCGCGAACGCGGCCAAGAGCTCTCCGGATGCCATCCGTGGAACCAGATCGCTCTTCTGCTCGTCCGTTCCGTGCTCGAGGACCAGATGGGCTATCGCACCGTTGTGGATCGCCACAGCGAAGGCCACACTCGCGTCGCCCCAGGCGAGCTCTTCCAGCACGAGCAGATAGGTGGTGAGGTCGAACCCCAATCCGCCGTATTCCTCCGTGGCACGCATGCCGAGGAAACCCAACTCGGCGAGCTTGACGAATACGTCGGCGTCGAGCAGGCGCTCCTGGTCCCAGCGCGCGCCGTGGGGACGCAGCTCGCCGTCGGCGAACTCCCTCGCCAGAGCTCGAAGCTCTCGCTGCTCGGCGGTCAACATCCCGAATCAGCCCCCGTACTCGTAGAAGCCACGTCCTGCCTTCCGGCCGAGCCAGCCGGCCGCAACGTACTTTCGAAGCGTCGGACATGGACGGTATCGGTCGTCGCCGAGCTCACGGTGAAGCACCTCCAGGATCCCGAGGCAGACGTCCAATCCGATCAGGTCCGCCAGCGCCAGCGGGCCCATCGGGTGATTCATCCCGAGCTTCATCACCGTGTCGATGGCCTCGGCCTCGGCCACGCCCTCCATCAGGGCGAAGACGGCTTCGTTGATCATCGGCATCAGAACCCGGTTGGAAACGAAGCCCGGGAAGTCGTTCACCTCCACCGGCGTCTTTCCGAGCTCGGCGGAGAGATCCATCACCGCGGCGGTGGTCGCGTCGCTCGTGGCGAGACCGCGGATGACCTCGATCAGCTTCATGACCGGCACGGGGTTCATGAAGTGCATGCCGATCACCCGATCCGGGCGGTCGGTGTGCGCGGCGATCTCCGTGATCGATATCGAGGAAGTATTGGAGGCGAGGATGGCTTCGGGAGGCGCCGATCGGCTCAAGAGTCCGAAAACGTCCGCCTTGAGCTCGGCACGCTCGGGAACCGCCTCCACGACGAGCTGGGCGTCCGCGATCCCCACCGGGATGTCCGTCTCCGTCTCGATTCGGCCGAGTGTGGCTTCGCGGTCCGCCTCGGTCAGGAGCTCCTTCCTGACCTGGCGATCCAGGTTCTTCGCGATTGTTCCGACCGCGCCCTCGAGCACGTCGGCCGAGACATCGACCAGCCGCACCCGTTTGCCGTTCTGCGCGCACACGTGGGCGATTCCATTGCCCATCGTACCTGCGCCGATCACCGCGATCCTTTCGATCGTCATCTCATTCCCCACTGTTGATTTCGACCTCCCCGCAACCTTTGATCGGCGCGAGCGGCCTCAGTCCACAGATGCCTTCCGCCGGTCGCAGCCAGCTCACCCGCCAGAGCCAAAGGGCCGCGAGCAACAGCAGCGCCGTCGTGACGGCGCTGCCCTCCACACCGAATCCCGCTCCCGAGATCCACTCCGGCCCGCGAGCGACCGCATCATACCCGGGTGCGTCGGTCAGCCGAAGGCCGCTCACCGGCAGGTCCGCCAGGAAACCCTGACCCCAGTTCCAGCCCAGATGCACGCCACTCGCCCACCACAGACTCCCGGTCCGCAGGTAGACGACGCCCAACAACAATCCGGCCGCCGCGACGTTCGCCGCGGGCAGCGCGCCGGCCTCGGGATTCGGCAGGTGGAGCAACCCGAAAGCTACCGAGGTCACGACCAGCGCGGGGACCCCGCCCCATATCCCGGCAGCCAGCTGCAGGGGGTAGCCCCGAAAGAGCGCCTCCTCCGCCGCTGCAGGCAGTGCGAAGAAGCCGAGGCTTCTCAGTCCCTCGAGAACGTAGCCCCCCTCTTCCGCCAACTCCCAGCGGACTCCTCCCGCCACGAAGACAAATGCCACCGCTACGAGGACGAGCAGGGTTCCGAGCGCCGTCCCCAGCACCGCGCCCCGGACCGCCTCCAGCCCTCCGTGAAAGCCCAGGGCCCCCGGGCTCCGGCCGTCGATACGGAGCAGGACCCATCCGCCCAGGAGAGAACCGAAGAGGATCGAGGCGAAGCCCCCGATCATCCCCGAGCCCCAAATGAGCGCCCCGACGACCGCCCCGACCGTCGTCAGGAGCAGGAAGCCCCCGATCCTGAGCGTGAATCCCCGGACCGGGCTTCCGATCTCCGAGCGCACGCTTCCCGGCACGAAGACGCCCCGGACGCTAACTGCGCCCGAGGCCCGCGCGACCCGACCCGCACCCCGGGCCCGGCGCGGGGCGGTCGATGACCGCCAGGGAGGCAGACCTCATCGGCCGGCGGCTCTAGGCCTTTTCGACCGAAAGGGCGACCGCATTGCCTCCCCCGAGACAAAGCGTCGCGAGACCGGTCTCTACGTCACGGTCGTTCATGGCGGCGAGAAGCGTCACCAGAATTCGCGTACCGGAAGCCCCGATCGGGTGACCCAGCGCGACTGCGCCACCGTTGACGTTGACCCGATCCGGGTCCATCTCCAGCGCTCTCATGTCGGCGAGAGCCTGCACGGCGAACGCTTCGTTGACCTCGACGAGTCCGTAATCGTCGATCCCCTTCCCTTCCTTCTCCATCAAGTTCCTCACGGCGGCGATCGGCGCGAAGAACAAGTCCTGCGGCTCGGTCCCGCCCGCGGCGTAGCCCGAGATCGTGGCGGCGACGCTCAGCCCGTGCGCCTGCGCGTACTCGAGTGAGGACACCACAATGGCGGCTCCACCGTCGTTGAGCCCGGGAGCATTGCCCGCTGTTACGACGAGCTCCTCCAGGTCCTTCGGGGCATCCTTCGGGAACGCCGGCCGCAGCTTGCCGAGGGCTTCGAGCGAAGTCTCGCGCCGCGGCCCCTCGTCCGTGTCGACGACCGTGGTCCCACGCCGGGTCTCGATCGCGACGGGCACGATCTCCGCCTCGAACTTCCCCTGGTCGATCGCGGCGACTGCCTTCTCGTGCGACCGCAGCGCGAAGGAGTCCGCATCCGCTCGGCTCACGCCCGCCTTCGCCGCGGTGTACTCCGCGTGGCCACCCATGTGACAGTGCCCGAAGGAGCACCAGAGCCCGTCGTAGATGAGGCCGTCCTCGATGGTCTGGTCGCCGAACTTCACTCCGCCCCGGAGGCCCCTCATGTAGAACGGCACATTCGACATCGACTCCATGCCACCGGCGAGAACCAAACGATTGTCACCGGCACGGATCGACTGCGCTGCAAGCATGACCGCTTTGAGACCCGAGCCGCAGACCTTGTTGATCGTCACCGCGGGAACGGTTGCGGGGATCCCACCGTTGATCGCCGCCTGCCGCGCCGGGGCCTGTCCTGCGCCGGCCGAAACGACGTTCCCCATGATCACTTCGTCGACCTCGGCGACATCGACGCCCGAGCGCTCCAGGGCGGCACGCACCGCCAGGGCACCCAGCTCCGGAGCGCTGAGCGGGCTCAGTCCACCGAGGAACCGCCCGATGGGCGTGCGGGCCCCTCCGAGGATCACCGGGATCCTTGATGTATCAGACATTGACTTGATTGGATCGGAGTGCATATGACCCGGGGGATTCCCCGAGTCCGCGCCTTAAAAATAGGCTTTTTGCAGAACCGGGTCACCCGGGGTCCAGAAGGGAGAGCTGCTGGCCCTGTCGGGGCCGGGCGTGCTTTTTGCGCCTCAGGAAGGCCTTCAGGGCCTCGAGGTCGTGAAGCCCCTGCTGGCCCGCGAGGTCCAAGAGGCGGATCAGAACGCGAGCCGTCGCCAGTGCATCGCCGTAGGCCCTGTGACGAGCCTCGATCGGGATGCCGAAGTGAGCGGTCAGGGTGTCGAGGTTCCGATGGCGGAGCTTGGGAATCAACCGACGGGCCAAGCGTACCGTACAGAGCTGCTGCACGTTGGGTACCTGTCCGACCGCCTCGGCGAGCTGGCGGGCAACGAACCCCCAGTCGAAGCGCACGTTGTGGGCGACGAAGACGCGGCCGTCGAGTCGCTCGTAGACCTCGTCGGCGACCTGATCGAAGAACGGGGCGTTGGCAACCATGCCGTCCGAGATGCCGGTCAGGACGGCGACCCTGGAAGGGATGGAGCGACCCGGGTTGAGGAGGGTGTGGTACTCGTCCTCCACGATACCCTCCCGCACCTCGTAGATGGCGATCTCCGTCATGCGGTGACCTCCACCGAACGGCCCGCCCGTGGTCTCCACATCGACGACCGCATAGGGCAGGCGGCCGAGTGGCAAGCCGGGGGCAGGCCCCACGAGTGTCCAAAGACCGTCCCGGTCGACATGGAACCTGGTGTCGCTGCCGAGGAGCGTGAAGACGGCCGCCGAGGCCGCTCCGGGGTTCCCGGAGAGCCCGAAGACTTCCCGGGCGAGGTCCAAGGTATGGACCGGTCCCTCCTGAAGTCGCTCGGCGACACGGTTGACGAGCGTGCGGTCCTCTCTCGTCACTCGGGCTGTTCCGCCTGCTTGAGCGAGAAAGAGAGGGCCTCGAGCTCCATGACCATGTTCACGTCTCTCACCATGAGGTGCTCCGGCACCTTCAGGGTGGTCGGCGCGAAGTTCAGAACCGCCCGGACTCCGGCCTTCTCGACCAGCTCCATGACCTCGGCGACAGCCTCGGCGGGCACTGCGAGGACGACCATCTCGACCGCCTCTTCTCGCACGATCTCGGGGAGGTCGGACGTCCGGCGTACGAGGAGGGTCCCCCACCGCTCTCCGAGCTTGGCCGGGTCGGTATCGAGGACCGCCACGAAGTCGAAACCTCGTTTGACGAATCCTCCATACTCGAAGAGGGCGGCGCCGATACGTCCCGCTCCCACGAGCGCGACCTTCCATCGCCGGTCGAGACCGAGGATCCCCTGCACCCGCTCACGGAGCGCCTCGACCGAGTAGCCGAGTCCTCGCTTGCCGAACGAGCCGAAATGCGAGAGGTCTTTGCGCACCTGGGCGGCGGTGGTGCCGGATCGCTTGGCCAGGTCCTGGCTGGAGACGGTTTCGGACCCCTCGTCGGCGATGTCCTCTAGGATCCTGTGATAGAAGGACAGGCGCCGGATGGCCGATTCCGAGATCTTTCGTGACGACAATCTTCGATCGTGCGGGGGGAAAAGCCATGAAAACGGCTTGTGAAAACCTTCACAATTCTAGAGGGGGTCCCACCGAAGCGTCAACGATCCTCCTGAAGGCCGACTAGCGGGAACGGGACCGCGCGATCGCTCGCGTGAGCGAGGCAACGTCCAGCGGTGTCAGCGTTTCGGGTCGGCGGGTAAGATCCCAACCCGTCTCCTGTCCCACATACCGCACCTGGTCCGGGCTGAGGCCGAGGTCCGGATGTGACCGCAGCGTCCTTTGCAGCTGCTTTCGCCTCCACTGGAAGAGGGCTCGGGTCACCGACCGTATGCGGTCCTCTTCTTCCGGACTCAGGTGTGGCGGAGCGTGCGGCCTGATGCGTACGACCGCGGAATCGACCTTGGGCACGGGCCGGAAAGCCCCCCGTGGGACGCGCATGACGACCTCCGCATCCGCAACCGTCTGAACGCCGACCGCCAAAGCACCGTACGCCGCTGTGCCCGGTGCCGAGACGATCCGATCCGCAACCTCCCGTTGAACCATCAGGAGGATCTCCCGCGGCCGGGGATGATCCAGAAGCTTGAAGAGGATCGGCGCGGTGATGTTGTACGGGATGTTCCCGACGACGACGAGCCGCTCCGCAGGGACAGACAGGTCGTGTAGATCGAAGGTGAGGAAGTCGCGATGGACGATCTCGACGTGGGCCTCTTCCGCGAAGCGCTCTGCGAGCATATCGGCCAGCTGGTCGTCGAGCTCGACCGCTACGAGCCGCTCCGCCCTGAGGGCGAGACGGTCCGTCAGGGCTCCACGCCCGGGGCCGATTTCAACAAGCGTGTCGCCCGGTCGGAGCTCGAGCGATTCCACGATCTTCCTCTGGATATTGGGGTCGGTGAGGAAGTTCTGGCCGAGCGAGCGTTTGGGCCGGGTCACGTGTGGAGAACGATCGCGGTCCGGTCGTCGGAAGGTATGCTCGGCGTCGCATCCTCGGCGAGCTGGAAGAGCTCGGCGACGATCTCGGTGGGCGGACGAGCGCGGTTGGCCCGAACGGTATCGATTACCGAGCGCTCGCCGCTTCCCCGCTCCGTCGTCGCCAACGTATCGGAAAGGCCGTCGGTGAAGAGCAGGAGCAAGTCGCCCTGGTTCCATGGCACCACGGTCTCCTGATAGGCTTCAGGGCCGGCGATTCCGACCGGGGGATCGGTCGCGAGCAGACGGTCTGCAGCGCCGTCCGTGCGGACGGCGAAGGCGTGTGGGTGCCCCGCATTGGAATAGCGGAGCTCTCCCGCGACCGGATCGATCACCCCGTAGAAGACCGTGAGATACATCTCGGTCGTTTCGAGCTCTTCCCTCAGGGCGTCGTCGAGCTGGCGCAGGACCTCCGAAGGCGTGCCGTACTCCATCGCGTAGATGGCCGAGGCGGAGAGCGAGAGCGCCATGATCAACGCAGCCGAAAAGCCGTGGGTCGAGACGTCGCCGATCATGACGCCGATCAGCCCGTCGGGGAGCTTGAAGAGATGGTAGAAGTCTCCTCCGACCTGCTCCGCCGGGACGACGCGCGCGCCCACCGTGGCCCGGTCGAACTCCTCCGCACCCTGTAGGAGCTTCATTTGCAGGTTGTGCGCCATGGCCATCTCCTGGGCCATACGCTCCTTCTGCACACTCTCGCGAATCAGCCGGGTGGTCTCGACCGCGGCTCCGATTTGGCTGGCAATCGCAATCAGGAGCCTCTCGTCCGCGACCGTGAACATCCCGCCGCGCTCGCGACCGATGAGGTTGATGACCCCGTTGATCTTCGCCTCGCCCGACGGTCGCGTGTAGCGTAGCGGTACGGAGAGGAGGGGAATGTCGCCGTGGGCCGCCGTACGGTCGCCGATCACAGCACGCTGCAGCCGAAAGACCTCGGCCGTCACCGCCTCCGGGTCGTCGATCGAGATGGGCGCCTCGAATCCCTCGACACCCACCGAGGCCTTGAGGTGCAGTCGTCGGTCGAGCGGCTCGTAGATCCAGAGAGAGCCCCGCTGCGCCCCGATCACATCACAGACTTCGTTGAGGATGTGCTCGGAGGCGTCCGAGAACTCGAGGGCGGCGAGCGTCTCGGTGATGCCGTAGAGGAGGTTGATCTCCTCGTAACGTCCGGTCAGCTCGGAGGTGAAGAACTCCATCTCCTGCGCAGAGAGGAGCATCCGCTCGATGATCGACTGGAGCAGGGACGCGCCGGCGTCCGGTGTGACGCACGAGTCCGACCGGACCTCGAGCTCCATCGGCGGCCCCCGTCGCAGCGTGATCTCCCGGGTCGCACGCCCCTCGGGGATGCCGGCCTCGTCACGGTCCTCCAGCGGGAAGAGGCGGACGGGTGCCTCACCCTCCTCCAGCCGTGTGAGTGTGACGCGAAGGTCCAGCTCCTGCTGAAACTCCTCCAGCGTCTGATGAACCGGATCAGGGAGGAGCGGCCGCGACCTCCCGAAGGAGGTCACGCGCGGGCTCCCCCCGCAAGCTCGCCCGGAGATTCGCTCAGCCGGAGGTGAAGCGTGACGGAATTGCCGCGATCGTTGTACTGGACGTCGTCCATGAGCGCCCGCATCAGGAAGATGCCACGCCCACCCTCGCGAAGGAGGTTTTCGGGACAGGTGGGGTCGGGAACGCCCAACGGGTCGAAGCCCGTGCCCTCGTCCGTCACCTGGACGGTGATCGCCTCCGGCCCCATGGAGACCTCCACGCGCACCCGCTTCGTAGGATCGTCACCGTTCCCGTAGAGCATCGCGTTGGAGATGGCCTCGGTCAGCCCGACTCGGAAATTCAGATTGAGCCGTCGCGCGACTTCGGCGCAGGAATTACACCGCCGCATGACGTACTCGACAGCGTGCTCGATCGACCGGATGTCGTTCGGCAGCTCGAGAAGCAGTTCCCTATCCAATCGTGTGGATGCTCCGCTCAGAGCCCCTGAAGGGCCTCGTCCCTACTGTCGGCGATCTTGAACAGGGTGTCGAGCTTGGTCAGCTCGAAAAGCGTGCGGAGGTCCTCATTCAAGCTCGCGAGCCGCAGCTCCCCGCCCTGCTCCCGGATCTTCTTCGAGAGTGAGACCAGAACGCCGAGACCGGACGAGTCGATGTAGCCGGTGTTGGAGAAATCGACCACGAACTTGCGTTCGCCACCTTCGAGCTCCTCGAGAACCTTCTGCTTCAGCTCCTGCCGGTTTCCGACAATGAGCTGACCCTCGACGTCGATGACCAGGACGTCTCCCGACTTGGTCACCTGAAAGGTCATGGGGCCTCCGTGTGAGGTTCAGCGCCGCATCCGGGAAAGCCCGGGGCGAGCCGAAGAACGATAAACGCAAACATATGAAGCGGGCAACTCTTGATTCCGCATGGGAAAAGGCGCTTCGGGTCCGGTTCGGCAGCGCGATCGCGCGTGTCACCGCCCGCCGCCGCACTTCGCCAGCAGACGCTCGAGCACGGAAGGGGATACGAAGCGCGATACGTCTCCTCCGAGGCACGCCACCTCACGGACGAGAGACGCGGACAGGAAGGAGTAGTCCACGTCCGGTGCGAGGAAGAGCGTCTCGACGTCCGGCCAGAGGCTACGGTTCATCTGGGCCATCTGGAACTCGTACTCGAAATCCGAAACTGCCCGAAGGCCGCGCACGACCACCCGGGCTTCACGTTCTTGCGCGAAGTCGACCAGGAGGCCTTCGAAGGCCGTACACTCGACCTGTGGCTCGTCGGCGAACACCTCCTCCAGCATCTCGAGCCGCTCCTGCACCGAGAAGAGCGGGCTCTTGGCCTGGGTGGCCGAGTGAGCCACGGCGATCACCAGACGGTCCACGATCCGAAGCGTGCGCCGAGCGACGTCTTCGTGGCCCTTCGTGATCGGATCGAACGAGCCGGGATAGATCGCGGTGACCTGCCGCTCTTCAATGCGTAAGTCGTTGGTCATGGGGCCACGAGAGTTGAGAGTGTCGTGTCGCCGTATCGGCGCTGCCGCGCGAAGGAGACGTCGCCGAGTTGTTCGCTCGTACGATGCTCCACCCAAAGCTCCGATGCAAACGGCTTGTCGACGTAGGCGGAGATCAGCTCGGCAGCCAGACCCCGTTCGTAGGGCGGGTCGGCCAGGGCCACGTCGTAGGAGTGTTCCTTCAGACCCCGGACGTAGGACAGCGCATTGCCCTTCACGATGGTCACGTCGTCCTCGGCTCCAAGCGATTCGACATTGGCCCGCAGAGCATCGAGGGACACCTTGGCCCGCTCGACGAAAACGACGTGCGCCGCACCGCGGCTCAGTGCCTCCAGGCCCAGAGCGCCCGAGCCGGCGAAGAGATCCAGGACCCGAGCTCCCGAGAGCGAACCCGCGAGCGCGGACATCCAGGCCTCACGCGTTCTGTCCGTGGTGGGTCGGACACTCCGACCTTTCGGCGCCCGGATGGTGCGGCCCTTCCAACGACCCGCGATGATCCTCATGTCGCGTGCCTGAGGTCCAACATGTGGGCCTCCAGTCGGGCGCGGCCGCGGAAGGTGCTCTCTTTGAGCTTGACCGCGACATCCAACGGACCCGAACCCACCGACCCCGGCGGAACCCGGTTCGCCAGGCCGAATCCGATCGCCCCGATCCGCTGGCCGTCCTGCTCGAGATCCAGCTTGAGGTGCCCCTGTCCGACGACCCGCGCAGGCCCCGCCGCCCGCACGCCCCGCATGGCGAAGATCGGGCCCGGATTCCCGACCCCGAAGGGCCCTACGTAGCGGAGGTACCGCACGAGATCGGAAGACACGTCCGGGATCCGGATCTCGAGGTCGGTTCGAAGCGACGGGATCGGCTGCGTACCGTTCAACATTCGCCGGACTTGCTCATTGAACGCATCCCGAAAAGCCGATACCCGGCTCGACGGGACGTCCATCCCCGCGGCTTGCCTGTGACCGCCGAACCGCTCGAGATACTCCGAGCATGCGCTCACGGCCTCGAAGAGGTCGAACCCGGGGATGGACCGGGCACTGCCCCTCCCCGCCTCGCCATCCCGTGCCACCAGAACCGTGGGGCGATGGAGTCGCTCGACGACGCGCGAAGCGACGATGCCGATCACACCGGGATGCCAACCCTCACCGTCGACGACCAGTCCGAAGTGCCGTTCCGGATCGAAGCGCTCGGCGAGGTGTTCGAGCACCGCCTCGAGCGTCCTGCGCTCCTCGTCCTGGCGCTTCCCGTTCTGCTCCTCGAGTTCCTCGGCCAGCGACCCCGCACGCTCGGCGTCCGCGGTCAGCAACAACTCGAGCGCCGTCTTCGCATCGGCCATCCGACCGACCGCGTTGATCCTGGGACCGAGCCGGTACCCGACCTGTCCGGAATCGATCGGACCCTCCGCGATCCCGGCCCTCTCGATCAGGGCACGGAGCCCTTCATTCTCGGTTCGCCGCAGAACCCGGAGCCCGAAGCGCACGAGCGTCCGGTTCTCCGTATTGAGCGGAACGAGGTCCGCGACGGTGGCAAGCGCGACGAGGTCCAGGTGCCCATGGATCTCTTCCGGCTCCAGTCCTGCGAATTCCCCCAGAAGCGCACAGACCTGGTAGGCGACACCGGTGCCGGAGAGTCCCTTGTTCGGGTAGTGACAGTCGGGGCGATTCGGATTCACGACCGCGAAGGCAGCCGGCAGATCGGGGCCGGGCGTGTGGTGATCGGTCACGATCACGTCCATACCGTCCGCCGTGGCCGACCGCACCGCCTCGTGCGCCCGGATCCCACAGTCGGCGGTGACCAGCAGCGAGGCCCCGCTCTCACGGGCCGCCCGCACCCCCGACTCCCCGAGGTCGTATCCATCTCGCGTGCGATGAGGGACGAAGGGCTCGATTCGACCGCCGAGGCGGCGGATCCAACGCGTCAAGAGGGCGACCGAGCAGACGCCGTCGACGTCGTAATCGCCGTGGGCGAAGATCGTCTCTCCGTCGCGAACGGCCCTGAGCAGCCGTTCGGCGGCCCGGTCTGCGTCGGTCAGCTCGTGAGGGCTGGATACATCCGAGAGGACCGGGCGCAGGAAACGCTTGGCCGCATCGGGGTCGGAGTGCCCGCGGACCGCCAGCAGCGCACACAGCGGTCGGGGGAGCTTGAGCTCCCGTTGGAGCGCGTCGGTCGCGACCGGATCGGCAACCGGGGTCGGTAGCCACTCCGGGGGCGTACCCGAAAGCGCCGGCGCGTCGGGCACCGTCGCCTCGGAGTCGCTATTCCTCTTCGTCTCCCGGCTCCGCGTCGTCACTCGCCTCGGAGAGCACCTCGACATTCTCGAGCTCTTCGGCCGGTGTCTCCGGCTGCTCGGCGGCGGGCACCGCTTCCGTGACGGGCTCGTCCGACGGCGGCATCAGAATCACCCCGCAGCCCTCGCAACGGATCATCGACTCGGTGTGACGGATCTCGTGTTGCAGCTGGAGCGGAATGACGGAAAAGCAATTGCCGCAGGCGCCGTCCTGCGTAAGGTCGGCCACCGCGATATCGCGACCGCCTGCCATGATCCGCTCGTAGAGTCGCCGCTCCCGCTGGCCGATGGTCTCGGCAAAGGACTCACGCTCACTGCGCAGCCGGGCGAGGCCCTGTTCGGCAGCGGTTCGCTCCTCGAGTAGGGCCATCCTTCGCGGCTCGACCTCCGCCGTCGCCTCCTGCAGAGCCAACTCCTGCTCGGCGAGCCGTTCCTCCATGCGGCGGATCTGGTCGAGGAGGAAGAGCGCCTCCTGCTCGTCACCCTCGAGCGCGCGGCGGATCATGTCGAGCTCGGCGTGCACCGCGGCTTCCTCGCGTACCGTGCGTACGAGCGTGAGACGGTCCTCGAGCTTCTTGAGTCGCTCCCTCTTCTCGTCGACAGCGAGCTCCGTTCGGCGCTCCTCGACCGTGATCTCCTGCAGTCTCTTGCGCAGCGCGGTCACCTCACTCTCGAGCTGCGCGGCCGGCGCCTCCACCTCTTCCAATTGGGGCTCGTACGCGGCGACCGTCGCCGCTTCGGTCGTGATCATTCGATCGAGCCGCTGAAGCTCTTTGAGCGCGGTTCGGGTCTCGGTCATGTCCCTCTCTTCTCGTCTGCGTTCTTCTTCTCGAGCGTCCGTCGGGCCACGGGCCCCCAATCGATACCGGAGTCACGCGCCTCGGCCGCAAGCCGGTGCTTCTCGGTCAGAAGCTCCGTGAGTCGGTCCTCGTCCGATGTCGCCTGTATCATGCGATCGAGCTCCGCGAGACGCATCTGAAAGCTCGACTGGCGAATCTTGCCGAGTGATTCCTCGAAAACCCGATGCGTCTGGGGGAGTTCCGTCTGATCTCCGAGCAGCTCCTCCAGGACTCCGGCCACATGCGGCTCGAGCTCGGAAGGCGCCTTCGTGAGATCAGGATGCTCCAATAGTGCCTCGAAGATCGCCCTGTAGTCCCTGTCCTGGAAGTCCTCGGGCCCCATGTGCTCGGCAACACGCTCGATCCACTCGCGATCTTTGAGCATGAGGAGCACGATGAGCTTCTCCGCCCCCATGGGTGGGATCCGGGGCGTCTCCTCCTGCCTGCGTCGGTATCGACGTGCCTCGCGGAGGTTCGGCGCCGCCGGAGGCCCGGCCTTCGCGAGCTCCGCCTCGAGCGTCTCTCTTCGGACCCCGGTCCGGTCCGCCACCTTGGCGACGTAGATATCCCGAAGCGCCGGGTCCTTGACGGCCCGAAGCGTCGGAAGCAGCCGATCCACGGCGTTACGGGTCCGCTCGATCGACGAGAAGAAGTCCTTCTCTTGCAGGATCTGCAGCTTCCGATCGAGGACGTCGACGGCCTCGTCCAGGTAGCCTCCGAGCGCCTCGGGCCCTGCTCCGTGAACCAGGGTGTCCGGGTCTTCCCCGGGCGGAAGCGTCACCACGGACGGATGAACGCCCGCCGCCAACAGGAGGTCGGCCGCCCTGAAGGTCGCGGCGAGGCCCGCCTTGTCGGAGTCGAACAGCAGGTACGCCTGCTTCGTGTACCGAGAGACGAGGCTCGCCTGCTCTACCGTCATCGAGGTGCCGAGCGGCGCGACCGCGTGCTCGATCCCGGCCGCCGCGAGCGAGACGGCGTCCATGTAGCCCTCGACAACCAATACGGACTCCTGGCGACGGATCGCGTTCTTCGCCCAGGAGAGGCCGTACAGCACCTGCCCCTTGTGGTAGATGGGCGACTCTGGAGAGTTCAGGTACTTGGGCGTGTCGTCGGGATCGATGACCCGACCGCCGAACGCCAGCACATGACTCGAGAGGTCCTCGATCGGGAAGACGATCCGACCCCTGAAGGTGTCGTACGGCTCCTGCGATCGCTCGCTCTTCTTGATGAGCCCCACCTCGAGCAGAAGCTCGTCTCCCATGCCGTGGTGCGCTGCAGCTTCGCGAAGTCCGCGCCACTCGTCGGGCGCCCAGCCCAGCCCAAAGCGCTCGGCCGTCTCGCGTCCGATGCCCCGCTGCTCCAGGTAGGCCCGTGCCTTGGCTCCGTCCTGCTCGTCCCAGAGGCGGTCCTGATAGAAGACCCGGGCGTAGGCATTCGCCTCGTAGAACTTTCGATTCGGGTCCTCCTGCCCTTCTCCGCGCCGGACCTCGCGGACCTCCATACCGCTCTTCCCCGCCACCAGCTTGACGGCCTCCACGAAGTCCAGGCCGAGGCGTCTCATCACGAAGCTGAAGACGTCACCCGATTCGCCGCAGCCGAAGCACTTGTAGAAACCCTTGGCTGGAACGACGTAGAACGAGGGCGTGCGCTCCTCGTGGAAGGGGCAATTGGCCTTGAAGTCCTTACCCGACTTCTTCAGCGGCACGAAGTCGCCGATCACGTCGACGATATCGGCCCGAGCCCGGACTTCCTCTACTTGATCGTCGGGGATCATCGGAAGGTGACCACCGTCACACCCGCGCCTCCCTCGCCCGGCCCGCCCAGGCGGTATTCGGCCACGCGCTTGTCCTGCTCGAGAAGCTCGGTGACACGGGACCGCACGGCCCCCGTCCCCTTGCCGTGGATGATGCGAAGCTCGGGGACGTCGGTCAGGAACGCCCGGTCGAGCGCCGG
Organism: Gemmatimonadota bacterium; assembly: GCA_039587515.1. Taxonomy (GTDB): domain Bacteria; phylum Gemmatimonadota; class Gemmatimonadetes; order Longimicrobiales; family Gaopeijiaceae; genus JBDHII01. The sequence goes on from JBDHII010000001.1 coordinate 139,097, forward strand.
TCCGAGCTCGAACTCCACTTCGTCGACACGACGCCCGCGCAGATCGACCTCGATCAGGGAACCCTGCGTCGAGGGCTCCCATCGGTCCGGGCTCGAGCGCTCCCGCACGACCGGCGCTTCGCCTTCGACTGGCTCGAGATCCACCACCGGAATCTGCATCCGGAGCCCCGAGGCATCGACGACGGCCTTGTCCTCCCTCACCTCCAGTACCGTCCCTTTGGCGCCGCCCCCGGCCACGCGGACGCGCATGCCCGCCTCGATAGGTCCCGTACGCGTCGTGGCCCGGTCCCGTTCGGGGGTCAGGGCGCGCTGGCGCGAGGCGGCCTCCTCCACCCGGCGCCGGGCCTGACGACTGATCTCTACGATCTCCTCCTCCCTGGCGCGCCTGACCTCCTCGATGGCCTCGTCGACTTCAGAACGAGCCTCGATGAGCAGCTGCCGGGCTTCTGCCCGCGCCTTGCGCTCGGCCTCCCGCTCGAACTTCCGCAGCTCGGCCTCCCTTGCTTCGAGCTCGCTTCGAAGCCGGGCAGCTCCGTCCCGCTCGGTCTGGAGCGAGGATACGAGACTCGCCGCCTCGCGGTCCTTCTTCTCGAGCCGCTCGAGCAGCTCTTCGACGGAAGTCTCCCCCGAGTCCATGTATCCCTCCGCTGCCGCAAGCACTTCCGGCGACAATCCCTCCCGCCTTGCGATGGCGAGCCCGAAGGATCGCCCTGGGCGTCCCTTGAGAAAGTGATAGGTGGGCTCCATCCGGTCGGAATCGAACTGGAGCGAGGCGTTCACGACGCCGCTCCCCGGCTCGTCCAGCCGCTTCAGGGCACCGAGGTGGGAGGTTGCGATCCCCAGAGCGCCGACCGCGACCAGGCGCTCGAGAATCGCGCGTGCCAGGGCGGCGCCCTCGCTCGGATCGGTGCCGGTGCCCATCTCGTCGATGAGCACCATCGAGCCGTCGTCCGCCCGATCGAGGATGTCCTTGAGGTTGGCGAGGTGCGCTGAGAAGGTCGAGAGGTCTTGGGAGATCGACTGCTCGTCCCCGATGTCGGCGAAGAAGCTTCGAAACACGGGAAGCTCGGTCCCGGGTCCCACAGGCGGAACAATACCCGACTGCGCCAGGCTGGCGATCAGCCCCGTGGCCTTCAGCAGAACGCTCTTGCCCCCCGTGTTGGGCCCCGACACGACCAGGACCCGCTCGTCCGGCTCCAGAAGTAGCTCGAAGGGGATCACGGTCAGGTCATTCCGTGCGAGCAGCAGCGGGTGCCGGCCTCGGCTGATCCTGAATGCGGTCTTCCGACCATCCAGCATGCGGGGCGACGCCGCGTCCCACTCACCGGCGACACGCGCGCGTGCACACATGGAATCCAGCTCCACGAGAGCCTCGAAGCCTCCCAGGAGCGATGGTGCCAAGGGCCTGCACGTCGACGTCAGCTCGGTGAGGACACGATGGACCTCCCGTTGTTCTTGACGCTCGAGCTCGCGCAGCTCGTTCATCAGCCCGAGCGCCACCGGAGGCTCGACGAAGAGCGTGACCCCGGTAGCCGACTCGTCGTGCACGATTCCGCCGACTTCACCCTTTCCCTCCCGGCGGATCGGAATCACGTATCGCCCGTCCCGAAGCGTGACCGACGCGTCATCGACCCGGAAGCGGTCGGGAAGCTCCTTCATGTAGGCCTCGAGCCGACGGACCAGCGTCTGCTGCGCGCGGCGAAGACCCGAACGGATGCGCTTCAGATCGGAGCTCGCGGTGTCCAGCACGCCACCCGACTCGTCCACGGAGCGTTCGATGCGACGCTGGAGGGCCTCCTCGGTCACGAGCCGCTCCCTGATCGGATGCAGGGACTCGAGCTCGCTGCCGTGCTCGACGAGGACGGAGCGTACCTCCCGCCCGGACCCGAGCAGCACACCGATCGCGTAGAGGTCGTCGGCGAGGAGCACGCTCCCTTCGACGAGCAGAAGGTCGAGCGTGCTTCGAAGCGACGGAATCGCGGGCAGACCCCAAGGACTGGCCGACTCCAGAAGCGAGCGGACGTCCTCGACCCGCGTCAGCTCGCGTCTGATCCACTCGATATCGCTGGAAGGTCGAAGGGTGCGGATCGCCTCCCGGCCCGCATCCGACGAGGCCCGACCCGCGATTCCTTCGAGGACCCGCTCGAACTCGAGGACGCGAAGGGCGTGCTCGCTCACCGTACGTCGTGGACGGCCCCGACGACCGTACGGCACGTCTTCAGGATGCCTCCAGCTCTTCTCGGACGAGGCGGTTGGCTTCCTTCCCGTCGAATCGACCGCGGAGGCCCGGCATCACGCGACCCATGACGGCGCCCATGTCGTTCGCACCGCCGGCGATCGCATCCCGAATCATCCCTCGCACCTCGTCCTCCGACAGGGGCGGCGGAAGGTACTCGGCGAGCAGCGCGACCTCGGCCTCCTCGTGCTCGGCCAACTCCGCACGACCCCCCGCCCGCATCTGCTGCGCCGCATCACGCCGCTGTTTGATGGCTCGATTCACGACCGCCTGGACTCCGGCATCGTCGAGCTCCCCGTGGGACTCGATCTCCTTGTTGCGCAGCTCGGAAAGCACGGTCGAGAGCACCAGGGTCTTGGCCTTGTCCCGTGCCTTGCGAGCCTCGTTCAGATCGGACTGAATCCGTGATTTCAGGGAGGACATGCCGGAAGCTACCCGAGGGCCACAGGGGGGTCAACGCGCGTCCCATCGGCCTATCGCTGCGACGCCACATGTAGCCCATCCTTGGAGTCCGACGCCGAAAAGAGGCCCTGTCACCACCGCCGAGGAGCCACCGAGATGCGCCAGAACGCCGAGGTCGCCGAGCAGATCCTGCAACGACTCACCGTCCCAGCCGTCCGACTCGACCACCTCGCCGAAGCCGTGGAGCAGAGATCGGGAGCTTCGGTGGGAGGACACCACGTGCTGCTTCAGGAGCTTCGCGCTCGACCCGACCGTTTCCGGATCCTCAACCCCTGGATCGGTCCCTGGCGAACCGCCATGCGGCGCCACGAAGGCCCCGGCTTTCTTCCCTGGGTCATCGCACTGCGCGTGCCGCGGACCCCACGCGGCCCGGGCTGCCGATCCCTGGTGTCGATGACCGAGAGCTTACGCGCGATCGCGGCGCGGCTGGATTCGGATTGCCCGTCGAGCGTCGCCCGCTGCCTGGGTCTCCTCGTCGCCGGCCGCGAAGTCGCACGACATCTTCACACCTCGGCGGAGAACCAGGCGGAACGCCACTCCTCCTCGGCGTCCACCGACACGAGCGAGAGCCCGCTCCCGGCCGCGGCCGCCTGAATCCGGGGCCACTCGTCAGCGAGAACACCGCTCACGATCAGCCACCCGTCTTCAGCGAGCACCCTCCTGAAGGGACGGAGCAGAGGCAGTATGATCCCGGTCTGCATATTGGCCACGATTCCGTCGAAGGGACCGGCCGCGGCGAGCCAGCCCGGTGTGATCTCCGCCTCGACGACGTCGACCACGCGCACCTCGTTACGGCGCACGTTGTCACGAGCGGCCTCGCAGGCATAGGGATCGATCTCTACGGCCGTGACCCGCTTGGCGCCCAGCTTTGCGGCCGCGATCGAGAGGATGGCCGAGCCGGCGCCGGCGTCGAGAATCCGATCGGCCGCGGAAACAGCCTGATCGAGCAGGCGAAGCGAACCGCGGGTCGTGGCGTGCTCGGCAGTCCCGAAGGCCATGCCCGGGTCGATCACGAGTGTGATTTCGGGAAGCGACTCCTCCGGGCGGCACCACGAGGGTAACACGCCGATGCGATCCGTCACGCGTCGCAGGTCGAGCCCCTGCTTCCAGAGCTTCTCCCACGCCTCGTGGGGCTGCCAGGCGTGGGTCACCTCGGGATCGGGAATCCCGCGGGCGAGGAGTCGCCCACGCAGCGCCGAGAGCTTCGCGTCCAAGTCGTCGGGAGGGGTGAGATGGGTGACCACGGACTCGGGGGTCTCCTGAACGGCCCTTCCGCCCATCTCGAGGAGAACATCGACGGCCGCCTCCCGGTGTCCGGGCTCCGTTCGCACCTCGACGACCAGCCAACGGTCCGGAAGGACGGCTCCTATGTGAAGGCCTCCTTCACGCGGGACCAGAATCCCTTTTCCTTGCCCTTCTCCATTCGCTCCGGCGCCGGCTCCTCCACCTCCCGGAGCGACTCCATGAGCCTCTGCTGCTCGGGGGAGAGCCGTTGCGGCGTCCAGACGAGCACCCGAATCAGGTGATCCCCGCGGGCAGGGCTGTTCAACTCGGGCAAGCCGCGGCCGCGAAGCCGCAGCACCTCGCCGCTCTGGATCCCTTCGGGGACCGTGAGGCGGACCGACCCGTCGATCGTCTCGACCTCCACCTCGTCGCCGAGAGCGGCCTGCCCGAAGGTGATCGGCAACTCCGAACGCAGATGCGGTCCGTCCCGCACAAAGCGTTCGTCCTCCTGCACGTCCATGAGGACGATGACATCACCGCGTGGACCCCCTCTGGGGCCGATGTTGCCCTCGCCCCGGAGCGTCATGAAGTTCTCGGACGTCACTCCGGGGGGCACGTCGATCTGGAGATCCCGTTCGTCCCGGGTTCGCCCTTCCCCATGGCAGCTGGAGCATGGCTCGGTGATCACGCGGCCTTCTCCGCGACAGCTCCGGCAAGGCTGGACGCTGACGAACTGCCCCAGCATGGAGCGCTGAACCAGCCGCTCCTCGCCGGTGCCTCCACAATTCGAGCACGGGGATGCCGAAGTGCCGGGCTCCGCACCTTTGCCCTCACAACGGTCGCAAAGGTCGAGGAGCGCGACGCGGAGTGTCTTGGTGACGCCGCTCAGCACGTCCTCGAGGGTGATGGGCACGCGCAGCTTGATCGTCTGACCCTTCCGCCTGCTCCCTCCTCCTGCACGCCCACGACTTCGGCCGCCGAAGAGGTCTTCGATACCCCCGAATCCGCCGAAGTCGCGCATGAAGATCTCGATCGCCTCGGCGAAGTCGAAGCCGCCGAACCCGGGACCGCCGCCGGCACCACGCTGGAAGCCCTCGGCCCCGTATCTGTCGTAGACTTCGCGCTTCTCCGAATCGCGGAGAATCTCGTAGGCCTCCGTGACCTCCTTGAAACGCTCTTCGGCCTCCTTCGATCCCTGATTGCGATCGGGATGGTACTGGAGCGCGAGCTTCCGGTACGCCTTCTTGATGTCATCCGTGGACGCATCGCGGGGGACGCCCAGAAGCTCGTAGTAGTCGTTCATATTTCAGAAGCGTCGCAGTGCCGCCTGCGATCCTGTCGGAGGCGGGGATTTGTATTCTTGGCTATGGCCCGAGAATCCTCGTGACGAGCGAGGACGTGTAGTCCACGATCGAGATGACCTTCTCGTAGGGCATCCGTGTGGGTCCGATGACCCCGATGACGCCCTTGAGGTCCCCGACGTGGTATTCGGCCGTGACCAATGTGAAGCCCGAGAGCGCCTCGGAGGTGTTCTCGCCACCGATCGTGATGCTCAGCCCACCCCCGTGGGTGCGGTCCTCGAGCGCGCCCGACAGCACGTCGTGTTGCTCGGTCAGCTCGATGAGCCCCTTCAGCTGCTCCCCTGACGAAAACTCGGGCTGCGTCGCCAGCACGCTCGCGTGACCGATGTGGAGCTCCGTCCCGGTGAAGCTCTCCCAGTCGAAGAGATCCTGCCCCGACTGCATGAAGATGTTCAGAAGCTCATCGGTGTGCGCGTCCATGATCGACGAACCGCGCAGTCGGTCCGGCAGTGTGTCGCGGATCTCTCGAAGCATGAGACCCGCCAGTCTTTCGTTGAGCACCTGCGTGACGTTCACGAGGGCGTCCTGGGGTACGTCACCCGGAAGATCGACGTAGATCGTGCGGGCGACTCCGCTCCGAAGGGTGGCGACCATCAGGACCTTGCTGCTCGAAACCTGGATGAGTTCCAGCCGCTCCAGCACCGCGCTTTCCAGGCGCGGTGCGATGGCCACCCCCAACTCCTGACAAAGGAGCGACAGCGCACGGGTGGCACGCCAGACCATGCGTTCCACCGCGGAAGAGGCGGGGTCCAGCTCCTGTGCGAGCTGGTCCCGCTCCGCCTCGCTGAGCTTGGCGGGACGGATGAGTCGATCCACGAAGTAGCGGTAGGCGCGATCGGTCGGGACCCGGCCTGCCGAGGTGTGCGGGTGGAAGAGATAACCCTTGGCCTCCAGATCACTCATCGTGTTCCGGATCGTCGCCGGGGAGATCCCGAGCTCGAAGCGGCGTGCGACCGTTCGGCTGCCGGCCGGCTCCGCGAAATCGACGTACGTCCGGATGACGGCCTCCAGGACGCGTCTTTCGCGCTCGGTCAGCTCCTCGCCGCTGGGCTCTTGTTGCAGAGGAATCGTCATACCTTGAAGATCGAAAGCTGCCGAAGAGTCCGTCAACCGGACGGTTCCTGGGGGCCGAGTGAGCCCGCGGAGTCCAGGGCCTCCTCGAGCTCGATGGTCAGGCGGTCCATCACCAACCAACCTCGGGGCTCGAGACGGAAACGGCCACCGTGCCGGGCACCGAGTCCGTCACGCTCCCACCGCTCGATCCGCTCGAGCGCCGGGCCCGGAAGGCCCTCCGTTTCAACGCCGGTGTCTCTTCGAAGCGCCAGCCAGATGCGCTCCAAACGGGCCGCGTCGCCGTCGATGGTCTCCGTATCGTCGACCACAGACTCGCCGGCGATCGCGCGATCACGATAGCGGGACCAATCGCGTTCGTTCCAGCGCCGCTCCGGGGGAAGGTAGCTGTGGGCTCCGTTACCCAGGCCCAGATACGGCCGGCCCGACCAGTACACGCTGTTGTGCTCGGAGATCAGGTCGCCCCGCGCGAAGTTGGATACCTCGTAGTGCCGGTAGCCGGCGACCGTGAGGACCTCCGCGGCTTCGAGATACTCCTCCCGGTACCGCTCCTCGTCCGCAAGGGCTTCCCTCCCCGAAACGACCGCCCTGCCCAGGGGCGTACCCGATTCGGCGGTCAATCCATAGAGACTGACGTGCGGCACTTGCAGCTGAAGCGCTCTTTCGAGATCGGACGACCAGGAGCGACCGAGGTGCTCGGGAAGTCCGAAGATCAGGTCGATGCTGAGGTTGGTGAGGCCCGCTTCCCGGGCCGTCCGAACGGCAGCCGATGCCTCGTCCGCTCCGTGCAGGCGGCCCATCCACCGGAGAACACTGACGTCGAAGCTCTGCACTCCGAGGCTCAGACGATTCACACCGGCCCGGGTCCAGGCCCGGGCCAGCGTCGAAGTGAAGCTCTCGGGATTGGCTTCCACCGTCCACTCCAATCCGGGCGCCCGCAGTCGATCCCGTCCCAGCAGGTCCACCAGCTCCCGCATTGCCCGGGCATCGAGGATGGAGGGGGTGCCGCCTCCCACGTAGAGCGTCTTCAGCTCGTCGGCGAGCAAGGCCCGACCCTCGGCCTGTAGAGCCGACCACTCTCCGCCGATCGCGGCGAGCCAAGCGTCCGTGTCGCCGTCTCGCGAGACGTGCACGGCGAAATCGCAGTACACGCAGCGACGGGCGCAGAACGGGGCGTGGACGTAAACGGACTCGACCTTCACGTGCCGCAACTCAGACCCGGCGGAACCGGAGCCCGGCCTCCTGCCGAACCCGTCCACCCAGCTCGAGCTCGAAGAGGACCGCGAGCACGTCGGATGCTCCCATGCGCACGGCCCTGCACAGCTCGTCGAGGTCCCGTACACCGTCGTCCAGCACCGAAAGAAGCCTCCCCGCCTCGCCCTCGACCGTCCCGTCGCTCTCGGCAGCCGGCTTCGGCCCGGAGGACGCCACGCGTCCCGATGTACGCAGCACGTCTTCGAGCAGGGCTTCCGGTGACGTGACGACCCCTGCCCCGTCACGGATGAGCGCGAGCGTCCCCTCGTGAGCCCTGACTCCCATCTCACCCGGCACTGCGTAGATGTCGCGGCCGAGCTCCAGAGCGAACTCCGCAGTGATCAGCGCGCCGCTGCGCGCGGCGGCCTCCACCACGACAACCACATCGCTCAGAGCCGCCAGGATGCGGTTCCGCTGCGGAAAGTGATGCGCGAGGGCGGACACCCCCGGCGGGAACTCGGAGACGAGCGCGCCGCGCTGAAGGACCGATCGACCGAGCCGAACGTGAGAACGGGGATGGATCCGATCGATGCCGTTGCCCAGCACGGCGACGGGCGTGCCGCCCGCGTCCACCGTCGCTCGGTGCGCAGCGCCGTCGATGCCGAGCGCCAGGCCGCTCACGACCGCCACTCCGTGGGAGGCGAGGGCGCCGCCGATCGACTCGGCTGCATGTCGTCCGTACGGCGTGCAGCGGCGAGAGCCGACGACCGCGACCGAGGGAGCATTCAGGGCTTCCGGATCACCCCGAACGAAGAGACAGGCCGGAGGATCGTACAGCTCCGACAGCCGGGGCGGATACGATGCGTGTCCGACGGCCAGGAGGTGAATGCCCATTCGGTCGAGGACCCCCAGGCGCTCGCGCGCGAGCTCCGCCGGATCCCGACCCGCGTCGGTCTTGGAGTCACGCGTCCGGGCCGGTGCGAGCGACCGGAGCGCACGACCGGCACTTCCGGCCTCACGCATGATCCGCGAAAGACCCCGCGTGCCCAACCCGGGAACGTCGAGGAGCCTCAGGAGAGCCAGGCACTCCGCCCTCGACCCGGGTCGGATCAGGGTGTCCACCACTCGTCGTCCTCGGACGGGGGCTGCTCCTCCTTCTCCACCGCCCTCGCCTTCGCCCAAAGCGCCTCCAGGAAAGGCTCGAGCCCCCTGCGGGTGACCGAGGAGATCTCGAACACTCCCCACGCATCGGGCGCTTCGAGCGAGGGGATCGCCGCCTCCGGCCCGAGTAGATCCGTCTTGCTGAGCACGACACAGTGCGGGCGCTCCGCGAGATCCTCCGAATACGAACGAAGCTCTTCACGGAGGAGCTCATACTCTCCCTGGGGATCGACTGAATCGCACGGAATCAGGACGGCGAGGGTCCGCGTCCGCTCGATGTGACGCAGGAATTGATGCCCGAGCCCCTTCCCCTCGTGCGCCCCTTCGATAATGCCGGGAATGTCGGCGAGGACGAACGACCGGAAGTCGGACAACCCCACCACCCCGAGGTTGGGCTGCAGCGTCGTGAACGGGTACTCGGCGACCTTCGGCTTGGCGTCGGAGACCGCGGCGAGCAGCGTGGACTTGCCCGCGTTCGGCTCTCCGACCAGCCCGACGTCGGCGATGAGCTTGAGCTCGAGCTCGACGCGTCGCTCCTCACCCTCCTCGCCCGGCTCCCACCTCACCGGTGCTTGGTTCGTCGCCGTCGCGAACCGAGCATTGCCCCGGCCACCCCGACCTCCCCGGGCGACCACGAGCCGCTCATCGGCCTCGAGCAGCTCACCGAGGAATTCTCCCGTGTCGGCATCTCTCGCGACGGTGCCCGGCGGAACCCGCAGCTCCATGTCTTCGCCGCTGCGCCCCGTCCGGTTCTTCCCCTCTCCGTGTCTCCCGCGATCCGCCCGGTAGTGCTGTTTGTAGCGAAAGTCGAGCAAGGTGGAGAGCTGGATGTCTGCGCGGAGCACGACACTCCCTCCGTCTCCCCCGTCTCCCCCGGCGGGACCGCCGCGGGGCACGCCCTTTTCGCGGCGGAAGGCATCGGATCCAGAGCCGCCGGTCCCCCCGTATACGTTGATGACAGCATGATCGATGAACACGTCAGCTCCCCCCGCCCTTCGCTTCGACCGAGGCGTGCTCGCTCCGCTCGAGGACCTTGTCCCAGGTTCTCAGTGCCTGCCGCCGCTCGTCCTCGTCCAGGAACTCCGCCGCGACCTCCAGGGCGGCGACAATGCGGTCGACCGACGCGCCCACGTTCAGCGCGCCCCGAAGATGCGAATAGAGCTGTTTGGGCACGCCGAGCACAGCGAGCAGGCCGACGATGCACAGCTCTCGGACGTCGAGTGGCAACTCGGGCCGCCCGAGGACCTTACCGTAACCCTCGATCACCATCCACCGCTCCATGTCCGGATGCAGAGCCCGGATGTTGTCCTTCAGTCGGTCGAACTGCCCCGCATAGACGGCGCCGCAGACCTCCCCACCTCGGGCAGCCCACTTCTGGAGGCTGATCTCCGCCATCTCGCCCCCGGGCCGCCCGGAGAGCCTTCGCCAGAGGGCGAAGGCATTCAGACAGATGGGAAAGCCGAGAAACAGGTAGGACTGCAGGATCGCCTCCTCGATCTGGCCGGGGTCGGCTGCTGCCAATGCCGCTTCCATGGCATCGGTCAACGAGGCCTTGTCTCTGGCGGCGATGGCGGCGCTGAGCCGGATCAGCTCCATCTCTCCTGAGACGCTCATCTCCGCTCGACCTCCATTTCGACTCGAACCTCCCCCACGGCTTCTCCTAACGTGTTTCGGACCGGAGGAGCCCGGTAGCCCGCGAGCGCCTCACGACCCTTCGGAGTCAGGCATCCGAGCGCATCGAGGAAGTCGACCAGGACCGCCTCGCTGGCCCGCCTCGCCCCGTCCTCGACCTTGATCGCAAACCCCATAGATCCATCCCTGAGTCCTGCCGCGTAGACGCCCTCCGCACCCGTCTTGCAGAAGAGTCGATCCCCCTCCACCGCCATCAGGGCCGTGCAAAGCCTGTCCGTTCCCGCCACCATGAACGGGTACTCGGTCATCGCCTCGATTACGCGTCCGGGTCCCGCGCCCCCCCCGGCAAACCGGACGAAAGCTCCCGCCAGATCCGATATCGCCATGCCGTAGGTCGTCACGCCACACCCGTCCACGGCCAACGTCAGCGCGTCGGGCCCGATGCCGGTCCAACGACAGATCTCGTCTCGCATTCGCTTCTGAACCGGGTGCTCGTGCGCTCCGTAGCCAGCGGTAGGCCATCCATGTGCCCGTGCAAGCGCCAACATCCCGCCGTGCTTCCCCGAGCAGTTGTTGTGGATCGGCATCAGCTCGGTCCCGCCTCGAAGCACCTCGACCGCCGTGGACTCCCGTATCGGCAAGTGAGGCCCGCACTCGAGATCGGCCTCGCCGCACCCCGCCTTCGCCAGGATCGAGCGGGCGAGCTCCACATGCCGATGCTCCGCATTGTGCGAGGCACAACAAAGCGCCAGCTCTTCACCGGTGAGCCCGATCGCGTCGGCGACCCCGTCTTCCACGAGGGGGAGCGCCTGCAACGGCTTCGCAGCCGAACGAAGGAACGCGAACGCCTCCGGGTCTCCCACGCGGGCGACGACCGCTCCTGCCGGATCTACCGCAACGGCATGGACCCGGTGGACGGATTCGACGAAACCACCTCTGGTGACGACGACCCGACCGATCATCCGTGCCGGCTCCAACGTTCTCCGAATACGAGGGTCACGGGGATGTCTCGATCGGCCCTTTCACTGGATGGCTCTCGGGGTCGCCTCGAGAGACGGTCGATCAGTTACCCCGCAAAGCCACCGCGATCTGGGGGGCGTCCGCCACGAGTCCTGTTTCGCCGACGACCCTGCTCGTCGTCTCGAAGAGCGTCTGCGAGTCCGCCGAACCCCTGAGGAGCTCCACCGCGGCGAGTAGCTGCTGGTCCCGATCCCGCACCTGTTGGAACTGGCCCTCGTCGCCCCAGGCCTGCAACGCGATCTCGCGCTCGAGCTGGTAGCGAACGAACCGCTCAGCCTGGGACAGGTCGGCTCGATCGAGGTCGAGCCCAGCCTCCATCAGGCCCGCATAGAACGCGGCGAGATCGGCCGATTCGAGCCGGAAGCCCGGCTCCAGACCCGCGTGCTCCCGTACGTAGCGAACCGCGTAGTTGAACTGCTCTGTCCTGAACTGGCCGGCGGCTCGATAGATGCGCTGAACCGCCTCGTACTCATCGGTAGCCAACGTATCGGGGATCACGATGATGTCGGGGATGATCCCCCCACCCCCGTAGAGGGTCCGGCCGCTCATGGACTTGACCGTCGGCATGTCCTCCAGCTCGGGGCGCTCCACGCGGGACCCGTCCAGGGCCGCGGTCGAGCCCGCGCCCATCTGGGCCGAGCGTTGTATTTCGTAGTCTTTCTGGATCGACCGCCCCGAGGGCGTATACCACAGCGCCGTCGTCAGGCGGAGGATGTCGCCACCCGACAGGCGGTAGAGCGTCTGCACAGAGCCCTTTCCGAAGCTACGCCCCCCGACCACCACGGCCCGGTCGTGGTCCTGCAGCGCACCGGCGACGATCTCCGATGCCGAGGCGCTGCCCTCGTTGACGAGAACGACGAGCGGAAGCTCGGTCGCGATCTGACCCGTCTTCGCCGCATAGCTCTCGGTCTGGCCCGGAGCCCGACCTCGCGTGTCGACGATCGACGAGCCTGCATCGAGGAAGAGGTCACTGATGTCGACCCCCTGTCCGAGCAGCCCGCCGGGGTTGCCTCGGAGATCCAGAATCAGGCCACGCACCCCCGCTTCGCTCATTTCCCGGACGGCTTGGCGAATCTCCACCGTGGACGTCTCACCGAAAACCTGCAGAGGCAGGTAGCCGATGCCCTCGTCGAGCACCGCGGTGAAGGGCACCGACTTCAGTTCGATGACCGCCCGGGTGATCGTGAAGGGAATCGCTTGATCGACGCCGGGGCGTCGGATGACGATGTCGACCTCGGTTCCCGGTGTGCCGCGCAGGACGTCGGCCGCCTGATCGGTGTCCCACTCTTCCGTCGTGGCGCCCTCGATCTCGACGATGAGGTCGCCCGTCCGAATGCCGGCACGCTTGGCCGGTCCACCGGGGAGCGGCGTGATCACCGTGATCCAACCTTCCTGGCGCAGGATCTCCAGACCGACGCCCCCGTACTCCGCCTCCGTCCCGGACCGGAGACTGAAGTTCTCCCACATCTCCGAGTCGATCAGCGAAGTGTTGGGGTCACCCAAGCTCTCGAGCACGCCCTCGATCGCCGCGTCGTAGACCTCGGTCTCGTCCACGGACTCGACAAAACGGCGCTCCACGTGGTCCAAGACCTCCTGGAACGTCCGCATCTGCAGATAGACGTTGTCCTGCGACTCGACGCCACGCTGCAGAAACCAGCCCCCGGTGACCAATGCGATCCCGAGCACCAGAATCGGCGCGGCGATGGAACGACCGTGCTTCATATCCCTTCCTCGACCGTCGGAAACCTCATTCGATTGAAACCCCCGGCCCCCCGAAGGTTTCGGGCAGCGCTTCCCGGAGGGCGCTCAACACCCGTTCGAAGACGACCTCCGGGTCCGCATCGGCTTCGACGATGCGTGCCTGCGGGTTCCCCCCGGCGAGCGCATGATACCCCTCTCGTACCCGCTGCAGGAAGGAGGGCCCGGCCTGCTCCATCCGATCGTCCGACTGGCCGCTCGCCCTTTGCCGCGCACGCCCCACCTCGACCGGCAGGTCGAAAACCAAGTAGAGATCCGGCTCCAGACCCCCGGTACCGAACCGATTCACCGCCAGGACCGCCTCCAGGTCCAGCTCCCGACCATAGCCCTGATAGGCGAGCGTCGACCAGCTGTAGCGATCGGAGACGACCACCTCACCTCGTGCCAGCGCCGGCCGAACGATCTCCGCAACGTATGCCGCACGTGACGCCACATAGAGCAGGAGCTCCGTCTCGGGCGGGACCTCGAGCTCGGGCCGGTCCTGCACGACGTGGCGGATCGCCTCCCCCACCGCGGTACCACCGGGCTCACGAGCGATCGTGTGGGGCACTCCCCTGGCGTGCAGCCATTCCCCGATCATGCGGGCCTGGGTCGTCTTTCCGGCCCCTTCAACGCCCTCCAGGACGATGAACACTCCCCTGCGCTGGTCGAGCTCGGTCATGACGATCTTCGGGAGGCCCCGACTGGAGCCCTAGTCCTCGTAATAGTCCAGTCCGAGGTGGGTGATCTGCTCCTCACCACCGAGCCACCTGAGCGTGTTCTTGAGCTTCATGTGCTGGATGAAGATGTCGTGCTCGGGGTACAGGCCGGGTACCGTCTGCGGGCTCTTGAAGTAGAACGAGAGCCACTCCTGAATCCCCTTCATGCCCGCTCGCGACGCCAGGTCCATGAAGAGCGCCAAATCCAGCACGATGGGCGCGGCGAGGATCGAGTCGCGGCAAAGGAAGTCGACTTTGATCTGCATGGGATAACCGAGCCATCCGAAGATGTCGATGTTGTCCCAGCCCTCCTTGTTGTCTCCGCGCGGCGGGTAGTAGTTGATCCGGACCTTGTGGTACATGTCGCCGTACAGCTCCGGATACGTCTCGGGCTGAAGGATGTGCTCGAGCACACCCAGCTTCGACTCTTCCTTGGTCTTGAAGCTCTCCGGGTCGTCGAGCACCTCCCCGTCGCGATTCCCGAGAATGTTGGTGCTGAACCACCCGTTCAGCCCGATCATGCGCGTCTTGAACCCCGGAGCCAGGATCGTCTTCATGAGCGTCTGGCCGGTCTTGAAGTCCTTGCCTCCGATGGGCACACCCCGAGCGATCGCCTCGTCTTCCAGCGCCGGGAAATCGGCGGAGAGATTGGGAGCGCCATTGGCGTAGGGAACGCCCTCCATGATCGCCGCGTAGGCGTAGAGCATGCTCGGAGCGATTCCCGGATCGTTCTCTTCCATGCCTTTCTCGAAGGACTCCAGCGTCTCGTGTACCGTGCCTGGGCGCAGGAAGACTTCAGTCGACCCGCACCACACCATCACGCACCGCTCGCAACCGTTCTCTTCCTTGAAGGCTCGGATGTCGGCCCGGAGCGCCTCTGCGAGCTCCTTCTTGTTGGCGCCGGTCTTCTTGTTCGGGCCGTCGAGCTTCTTCACGTAGTCGGTGTCGAAGACGGCGGACATCGGCTTCACCGCGCTGAGCTCGTCTCTGATCGGGTCGAGGTGCTCCTGCTTGAGCACGCCCGCGTTCAGGGCACTCTCGTAGGCGTCGTCGGGAATCGGGTCCCAGGCGCCGAAGACCAGGTCGTCCAGGCTCGCCAGGTCGACGAAGTCCTTGATGAGCGGCGCGCGGGCATCCGTGCGCTTGCCGAGGCGAATCGTCTGCATCTGCGTCAGGCTGCCGAAGGGCCTGCCGAACCCCTTCCGCGCCGCGAGCACACCCGCGATCGTGGTCGTCGCCACGGCACCGAGACCGGGGAGGAGCACGCCGAGCTTGCCCCGGTGCGCCTTGATTTCGGGACGATCAGTCACTTCATATCTCCTTTTGACGGCTCAGTGCCCCTCACGAGTCCAGAGGAACGCCTGAAGCCTGCTTGTAGACCCAAATGATACGGTGAAGCGCGGTCCAGTTCGTGAGGACCGCGACGATGACGATGACGGCGCTCAGCACGAGTCCGTCCCACATCAGTCCGAAGGCCAGGGACCCGAGCCCGAGCAGGACGACACGCTCCGCGCGCTGCATGAGGCCCACGCTGCACTCGAGACCCATCGTCTCCGCCTTGGCACGGGTGTAGCTGATCATCATCGACCCGCTCATCGCGAGCAGAATCGCGTAGATCATACCGATATCGGCAGTCGACTGCTGATACTGGTTGTACAGGGAGAGCAGCCCGAGGTAGACGACCACCTCGCTGATCCGGTCCAGGACGGAGTCGTAGAAGGCACCGAACTTCGAGACCATCCCTCGGAGTCGGGCCACGCGGCCGTCGAAGATGTCGTGCGCCCCTCCGAGCAGGACGAAGAAACCCGCCCACCGGACGTGGTCCTGCGCGTACAGGATCCCGCCCAAGACCGTCGTCAGGAACCCGCTCGTCGTAATCGCGTTCGGGTGCACCCGCCAGCGGATGAGCAACTGCGTGAGGGGATCGATGATCGGGTAGACCCGATCCCGCAGATCGTCGAGGTTCTTGCCCACGGTGGTCGAGCTCCTAGGGAAGCACGATCCGGCTCTGTGCGCCGGCGGCCAAACCCTCTTCGATGGTCTGGTTCACCTTCACCAGAATCTTGTCGAAGTTGGTCTGCGCAGCGACGAGCCGCTGATAGGTCGCGTTGGCCTGCAACGTGGAGACCGAGCTTTCGTACTGCTGCTTCACCTCGTCGGCCGGCTCGGTTCCAGCACGAATCGCCACTTCGATCTGTGCTTCGAGCCCTTCGAGCGCGGTGCGGAGCTCGGCGAGCTCCCGATCGTCGCCAGTGGCGTCGATCGCCCTGCGAAGGGCCTGGTACTCGTCGGTCCGAGCGAGTGCCTGGCCCAGATCACGTGCCATGTCTTGTATGCTCGACATCGGTTTTCTTCCCCAGTCCTATCCGTAAAGTCGTATTCAGCGGCGAGCGGCGAGGACGAACCGAGGTCGTCCGGACAGGTCGCGCCGCACCCGCACGTCTTCGAATTCGTGCCGTTGCTCGAGCAGACCACGAACGGCCTCGCCCTGGCCCACTCCGATTTCCAACGCCAGCAACCCGCCCCCTTCGAGGTGGTCTCCAGCTCCACGCACGATACGTTCGATCACGTCCAAGCCCAGGTCGCCGGCGAAGAGCGCGTCGGACGGCTCCCAATCCCGCACCTCCGGCTGGAGGTCGTCACGCGCCGACTCCTCCACGTACGGAGGGTTGGAGACGACGGCGGCGAAGCGCTCCCCCTCTTCGAGCGCTTCGAAGAGGTCGCCGACGCGGAATTCCACATCCGCCACGTCGTTCGCACGCGCGTTACGACGGGCGACGTCGATCGCCTCACCGGAAACGTCGGTCGCGAGCGCTCGGTCGAACGGGCCCTCCTTCACCAGCGAGAGCGCGACCACGCCGCTGCCTGTGCAGAGGTCCAACAGGGACAGACCGTCGCGGCCCGTCGCCCAGTCGAGCACCTCCTGCACGAGCATCTCCGTCTCCGGTCTCGGGATCAGCACCCGGGAATCGGTCGCGACCTCGAGCTCGCGAAACGCCGTGCGCCCGAGGATGTACTGCAGCGGTTCACGCCGTGCCCTGCGCAGCAGAAGCGGCTTGAACCGCCCGAGCTCTTCGGGAGCGAGCGGTCGCTCGAACTGTAGGTACAGTTGGAGCCGCTCGGTGCCCAGAGCCTCGGCCAGAAGATGCTCTGCGTCGAGGCGTCCACTCTCGATTCCCTTGTCGCGGAGGTAGTCTGCGCTCCATCGAACGAGGTCGAGAATCGTCCAGCGCGCCGGGGCCGTGGGCTCTGCCGACAACGTCTCGCTCACGCCTCGGTCCCTGCCATGCGCTCTTCCTGGTCCGCCATGCGGAGCGCTGCGATCACATCCGCCAGGTCCCCGTCCAAGATCTCGCCCAGGCGATAGAGCGTCAGGTTGATCCGATGGTCCGTGACCCGGTTCTGTGGGAAGTTGTACGTTCGGATCTTCGCCGACCGGTCTCCCGTGCCCACCTGCATCTTACGCTCGCGGGCCCGTTCGGCCTCCTGCTCGGCGATCATCTGGTCGAGCAGACGACTGCGGAGCACCTTCATCGCCTTGGCCTTGTTCTTGTGCTGGGATTTTTCGTCCTGGCACGTGACGACGAGGCCGGAGGGCACGTGTGTGATCCTCACGGCCGAGTCGGTGGTGTTCACCGACTGACCTCCGGGACCCGAGGACCGGAAGACGTCGATCTTCAGGTCCTTGGCGTCGATTGCGAGATCCACGTCCTCGGCCTCCGGAAGCACGGCCACGGTGGCTGCAGACGTATGGATCCGTCCCTGGCTCTCCGTCTCGGGCACTCTCTGAACCCGGTGCACCCCCGACTCGTACCTCAACCTCCCATAGGCTCCCTGGCCGCGGACGGTAAAGATGGCCTCCTTGATCGACCCCGGGATTCCCTCGGACATGCTCATCAGGTCGATCTTCCATCCCTCTCGTTCCGCGGCCCGCTGATACATCCGAAAGAGATCGCGGGCAAAGAGCCCTGCCTCGTCTCCCCCCGTACCGGCACGGATCTCGACGACTGCCGCACGGTCATCCAAAGGATCTTTGGGGATCAAGAGCTGGCGTGCTTCCACCGCGAGACCCGTGATCCGTTCCTCGAGCATCACGGTCTCTTGCTCCGCGAGTTCCCGCATTTCCGGATCTTCCGCATCACGCAACAACTCCTGAGCGCCCTCGAACTGGTCGAGGAGACTCAGGAGCTGTTCGGCATTCTCGACGACGGGTTGAAGCTCCGACCGCTCCTGCCCGAGGACTTTCAGCTTCTCCAGATCCTGCACGACCGCCGGATCCACGAGTTGCCGGTCCAGTTCCACGAAGCGCTCCTGCGCTTCACGGAGGCGCGTCAGGAGCCGGTCATCGACCCCTTCGAGACGCACCTACTTGCCGACCTTCTCGTACTTCCGCTTGAAGCGCTCGACGCGGCCGGCCGTATCGACCAGACGCTGCTTGCCCGTATAGAACGGATGGCACACCGAGCAGATGTCGACGTGGATCTCGTCCTGAGTGGACCGAGTCGTGAAGGTCGCGCCGCATGCACACGATACGTGCGTGTCCTTGTACTCGGGGTGAATCCCCTGTTTCATACCTCTTACCTCCTAAACGAAAAACGGGCCCGTCGCCCGGAGCCACCTGGAGCTGCCGAGGCAACGCCCGTTCTGCAGCCACAAAATATAGAAATGCGTCCAGTCCACCTCAACCTGCCAGGCTGATTCCGCGCCCTAGTCACTGAATTCGAAACGGGCCAGGACGGGAAGATGATCGCTCACGACGTTGGCATAGCCAGAGATGAGGTCGTCTACGCGAAACACTTCGGGTGAGTCGGTCGCGAGCCAGACCGCCGACTCGTTGGACGCGAGGATGTGGTCGATCACGCTGGTGAAGCCGAGGATCGACGTCTCGCCAGCCGTCGAGAGCGGTGCCGTCACGAACGTCCAGACCCGCCCTTCTGCGCCGAACACGCGGTAGGGACTCTCCCGACCCTGCACGATCGATCCGTCGACGACATCGTTCCAATCCCCGACGACCAAGACGGGATCCCCCGGCCACCGGTCTTCCAAGTACGCCTTGAGTCCGATCGCGGCATCCCTTCGGCGCTCCCAGGAGGCGCCGTCCGCGCCGGCCTTCGCATGAAGGACCAGGACGGTGGCGTCCCGCGTCTCGCCGTCGACGGTCACCCGAATCCTGAGCTGGAGGGGAGGGCGGCCCGCAAACTCGAAGTCCAAATCGGTCAAGACGACCCTCGCCTGAAGCACGTTCACGACCGACGGCTTGTAGAGGATGCCGACCTTCAGCTCCGTATCGTCGAAGCCGCTGTAGTAGGCCGGACCGTTGGCGACGCTCGCGTCGTTCGCGAGCAGCCCCGCATAGCCGGGCAGCTCCGCGAGCAACATCTCGAAGTCATGCGCATCCGAGATCTCCTGCACACCCCAGAGGTCGAAATCCGCCCCCCGCACGATGTCTCTCACGCGTCGCAGCTGTCGGGCGTCGTCCGCAGGCCCGCCGCTCGGCGAGCCGAAGAACTGGATGTTCCACGTGGCGACGTCGAATGTCGTATCGGTGCCCCTGGGTGGGATCACGACCGTGTCGTCGATCGGGTCGGGCTCGCCGGATGTCGGTGAGCCGGTGCCGCCACAGCCGATCAGGCCGAACGCCAGCAGGAGTCGGGCGACCGACCGACCGATCATGGCTGGGAACCGGGAGCGGTGCCTCGGGCGGGTACGAGACGCGTCGCTGCCCATGCCAGCGCGAGGTGGGCGGGGACGGTCATCGCGAGCATGTCACCGTTGATCTGATCCAGACCAGGCAGCACCTGGAGCACCACACCGGCAACGGCCAGTCCGGCCGCCAACCGGGCCCATCGCACCGCACCCTCGGTCCCCCGTCCACGCGCGGCTGCGAGAAGTCCGAAAGCGAGCAGGAGGCCCAGAGGATTGAACTGGAAGAGGTTCTCGTTCCACCGCCAGAACACGTGGTCGGTGAAGATCCATGCGAGGATCAGTCCCGAGCCCAACACACCGAGCAGCGCGCTCCACGCACCTCCGAGTACCGCCAGACCCCATGTGCCCGCACCGGATCCGCGTGCGGAGAGCCGACCCAAGAACACGAAGACCGCAGCGATCAGGAGCCCCCAGACGAGCGATCGGGGAAAGGTGTCAGGGGGTACGGTCGGGATCGGTTCCCGACTCGACGCGAAGAGGATCTCCGAAGCGCCCAGCAGCGGCTGCATGGAGCCGTCCTCCATCTCGACGCGCACCTCCTCCAAATGACGCTGCAGGAGCAGGGGCAGGAACATCTCGTCCCAGGCCGACAGCTCCTCGTCCCCCGTATTGCCGACGACGAACTGGATACCGAGGTACGCCCACAGGACCGGTGCGAGGAGCCGACGCGTATGCCAGCGGTACGTCGTCCCCCGGGCGAGGTGCTCCGTCTGCGTCCGGATCTGCCCGCCGAGCACAGCGTCGAGCACGTCTCGAATCCGCGTGGAGCAGTTGTCCCGGTAGTAGTCGTAGCGGTAATGGCGATTCTCGTCCGTATCCATCGCCTGGACGACACGCTGGAGGTCGAGCCGCTGGGCGGGAGAGAGGTTCAGGGCGTTCACGACGACGGAACGATTCTGGGCCCGGTAATCCGCGGCCATCCGACCCATGTCGAAGCCCTTCATCGCGTAGAGCATGCGACCCCGTGCGAGCCGCTGGATGAAGTCCTCCTGACGGAAGTCGAAGATGCCCCAGTTGTAGGCTACGTCCGTTCCGGAGCGGGTGTCTCGGATCCAGATCGCATTGTGGCTGAAGCGCTCCCAGATGGCCTCCCCGGGTCCCATCGTGACGAGGCGAACCTCGAGGTGGGATCCCGGAACCGGCAAGTCCCCGCGTATCTCGGACGTCGCCTGGGCCCCCAACGCCAGGGGCGCCAGGACAAGAGCCGTCAGAGCACCGAGCCCCCTCACGCTAGCGGGCTTCCCCCGAGACGAGGCCACCGAAGATGAAGCTCAAACCGCCCCGGATCTCCAGATACTTGAGGTCCCCCAAGACCTCGACTCGCGAGTTCGTGAACAGCCTGAGCCGGTCGGTCGTGGCGTATTCCAGCCCTGCATGCAGGTTCACACCGGCTGCTACGGAGTCGAGCAGGTCCTCGACGAAGGTTCCGTCGACCGCCGGTCCGGAGCCGTTGAGGATGTGCGCCGAAAACCCCAGGCCCGTGTAGAAGAAGAGATTGGCCGGGATTCGCCAGACGTAGTGGCCGTCGAGCGACAGCTGAATGTCCTCGCGGTCGACGATGCCCAGGTCGAAGCCCCCGGGCGGTGCAGCCCCTCCTTGGGTCGAGTTCAGGGAGGAGAGCCGGGACTCCCACCGGGCAAGCTCCTCACGAGCCATCCGGGAGTCCCAGTACGTAACGCCGGTCACCAGGCGAAACCCGGGTCCGAGATAGCCGAGATCGAACTTGATTCCGATCGACTCGGTGTCTTCGACGTTGTCGGCCCAGAGGTAGCCCCCCTCCACGGTCACGCCTCGTAAGGACAGGTTCTCGTAGTCGTAATCCGCAAGCTCCTGTCCCGCCGCTCCACCGACCATGACGAACGTACCCAGACAGACGCCAACCCAGGCCCGAGCGATCTTCATCCTCCACATCCTCCGCTGTTGGTGTGCATCACCCCTCGGGTGAGTGCAGTTTCCGTGCCCGGCAGCCACTCGTTCAGCCCGCCCTCCCCAGGACGCGACCCACGAGGTCGTACTCCATCGCATCGACAATTCGAACCCGCACGAGCTCGCCCGGGCGAAGTCCACGCTCGGCGAGAAGATGGGTCACTCCGTCGACGTCCGGCGCCTGACCGACGGTCCTCGCCACCGCACCGTACTCCGGGTCGTCCACGAGCTCGTCTACGATCGCGTCCAGTGTCTTGTCGATCAAAGCCACGTTGCGCTCGGCCGAGATCGACCGCTGGAGATCCATCAGCTCCTCGAGCCGCTCACGCTTCAGCGCCTCCGGCACCTGCCCGTCCATCTCGGCGGCGACCGTGCCCTCCTCGATCGAGTAGGGAAAGGCGCCGACCCTGTCGAACTGGAGCTCCTCGAGAAAGTCGAGCATCTCCCGAAAGTCCTCGTCGGATTCTCCGGGGAACCCGACGATCACCGTCGTGCGAAGCGTGAGATCGGGAATCGCTGCGCGCAGCCACGAGACCCGCTCTCGGATCGACCCCTGGCGTTCCGGCCGGCGCATGGCCTCGAGCATGCGGTCGCCACCGTGCTGGAGCGGCATGTCCAGGTAGGGCAGCAGTTGGGGTTCCTCCGCGATCAGCTCCACCATCTCTCGCGTGATCCCCGACGGGTACATGTAGAACAGCCGATACCACGGGACGTCGGTCTCGCGTGTGAGCGCCCTGAGAAGATCGGGAAGGAGCGGCGCTTTCGGATCACGACGCCGCAGCTCCCGACCGTACCAGGTCGTGTCCTGCGAGACAATGTTGAGCTCCCGGACGCCCTGGGCCTCCAAGGCCTTCGCCTCGGCGACCAACGCTTCGAGGTCTGCCGAACGGTGAAGGCCACGGAAGGAAGGGATCGCGCAGAACGCGCAGGTATGGTCGCAACCCTCGCTGATCTTGAGGAAGGACGTGTGCGGCGTGTCGGTGGCGAGGACCCGGAGGGGGACCTCCATGTTGTGCGCCCGCGCCGGTCCGTCCACCAGCAGACCCCGCTCACGCAGCTCTGGAACGAGTCGACCCATCTCCACGAGCCCCAGAAAAAGGTCGACCTCGGGGATCTCCGCCGCGAGCTCCTCTTTGTACCGCTGGACCATACAGCCCACCGCTACGACCGCCCGGACGTCACCGGACTCCTTGAGCTGACACGCTTCGAGAATCGTCTCGACGGATTGCTCCTTCGCCGCGTCGATGAAGCCACAGGTGTTGACGATGACCACGTCGGACCCGGCGACTTCGTCGGAGACGCGGGCGCCGTGCCCGACCAACGCGGCCATCATCTTCTCCGAGTCGACCGTGTTCTTGTCACACCCCAGGGTGACGAGTCCGATTCGGAGACCATCGTGCGGTCCCACGGGCTCGATCTCCATCCGAACGGCCTGAGCATCCCTCGGGACATCCGAGCGAATCGGATCCGGAGCCAAGGGAAAGACCGGGAGGTCGCGCGTGTTCAATCGACTCATCGCTGAACGACCCTCGTGCCTGGCGGCGGCTCGAACCGGAAGGTGTCGTCCGTGAGCAGCGGATCGATGCGCTGGTTCGAGAGCGTCACCGTTCGGATGGACTCGTTGAGGTCTTCGATCGAGAGGCGGACCAGAAGCTGGGTCTCCGAGTCGATCCAGACCCGCGCGGAGGTGAATCCGGTAGGCGCCATGGGCTCGACCCGGATTCGATGGGCCGAACGCCCGAGCACTTCCTCGGCACCCTCGTCGATCGCGCGAAACTTCGAGGCCGGATCGTCGAGAAACGTCCTGTGGAAGTTGAAACGCCCGTCCGCGCTCTCCGCCGCGGTGCGCAGGACCTGCCCAGGATCGTTGCTCGGCGTGTAGAGCCAGAGGAACTCACCGTCGACCACGATCGCGTCGCCCTCCGGGTCCGTGAAACGCATCGAGAACAGGTTCGGCGCCTGCTGGCAGAGCTCACCCGTGCCTTCACGCTCCCGTCCGAGCAGCGTCACCTGAAGGAGCTGGTGAAAGTCCGCACAGAGCGTGTGGATTCCCGTGTATCGGGTCGCGGCGGACTCCAGCACGTCGATCGCCGAACGCCCGTCCGTCTGGGCGAACAGAGCCGTGGGCACCAGCGCCGCCACGAGCAGGCTTGTCAGGAAGGGAGACCGATTCATGTGCGGTCCATACCCGACGCTGCGGAGCGCCGTTCCTATACCCCATGACGAGCGCTTCGTCCGACCTGGGGCTCAGAGGCCGTGGGTACCGCAGATCGCGTCGAGCTCGTCGGCACCGATGAGCACTTCTCGGGCCTTCGACCCCTCGGACGGTCCGAGCACTCCGGCGTCGTGGAGCTGATCGACGATTCGCGCCGCTCGTCCGTAGCCGATCTTGAGCCGACGCTGCAGCAGGGACGTCGAGCCCTGTTCGTGCTGGATACACACTTCGGCCGCGGCGCGGAAGAGCTCGTCCCAGTCCCCCGCTCCCTCTCCCCCGAGCGCCGCCTCCGCTGCTTCCTCGAGCTCGTGAGACCGGATCTCCTCCAGGATGTCGGCCTCTGCCTCTGCCGCTGCTTCCTCTTCGGCTTCCCGCAACATGGACATGATGTCACGCTGCTCGCGGTACCAGGTCATCATCCGATCGGTCTCTTCCGTCGAGATGAACGCGCCCTGGACCCGAATCGGCTCGTTCTTTCCTGGGGGAAGGAAGAGCATGTCCCCGTTGCCGAGAAGCGCGTCGGCGCCGTTCTGATCCAAGATCGTCCTGGAGTCGGTCTTGGAGGCCACTCGGAATGCGATGCGCGCTGGGAAGTTGGCCTTGATCAGCCCCGTGATGACGTTCACGGAGGGTCGTTGCGTCGCGACGATCAGATGGATCCCGATCGCCCGGGCCTTCTGGGCCAGCAGCGTGAGCGGCTTCTCGACTTCGCTCTGGACGGTCATCATCAGGTCGGCGAGCTCGTCCACGACGACGACCACGTAGGGGAGGATTCCCTCCTGGTAGAGCCACCGATCGGGGTCTTCTTCCTTGCCGACGGGCTCCGCCCGCCGGAGTGTCACCCCTTCCGAGACCCGATCGTTGAACTCGCCGATCGAGCGGACTCCGTTCTGCGAGAGCAGCGCGTAGCGTCGTTCCATCTCGAAGACGGCCCATTTCAGGACACTCGCCGCATCGCGTGGATCCGTGACCACGTTGTGCCGGAGGTGAGGCAGATCGCCATAGGACGAGAGCTCGACCATCTTCGGGTCGACCATCAGGAGGCGAAGCGTCTCTTTGGTGTGCCGACAGACCAGGCTCGTGACGATCGTGTTGATGCAGACGGACTTGCCCGAGCCCGTGGCACCCGCGATCAAGAGGTGCGGCATCTTCCTGAGGTCCGCGACCAACGGCTTTCCCGTGAGGTCCTTGCCGAGAGCCAGAGGCAGATCCGCCCGACTTCGCTGATAGGCGCTGGACTGGAGGATCTCCCGCAGTCGCACCACCTCCGGCTCGGGATTGGGGATCTCGACCCCGACCGCGCCCTTCCCCGGGATCGGCGCGACGATTCGGATCGCGTGCGCCTTCATCGCCAGCGCCAGGTCGGCATCCAGGTTCGCGATCTTGTTGACCTTCACGCCCGGGGCGGGAACGACCTCGTATTGTGTGACGACGGGACCCGTGGTACGACCCGCCAGCTCGCTCTGCACGTTGAAGGTGCGAAGCTTCTCGACGAGGACCTCGCCGAGCTCGTCGAGCTCGGCTTCCATCTCCTCGCGATCGGTCCGATCGGCGCCGGCCATGAAGTCGAGACCGGGCAGCCCGGATTCGGAAAGCTCACCCACGTCTGTCGGGTCCTCGGGCTCGGAATCTTCGAACCCTTCGTCGGTCTCTCGACCCTCGTCACGATCCGCCTCGACGGAGCCCTCGGTCTTGGTTTGGTCGCGCTTCGCCGTCGGGGGGGGCTCCTCGGGATCGGTCACCATGACCTCGCCCCCCTGGAAAGGCTTCTCGGGCTCGGCAGAGGAGCTGGAAGCCTTCAGCGCCGCTCGTGCGGCACGCTTCTCGGCCAGCGCCGCCGCACTCGCATCCCACCGGGCCCTCAGCCAACCCCCGAACACCCGCGAACGCCGGGCTCCCGATGCAACGGCCTCTCCCCCCTGGGCAACGCCGGAGGCCACGGAACGGGCCGGGTTCCACCCGAGCGTCCCGACGGACAGCACGATGAGCAGCAGGCTGAGGAGAAGCACGGCACCGAAGAGGCCGAGTGCCGTGACGAGCGGCGGCCCCACCCAGGCACCGTAGGCTCCCGCCAGGTCAACGCCCTGACCGACCACGTGGAAGCCGATCGGCAGGAGAAGGCCCAGTCCGGCCGCCAGCACACCGAGCCGGGTCGCCCACTCCGCCGACAGCCACTCGCCGGTCCACAGCCCCGCCACGAGGACCAAGATCGGGATGAAGACCGCGGAGCCACCGAACCAGCCGAAGAGGCCCGAATGAATCCAGCCTCCGACCACGCCCATGATGTTTCCGGACGGAAACCACTCGGCCGCCCCGACCCCGAAGATCGAAGCGGGTAGCAGCGCGAGCAGGAGGAACAGCGCGAGCGCGAGAAGGGCGAAGGCCAGGATTTCCTGTTGCTGTTCCTTGGAGAGCATTTCCCGTCCTGTCGCTCGGGCGCTACGCGGCCCGGATGACCCGCTCCTTCATCTCCGGAAGTACCTCGTGGCGATCGATTTGTGCGCAGAGCGCGAGGTCCGCCCCCAGATCGATCGCCGTCAGCGCCCTGCCCGCCGCCGTTCCCGCGAGCCAGGCCTCGTCGAGGCGGAACCGCTCGGCCATCGCCAGCGCAGCTCTCGAGGCATCGTTCATCTCGAGCCTGTCGGACTCGGACAGCCGCCTGATGATCATCCCCGCACAAAGTGCGTCTTCGAGAGCAAATGCACCTTCTCGCCCGGCACACGCAATGATCACGTGCTCGGAACCGTCGACGGCGGAGACGACCCGTGACAGGTTCATCGCCGACCCGGCGAGCACGCGTCGGGCATCCTCGGCAGCCAGAAACGTACGCGTGCCGTTCGTCGTGTTCATGACGAGCCTCCGCGCCTCGACTCCCTCGGCCGTAAACTCCCGAGGCGAATTCCCGAGCTCGTAGCCTTCGATCTTCAGGCCCTTCCGCTCGCCACAGAGCAGGGTGTCGTCCCGTCCGAGCGACACTGCCAGCTTCATCGCCTCCTCGGTGGAGCCCGTCGGGTAGATCGCGAGCGCTCCGTTGGCCAGGGCTTCCACGATCGTCGAAGTGGCCCTGAGAAGGTCGACAACCACGACCGTGGCGTCCGTCATGTCGAAGAGCTCCAGCTCCGCGGCGGAGAACGCCACGTCCAGCTTCACGAGCCTTTGCCCTCCCCGTTCATGAAGCTGTCCACGAAGCTCGTGTCCACCTGCCCGATCGCGAACCTCTCGTCGCGAACGATGCGCGAAAGGAAGGGGATCGTCGTCTGAACCCCCTCGATCACGAAGGAGTCCAATGCATTCCGAGCACGAACGATGGCCTCCTCACGCGTGTTGCCGCTCACGATCAGCTTCCCGAGGAGGGAATCGTAGAAAGGCGGAACGACGTAGCTCTGATACACGTGCGTGTCCAGCCGGACACCGGGCCCACCGGGCGGGTGGAACGTCGTGATCTTTCCGGGTGAAGGTGCGAAGTTCCGATCCGGATCCTCCGCATTGATGCGGAATTCGATCGCGTGCCCGCGGAGCGATACCGTGTCGCGGAACGACAGCGGTTCTCCCGCCGCCACCCGGATCTGCTCTTTGACGAGGTCCAACCCGGTCGTGACCTCCGTCACCGGGTGCTCGACCTGGATCCTGGTGTTCATCTCGATGAAGAAGAACTCGCCACTCTGGTCGAGAAGGAACTCGACTGTGCCCGCCCCGACGTAGTCGATACCCGCCGCAGCCTTCACCGCTGCTTCTCCCATCGCCTCGCGCATCTCCGGCGTCAGCGCCGGAGACGGGGCCTCTTCGATCAGCTTCTGGTGGCGTCGCTGGATCGAGCAGTCACGCTCGCCGACATGGACGACGCGCCCGTGTCGATCCCCGAAGACCTGGAACTCGACATGACGAGGCCGCACGACGCAGCGTTCGAGGTAGACGCCGGGATCTCCGAAAGCCGCCTCGGCTTCCGTCTGAGCGGCCTGCAACGCCTTTTGGAAGCCGCCCGAATCCTCCGCGATCCGCATCCCCTTCCCACCGCCTCCAGCCGATGCCTTGATCATGACCGGGAACCCGATGCTCTCGGCGACCACCGCAGCTTCGGCCGGATCCGCAATGATGCCCTTCGACCCCGGAACGGTCGGAACGCCGAGGCTCATCATCGTGCTCCGGGCCGTTGCCTTGTCGCCCATCGCGCGGATCTGGTCGGGTGTGGGGCCGATGAACGTGAGGCCCGCGTGCTGACAGATCTCACTGAACTCCGCGTTCTCTGCCAGGAATCCGTAGCCCGGATGAATCGCGTCGGCGCCCGTGATCTCGGCAGCGGCAATGATCCGGGGAATGTTCAGGTAGGAGTCCCGTGCCTGCGCCTTGCCGATGCAGACGTCCTCGTCCGCGAACCGGACATGGAGCGACTCGCGGTCCGCTTCCGAGTAGACAGCCACGACTTTGATGTCGAGCTCGTGGCAGGCACGGATGATCCGCAGCGCGATCTCACCGCGGTTGGCGATCAGGACTTTCTTGAACATCGCTTCGGAATGCCGGGGTTCAGCTCGAGCCGACGCTCAGGGGCGAACGCGGAACAGGATCTGTCCGAACTCGACCGGCTCCGCGTTGTCCACGAGAACCTCTTCCACGGTCCCCGACACCTCCGCTTCGAGCTCGTTCATGAGCTTCATGGCCTCGATGATGCACAGTGTGTCGCCGAGATTGATCTTGCTACCCACGTCCACGTAGGCCGGCGCATCGGGCGACGGAGAGCGGTAGAACGTGCCGACCATCGGCGACGGTATGTCCACGAGCCCGGACGAGGGGGCCTCGGCGGGCACCTCCTCGGCTGGAGCGGGGGTGGGCACCGCGGGGGCCGCTTCGACGGCTTGGGTCGCCAACGGCGCCGGTGGCGCCATGGGGACCGGGACAGCGTGGGCGCCGGGAGGAGAGATCACGGCCGGGCCCGAGGGAGACTTCGCGAGACGGATTCGCGTCCCCGCTCGCTCGATCTCCACCGAGTCGAGGGAGCTCTCGTCGATCGCCCGGATCAGGCTTTGAAGGAAGTCGAGATCGATCATTTGGAAACCCGTTCGAGATACTTGTCTTCCCGGCGATCGATCTTGAGGACCTCACCCACGTTCACGAAAAGGGGCACCTGGACCACGGCTCCGGTCTCGAGTGTCGCCGGTTTGGACCCACCCTGAGCGGTATCGCCCTTGAAGCCCGGATCGGTTTGCGTCACCTCCAGCTCCACGAAGAAGGGAAGCTCGACGGACAGGACCGTCCCGTCGTGGACCAGCCCTGAGCACTCCATGTTCTCCTTGAGGTACTTCAGCTGGTCCTCCCCGATGATATCACCCGACAGGGGAATCATCTCGAAGGTCTCCTGATCCATGAAGTGATAGAGCTCGCCGTCCGTGTAACTGTACGTCACCGGACGGCGCTCCAGGCGGACGTCGGTGACCTTCTCCCCCGCGCGGTACGTCCTATCGACGACCGAGCCGCTCAGCACGTTCTTGAGCTTGGTTCGCACGAACGCACCGCCCTTTCCGGGCTTGACGTGCTGGAAGTACGTGATCGTCCACAGCTCGCCGTCGATGTCCAGCACCATGCCGTTTCTGAAGTCCGCAGTCGAAGCCATACGTCGCTCTGAGGTTCAGCGGGGATCGGGCCTCATCGGCCCTCGAGATGGGACACCAGGCCCCGAAGGCCCAAAAGATAGCTGTCTGCGCCGAAGCCATAAACTACCCCGAGGGCAACCGGAGCGAGGTAGGAGTGCCGGCGGAAGCGTTCACGGCTCGAGGTGTTCGACAGGTGGACCTCGACGAACGGGAGCCCGATCCCGACAAGGCCGTCCCTCAGGCAGATGCTGGTGTGCGTGAGGCCACCCGCGTTGATCAGGACGGCATCCGCCTCCGCTGCGATCTCTTCCAGATGGTCGAGGATCTCCCCCTCGTGGTTGCTCTGGAAGAAGGAGAGATCGACGCCGAGATCCCTCCCGAGCTCGCTGAGCGAGTCATTCACATCGCCCAGGGTGCGGTTCCCGTAGACCTCGGGCTCGCGTGTGCCGAGCAAACGCAGGTTCGGTCCGTGGATCACGGCGATCTTCAAGACGACCCCTCGTGGACGGCTCGGAGGACGGACGCCCGGGCGCGCTCGGGACCCATCTACGCGTCGTCCGGGGCGAGGGCGTCGATGTCGAAGAACGGATCGTCCTCGACCACCCCTGCGACCGGGGTCGGTCCGGCAGCACGGACCGCCTCTCGCTCCAGCTCGCCCAGCCGCTCGCTCAGCCCTACGTCTCTCGGATTCCGGGCGAGCAACCTCCGGTAGACGTCCAGCGCCTGAGCGTACAGCCCCTGCTCCGCGAAGACCTCGCCCATGGTCCGGGTGAGCATCTCGTCCTCTGCCGGGTCCTCGGCCACGTCTTCCGGCGATGGCGGTGTCTCGGGCTGGGCAGTGGACGGCTCGAGGATCTCCTGGCCGGACACGGCGTCTGCGAGCGACGAAACGGCAACCCGGATCTCCGGATCGAGCTCCACGGCCCGGTCGAGCGCACGCCTCGCCCCTTCCGGATCCCCGCTCTCGGAACGGACGCGCGCGGCGACGACCCAACCCGTCACGAATCGGGGCAGTCTTTCGAGGCCGTTCTCGAGCACTTCGCTGGCGCGCTCGAGATCTCCCGCCCGCGCGAGCGCTTCGGCGAGCGACGCGAAACCCCGCCCTTCCGGGTCACGCTCGGAGCCGATCATCTGCTCGAGTCGTTCGATCTCGGTCTGGATTACGTCCACTGTCGGGTCGGCACTCAGGCGAAGGAGAGCTGTCGAGCGGCGAAAAAGGGAGTTCGCGGAAGATACCGTTCGGCCGAAAAACGTGTCAACGCAAAGAGTTGAGCCCTTTTTGGGAACCCGTTAGCTTTTCACGCTTTATACGGGTAGTCCTGCGCGAACCGCAGGCCCGTTCGACAGATCACCCCAGAGCCCCCCGCCCAGGGAAGTCAGCCGAGGAGTATCCGGCCTATGATGCGTCAGATGAGGGAGAACACGAAGTGGATCATGCTGGTGACGGCATTGGCGTTCGTGGCTCTCATGGTGTTCGAGTGGGGGATGGACATCACGGGTCGAAGCGGGCTCGGGGTCGGCGAGATCGGTCGCGTGAACGGGGAGGCGGTCTCGTACGACGACTACAACCTCTCGTATCGGCGCCTCTACGATCAGATCCAGGCGTCGCAGGAAGAGCCGGTCACCTCCCAGCAGGTCTCCGAGATCGAGGACGCAGCCTGGGACGACGTCGTCAATCAGACGCTGATTCGCCAGGAGCTTCGTAGGAGGGGTATCGAGGTCACCGTCGAGGAGGTCCGTCAGGCGGCCCGATTCAGCCCGCCGCCCGAGTTCAGGACGAACCCCGCATTTCAGACGGATGGCGTGTTCGACATCCAGAAATACCAGACGTTCATCTCGGACCCGAATGTCGACAACAACCTCCTCCTCGCGCTCGAGGGTTACTACCGGGACGTCATCCCTCGCGGGAAGCTCCTCAGGCAGGTGTCGGCGGACGTCTACCTGACGGACGCCTCTCTCTGGCAGTCCTACCGTGACCAGTCCGAGCAGATCGAGGTCCGATACATCCCGGTCAATCCGCTGCAACGGTTCGCAGATTCTCTCGTCTCCGTCGAGGACGACGAGGTCGAGCGCTACTATGACCGGAACCGTGACGAGTTCGCCGTTCCCGCGCAGGCGTCGGTAAAGGTCGTGGTACTCGACAAGTCGCCGACGGCTGCGGACAGCGCTGCCGGAGAGGCCGTTGCAGCCGATCTGCGTCAACGCGTGCTCGACGAGGAGCTCACCTGGCAAGACATCAACAGCCGCGAGGACCTTGCGGCGTTCGTCGAGGAGCTGGGGTGGTTCGGGCGGGACCGGATGGTCGAAGAGTTCTCCGATGCCGCGTTCGCGGCGCGGGTCGGACAGCTTACGGAGCCGGTCCGGTCGGGCTTCGGATGGCACGTGATCGACGTCCAGGATCGCGACGCGGACTCGATTCGAGCCCGCCACATCCTCGTCCCGCACGCGCGCACCAACGAGTCGGAGCTCGCGCTGCTGATCCAGGCCGACTCGCTCGAGGAGCTCGGGGAGAACCGCACGATCGACGAGGCGGCCGAGACCCTCGGCCTTTCGGTGCAGGCCGCCACACTCAATACCGAGTTCGCCTTCGTGGCGGTCGCCGGACAGGTCTCCGAGGGGGCGGATTGGGCGTTCGAGGAGGCTGAAGTCGGAGACGTCAGCCCCGTGTTCGAGACCCGTCAGGCCTTCTACATGCTCGAGCTGTTGAGCGTCCAGCCGGAGGGATTCCTCACGCTCGACGAGGCTTCGCCGTCCATCAAGCAAACACTGAGGCTCGAAAAGAAGCTCGCGCTGGCACGGGACGAGGCGGGCGAGGTCGTGGACGAGATCAGGGGCGGCAGGCGCTTCGAGGACGTCGCGGACGAGCGCGGCCTCGAGATCCGCGCCGCCGGGCCGTTCTCTCGGGTCGACTTCGTGCCCGGCCTGGGTCGGGCGAATGCGGCCGTCGGTGCCGGTTTCGGGCTGAACGAAGGAGAGGTGAGCGACGCGGTCGAGGCCAACAACGGCGTGTTCGTCCTCCAGCTCGTGTCGTTCATTCCGGCCGACAGCGTGCAGTGGGCCGAGGATGTCGAGTCTCAGCGGGCTTTCGCGCTCGGCTCGTTGCAGCAGACGAGGCTTCAGGACTGGCTCGAGGGCCTGCGCGCGTCGGCCGACATCGTCGACCGCCGCGACGAGGTCCTCAACCAGGATCCTGCCGACCAGCAGGTCCAGATGCCCCTGGTCTTCTAGGCGACCAGCGGCGGGCACGAACAAGGGGGCGGCACCCGGCCGGGTGCCGCCCCCTTGTCGTTCGCCGTGCGTGACGCGTCGGTCAGGGGCTCGGCGTCAGCCTTCTGGGATTGTCCTCCTCCTCTTCCTCGCCGCCTTCGCTCCCGGAATGCTTCGGCGGGACGGACCGGGGAGGCTCTTCATCGGAAATCTGGATCTCGCGCTCGATCTCGCGCAACGAGCCCTTGAACTCCCGGATCCCCTTGCCGAGGGAGGATCCGATCTCCGGCAGCCGCTTCGCACCGAACAACAGCAGCACGACCATGAAGATGAGGACCATCTCCCACATTCCTAGACCACCGAACATCGCTCTGCTCCTACCGATTCATCGATCGGGGCTGATCAGATCCAAGAGCGGACCACAAAAGCCACGATCGCTATACCTACCAGAGTCAACACATTCAGACTCAGCGTCAACGGCCCCAACGTGAGTGCCACGGCTACGAGATCGATCGAAAGGGGCCCTACGGACGCAGCCACCGACGTCGTCAAGAAGTCGCGTGCCGCGCTGTCCGGAAGAAAGAGCTCGGAGAGCTTCGTGAGCAGCCCACCCAGGAGCAGCCCCAGGACGAGCGTCGACGCGAACCGCTTGAAGTTGCGCCGATGCGTGTCGACTAGCATACGGTCCCACCGGCGCCGAGGTTAGCGAGGCTCAACGGCTTCGCCCGATGGCATAGGCGATCCCGTCCCGTAACGCGTCTACTGCGGGCCCGTCTTCGAGCTCGTCGAGAGCGGTTTCGGCCCGCTCGGCATATTCGGCCGCTCTGGCCCGCGCATACGCGAGCCCGCCGCGTTCCTCGACGATCGTAACGACCCTGGCGATATCCTCGTCGGTGGGCTCGACCAGTGTGAAGAACTCCCGAATGGTGGCGTCCTCAGTCGCCGATACCGACTTCAGGGCTCCCACCAGCGGTAGCGTGACCTTGCGCTCCCGCAGATCGTGCCCGGTGGGCTTACCCGTCACGTCCTGCGAGCCCGTATAGTCCAGGAGGTCGTCTGCGATCTGGAAGGCCATCCCCAGGTTGTGACCGTACTGGCGCATCGGCTGGCGGTAGGCCGGCTCGCCGACCAGGGCTCCCATCTCGCAAGCCGCGGACATGAGCGAGGCAGTCTTGGCGGCGATGAGCCGAACGTAGTCCTCCTCCGTGAAATCGAGCGCGTCGTAGGACGTGAGCTGTCGCATCTCACCGACGCTCATCTCGTTCGCCGCATCGGCGAGCACCCGCACAGACTCCAGATTCCCGAGCCTCGCGAGCTCGGTGACCGCTCGGCTGTAGAGATAGTCGCCCATGATGATGGCAATCTGGTGGGTCCAGAGGGCATTGACCGTGGGCAGACCTCGGCGAAGGACCGAATGATCGACCGCATCGTCGTGAACCAGGGTCGCGAGATGCACCAGCTCCACGACCGCAGCCAGCGTGACCGCATCGTCGGAAGGGCGACCCCCGACCTGGTTGGACAGCAGCAACAGCGTCGGCCGGAAGAGCTTCCCACGCATCAGCAGCAGATACTCGTTCACCTCTTCGATCATGTCGAAATCGGCGACGATGATCCGCCGGAGCTCGTCTTGAACCCGGTCGAGACGGTCTTCCACCGGCGACTGGATTCCCGCCAGTCTTGGCCCGGCCGAGCTGATCAAAGAGCTCAAACTTGAATCCACGAAGCCCAGCGCGCTGAGCTCAGCCCCGCAGCGCTCGCAGACGGTCGGTCACGTCCGCGAAGTTGATGTCGAGTGCGAACACCTTGTCGAAGAAGCCGATTGCGTCACCCGTATTCCCCAGCGCCTCGTGAGCCAAACCGAGGTAGTAGTAGATACCGATCATCTCGTCTTCGATCTCGTGATCCGCGTCGAGCGCCCGGGAAAGGGACGTGACGGCCGCGTGGTGCTCGCCCTTCTCGATGAAGGTCTGACCGAGCATCTCATACGTCGGAAGGTGCTTGTCTGAAGCCTTGAGGGCTTGCTGATATTGGCTGATTGCCTCGTCCAGCAGCCCCATCTCCTTGTAGGCGGTACCCAGGTCGTAATGCGATTCGACGTCGTCGGAGTCGACGTTCTCGGAAACCTTTTCCTTGAATTGTGCCAGCATCCTGGCAAAATCCGCCTCTTCGTCACCGGAGGGCTCTTCGTACTCCACGACGAAGCGGGTCGTCTTTTCCTTCGTTCCGGCGTCGAGGATCATGGACCCGAGATCCACGAACCCTTCCCCACCCCCCGCGGCTGCCCCTTCGGCCGGGGTCTCTGCGGGCGGGGTCTCTGCGGCCGGCTCTTCATCCATGACTTCGACCGGCTCTTCCGCGGTCTCGACCACCTCCTCGACCGCGGCCTCCATCGCATCGGAGGCACCGGGGAGATCGTCGATCCCGAAGTCCGCCCCCCCGACGGCGACGGTTTCCTCCTCGGCCGCCTCGCCACCGAGCCCCATCATCGGTAGCTCCTCGACCTCCTCTTCGACCTCCTCGCCTCCGAACTCCATCGTCGGAGGCTCCTCGGCCTCCTCCTGGAAGCCCGATCCCGTCACCTCGAGCTCCATCATCGGAAGCTCCTCGGCCTCCTCTTCGACCTCCTCGCCCCCGAACTCCATCATCGGAAGCTCCTCGGCCTCCTCTTCGACCTCCTCGCCCCCGAACTCCATCATCGGGAGCTCCTCGGCCTCCTCCTCGACCGCCTCGCCTCCGAACTCCATCATCGGAAGCTCCTCGGCCTCCTCTTCGACCTCCTCGCCTCCGAACTCCATCATCGGAAGCTCCTCGGCCTCCTCTTCGACCTCCCCGCCTCCGAACTCCATCATCGGAAGCTCCTCGGCCTCCTCTTCGAAGCCCGATCCAGTCACCTCGAGCTCCATCTCGTCCGTCCCGAAGTCGGCGGATTCGTGGCCCACGCTCGTTGTTTCGATCACGAGCTCTTCAGTCTCCTCCTGCTCACCGCCGTCGAAGGCCGTCGCGGCGGCAGCCGTCTCCTCTTCCTCGGCCGACCCTGTGTCAGGCAGCTCGACGGCCCCGAAATCGGAACCGAAGTCCATGCCGAAACCGGCCATTTCCGACCCGCCGTCGTCGATGTCCGCACCCGCGCCGGCGAACGCGTCCGGGGAAGGGATCGTCGCACCGGGATCCAACTCGCGGATCTTGGATTCCACTCCGGAAGCCTCTTCGGTCATCCCCTTCGTCGTGAGGATCTGGTGCGCGGAGATGAGCTGCTCAACAGCCTCCTCGGTGCGGTCCAGCTGCTCGAGCTGCGCACCGACCAACATCCGGATCTCGTGGTCGTCCTCGGCCTTCCTGGCGAATTCGATCAGGGCCCGCAGGGCCTCGTCCGTGTCACCCTCGGCCTGGATCTTCTCCGCATAGGTGACGTAATTCGTCCGCGCGTCCGCGATATATCCCTGTGAGGCCCTGACCTGACCCATACGCAGGAAGGCACGGGCACGGGTGGGGAAATTCCGGATGACCTTCTTGCAGATCGCGATCGCGTTGTTGGGGAGCTCCGCCTCGATGTAGAGGTCGATGGCCCGGTCGTAACACTCGACGGCCTCGTCGTCGTTTCCGACCCGCGTGTTGAGATCTCCCGCACGGTTGTAAAGACCGATATCCGGCTCGTCAGGCGGCATTCGCTCGATCGCCTGCATATACAGGCCGAGCGCCTTCTTCCACTGTTCCTTCTGCTCGTGGCGCCGAGCCTCTTCCTTCAGCGCTTCGATCTTCATCAGCTGTCCCCGTTGGGGGTTGTCGATCCCAGCCGTCGCTTTGCGGCGCGAGCGGCAACGTGCCTTGATACGCGCTCGGACAGGAGCCGCGTCTCTGAACTGTCGAGAAGTTTTAATCTGGACGCCGAACCCGGGAACACAAGGGCATCCGGAATCATGCCAATTACTTCCGTGCCTTCGACTTGACCCCCGAAACGCTCCACCTCTTCGGAAATCCGATCGAAGACGGCGACTGGAGAAACGGCCTCCGGATCTTCGAGGTTCATCGAGATCTGGACCCGGCCCGACTCGGGAAGCGCGAGCGCCAAGGCCCGCAAAGACGGAAAGCCGCCGCCTCTCTCTCGAATCTCGGCGGCCAGCCGCCTCAACGGATCCAACGGCACCCCGATCACGAAGACGTTCCAGGCCAGCAGGACTTCACGAGCACCCACACAGGTCACGCCAGCGCTCGGATGGGGGTGAGCGGGATGGGCCTCGACCGCCAGATCCGGCTCCCGGCCGGGAGGGTACCCGGCGCGAAGGGCCTCGAACCCTCCCCTGCGGAGGTCGGCCAGCCGGCGCCCCGGAGGCGAGGAGGCAGCGCCGTAGAAGTAGACCGGAAGCCCGGCCGCTTGCAGCCGCCGTCCCACCCGATGCGCCGATGCGACGGCGTCGGTCATCACGAGGTCGTGGAGCGGCACGAAGGGCAGCACGTCTAGGGCGCCGACCCTCGGATGGACGCCGCGATGGTCGTTCAGGTCGATGCTCTCGGCAGCGAGGACCGCTGCATCCACGGACGCCGCTTCGACCGCGTCCGGACGACCGATGTACGTGAGGACCGATCGGTGATGATCGCGATCCGAGGAGACGTCGAGCAGATCCACGTCGTGCGCCTCGACCGTGGACACCAGCTCCCGTACGAAACCGAGATCACGGCCTTCGCTGAAGTTCGGGACCGCTTCCAGGACAGGGATCATGACCGATAGTAAAGACTCGAGGGGCCGAACGGGAATCGTGAAGAGAGGGCGCCCCCCAGGCAGACCCGTGATTGCACGATCCCGTCCGACCCCTCTTTGGCCGACTCTTCTCCAAAGACGGTCTGGAAGCCCCGATCAGCCTCCCGAAACGAGCGAGGGATTGTTCGCCTGGATCTGATACGCCCAGTCGAACACCATGACGCTCGCACCGGTCTGGTCGACGCCGACCAACGACACGCGTATCGCGCCGTAGTGGAGCTGACCGTCGTCACCCACGACGCGCATCATGTACGTGAACTCGGGCACCACCGCCACATCGATCGCGTCATAGCCGGCGGTCGGCGCAGTCGTCCAGTCCTCGCAACCGGCGTCCGCACCGACACCGCACTTCAGGGCCGTCGTGAAGGCGCCTGTCGGGAAGATCTCGGCATCCGGACCCGGGACGATCCACCAACCGAACTGATCGACCTCCAGTCTGAAATGTCGGCTTCCCGACGAACCCGACCGGATCGGGTCGTTCAATTCGTCTTCCTGGAAGCGGAAGCCCGACCTCGAGGGATCGTCCTCGAAGGCGAAGAGCAGCTCACCGGCGAAATCGGGGCGCGGCGTTCCGGTCGCCGAGATCCCCTGGGCGCTCTCGTGGCCGAACTGGTCGACCGCGCTGACCGCATAGCGGCTTGTCACGCCGTTCACGGCGAGCAGGTCGACGAAGCCCTCGGAGTCCGTCTCGCCAAGCAGGAAGCCGCCCCCGTCTTCGATCAGGTAGACCCGATAGAAGGAAAAGTCCTCGACCGCTCTCGCCAGGTCGGACCAGCGTACGAAGTTTGCGTTGTCGAGCGCGACGACCTCCGTCTCCGTCGGCACCGGCGGTGCGTCGAACGACGGTACGTCGATGACCAGCACCTCGTCGGAATCAGTCTCCAGACCACTGTCAGGATCCACCGAAGAAACGAAATATTCGTATGAGGTATTCGCGTTGATGTTGGTGTCCGTGTACTCGCAGAAGCCGTCGGCACAGCTCGTCACGTCCGCGATCGAGAAGAAGCCCGAGTCCGATACCCTGCGCCCGTAGACCCGGAAGAATTCGCCGTTCCAGGCCGGAGACAGCTCCCAGGTCAGCCGGATGGCGAAGTTGTAGTAGGAGCCATCCAGTGCGACGGGAGGGGCCGGAAAGTCGTCCTCCACGAAGACCAGGTCGTCGTCTTCACAGGCCCCCACGACGAAGGCCACTCCGATGATCGCCAACAGCCGTTTCATCGTCCACATCCCCGATTGGTGAGGTATCGCGTTCCGGCCACGCCCGGGCCGAGACCCTTCTTCGTCTGTCCTATGCAGATCCGATACCAAAACGAGAAACCCCTTCATCACTGGGCTTTCGAGGCGAAGGATCGGCAGAATGTCCTCGATCGAGGACACCGAGGTGCCCCTGCACCGACCACCAGTCCGACCCGTGGCCCTAGTATCGTCCCTCGAGATCCGCGTTCCGTTGCTCGTAGTCGAATTTGAGATCGCGATTGTCCGAGAGGGACACCTGGAATCGGAACTGCCAGTTACCCGTCGCCGTCTGCAGGAAGTCGAAGTTGGCCTCCCACCGATGCAGGTCCCGGGTGAGGCGGATCGTGTGGTCACTGAACGTGCCCTCCGTCACGTTGAAGGAGGTCCGCCAGCTCATGTCCCACTTCTCGGTCGGCTTGAATCGCACATTCGCCTGGAGCATCTGCAGCGAGGGGCGCTCCTCCATTCGTGAACGGGTCAGCGAGTACTGCATGCTCGCGCTCCACGATCCCACCCGACCCGATCCGCCGCCGCGGCGGCGGCCGGCATCGCGATCGATCACGTCGTTACCCCCGGCCCCCGGAACCATGGTCGATTCGCTCGTCAGGCTCACAGCCGACACGTCGTCGAGGAAAAGATCTTCCTCCTCGAGCTCCTCTTCCGGCTCCGGCTCGTCTTCTTCTTCCTCCTCCTCTTCGTCGCCGCCGCCCCGCCCCAGCAGGCCACCCAGAGCCCGGACGAGCCCCGAGTTGTTGCTCATCTGAAAACCGAAGTTGAGTTGGGAGAGCAGCGGCGCGAACGTCCGCTTTCCATCCGCGTCCGTGTCGAAAAGGTCGTGTTCCATCGAGACGGTGAGGCCCCTCAGGAAGTCGGAAGAGATCTGGTTTTGGAGCCGCGTCGTCGTGAAGCCGTCCAAGACGTCAGAGCCGTCCTCCTTCGCCCTGGTGAAGTCGAAGGTCACCGCGCTCGTGTTGATCGAAAGCAGGTTGACGATCTCGGCCTGGGGTAGACGCCGAGGCTCACCCGGTGCCGTTTCCTGCGCCTGAGCGGCCTCCAGCGAGTCACCCGCTACGGCTGTCGAGTCCTCTTCGGCCTTCCGCTTCGCCTCGAAGGTCTGGTTCAACGAAAGCGAGATCACGTTCTTGGTCTGTAGCTCCCGACTGCCGAATACCGTGGTCTGGAGATCGGTCGGGACGACACCCGGTGCATAGGAGTACGAGGCGGACGGAGACAGCTTGTGCCGGATCGCCTCGAACGATCCGATCCCACCGTAGAAACCGAAGACGTCGCTCTTCAGACGTGCGCCGAACGACAGGCGCGTCGGCGCAGAAACGAAGCTCTGGGCCTCGGAAACCTGATCGTCACGCTTCATCGACCCGTCGATCGATAGCGACGGTGTCAGCGTCGTGGTGCCGATGATGCGCTGCTGATAGCCCATCCCCAC
>JBDHII010000103.1:0-7766 GCA_039587515.1 Gemmatimonadota bacterium
CGACCCACGGCCTCGGCCCGGTCGCGAACTGCATGGACATCAACCGGGGTGACCGGTTCGCCACGCTGGTGTCCATGAGCAGTCCGTCCCGCGGTCTTCAGGACTACGCACGGGAGAATTACCCGCCCGACGATCCCAAGCGGGCCGAGGAGTACGTGCTGGGCGACGTGAACGTGAGCCTCATCCAGACGGCCCTGGGCAAGACCATCTACGTCGGCCATGACACGAACCTCCCCCGGCCGTACAGCCGCATCAACGTCGTGCAGGGCACGAAGGGCATCTTCCAGGGCTACCCGAACCGCGTGTACGTCGAGGGCATCAGCGAGTCGCACCGATGGGACGATGCGAGCGAATGGCTGGAGGAGTGGGACCACCCCCTCTGGAAGCAGATGGAGGAGCGCTCGAGAGGTGCGGGGCACGGCGGCATGGACTTCATGGAGGACTATCGGCTCATCAAGTGCCTCAGGGAGGGCTTGCCCACCGACATGAACGTCTACGACGCCGCGGCGCTCTCGGCCGTCACGCCACTCTCGGAGTGGTCCGTGGCGAACGGGAGCCAGCCGGCGGACTTCCCGGATTTCACGAGAGGGAAGTGGCGTGAGTGGCCGGTTTGGGAGCTCGTGGGGGCGTAGGCGGACTCGTGGACTCTGCACGCCGAGAGATACTCGAGGTCCTGAGGCACAATCATGGTTTCGATGAACCGGAAACCTGGGTCGACCTAGCCTTGCGGCAGTCGTTCAAGCGTGTGGCCGCGTCGCCCCTGAACGCCTGTCCGGACTGTGGAGCGCTCCCTGGGGATTCGTTTGGCTCTTTCGTGCACTACTCGACTCTGTTCACGGTGCTCTTGTGCTGTGACTGCGGACTTTATTGGGCTGACGCCATTATCGACCCCGAAGTGACTGAGAGACACTTTGAATCCCACTACAAGGACGAGGAGTACTTCAGGTGGGAAAGACAGGCCATTTTCCGAGATCTCGTGGAGCTGATCGTAGCCCGAGCGCCCGTGGGAGGGACGGTACTGGATGTGGGTGGAGCGACCGGCTACCTGATGTCTCTGGTGGGGGAGCAGCGTCCCGACCTGCACCTGGTCGTCCAGGATATTTCGAAGGAAGCGCTTGACGTTGCAGAGCGAGAATTCGGCTTGGAGACCATTCACGGGAATGCGACTTCGCTAGCTCTGGCGTCGCCAGTGGACGTGCTGGTCCTAGCCGACGTCATCTATTACGAGCCCAGTGCCGCCACGCTTTGGTCAGAGGTGGGAAGGCTCGTACGCCCAGGAGGCTCGATAATCCTCCGCGTCCCCAACAAGCTAGGGCTCATGAAGATTGATCGACTCCTGCGACGAGGCCTCGAACTGATCGGTCGAAGACGGTTTCCTCCGCGCATCCGCTTCCTGAATGTTGAGCATCGTCTGATCCTTTCCAGGAAGTACATTCGAAAACGCCTCACTCGATCGGGGTTTGATCAGATTCGCTTTGTCCCAACTCCAATGTTAGGGGCCCATCGTTCTCGGAAGCTGCGGTTGTATTTCCAAGCGGCCTCCGTGCTCAACGCGGGGTCTGGGGGGCGGCTGGTGTTGACACCGGCCGTCGTCGTTGTCGCTCAGAAGGGTTAGCGAACGAGCTTCGTTCAATGGCGGGTGTCCACTTCCTTACGGAATCCAAGTTCTCCCCCACGCACGTGGTCCGGGCTCCCGGACGTGTGAACCTCATCGGCGAGCACATCGACTACCACCACCTGCCGGTTCTTCCCATCGCCATCGACCGGGAGATCCTGCTCCATTTCCGGACGCGTCCCGATCGGCTCGTTCGCGCGTGCTCGACCGCTCCGTCCACGGCGGAGGTCTCGTTCGAGCTGGGTCGGGAGATTCCGACGGGCCCCCCCGGAGACTGGAGCAACTATCTGCGCGCGGCTGCGCAGTCGCTCGTCCGGAGCCACGGCGTCGACCGAGGCATGGAGGTGGCCGGCCTCAGCTCGTCCTCGGCGCTGGTCGTGGCAACGGGA
This sequence comes from Gemmatimonadota bacterium, assembly GCA_039587515.1. GTDB lineage: Bacteria > Gemmatimonadota > Gemmatimonadetes > Longimicrobiales > Gaopeijiaceae > JBDHII01. Next base: position 2,005 of record JBDHII010000103.1, read on the forward strand.
CTCGCGCTCGCCGAGGTCGGCGGTGTTCGGATCGCACGCGAAGACCTGGCCTCGCAGATGGCGGAGGCCGAGCGGTACACGGGCACTCGGGGCGGGGGCATGGATCAGGCGACCTGCCTTCTGGCGCGCGAGGGCCACGCGCTGCACCTCCGCTTCGCTCCGCTCCGCGCTCGACCGATTCCCGTGCCGGCCCACGCGCGTCTGATCGTGGCGCACAGCCTCGAGCGGGCGGAGAAGTCCGGTGCCGCTCAGGAGGCGTACAACACGCGTCGGCGCGTCGGCGAGGACGCCAGGGAGACGGTGGCGAGGAAGCTCGGCCTGGCTGCCGATACGCCGTACCGCGTACTCGCCGAGGATCCCGCCCGGGCGCTCGACGCGTCCGCCGCCGTGCTCGAGGGGAGCTCGAGGGCCTACTTCCGGCACGTGCTCACGGAGGCCGATCGAGTCGACCGGGCGGTCGAGGCGCTCGAGGCGAGAGACGTCGACGTGCTGGGTGCGCTGATGAACGCGTCCCACGAGAGCCTTCGCGTGGACTACGAGGTCAGCACCCCGGGATTGGACGAGCTGGTCGAGATCGCGCGGGAGGCCGGAGCATCGGGCGCGAGACTCACCGGTGCCGGATTCGGTGGTGCGATCGTGGCGATCGCGCAGCCGGATGCGGTCGACACCGTTCTCGGTGCGCTTCGGACGCGCTTCTACGTGCGTCGCGACATTCCCGATCCCGACGCGCGCGGCCTCCTCCTGACCGTACGCCCCTCTGCCGCGGCGGCCGTCGTCGAGCTCAGTCCATGAACTGGATTCGGGGAAGCAGCCTGAACATCCCCACGGCCGCGACCGCCGCCACCATCAGAGCCAACGATCCCGCTCCAATACGCCCGTAGAGCAGCATTCCGGTCCCGAAGAGCGCGCCGTAGACGAGGACGCATCCGAGGAACCATGCCAGGAGCGGTGCGCTGACGCTGTCGGCCCGCTCGAGCCCCTCCTCCCCGACCACCGCCCGCCAGCCCGAACCGATCGGGCGGATCTTCGCGTGGAAGGCGCGAAGGGTCTCTTCGTCGGCGGGCGCCGTCATGTAGGTGACGGTCAGCCAGCCCACGGTGGTGATGGCCACGCCGATCACGAGCGTCATCGACGGATCCCAGGCCTTGAAGCCGAGCCACGTGTGAAAGAACTGGAAATAGATGGCCACGGCGAACGAGATGACCATCGCGGAGATCTCGCTCCATGCGTTGATCCGCCACCAGAACCAGCGCAGCAGGAAGACGAGGCCGGTCCCGGCGCCGATCTGGAGCAGGATCTGGAACGCCTGCAGCGCGTTCTGCAGCCAGATGGCGACGACCGACGAGAGTACGACCAGTCCCACGGTCGAGATCCGCCCCACGCGGACGTACTCACGCTCGGTGAGATCCGAAGCGACGAATCGTCGATAGAAGTCGTCGACGATATACGACGAACCCCAGTTCAGGTGCGTGCTGATCGTCGACATGTAGGCGGCCGCCAGAGAGGCGACGACGAGTCCGAGCAGCCCGTGCGGCACGAAGACGAGCATCGCCGGATAGGCCAGATCGTTCCGCACGATCGAGGGATCCACGTTGGGGAACGCCGTTGCGATCGAATCGAGCGAGGGATAGACGATGAGCGACGCGAGCCCGACCAGGATCCAGGGCCACGGCCGGATCGCGTAGTGCGCAATGTTGAACCAGAGTGTCGCCTGAAGGGCCTGCTTCTCGTCTTTGGCGGCCAGCATCCGCTGGGCGGCGTAGCCTCCGCCCCCGGGCTCGGCGCCGGGATACCAAGTGCTCCACCACTGGACGGCGACCGGCACGATGAAGACCGCGGCCGCGACGCTCCAGTCCGAGAAGTCCGGGAGGAGACTGAGGCGTGACGACACCTCTGGATGGGTGACGAGGCCCGCCAATCCCCCGACCTCGGGCTGGGCAAGCGCATAATAGGCGGCCGCGATCGACCCGATCATCGCGATCGTGAAGAGGAGCAGGTCCGTGACCACCACCCCCCAGAGCCCGGACGTCGCGGAGTACAGGGCAGTCACCGCGCCTGCGATCAGCACGACCGTGTACTTGTCCGCGCCCAGCAGCACGCCGCCGATCTTGATCGCGGCCAGCGTGACCGTAGCCATGATCATGACGTTGAAGAAGATCCCGAGGTACAGCGCCCTGAACCCCCGGAGGAATGCCGCCGGCGCTCCCGAGTAGCGGAGCTCGTAGAAGCCCATGTCCGTGAAGACGCCCGACCGCCGCCACAGCTTCGCGTAGAAGAAGACCGTGCACATGCCGGTGATCAGGAAGGCCCACCAGAGCCAGTTCTGACTGACCCCGCCCGAGCGCACGAGGTCGGTGACCAGGTTCGGGGTGTCGGTCGAGAAGGTGGTCGCCACCATCGAGGTGCCCACCAGCCACCACGGGAGGTTGCGTCCCGCCAGGAAATACTCGCTCGTGTCCGAACCGGCCCGCCGAGCGAAGTACAGTCCCGTCGCGACGGCGATCACGCCGTACGCTCCGAAGACGATCCAGTCCAACGTGGTGAGCTGCATCGCGACCTTTCAGGTGGATGGGTTCAGCGACAGTCGGAGCGAAGATCCGCTCGATCCCCGCTCATGGCAACGCGGACCGGAAGCGGGCCCACCGTCAGCGACGGTCGAGCGGACGATAGCGCACACCGAGCCGGTCCAACTCGGCAAGCGCAGACGGGAGGCGTCGGGTGAACGATTCCCAGTCCCGCATCTCCACTGGGCTCCAGAGTACCTCCGCGAGCGCCAGCGCCCGTGGGTACGACATGTACTCGGCGTGCTCGGGTGTGGCGATGTACTCGGTCCAGACATTGGCCTGGCCTCCGAGCACGTGACCGGCCTCGTCGGCCGTCAATTCCGGCGGCACGGGCTCGAAGCCGTAGACCTTGTCGAGCGGCGTGAGGCCCCCGATCGCCAACGGCTCGCCTTCGGGGTCCGCCTGGTAGTAGTCGAAATAGACGTGGCTCGTGGGCGTCATGACGACGTCGTGCCCCTGACGCGCCGCCTCGATTCCGCCGTCCATGCCCCGCCACGACATGACCGTGGCCTCCGGTGCGAGCCCTCCCTCGAGGATCTCGTCCCACCCGATCAGCCGTCGGTTGCGTGAAGTCAGGAAGCGCTCGATGCGGCGGATGAAGTAGCTCTGCAGCTCGTGCTCGTCGGCGAGCCCCTCGCGATCGATCACGGCCTGGGCGAGCTCGCTCTCCTCCCATCTCTTCTTCGGAGCTTCGTCGCCGCCGATGTGGATGTACTCGCTCGGGAAGAGCTCCAGCACTTCGTCGAGGACGGTCTCGAGGAACGCGAAGGTCTCCTCGCTCGGGCAGTAGATGTCTTCCTTGACCCCCCACATGGTCGAGACCTCGAAGGGACCGCCCGTGCACGACAGCTCGGGGTAGGCCGCGAGGGCCGCGACCGAGTGGCCGGGCATCTCGATCTCCGGGATCACCGTCACGAAGCGCTCGGCGGCGTACGCCACGACCTCCCGAATCTCTTCCTTGGTGTAGTAGCCGCAGTACTGCCGGCCGTCGCCGACGAAGGGGTCGAAGTTCTTCTCGACCTGGGTCTCGGCGCGGCACGCCCCGACCTCGGTGAGTCGTGGGTACGCGTCGATCTGGATGCGCCACCCCTGGTCCTCGGTGAGGTGCCAATGGAAGCGGTTGTACTTGTAGCGCGCCATCAGGTCGATGAACCGCTTCACGAAGTCGACCGGAAAGAAGTGACGCCCCACGTCCAGATGCATGCCGCGATAGCGGAAGCGGGGCATGTCGTCGATGCGGATCTCGGGGAGGGTCCACGTGCCCGGGGCTTCGCCGCGGCGCTGGAGCTGTCCCAGGGTCCGGAGGGCGTAGAAGAGGCCGGCCGGATCCGATGCTGCGAGGCGGGCCCGCTCGCCCTCGACCTCGAGTGTGTAGCCTTCCGGCGGGGCTTCGCTCACCGACTCGACCGTCAAGACCAGATCGGCCTCCTCGTCCGCTGAAGCTGGGCGGAAAGCGATCCCGAACCGATCCGTCTGCTCCCGCGTCCACGCATCGAGCGCGGGAGCGAGCAGCTCCGAGCCCGGGCCGGTCAGGGAAACGACGACGTCGGGCCCGAGGGTGACGGTCCGTCCTGTGTATTCGAGCTCGGCGGGGCGGGGGACGATCGCGGGCTCCTCCGACGGTGCGGGAGTCGTGGGGCCGCGACCGCAGGCCGCCAGGGCGAGTGCTACGGCAGGCAGGCAGATGCGTGAGGGTCTCATGGGTCGAGAAGATCCGGTGAGGTCGGGGACAAGGAGATCCGGGTCAGTCCGAGCGAAGATTTCGAGGGTAGCGGCCCGAGGCAACGAGCTCCTCGATTCGGGTCCGGGCCATGGTCAGGTCTTCGGGCCGCGTCAGTCCGAAAAGGCGGTCTTCGGCGGGGACGGTCAGCACCCGGATCGCTCCTTCTCGGAGGAGGTCGTCCACGACTTCGGGCAGGAGGAACTCTCGTTCCGCATTGACCTTCTCCTGGGCCCGGAAATCCTCGAAGCGGTCCCGCAATCGCTCGAGGATGGTCGGACGGAATCCCCAGAGGTTCGTCGAGACCGGAGTCGAAGGCGGAATCACCACGACCTCTCCGGACTCCGTGCGTCCCCGGATCGTCCCGTCGTCCGATTCCACGTCGAACAGCTCGAGGATCTCCTGGAGATATCCGTCTCGGCCGACGTGACAGCGCGCGCGCGTGACTCGCCGGGTGCTTCCGAGCGTCACGTCGACCGGATAGGTGACGAGCACGTGCTCGTCCTCGTCGGCTCCGGGCGCCGACAGCGCGTCGTGGAGGCGACCGATGGCGGAGGGACCGTACCAGTCGTCCCCGTTGGCGACGGCGAAGCCTCCCTCGATCAGCGGGGCTGCCGAAAGGATGGCGTGTCCCGTGCCCCACGCCCGAGGGCGCTCCGACGCTGGATCTACCGGCCGGTCGGGCTGGATCGCCATCGAGAGTCGGCCACCCCGTTGCGTGACCACCGGCTCGAGCTCGGCCTGCAGGACATCGGCCCATTCGGCCCGGGTGACCGCGACGATCCTCTCGAAGCCGGCCTCGAGGGCATCGTGGATCGTGTAGGCGATCAGCACTTCGCCCGACGGGCCGACCCGGGCCAGTTGCTTCGGCCCGCCGAACCGGCGTGCTCGCCCCGCCGCCAGGACGACGAGCGTGAGAGGGACGTTGGCTTCGACCGCGTCTGTCGTGCTCATCGGCCAAAGGTGCGTTCCGATCACCGAGAATGAAAAGAGCCCGGCAGAAACCCCACCCCTCGGCCCCTCCACCGACCTTCACTGTCCCCTCATCGTCCGCACCGCAATCGAAAGGCCCTGCCTTTCGATCGTTTGTCCAAACAAGGTCCGTGCCAAAGAGATAGAGAAACGCTTAGGCCCTTTCGTGGCAGCCGGTTACGCGATATCAGCCGGCCACGTCCGTGCCTGGAGCGATTGCCGGAGTGTCCGATAACGGCACGCGGGTGTCCGGATTCGGAACCAGCTCGGGGTGACGCGCCCAGCCGGATCGAGCGTATGTGGCCGCTCCACGCTTTATCGGGAGGGCCGATCCGTCTATCATTGGTCCGTCGCCGGGATGGCGGAATTGGTAGACGCACCGGACTCAAAATCCGGCGGGAGTAAATCCCATGAGGGTTCGAGTCCCTCTCCCGGCACTCGCCCCTGAGCGGTCGGGGCCGTGAGGGCAGCCTGGCTGTACCGTGGCATTCGCTCAAGGCCACAGG
>JBDHII010000104.1:0-5451 GCA_039587515.1 Gemmatimonadota bacterium
AGGAAGAGGGCTTCTGCTTCGGCTGCCACACGAGCGGTGGGACAGCCAGCAACATGGACATCCAGGCGCAGTTCGCCACGCCGATCAACTGGTCGGAGAGCGAATGGGGTCTGAATCAGATCACCACGTTCAACGACCGCCATGACGTGCAACACGAGGCGTCGAGCGTGAGCGGTGCGAAGATCGAATGCGTGAACTGCCACCGTCCGCACGCAGACAACGCCTCCCAGAAGTACAACCCGGATCCGGACCCGGGGAACACGCCGCCCAATTGGACGGGCCGGAGTGCGATGGACGCCTTCTGTGCAGACTGCCACGACGGGACGTTCCCAGCTGGCGTGCAAGGCCACATACGCCCGGTGGGCCACGCGGAGGCCGGTACACCTGTCGCCATGACCAGCGTGGCCAACACATGGGCGAACGTGAACGTCCCGGCGGGCGCGAGTAGGGACGGGATGGGGGCCGCGTCCGGACCAGCGACTACCCAACTGGACTTCGTCATGGTCGAGAAGACCGTGGGGGCCGGCGGCACCACGGCAGGCTCCGATGGATCGGGAGACATGGATCTCCTGACACTCGAGAGCCTATACGGGACCAACCCGGTCCTGAACTGCACGCAATGTCACCGTCCGCACCCCAAGGCGGCCGCCGATTGGCCTGGGACCTATAAGTACGACATCCTCAGCTACCAAGATTCGATTCGCGTGAGCGACAGCGACGGACGGGCCATCGCCTACCCGATCGACATCCAGAGCGGGAAAATGGGGAGCCCAGACATCTACACGGCGGTCTGGGATTGGGGTCTCACGGACGACCTCGACCCCGCCACCGAAGAGGAGGGGGGCGGCTTCGTCTGCAACAACTGTCACGGCAAGACGACCATGAACTCGAAGCCCGCGGGCTGCGCCACCGGCGGAGGGTGCCACTCACACGGTAATAACCTATAGACCTCGTCTACCGCTCGCCGCGCCGGTCCACACGGGCCAGCGCGGCGAGTTGGCGGAAGAAGGTGTCATCGACTCGTCCCGCGAACATCGACGCACGATAGAACTCCCATCGACCGAGGGCGATTTCGGCGTCGCCCAGCCCGATGTGCGCCGCCATGACGGAGGCCACCAGATAGCGTAGGCGGGCTCCCCCTGGCTGCTCCACGCTTCCTCCAAGGATCCCTTCACCGACGGCCACCACTGCCTCGGGATCCCGATCCCCTACGGCTCGATAGAGTCGCGTCCACGCCTCACCTTCGCCCCTCATGAGCTCCATGCACGGCAACGGGGCGAGCGCATCCCAGACCGTGTCCAACTCGGACGGACGCAGGTCCGTGATGATGGCCGTGGCGATAAGATGCAGTGCGGCCGCCGCTCCATTCGGGTCCGTGGCATTCGCGCACTCCTGCCACAGTCCGCGAGCCTGCGCCCATGCGAAGTGGACGAGGCCTCCGGATTGGGGCGGAAGAGCATCTGGGTCAGCGACGAGATCGCGGAACGCCATCGCCCCCAGCACCCGAGCAGAGTAGAAGAAGAGGGCCGACGGTGTCACGTCCGTCCGGCTCCAGGAGGGAGCGGTCTCTCCCAAGAGCTCGAGTACGGGAAGGGGCTGAACGTAAAACCGAAGGAGCTCCACGGCGTCACGCTGCATGAAGCGATCTCGGGCAGCGAGCTGATCCACCTCGGGACGGAAGTCGGAGTTCGGTCGCGCTTCGTAGAGCTCAGCCAACGGGCCGAAGGTCCGCTGCGTACCTGCCAGCCGGACCTGAAGATCCTGCGGGGATCGGACATCGATCCGGGAAAGCTCCTGGAGCAGAACAGGTGACACCGACACCTCATTCCCGATCCGCGGTGGCGGCTCGTCGGCCGTACCGACCACGATGAGATCTCCGTCACCAGCGTAAACGTCGAAGTAGGGGAAGAACGTTCTCACCGCCTCCAGGATCGATACGACGCGTTTTGGGTGGATCGCGGCGAGCTGGATCCATTGGACCAAGACGCCCCCGGGTGCGAGGGCGCCGGCCGCCAGGCCATAGAACTCGCTCGAGTACAAGGCGGAGGTTCCGGACACCCACGGGTTCGAGGGCTGCGCGACGATCACGTCGTAGTCTTCGCCGGAGGAGGCCAGGAACGTCCGCGCGTCCTCGATCACGATTCGGCTTCGTGGGTCCTCGAAGGCGCGTGAATTCCTCGGTGCGAAGGCGGGCGCCAATTCGACGATGGCCGGCTCGATCTCCACGGTGGTCACACGCTCCATCGCATGCGAAGCGAGCAGGACGTGTGAGGTGATACCCGAGCCCATACCGATGTTCAGAGCACTCCGGGCTTCCGGCTTCAACAGCACCGGGTAAGCCCCGAGCAGTGTGCCGACGGTCTCGTCCCCGGTCGGCGGGAGGTCGGAGCCGGTGGTCATCGAGGACGCCGGCTTTCCGTTGGTTCGGATGCTTCGGACGCCGAGGCGGTCCATGACGCTGATCGTGGCCGTGCGGCCGTCCCGGTACTGGGAGATCGAGGCCCCTTCATAGGTCGCCGTGTCGACCATCCTGCGGTAAACCCCGGTGGACAGAATGACGGGATCCAAGGATACGAGCAGCGGGATCGCCGTGACGGCGGCCAAGGCTCCTCCCGAGACCAGCACCGGCTTTCGGCGCTCGGGAGCGGGACACATCAGCCAGAGAAGCCCAAGTCCGACAGCCACGTCGAGTCCGGCCCCGAAGGCCAGCGTGCCCTTCAGGCCCAGCATGGGCAGGCCGACGTGCACCGCCGCCAGGGCGCCGACGACCGCGCCCATCGTATTCCACGCGTAGACCCGCCCGATGCTCCGCTCCCCGCCCCCGCTATCCCGCATCAGGATCAGCGTGACCAGCGGCAGTGTCATGCCGGCACAGAACGTCGCCGGCAGCATCACGCTCAACGCCATCCCGTGGCTGAAGAGGCTGAAGATCGCGTAGCCGATTTCGGTCGGCGGGAGGTTCAGCAGCAGCCCCTCCATGAACGCGAAGAGCCCCCGGTAGACCGGCAGCGTCGCGACCGCCAGCACACCCATGGCGATCTGCACGTGTGCGAGGAACCGGATCGGTGAATCCAGCCGGTCGATCCTGCGGTGGATCCACAGCCCTCCGAGCGCGATGCCCAGGATGAAGGCGCTCAGCATCAGCTCGAACGCGTGCGTCGAGCTGCTCAGCACGAGGCTCAGCATGCGGATCCAGGCGATCTCGTAAACGAAGGAGGCGAGGCCGGTCAGGCCCGCGACGAGCAGGAGCCAGCGGACCGCGGAAGCGCCGAGCCGGGCCTCGCCGACCCCGCCGGGCGCCGAAGGGGCCCCGTCCGATTTGGGCTCGGCCTCCGAACCGACCCGACGCCACACGTAAGCCGCCAGGATCAGGTTGAGCACGCCGGCCGCCACCATCGCCCCCGGCAGACCCCACCACCGTACGAAGAAGAAGCCGCTCGCCAGCACGCCGACCGCACCGCCGAGCGCATTGGCGAAGTACAGCAAAGCCAGGCTCTCCCCCGGCTCCTCGGGGTACTTACGGATCAGGCCGCCACTCATCAGCGGGAAGGTCATCCCCAGCAGGACCGCGGGCGGGAGGATCAGGGCCACCGCCCCCGTCCAGGTGGCGAACCGCAGCATTTCGGGCGACAATCCCGCGAGCATCGACGACTCGAACAAGACCGATTGGAGCGTGACGAAGGCCGGATGGAAACCGAGCGCCAGCAGCCCGAGGACCCCCTCGACCAGGGCGTACCCGCGCAGCAGCCGACCCCATCGCTCCGTGCGCCGGCTCACGAGCCAGGCCCCAATGGCCGTCCCGCCCATGAAGACCGCCAGCACCAGGCTCTGCGCGTAGGCTGCCGCACCGAGGAGGACGCGCAGGTAGTGAGACCAGACCGACTCGTAGACGAGCCCGGCAAAGCCCGAGGCGGTGAAGACGAGGAGGAGGGAGCGTTTCATGGGGTGGGGTGGATCGGAACTCGTGGGAGCCCTCGGCTCCGGCGCGCCGTAATATGACCCCTTCCAGGCCCATCCGCGCCCTCATCGTCAGCACGACGATGCACCGAGGTGGGGCCCAGCGCGTCACCAGCACGCTCCTGCGGCATTTCGACAGGGAGGTCGTGCAGCCCTCGCTCTGTCTGGCTCGTGATGACATCGGGTACGAGATCCCGGGTGACGTGGAGGTTCATCATCTCGGCTACAGGGGTCCGCACACCTTCTTCCGCACGGCGCGCCGACTGCGATCGCTGATCCGTTCGTCGGCACCCGACGTGGTGTTGAGCAACGTAAACGCGATGAACATCCTCACGGGCTGGGCGCTTAGAGATCGGCGGATTGAGACACCCTGGGTGGCGAGGGTGGGCGCAGGTCTCGAGCGCCATGATGACCTCTTTCGCAAGACGCTGAGCCCGCTCGTGTATCCCCGGGCGTCAGCGATCGTCGCCAACTCCCAGGGCCTCGCAAAGGAGGCGGAGGAGCGCTTTCCATTCGCGGCCGGCAAGGTGGCCTGCATCTCCAACCCGACGGACTGGGAGCATATCGACCGCCGTGCGACGGAGAGACCCCACGTTGCCCTCCCGGAGGACCGTCCCGTAATCATGGCCGTGGGTCGCCTCGACCCCGAGAAGCGAGCCGACCTCATGATCCGGGCTCTCGCCAAAGTCGCCGAGACGGGTCCGGCGGAGCTCTGGTTTCTCGGTGACGGCCCGGAGCTGCAGTCTCTGCAGTCGCTCGCTTCCTCATTGGGAGTCTCTGATCGTGTCCGCTGGCTGGGATTCGTCGAGAACCCCTACGCGCTCCTGGCCCGAGCCGCTGTGTACGTCCTCGCGAGCGACAACGAAGGGATGCCGAATGCCCTTATCGAGGCGCAGGGATTGGGAATCCCGTCCGTCGCCACGCGCTGCCCCCACGGACCCGATGAGATCGTCGATGACGGCGTCACGGGCTGGCTGGTGCCAGTAGGCGACCACGAGGCGTTGGCAGAAGCGATCACGAGGGTCCTGGACGGCCACGAACGGGATGTCGAAGCCCATGAGCACAGCCGACGAGCGATTCGAGAGCGGTTCAGCCGGGACACCCTCACGCTTCTCTGGCAAGAGCTGTTGGGAAGCGTGGCCGGGGCCGATGCCTAGGCGCCCGGCCACCGTGCGACCGGTGGAGCCCGCCTGATGCCTGTTCGGCGATTCGCCCAGTGGCTCAGAACGGCCTTCGCCAGCCCCGGCGTGGGAGGGGTCCTGGCTCGGGGGTCGCTGGGGAGCTTCATGGTGAAGGTCGGCGCAGCCGCATCGGTGTTCGCGCTGCACATCCTGTTGGCTCGCACGATGGGCGTCGATTCGTACGGCCAGTACGTCTATGCAATGACCTGGGTAAACGTCCTGGCCATCTTCGCGACGGGGGGAATGAACTCCGCCAGCGTCCGCTTTGTGGCAGAGTACGCAGCTCGAGACGAGTCGGCACGGCTGGCCGGAT
>JBDHII010000041.1:0-24735 GCA_039587515.1 Gemmatimonadota bacterium
GCGCATGCCTCCGCTCACGAGCCTCAACCCGATCACGCGACTCAAGCCCGGCGCGACGGCGCTGCTGACCGGCGGAGACGAGCGGGATCCGGCCCGGCAGGTGGTTCTGGCGCATCACCGCTACGGCCGGGGAACGGTCATCGCCTTTCCGATCCAGGACTCGTGGATGTGGCAGATGCACGCCGACGTCCCCTTGGAGGACATGACGCACGAGATGTTCTGGCGCCGTCTCCTCAGATGGATGGTCGACGGCGTGCCCGACATGGTCGATGCCCGTCCCGCACAGGAGCAGGTCGAGCCGGGAGCCGCCGTCGACCTGTATGCGCAGCTCTCCGACTCGGCCTATGTGGAAATCAACGACGGGAATGTCGTGGCTGCCGTCACCGGCCCGGACGGAGCGACGCGTGAGCTCGTGCTGGATTGGACGGTCGAGGAGGACGGCGCGTACGCGGGCGCCTTCGCGCCGGAGGAGCCCGGGCTGTACGAGATCAACGTCCGGGCGGACCGGGCGGGGACGCCGATGGGCGAGGGACAGACCTTCGTCCACGCTGTCGACTCGCAGGAGGAGTTCTTCGACGCCTCCATGCGTGAGACCACGCTGAGGCGCATCGCGGACGAGACGGGCGGCCGATTCTACACCCCCGAAACGGTGGACGCCCTCCCCGAGGACATCAGCCTGACGGGAGCCGGCGTGACCCTGACCGAGGAGCGCGACCTGTGGGACATGCCCGTCCTGCTCTTGCTCCTGCTCGCGTTGATCGGGAGCGAATGGGCCTACCGGCGCGCGCGGAGCCTGGTATGAGACCGCTCGCCTATGCCCTCGTCCTTCTCGGCGCTCTCGCCGCCGGAGCCGCCGCGCAGAGCACGCACGTCCTGGTCGTCCGGGGGATCGGGGGCGACCCGGAGTACCGCGCCACCTTCACCGAGTGGGCGGGGAGCTTCGTGACGGCGGCCGGTGAGCGCCTGGGGGTGCCCGCGGAGAACATCGTCTACCTGGCGGAGCGGCCCGACGACGATCCGCTGGCCGGCGAACGCTCCACGCGCGACAACGTCGAGCTCGCCGTCGCCGAGATCGCCCAGCGCGCGGCGAGCGGAGATCGGGTCGTGATCCTCTTCATCGGTCACGGCTCCTACAACCGGGGCGAGTCTCGGTTCAATCTCCCCGGACCCGATCTCTCGTCCGCCGAATTCAGCGTCCTCCTCGACCAGCTCTCGGACCAGCGCGTCGTCTTCGTCAACTCGACCTCGGCGAGTGGCGGCTGGCTCGAGGACGTGTCCGCGCCGGGTCGCACGATCATCACCGGCACCAAGACGGGGATGGAGCGCAACGAGACGGTGTTCGGCGGCTACTTCGTGGCCGCCTTCAGCGAGGACGGAGCCGACGTCGACAAGGACGGGCAAACCTCGATGCTGGAGGCGTTCCAGTACGCCACGCGCGAGGTCACACGCGCGTACGAGACCGACGGCAAGCTCCAGACCGAGCACGCCCTGCTGGACGACAACGGTGACGGGGAGGGCAGCACCGAGATCGGGGAGGACGCCCTCGACGGCCAGCTCGCGCGTGCCTTCGTGCTCGGCGGCGGGGCGGCCGCGACACCCCAGACCGACGATCCCGTGCTCGCTCGCCTCTACGGAGAGCGCGCGGAGCTCGAGCGCCGAGTGACCGAGCTGCGCGCCATCAAGGACACGATGGACCCGGAGCGATACGAGTCCGAGCTCGAGGAGCTGCTCCTGGAGCTGGCGCTCAAGAACCGCGAGATCCGTCAGCGGGAAGGCGGCACGACGCCATGAGGCGCCGCCACGGACTCGTCGCGCTCATCGGCCTGGGCTGCCTTTCGGCCGCGGAGCTGAGCGCCCAACAGGGTGCGGCGGCGGCGGTGCAGCTCCTCAGGTCGGGATCCTACGACGAGGCGATCGCGGCGCTGGACGACCTGCGGACGGCGACCCCGAGCGCGAGCCACCTGCGGTGGTACGCGCGAGCCCTGGCGGAGGTGGGGGAGTACGAGCAGGCGCTCGAAGTGCTGGACGGCGCCCCGGCGGAGTCGGGCGTCGCGCTCGCCAACGTCCGGGGGGAGCTGCTCCTCGCGACCGGTGACGTCGACGAAGCCCGTGCAGCCTTCACGCGGGGCTGGGAGGGCGGTGCGCCCGACGCGTATCCGTCGCGCCTCAACCGCGCGATCCTGGACTACGACTACGGCGACCGGGACGCTGCGCTCGCCGAGTTCGACACCTTCATCGACCTCTACAACTCGGCAACCGTCCTCCCTGCGCGGGACCTGATCGCCGTCGCGAGGGCCGTGAGCTACCTCGGCGTCACGAACAAGGACCTCTACCAGGACGCGCTGCGCGCCTTCGACGAGGCCGCGGCGGCCGACCCGTCGAGCCTCGAGCCGGCGCTCGAGACGGGCTTGCTCTTCCTCGAGCGGTACGACGGAACGAGCGCCGACACCGAGATCGAGCGCGTGCTCGGCCGGAATCCCAACCACGCGCGCGCCCTGGTCGCCAAGGCCAAAGCCATGCAGTTCAACGGGTCCATGGGTGTGATGGAAACGGTCGAGAAGGCGCTCGAGACCAACCCGAGCCTGGTCGAAGCCCTCGTCTTCAAGGCCCGCCTGCACCTCGCGGCCACGGATTACGAGGCCGCCGCGGAGGAGCTGGAGAAGGCCCTGGAGATCAACCCCGCATCGCTCGAGGCCTTGAGCGTTCGAGCGGCCGCGTCCTTCCTCCGAGGCGACGTCCAGGCATTCGAGGCCGACCGCGACCACGTCGCGACGATCGCGCCCGACTATCCCGAGCTCTTCAACGACATCGCCGAATTGGCGGTCAACCATCGCAAGTACCGGGAGGCGGCCGAGTTGGCCGCACGGGCGGTCGAGATCGATTCCCGCTCCTGGCGCGGCCTCACGCTGCTCGGGCAGAACCAGCTGAGACTCGGACGGATCGACGAGGGCAAGGCGAGCCTCGAGCGCGCCTACGAGGGCGACCCGTACAACCCGTGGGTGGTCAACACGCTCCGCCTCGTGGACTCGTTCGAGAACTTCGGCGTCTCCGAGACCGACAAGTTCGTCCTCGTCCTGCACGACCGGGAGGACGATCTGCTTCGGACCTACGTCGAGGAGATCGCGGAGGACGCCTTCGCCGCGCTGCAGGCGCGTTACGCCTACACGCCGCCGCTTCCCATCCGGATCGAGGTCTACCGCGACCACGCGGATTTCTCCGTTCGGACCCTGGGGCTCCCCGGCATCGGCGCCCTCGGTGTGAGCTTCGGAAGCGTCATCGCGATGGACTCCCCCGCCGCGAAGCGACTCGGAGAGTTCAACTGGGCGTCGACGCTGTGGCACGAGATGGCGCACGTCTTCCATCTGGGCCTGACCGAGCACGAGGTCCCGCGGTGGTTCAGCGAAGGACTCGCGGTGCACGAGCAGCACGCCGCACGGCCGGGCTGGGGCCACCAGCCGAGTCCGGGCTTCCTGGGCCGGTACAAGGCGGGCCTCTTCCTCCCGGCCAGCAAGCTCGACGCGGGCTTCGTACGCCCGTCCTACCCCGAGCAGGTGGTCGACTCCTATTTCCTGGCGTCGATCGTCTTCGAGTACATCGAAGGCCGCTGGGGATTCGATCCCATCCTCGGGATGATGCACGGCTACCGCGACGGGAAGGAGACGGAGCAGCTCATCGAAGAGCTCCTCGGCGTCGAGCCCGAAACCTTCGACGAAGACTTCGACCGCTACTTCAGCGGCAAGTTCGAGACGGCCCTGGCCGCCCTCGGGCCGGCGGAGGGCGAGCACGGCGAGTCGATCCTGCCGCAGAGCCCGAGCCAGGCCGCGGTCGAGGAGCCCGGCAGGTTCACCGCTCGGATGGAGGCGGGCCTGGAAGCGTACGAGCTCGGCGACCTCGACGAGGCCGAAGAGCAGTTCCGTGCGGCCCTCCGGCTCTTCCCGGAGTACGGCGGACCCTCGAGCCCCTACTGGTACCTCGCGCTGATTCACGAGCGGCGCGGCGAGCTCGAGCGCGCCGCCCAGGCGCTCGCCCGCCTGAACGCGCTGAACGAGAGCAACTACGAGGCACGCCTGAAGCAGTCGGAGATCCTCGAGGAGCTCGGCGACACGGAGGGCGCGGCATCGGCGCTCGAGAGCGCGGTCTTCATCTACCCGTACGAGTTCGAGCTGCACGAGAGGCTCGCGCGGCTTCATACGGAGCTGGGACAGCACGAGGGCCGGGTGCGCGAGCGCAAGGCGATCCTGGCGCTCGATCCGGTCGACCGCGCGTCGGCGTTCTACGAGCTGGCGCTCGCGCAGCAGGCCGCGGGCCAGCGCTCGGAAGCGCGCCGCAGCGTGATGAACGCCCTCGAGATCGCCCCGAGCTTCGACGAGGCCCTCGAGCTCCTGCTGGAGCTTCGGGGCGGAGGATCGGAGCGCTGATGGCCGTCCGCCTCACCCCGGCCACCGGGCTCGTCCTGGTGCTGGTCGCCGCCGGCGCCGTCCTCGCGGGCGAGGCGGGCCTGTACCGCACGGGCGGGGCGTCGAGCGAGCCCGCCGCCCAGTGGGAGAACGCACCCTACGACGGGCGTTTCACCTTCGCCCGCCTGCGCTACGACATGGGCATGCGCAGTCGCGGGTTCGGGCGCGGCGGAGGACGTCAGCCCCCGTGGGCGCACGACTTCCCGCGCGCCGAGCGCAACTTCATGCAGATCATCATCGAGACGACGATGATCGAGCCGTACATGGACGGCGGGAACATCTTCGACATGGACGACCCCGAGCTCATGAAGTACCCGCTCGCGTATCTCTCGGAGCCCGGCTACTGGAACCCGTCCGACGAGGAGGTCGAGGGTCTGCGCAACTTCCTGGGCAAGGGCGGCTTTCTGATCGCGGACGATTTCCGGGGCCGGGACTGGTGGAACTTCGACACGCAGATGCAGCGCGTGATCCCCGGGGCGCGCTTCGAGGAGCTAGACGAGTCGCACGACATCTTCGACTCGTTCTTCCGGATCGAGTCGCTTTCTTCGCTCGCGGCTCCCACTTTCGGGACCCAACCGATCTACATGGGCCTGCACGAGGACAACGACCCCGAAAAGCGGCTCATGGTGATCGCGAACTACAACAACGACATCGGGGAGTACTGGGAGTTCAGCGACGTGGGCTGGTATCCCATCGATCTCTCCAACGAAGCGTACAAGCTGGGCATCAACTACCTGATCTACGCGATGACGCACTGAGGCGAACGAACGCATATGGCTCTCGACGAAACTGCTGACCTGGCCCAGACCGTGGCGGCCGGCACGGACCCGACCGCCCTCGAGGCAAAGGACGACATCGAGCTCGCGGACCGAATGAGAGCGGGGCGCGAGCAGATCCTCTCCGAGATCCGAAAGATGATCATCGGGCAGGAGGAGGTCGTGGAGCAGGTGCTTCTCTCCCTCTTCGTGGGTGGGAACAGCCTCCTGCTCGGTGTACCCGGCCTCGCCAAGACGCTCCTGATCCGGACCGTCGCCGAGGTGCTCGACCTGAACTTCTCGCGCATCCAGTTCACCCCGGACCTGATGCCGTCGGACATCACCGGAACGGACATCATCCAGGAGGACGCCGACACCGGCCGCCGGAGCATGGTGTTCGCGCCCGGCCCGATCTTCGCCAACATCGTCCTGGCCGACGAGATCAACCGCACGCCGCCGAAGACGCAGTCCGCCCTGCTGGAGGCCATGCAGGAGCACCGCGTGACCGTACAGGGGACGACGTACGAGCTCGAGGAGCCCTTCTACGTGTTCGCGACTCAGAACCCCATCGAGCTCGAAGGGACGTATCCGCTTCCGGAGGCCCAGCTCGATCGCTTCATGTTCGAGATCGTGATCGAGCATCTGGCCGAGGACGAGGAGCTCGACGTGGTGCGCTCCACGACGGGAATCCTCCGTCCCGAATTCAGTCACGCGATCACCGGACCCGACCTGGTCGCCTTCCAGGAGCTCGTGCGGAAGGTCCCCGTCTCGGAGGCGGTCCTGAAGTACGCCGTCAACCTGGTGCGGACGAGCCGTCCGAACGGCGATGGCGGCACTCCCGACTTCGTGCAGAAGTGGATCGCCTTCGGCGCGAGCGTCCGCGCAGCCCAGTATCTGATTCTCGGTGCGAAGGCACGTGCGCTTACGGTGGGACGGTACAACGTGAACTTCGAGGACGTGCGTGCGCTGGCCCAACCGGTCCTGCGCCACCGCATCCTCACGAACTTCCACGCCGAGTCCGAGGGCATCACGACCGGACAGCTGATCGACCAGCTGCTCGAGGCCGTCCCCGTGCCCACTTCGGGCCTCTAGCCCGCCGGGACGATGGCACAGCGCGCACGCGTCGGGTTCAGCTCGAAGGGAGCGAGGTTCCTCGATCCCGATGTGCTCGCGCGCATCGACAACCTGCAGCTGCTGTCGAGAATCGTCGTGGACGGCTTCCTTCACGGCCTGCACCGCTCGCCGCATCTGGGCCTGTCGCTCGACTTCGCCGAGCATCGCCCGTACATGCCCGGGGACGACATCCGTCGGATCGACTGGCGCCTCTTCGCCCGCACGGACCGCTTCTTCGTCAAGCAGTACGAGGCCGAAACGAGCGCGAACTTCGTCGTCCTCATGGACGTCTCGAAGTCGATGAGCTTCGGCAGCCACAGCGTGACCAAGCTCGACTACGCCCGTTATCTGGCGGCCTGCCTGACCTTCTTCAGCCAGAAGCAGCGAGACCGCGTGGGGATCACCACCTTCGACTCCGAGATGGTGGAGTACATCCCGCCCTCGTCCCGGCACATGGAGAACGTCCTGCACGTGCTCCACCGGGCGACACCCGGCCGGGCCGGTCAGCTCCAGCGGCCCCTGAGGCAGGCGGGCGAGACGCTTTCGAGCCGAGGCATCGCAGTCGTGATCTCGGACTTCTACGAGCCCGTCGACGACGTCATCGAGGCGGTCAAGCCGCTGCGCTACCGGGGCCACGACGTGATGGTCTTCCACGTGCTCGACCCGGCAGAGCTCGAGTTCCCATACGAGACGCCGGCGAGCTTCAAGGACCTCGAGAGCGACAACATGATCCCGATCGTTCCGGGAGAGCTCGCGAACGATTACCGCGAGATGATCCGGCAGCACTCGGCCGAGCTGGAGCGCCGCTTCACCGGCAATCAGATCGACTACACGCTTCTCGATACGTCCAAACCGCTGGACCACGCCCTCTTCAGATATCTCTCGGCGCGAGAGAAGCTGAGCCGCGTCCGGTAGGGGTCTCATGGGTCTCGGGTTCCTCGCACCGCTCTTCATGCTCGCCATGGCGGCGATCGTCATCCCGATCGTGGTCCACCTGCGCGAGAAGCAGCGGAAGAACGTCGTCGAGTTTCCCTCCCTGATGTTCCTGAGCGCCATTCCCTTCCGCTCGACCCAGAAGCGGAAGATCCACCACTGGCTTCTGCTCCTGACCCGCGCGCTCGCGATCGCGCTGTTGGTGGCGGCCTTCGCACGGCCGTTCTTCACCGCCGAGACAGGCGTCGCCGGCGCAGCTCTCGGGCCGAAAGAGCTCGTGATCGTCGTCGATCGGTCCTACAGCATGGCCTTCGGAGACCGGTGGGAGGAGGCCAAACGGGTCGCGAGCGCGCAGGTCGCGGACATGCAGCCCACGGATCGCGTGAGCCTGGTCTTCTTCGGGCGCGGAGCGGAGGCGACGCTCCGGTCGAGCTCGGAGCCGCAGCGCATCCTGACGGCGATCGACACCGCTTCGGTGAGCGCGGAAGTCACCCGGTACGGACCCGGCCTCAAGCTCGCGCAGACGATCCTGGAGGAGTCGGACCTTCCCAACCGCGAGGTCGTCCTGATCGGAGACTTCCAGAGAGCTGGGTACACCGGCGACGAAGGCGTGAGCTTCCCACCCGGCACGGCGGTCACGCCGGTTCGGGTCGGCGACGGCCCCACCCCGAACGCGGCCGTTACGTCCGTCGCGCTGCGCCGTGACTTCTTCAGCGGTCGAGAGCGCATGACCGCCACGGCTCGTGTCGTCCGCTCCGGAGGCGAGGCGTCGGTCGAGCTCCCGGTCGTGCTGGAATTGGACGGGCAGGAGATTCAGCGGCGAGCCGTGACCCTGGAGCCGACCGGTTCGGGTGCCGTGACCTTCCAGCCTTTCACACTCGCGGAGGAATTCACCCGGGGGCGCGTCCGGATCGGCGACGACGCGCTGCTGCCCGACAACGATCTGCACTTCGTGCTGTCGCCCGGCCGAGCGCTGTCCGTGCTCGTCCTCGAGGGTCAGGGAGCGCGAGGGGATGCGAGTCTGTTCCTGCGACGCTCTCTCGAGATCAGCGAGGACGCGGCCTTTCGCGTGGACGTCCGCGCTTCGAGCACCGTCACCGAATCCGACGTGGAGAGCCGTGCCGTGATCGTCCTCAACGACACGCGCTTCCCTTCGGGCGCATCGGCGGAGCGCCTCCGTCGCTTCGTGCAGCAGGGCGGCGGTCTCCTCGTGGCCCTGGGCGAGCGGGCCGTCTGGACCGAGGCGCAGGCCGAAATGCTTCCCGGACGGTTCGGTCCGGCCACGGACAGCGGACGGGGCAGCTCGGGGAGGCTGGGCTTCGTCGACTATTCGCACCCGGTCTTCGAGATCTTCGGCGGACCGCGCAGCGGCGACTTCAGCCGCGCCCGCTTCTTCCGCTCGAGACCGCTCACCGTGTCGGAGGAAGGCGTCGTCCTCGCCCGCTTCGACGACGGGTCCGTGGCGCTGGCGGAGAGAACCGTCGGAGAAGGTCGTGTGCTGATCTGGGCATCGACGCTCGACGCCTTCTGGAACGACATGGCGCTGCAGCCGGTCTTCCTGCCGTTCGTGCACAACGTCACCCGCCACCTCGGAGGTCAGAGGGAGCGGCTGCCGTGGTTCACCGCCGGCCAGGTCCTGGACCTCGCCGACCGCGAGGTCCAGGCGAGCGCGGGGCTCGGCAGAGGCGAGGATCTCCCCGCGGAGGAGGAGCGCGTCGCCATCGCACCGGGAGGCGGAAGCGTATCCTTGCCGGCAACGAACGGGCCGCGCTACCTGGAGTTGCAGGAGCGTGGCTTCTACGAGATCCGTCCGCCCGGGTCGGACGAGCCTCGACCCTTTACGGTCGCGGTCAACGTCGACGTAGCGGAATCGGACCTCGTGACGATGGACCCTGCCGAGCTCGCAGCGGCGGTGGCCCCGAGAGTCGAAGGCCCCGGCTCGGAGCGCTTCGCGGGACTGACCCCGGAGCTGCAGGCGGAGGCTCAGGAACGGAGCCAAGCCCTTTGGAGATTCCTCTTGGTAGGGGCCCTCCTGTTGCTCCTCGGGGAAACAATTGCGTCCAATTGGATGTCTAGAATGGTCACAGCGAGAGGTTCGTGAAGGAGAGAGGATTCGGATGAGGCCGAGCGAGAGAGCTTCCCGACACGACGAAGTGCTGGTCGTGGTGCGCAGGATTCGCGCACGCTGGCGCCTGCGCATCGCGCTCAAAGGGCTGGCCATCGTCTTCGGTGCCTCGCTCCTCGCCTTCCTCCTTTCCGTCTACGGTCTCGAGAGGCTGCGCTTCACGCCGGAGGCCGTCGTCGGGTTCAGGATCGGGCTCTGGACGGCCGTCATTCTGCTGACGGGCCGATTCCTCGTCTGGCCGCTGATGCGCCGCGTGACCGACGAGCAGGCCGCCCTCTACCTGGAGGAGCACGAGCCGACGCTCGAAGCATCCCTCCTGTCGGCCCTCGAAGCCGGTCGGGACGCGACGGCGGGTGAGGGTGTCTCCCGGGCCATGGTCGACAAGCTCGTCGAGCAGGCACTCGAGCGGGCACGCGAAGTCGACTACGGTGTCCGCATCGAGCAGCAGGGCCTGTACCGGGCGTCCGGCGCCCTCGCCGCCGTCGCAGTCGGCATCGTGCTGTTCCTGCTCTTCGGGCCGGTGCAGCTGCGGCATGGCGCGCTGGCCCTTCTCAACCCGACCTCTTCCGCCGACGCGGTGAATCCCTACAGCGTGGCGGTCCTCCCCGGTGACGTGACGATCGCACGGGGATCGGACCAGATGGTGACCGCAGATCTCGGTGGATTCGAATCGGGCGAGGCACAGATCTTCGTTCGGGGAGAATCCCGGGAGGGCTTCGACCGCATCTCGATGCTTCCCGGCGACTCGACCGCGTTCGAGATCCTGCTTCTCGCGGTCGACGAGGCGACGGAGTACTTCGTCGAGTCGGAGGGCATCCGATCGGCGACCTACAACATCGAGGTGGCAGACCTCCCGTACGTCGACCGGCTCGAGCTGGAGTACAATTTCCCGTCCTACACGGGACTCGCACCACGCGTGATCGAAGACGGGGGCGACATCGCAGCGCTGCGGGGCACGCGCGTCGACATCCGCGTCTTCCCCACCATGATCATTCCGGGCGGGACGCTGCTCGTCGACGGGTCGGCGGTCGAGCTGGACGACGCCGGGGACGGCACCTGGGTCGGAAGCCTGACGGTTCGGAACCGGGGCTTCTACGAGGTCGAGCTCGCGATGACGGACGGGACGATGGTTCCCGCCTCGCCGCAGTACACCATCGACGTGCTGAACGACCAGCCGCCCTCCGTGAGCTTCTCCAAGCCCGGAAGAGATTTCCGGGCCTCGCCGGTCGAGGAGGTCTTCCTGGAAGCCCGGGCGGACGACGACTACGGCATCGGGGAACTCGTGCTCGTCTACTCGGCCAACGGCGGGCCCGAGGACACGATTCCCCTCTTCACGCAGGGGGCCTCCCCACTCTCGGAAGTGACCGCGGGCCACACGCTCTACCTGGAGGAGTTCGACCTCGAGCCCGGGGACCTGATCTCGTACTACGCGGTCGCCACCGACAATCGCCGTGGACAGGCGACTGCGAGGGTGACGAGCGACATCTACTTCCTGCAGATCCGTCCCTTCCGTATCGACTTCCGGCAGGCCGACCAGGCCGGAGGCCAGCAGGGCGGCGGCGGTGGAATGCCCGAGGAGGCGCTCTCGGAGCTGCAGAAGCAGGTGGTCGCGGCGACCTTCAACGTCATTCGGGACGGAGAGCTCTTCAACGACGACGACTTCGACGAGAATGTCGTGAGCGTCCAGCTCGCGCAGAGCCGGGTCCGCGAGCAGGTCGAAGCGCTACACCAGCGCATGGTCGGGCGGGGCATCGCCTCCGCCGAGCCCGAGTTCCAGGAGATCGCCCGAATGCTGCCCGAGGCGATCGAGGAGATGAAGGCGGCGGAGGCCGAGCTCGAGAAGGGAGAGCCCCGAGAGGCGCTCGCGCCCGAGCAGCGGGCGCTCATCAAGCTCCAGAAGGCCGAGGAGACCTACGAGCGCTACGTGCAACAGGGTGGGCAGAACCAGGGAGGCGGCGGTGGCGGCGCCAACGCGGAAGATCTGGCCGACCTCTTCGAGCTGGAGCTCGACAAGCTCAAGAACCAGTACGAGACGGTCCAGCGCGGCGAGCGCCAGCAGCAGTCGCAGCAGCTCGACGAGACCCTCGAGAAGCTCAAGGAGCTCGCGCGTCGCCAGCAGCAGGAGGCCGAGAGACAGCGCCGCCGGGAGGCCGCGAACCAGAGCGCCCAAGGCGGCGGCAGCCGGAGCCAGCGAGAGCTGGCGGACGAAACCGAAGAGGCCGCCCGTCAGCTGGAGCGCCTCGCCCGCGAGATCGACAATCCCCAGCTGGAACAGACGGCGCGCGAGCTCCAGAACGCGGCCGACGCGATGCGTCAGTCCGCGTCCTCGTCCGGGAGCCAGGGAGTGGCCCAGGCGAACCGCGCGCTCGATCGACTGGAGGAGGCTCAGCGCCGACTCAAGCGCGACCAGCTGGATCGCCTGACCGAGGACGTCCAAGACGCCCAGCAGCGTACGGAGGAGCTGGCTCGCACCCAGGAGGAGATCGAGCGCGACATGCAGCGACTGCAGGGTGCGGTCGACCCCCAGGAGCTGGCTCGCCGTCTGATGGAGCGCAAGGAAGCGATGTGGCGTGAGGTGGGCGATCTGAAGAGCGAGCTGAACCGCATCGCCGACGAGTCGAGAGCGGAGCAGCGCGAGGCTTCCGACCGGCTCCGGGAGGCTTCTCAGTCGATCGTCGACAACAAGCTCGAGGAGCGGGTGCGGTATTCCCGTGGACTGATCGGAGCGCGGGACCTGGACTACATCCGCGAGTTCGAGGGCGAGACGTCGCGCGCCATCGACGACCTGCAGGAGCGGCTACAGGACGCCGAGCAGGCGATCGGGGAGTCGGCCGAGGATCGTCGGGCGGAGGCCCTGGATCGGACCCGCGATCTCGTGCGCGGTCTGGAGTCGGCGCAGCGTCGCCTGGAGGAGAGTCGCCGACTGGACCAGCCCGGTCAGCGGGGCCAGGAGAGCCAAGAGGGCGAGGAGGGCCAGCAGGGTCAGGAGGGCCAGCAGGGTCAGGAGGGCCAGCAAGGTCAGGGCGGCCAGCCGAGTGAGCAGGGCCGTGGCGGCGCCGACCAGAGCGATCCCCAGACCGAGGCCGGCGGGAGCACACCCGCCGGCGGAGGCGGCGCCGTCCGCGGCAACTTCAACGCAGACGACGTGCGGCAGTTCCGCAACGAGTTCCGTCAGCGGGCACGAGAGGCAGCCGAGCTTCAGCGTGACCTCGATGCAATGAACGACAGCGAGATCGACGCGACACAGCTGTCCGAGGTCGTCCAGGCGCTCCGCGCCCTGGACGCGCAGCGTATCTACGACGACCCCGAGGAAGTCGCACGCTTGCAGGCCCAGATCGTCGAGGGCCTCAAGCAGCTCGAGTTCGGCCTGCGGCGCAACCTCGAGGGATTGGGCCAGGACCGGGCGGCGCTCACCGGCTCCGGCGACGTCCCTTCAGGCTTCCGCAGGCTCGTGGACGAGTACTACAAGGCCCTTTCGAGCGGGCGGAGCGGAGGCTCCTGACCGACCGGAGGATTCCCCTCAGGGATTTCCTCCATCTCCCGACTCGACGTGGAACCCCTATGAGCGGATGATGGAAGACCATCCTCCAGGCAGGGAGCCTTCGTCATGTCGAACCCCGACGCATCTGCTGCAACGGCTACGAGCACCAAACTCAACTGGGGGTGGATGCTGCTCGGGGTCGCCCTGGGTGCGGTGCTCATCTCCTCCTTCACGATCATCGTTTGGGACGAGATGCCCAAGCCGGACGTCGCACTTCTCGTCGGCTCCCTCACCTTCATCCTGACGGGGATCTTCGTCGCATACTTCTCGCCCGGGGAGACCATCCTGGAACCGGCACTCGCCGGCATCGTGCTCGCCGCTCTCTCGGGGATGATTCTGGCGCTGGCCGTCGACCTCGAGATCACGATCGGGCTGGCCGCGATCGGACTACCTGTGGGCTTCGTCCTCGCGTTGATCGGCGGTTGGGTCGGGGAGCTCCTGCAGGGTACGCTCCAGGCGGAGGAGGTGAGCGGCCTGCAGTGGCCGTGGATCGCGGTCGGAGTCGTGATCGGAGTCGTCCTGAACTCGTACTTCGTTTTCGTGGGCAGAGCCCTCTTCGGCCTCAGCAGCCTGGGTGTGCTGGGGGCTTTCGCCGCCAGCTTCCTGCTTACGGGATTCTTCGTCGGGGTCTTCTCACCCGGCGTGACGCTGCTCGAGCCCGCACTCGCGGGCCTCGGCCTCATCCTGGTCGACACCCTCGTCACGGTCATCGGATTCGATGCGCCCTTCCCCCTGATGGCGGTCTTGATCGCCTTCGTTGGAGCGTTCTTCCTGACACTCCTGGGTGGGTGGGCCGGCGAAGTCGTGCAGGGGATGAGCCATGCCCACGGGCACGGCTCCGGTCGGGGCTGAATGCCCTGACGGACGGAGCGGAGACCACCCGGGCCCCGGCCGAAGCCATCGATTCGGCCGGGGCCCGAGCATAGGCGGTCGAACCCACCCACCGGCGATGGAGTATACCGGAGTCCATCCCCGTCAAGCCTCGACACGACGACAGGACATACGATGAAGATCGGCCTTCTGCTTCTCGGCCCCGGCGAGCCCGCCAACCGCTCCCCCGTGGTGAGCCAGTGCAAGCGTCAAGCGCGGATGCTCGAGGGAGAGCTGCGACGCCGGAGGCACGACGTGACCGCGTTCTTGGGCCTCATGGGCGGCAAGCCGAAGGTCGTGGAGTGTGTGCGGGCCGCCCGCGCCGCCAATGTGGAGCGAATCGGCGTCGTCCCGCTGTTTCCGATCTGCGAGCAGACGACGACGATGATGGCGCTGGACGCGGTCGAGGAGACCCTCGCCGAGCTCGCGTGGCAGCCTCCGTGTCGGGAGGTGACCGACTGGCATCGACATCCCGACTACTACCGGATCCGTGCGGACGGCATCCGCGAGCACGCCTTCGCAGAGAACGTCGAGCTGCACGCCCCGGACACCGCACTCCTCTTCGCGGCCGGCGGCGCCGCCAAGAAGCATCTCAGGAAGGGACCGAAGTACGTCGCCTACGTCGAAGAGGTGTGCCGCGGCATCGCCCGGGAGCTGGGGCGGTCCGACTACACGATCGGATACCGCCGCCCCGCGAAGGCCGAGGGGTCCTGGACCGAGCCGGAGATCGATCAGGTTCTGGAAAAGGTTTCGGCAAGCCGCCTTCTCGTCGTGCCGGTGACGGAGATGCAGGAGCAGGTCGCCACTCTCAATGTTCTGGACAAGAGCTTCCGCAAAGCGGTCGAGAAGCGGGGCCTCACCTACCACCGCGAGCCGATCCCCTTCGAGAGCCCCCGGTTCGCCAACATGCTCGCCGACGTGGTGGAGGATCTCCTCCGACCGGAGCCGATCATGGGAGACCTCAACCTGCGGCGCTGCCTCTGCCGGGGTACCACCCGAGCCTTCTGCCTCAACGCGGCGAGCTGAGTTGGTGAGCGAGGCAGTCCCGGGCGTCCGTTTCGGGGTATAACACAGTGGCGGCGGAAGGACCGCCGCGACCTTTCGCAAACCCGCCTCGAGAGGCCCGAACCCCTCAGCCGGAGGGTGCTCATGAGGGTTCTGCGCACGCTTCTCCCGGCCTTGATGTTCGCCTCGCTGCTCGGCGGGTGCGGAAGTGACGACGAGCCGACGTCGCCCGAGGCCACCGAGCTCCAGGCTTTCGTCGGAACCTGGAATCTGACGTCCTTCCTCTTCGTCCCCGTGGCAGGCGGCCCAAGCGTCGACCAAGTGGATCTCGGCTTCGTCTTGACGCTGACGATCCAGGAAGACGGCACATGCATCGCGGACGAGACCTCTACGGATGGCGAATACCGGCACATGGTTGGGGAGCTGATCATCCCCACGGTAGGCCAGGTCTTCGTGAACGTGAGTGACGAGCCCTTCCTCGGAACCTACGATTTCACGAACGGAGGCCAGACGCTGATTCTCGAGTCGGATCTCGACTGGTCCTACGACTTCGACGGAGACGGGATGGTCGAGGCGGCGACGGTACGACTGGAGCTCGCGAAGGTGGGCTGACCCGCCCGGTCGTGTACATTTCGGATTGCTCGGTTGGCCGCATCCTCTGACATCCCGTGCCGAAAATGAGTGATCCGAAGTTCATCTATGTCATGAAGGACCTCCGAAAGGTGGTTCCTCCGAAGCGCGAGATCCTCAAAGGCATCTGGCTCTCCTTTTTTCCCGGGGCGAAGATCGGTGTCGTCGGGCCGAACGGGGCGGGCAAGAGCTCGCTTCTGAGAATCATGGCGGGGATCGACACGGACTTTCTGGGAGAGGCGTGGCCGGCCAAGGGCACGAGAATCGGGTATCTCCCCCAGGAGCCGCAGCTCAACGAAGACCTCGACGTGAAGGGCAATGTCGAGGAGGCGGTCGCCGAGACCCGGAATCTCCTGATCCGCTTCGAGGAGGTGAACATGAAGTTCGCCGAGCCGATGAGCGACGAAGAGATGGAGGCCCTGATCGCGGAGCAGGCGAGACTGCAGGACCGCATCGACGCGGCGGACGCGTGGGATCTGGATCGGCGGGTGGAGATCGCGATGGACGCGTTGCGGCTCCCCCCCGGCGACGCCGGCGTGACGCATCTGTCGGGGGGTGAGCGTCGTCGCGTCGCCCTTTGCAAGGTGCTCCTACGGCAGCCGGACATGCTGCTCCTCGACGAGCCCACCAACCACCTCGATGCCGAGTCGGTCGCGTGGCTGGAGCACCACCTCGCTGCCTTCCCCGGCACGATCGTCGCGATCACGCACGATCGTTACTTCCTCGACAACGTCGCGGAGTGGATCCTCGAGCTCGATCGAGGTGAAGGCGTCCCCTGGAAAGGCAACTATTCATCGTGGCTCGAGCAGAAGAGTGAGCGCCTGCGCGTCGAAGAGAAGCAGGCGACGAACCGCTCCAAGACGCTGGAGCGGGAGCTAGAGTGGATTCGGATGGCCCCCCGGGCGCGGCATGCCAAGGGGAAGGCCCGGCTCAACGCATACGAGGAGCTCCTCGGTGCCGACGAACGGGAGCAGGTCAAGACGGCCGAGATCCTGATCCCGAAGGGCGAGCGCCTCGGCAAGGACGTGGTTCGGTTCGAGAACGTCACGAAGGGCTTCGGCGAGCGCATGCTGATCGAGGACCTGACCTTCCAGATTCCGCCGGGAGCGATCGTGGGCATCGTCGGTCCGAACGGGGCCGGCAAAACGACGCTCTTTCGAATGATCACCGGAGAGGAGAAGCCCGATTCGGGATCGGTGGATGTCGGCTCGACGGTCCGTCTGGCGTACGTGGATCAGAGTCGTGACGCTCTGGACGGCAGCCACACCGTCTTCGAGGAGGTCGCCGGCGGCCAGGACATCCTTCATTTCGGTCGCGCCGAGGTGAACCCGAGAGCCTATCTGTCGTGGTTCAACTTCCGAGGTGCGGACCAGCAGAAGAAAGTCGACGTGCTGTCCGGAGGAGAGCGGAACAGGCTCCACCTGGCCAAGCTCCTGAAGGAGGGCGGAAACCTGATCATGCTCGACGAGCCCACCAACGACCTGGACGTCGATACGCTCCGCGCGCTGGAAGACGCGCTGCTCGGGTTTGCCGGCTGCGTGATGGTCGTGTCACACGATCGTTGGTTCCTGGACCGGATCAGCACGCACATCCTCGCCTTCGAGGGTGAGAGCGTGGTCCGGTTCTTCGAGGGCAACTACACCGAGTACGAGGAAGAGCGGCAGAAGCGCTTGGGTGCCGAAGCGGACCAGCCACACCGCATCAGGTACAAGAAGCTCGTGCACTAGCGTACAGAGGCGATGAGCCGTACCCCCCTGGAGTCCGACAACCCGATTCACCTGGGCGACACGCCGGCGGAGGGCGCAGGCCCTCCGGCGCCGAGCGCGGCACACGAGCGTCAGGCGGCGATCGCGGATCTTCTCCGATACGAAGCGCAGCTGGAGCAGGCCCAGGAGCTTCGGGTCCGGCTTTCCGAGCGCCGTCATCGTATCGGGCCTCGTCACGGGATCCTCGCCGCATGCGTACTCGTCGCGCTGTGGGCTTGGCTCTTCCCGCCGGCCCCGCTTCGCCTCTCGGGCCCGACCGTTCCGTCCATCGCCGAAGAGCAGGCCGCGCTCGAGCTTCTCGTGTATCTCGAGGCCCAGCGGATCGAGCACCACGTCGCCGAGCAGGGACGGACACCCGAGACCGGTGCGGATGCGGGCCTCGTGCGCGCCGGACTGGACTACTTCCCGCTCACGAACCGGCACTACAGGGTCAGGGGAAGGACGGACCGTGTCACCTGGTCGTACTCGTCCGCGGAGCTCCCGGCGGACCTGGCGACCGAGCTTTCACGCGTGCTCGACCTCGGGAGCCTCGAGCGATGAGGATGCGCCGCCTCGGAGACAAGAGACTCGCAGCGGCGATCGCGCTGGTCTGTACGGCGGTCGTGGTCAGGCTCGCACTGCCATGGCTCGACGTGAGGAGCGTCCATGCACGCGCCACCGAGGCCACCGCCAGGATCGACACGATTCGCG
Source organism: Gemmatimonadota bacterium (assembly GCA_039587515.1). GTDB lineage: Bacteria > Gemmatimonadota > Gemmatimonadetes > Longimicrobiales > Gaopeijiaceae > JBDHII01. The sequence goes on from JBDHII010000041.1 coordinate 17,886, forward strand.
ACGCGGCGGAGCGCTTCATCGAAGAGGGCGGGCGATGGCCTGCCGAGAGCGCGCCCGGCATCGTGCCCCCGGAGCTTGTCCCCCTGCTGCCCGAAGGCTTTTCTTTCGAGGGCGACCGATACAGCCTCGACTGGGAGCACTGGCCTCTGCCAAAGGGTCTCCCCGGCGATTCTACGATCACCAACTTGGTCGGGGTGTCGATGACCACGGACTGGACCGAGGTGGGCGAGACAACCATGGGACGGCTGCACGGCGGGTCGGCATTCAGGGTCGCGGACACCTTCACCCACGTCTTCTCGGCGAGGCGGGAGATACGATGAAGCCGCTCGAGCGTGTCCTGTACGTGGAGGACGAGGCCGACATGCAGGCCATCGCCCAGCTCGCGCTCGAAAAGATCGGGAGGCTCGGGCTTTGCATCTGCAGCTCGGGCCGGGAGGCGCTCGGGCTCGTGGACGACTACGACCCCGACCTCATCGTCCTCGACGTCATGATGCCCGAAATGGACGGTCCGGCCACGCTCGCCGCCCTTCGAGAGCGTCCCGAGACGGCCGAGAAACCCATCGTGTTCATGACGGGCAAGGACCGGCCCGAGGAGATCGAACGGCTCCTGGGCCTGGGGGCGATCGGCGTGATCACCAAGCCCGTCGATCCGATGCGCCTGGCCGACCAGATGCGGGAATTCTGGGATCGGGCCCAGTCGTAACGCACGACGGGGCGCCGGCCCGAGTGAGCCGACGCCCCGAAAGTGTTCTGCGAACCTCCGGCGTCACCGCAGGAGCGGCTGCTCCGTGATCGGATTCGACAGGATCCGCTCGAGAACGCCGATGTGGCGCTCCAGCTCCGCCTCCAGGAACTCGAGCCGCAGGTAGGCGTCCCGACCCGGACGCTGATCGGCGCTCGTGGTCATTCCATAGAGGTAGTTGAGCTGGTCCACGAGCCTCGGCGTCTGATAACTGCCCTCGGTCTTCGTGACGAGCGCATCCTCGACCCGCATCAGCTCGGCCAGCGCCGCCTCCGCCCTGCGCTGTGCCTCGCCGCCGAGGTCCACACCCTCCTCGGTGCTTGTCTTGGCCGTCTCCAGGTCGTCGACCGCTCCCCGCGCCTCTCCGATCACGTCGCGGATGCGAAGGTTGAGGGCGAGCTGCTCCTCGAGATCCGCCTGTGTGATTCCGGCCTCGGCGACCCGCGGGTCGATCGACACCCGCAGCGGTGCCGAATCCGTCCACCCGCCCACCGACAGCCGGACCGTGTAGTCACCGGGCACGGCCATGGGACCGCTCCGAGCCCGGCCCGCTTCATGTTGCAAATCCCAGCGGAAGCGGTTCAGTCCCATCGAGGTGGGCACGGCCGCCCGACCCATGGAGCGGCCGAACGGTCCACGCATCTCCTGGTCACGCTCCATGCGCATCCCGCTCCCCGAACCCTCGAAGGTCCGCACGAGCTCCCCGTCCTCGTCGAGAATCTCGATCCTTACGGCCGATGCCTCCGAGCCCAGGAAATAGTCGATGTCGGCGCCCGGAGAGCGGTAGGTCGGCTCCGCAGAATCATCGCTCCCTGAGCCTCCCCCCCCGCCATATCGCATCCGATATGCGTGGTCGGGCGCGAGAAGCGCCGCATCGGCCGCAAGCACCTCCGCGGACACCTGGTGCAGCGGGGTGAGGTTGTCGAGCATCCAGAAGGAGCGTCCCATCGTGGAGATGGCGAGGCTCTTGCGATGGACGCGGATATCGGTGATCGGCGTGACCGGGAGGTTCTGCTGGAACGGCTTCCAGCTCGCGCCGTCGTCGAAGGAGACGAACATCCCGAACTCGGTCCCGGCGTAGAGCAGGCCCTCACGGTCCGGATCTTCTCGGACGACACGCGTCGGGAAATCTGCGGGGATCCCGTTCAGGCCCGTCGTGAGCCGCGTCCAGGTCTCACCGTAGTCGTTCGTGCGGAAGATGTACGGCTCGAAATCCCCGAGCAGGTAACGGTAGGCCGCCACATAGGCTTTCCCCGGCCGATGCGGCGACGGATCGATGTTCTGCACCCGCCCCTCGGGCGGCATCGGCGGCGTGACGTCCATCCAGGTCTCTCCGCCGTCCCGCGTGACGTGCACGGGTCCATCATTCGCCCCGGTCCAGATCACCCCCGCCGAGAGGGGTGACTCCTCGATGGCATAGAGCACGCTGTAGTGCTCCTCGCCGGTGATGTCTCGGGTGATGGGCGTCCCGGAGGCGACCTGACGCTCGGGACGGAAAGCCGTGAGGTCCGGACTGATCTGCTCCCAGGTCACACCCGAGTCCGTGGTCCGGTGGACGAACTGGGATCCGTGGTAGACGGTGCTCGGGTCGTGCGGAGATACCTCGATCGGCACCACACGCTGGAACCGGTAGGGAAGATTGGCCGGGTTGTCTCCGTACAGGTTCACGGCGCCGACGTAGTACTGCCGCTCCTGTCCCGTGATGTGGCTGTAGACACCGAAGCGGCCCTTGCAATTGGCATAGACCGTGTTCGGGTCGCCCGGCTTCGGCACGGCCGGACCGGTCTCACATCCACCGATCGCCTTCCAGTGGCCGAGCGCGCCGGCCTGGGAGTCCTCCTCCGGCGGCAGGCTCGGGACCATGATGGTGCTGTTGTCCTGTTGTCCCGCGTAGAGCCAGAACGGGAACCGATCGTCGACGTCGACCTGGTAGAGCTCCGCGGTCGGCTGGTTCAGGATGCTCGACCACGTGCTTCCGCCGTCCCGCGTCACGTTGGCACCGCCATCGTTCGACTGGATGAAGAGCATGGGATCTTCCGGGTTGATCCACATGTCATGGTTGTCACCATGGGGCGTGAACATCCGAGTAAACGACTCGCCGGCATCGGTCGACTTCCAGAACCGAGTGGCATTGACGTAGACGACGTCCGCGTCGGTGGGATCGGCATCCACGTTCGTGTAGTAGAACGGCCGGTCCATGAGCGGCTTGTCGTTGTTGACCAGCCGCCACGTTTCCCCGGCATCGTCCGAGCGGTAGAGCCCCTCTTCAGGCTCCTTCGTCTCGACCACTGCGTAGACCCGGTCCGGATCGTCCGGAGACACCGCCAGGTCGATCTTCCCGATCAATCCCTGCGGCAGGCCCGCGTCGATCCTCCGCCAGGTCTCACCCGCATCGGTCGACTTCCAGATGCCGTCCTCGCCACCCGCCGCCTCCATGCCGCTGATGATCGTCCAGGGCTTCCGCTCGCCCCGCCACATCGACGCATAGACGACGTTCGGGTTCGTCGGATGAAGCTCGAGGTCGATCGCCCCCACACTGTCCGATGTGAAGAGCACCCTGCGCCAGTTCGCTCCGCCGTCGTCGGTCTTGAAGACACCGCGCTCCTCGTTGCGGCCGAAGGCGTTGCCCAACGCGGCGACGTAGACGAGCTCCGGATTGGTGGGGTGGATCACCACGGCACCGATCTGGCCCGAGTTCTTCAGACCGACGTGCGACCAGGACCGTCCTGCGTCATCCGATCGGTACACGCCCTTGCCGGTGATCACATTGCTGCGGATCCCGTCCGAGCCGGTACCGACGTACACGATGCTCGGATCGGATTGCGCGACGCGGATCGATCCGATCGAACCGGTCGCGAAATGACCGTCCGAGATCGGGCTCCACGAAGCGCCATGGTTCTCGGTCTTCCAGACTCCACCGCCCGTCGCGCCCATGTAGAACGTGCCGGGATGGGATGCGTGTCCAGCGACCGCCGTCACCCGCCCACCGCGTGAAGGGCCGATGCTCCTGTACTGAAAGGCTTCCAGGTAGGACTCCGGAACCTCCATCACCGACGACTGGCCGAACGCGGGCTGCGGCACGAGAGCCGCCGACACGCCGAGCGCCAGGGCGATGATGGACAAGGAAACCGAGAGCCTTTCGAGGACAGAAATGCTGTCCATGGTGTCTCTCCGGGTCGTATCGTTCTCACGAGGCACGCCGCTTTCGCGCGACGGCCAGAATTGGAGATTGCCGGCCCCGCCGGGCAGGGTCAACCGAAGCAATCCCTCCAGTCCAAGGACACCCAACGACAAAAAAGTGTGGGCGGCCCCGACCAACGGGACCGCCCACAGGCGCGTCGGTGCGGACGCGGTACTACATCGGCGGGAGAATCACGGTGTCGATGACGTGGATGATGCCGTTCGTGGCCTGGATGTCGGTCGCGATGACCTTGGCGTCGTTCAGCATGACGCTGCCGTCCCAGACCTTGATGTTGACCTTAGCTCCGTTGACCGTCTCGGCCTCGGAGAGGTTGACGACATCACTCGAAGGGACGATGCCCGCGACGACGTGGTACGTCAGGATCGCCGTCAGCAGCTCCTTGTCGGCGAGAATCTCCTGGAGTTTCTCGGCCGGAATCTTCGCGAATGCTTCATCCGTCGGGGCGAAGACGGTGAAGGGGCCGCCCGTCGCGATGGTCTCGGTGAGGCCGGCGACCTCGAGGGCTGTGAGGAGCGTCGTGAAATTGCCCGCTTCTCTGGCCGTCTCGATGATGTCGGTGTCGGCCGGAGCGGCGAGAAGCGTCGTCGCGGCGATGAGAATCTTCAACATTGTGGCGTTCCCTTTTTGGGCGTAGCTAGCGAGACCGAGAGGGCGAAGAGATCGCCTTCGTCTAACCTATGTCGAAGATTTTAGTGGTATCGTTCGCAAATGTCAAGGGATGCTGGTTCGATAATCTTGACAAATGCTGAACAAGATCTTTTCTTACCCCTTATGATCAAGGACGCCCGACTGCAGCCACGACATCCCATTCGGGTCGTGGCCAAGCGAACCGGCCTGACCACTGCGGTCCTCAGGGCCTGGGAGCGCCGGTACGACGCTGTCACCCCCACCCGCAGCGACGGCGGTCAGAGACTCTACACGGACTACGACGTGACGCGCTTGAGCTTGCTCCGCCAAGCGGTGGAGGGGGGTCGAAGCATCGGAAGCGTCGCGGGGCTCAGCGACACATCGCTCGAGCAGCTCGTGCTCGAGGACGTCGGCGCGATCTCCCGGCCGGATCCCGGTCTTGAACGCGCTCGTTCGGAAGAGGAGCATTCCTCGCTGATCGAATGCCTCGACGCTGTGACCAGCTTGGACCACGTCGGCCTCGAGCGCGCGCTCATGTCCGCTGCGGTGCGGCTCCCTCATGACGAGCTCATCGACGAGGTCGTCGAGCCGCTCCTCGTTCGAATCGGAGCGATGTGGCGTGACGAGCTGATCCGCCCGGGGGCCGAACACCTGGCGACGTCGACCATTCGGCGGTTCCTCGAGTGGCTCCTCTCGTGGGTCTCGGGAGACGGTTCCAGGGGGACGATGATCGCGGCTACGCCGCAAGGCCAGGTACATGAATTCGGTGCGCTGATGTCCTGTGTGGTCGCGGCCGCCGAGGGATGGTCCGCGATCTTCCTCGGACCGGACCTGCCGGCTGCCGAGATCGCCATCGTGGCAGAGCGGGTCGACGCCAACGCGGTCGCACTTTCGGCGATCATCCCCGGCGCGGAGCCGGATGCCGTCGAGCAGATCCTCGATCTCCGGAAATTGCTCCCCGCCGGCGTCCACCTGTTCACGGGCGGATCCGCGCTGGTGTCTTCGGCGACCGAACTCGAGCGGAACGGCGTACGTCTCCTCTCCAGCCTGAGAGAGCTCAGGGCGGCGTTCATCGCGAACGGGCTCTGACGAAGCGGCACTCCCCGCAACGGCCGCGCCGGTCGCCTCACCCTCGCGTTGCCGGGACGAATCTGTCCCGATAGCTTCTCTCTGCCGCCAGGGGTACCTCGAGCACGGGGTTGAGAAAGTCCCTTGGAACCTGATCCGGTTGACACCGGCGTAGGGAGCGCGGAGCGGAAAGAGGGACGAATCCTGGGCCATTCGCGCGCACGCGGTGGCCCTTTGTCGTAGGAGCGACCGATGGCGACCCAACGCACTTCCACCACCAACGGGCACCGACCCCCGACCTCCTCCTGGGAGGGCGACTATGGGTCCTCCTTCCCCAACTCCCGGAGGATCTTCGTCGAAGGACGCCAAGGGGTGCGCGTACCCATGCGGGAGATCCACCTCGCCGGTGGCGAGGAGCCACTGCGCGTCTATGACACGGGAGGACCGAGGGACGCGGACCCTCACGCCGGCATCCCGGCGCTTCGTGCCCTGTGGATCGGCGCCCGGGGCGACGTGCACGAGACCCCGTCGTCGTACCGACCCATCGACCCCGGCGCAGCCGAGATCCCGGAGGCGCTCCAGAACCGGCCGCTCCGCTCCACCGGCGGCCCGGTCACGCAGATGCACTACGCACGCCGCGGTGAGATCACGCCCGAGATGGAGTTCGTGGCCGTCCGTGAAGGGATGGACGCCGACTTCGTCCGGTCCGAGGTGGCCCGAGGCCGGGCGATCATCCCGGCCAACATCAACCACCCCGAGTCGGAGCCGATGATCATCGGCCGAAACTTCAAGGTGAAGATCAACGCCAACATCGGTAACTCGGCCGTCTCTTCCTCGATCGAGGAAGAGGTGGAGAAGCTCCGGTGGGCGACGCTCTGGGGTGCCGACACCGTCATGGACCTCTCGACGGGGAAAAACATCCACGAGACCCGCCAATGGATCATCCGCAACTCACCGGTGCCCATCGGGACGGTGCCGATCTATCAGGCGCTCGAGAAGGTCGACGGCGTCCCGGAGGAGCTCACGTGGGAGGTCTACCGGGACACGCTCATCGAGCAGTGTGAGCAGGGTGTGGACTACTTCACGGTACACGCGGGGGTGCTGCTCCGGTATGTGCCGATGACCGCCGATCGGGTCACGGGCATCGTGTCGAGGGGTGGCAGCATCATCGCCAAGTGGTGCCTGGCGCATCACAAGGAGAGCTTCCTCTA
>JBDHII010000042.1:0-24135 GCA_039587515.1 Gemmatimonadota bacterium
ACCATGCGTCGCCGTGCGTCCGCCATCGCGGCCTGCACCGGCTGGGGAATCGGGTTCAGCGACTCCGCACGGGAGACGAAGTCCTCGAAGTCCGCGAGCGCCTGCTGTCGGGTGCGCGCCTGATCGGCCGGCGAGCGGGCTGCCTGGAACTCGCTGTGGCTGCAGACGGCGCGCTGGTACTCCACGAGCGCCAACACGACCGGGCGCTGGGCTTCCGAGATCGACTGGTAGTGCCGTTCGACCTGGCTCAGCGTCTGTCGCCCGGTCGAGAACTGCCCGAGCGTGCACTGCACCTGACCGAGGTAGAAGTAGCCCGAGTACTCGGTCGGATCCCGGTTCACCGCGTCCTGGAGCGCCGCACGCGCGCCGTCCCACTCTCCGAGGTTGATGCGGGCGATCCCCAGACGCACGCGCGTCAGGAAGTACTCGCGGGCGTAGTCGTCCGCCCCCGCCGGCGGCAGCGGCATCCGGGCGTAGCCGTCGGACGCCCCGCGCCAGTCGCCCGCGCTGAACGCCTGGTCTCCGGCGGTCAGACCCGACCGGTCGATCGTGGCGGCGCTCGCCTCGGGCTGCGCGCGACTCGGCTGGGGCTGAGCAGGCGCCGGGCGGCTCGCTACACGCCCCTCGCGCGGTGCCATCGCGAAGCGGAACGGGCCCTCCGAGCCCCCACGCGCGACGGCCACCACCGTGTCGAGCCGCATGTAGGAGGGCGCCTCCAGCCGGACCTCCACGACCAGGCTGTCCTCCGAAATCGCATGGGCGATCCGGTACGGCTGCCCGGACGAGACCTCGTCGACCGCCGACTCGTCCAGCGTAATGGGCGACCGAACGAGATACCGGACCGTCATCTGGGCATCCGCGATCCCCTCCCCCGTGCTCGCGTCGACGGCTTCGAGCGACAGCTCGCTCTCCAACGGGTCGCGGGGCGGGTCCGAAGGCGGAGCCTCCGAGCCGCCGGAGCACCCCCACGACGGGGCGATGAGCGCCAGGCACAACAGTCCGTTTCTCGACATGCGCTGAAAGGAAGACCACGACCGTCGTCAGGCAAGGTGTCGGAACCGTCGTGTCGCGGTCGGACTCGGGCGGAGGGCCGCGGGATCGGGTCTGGCGAGGGGCGGAGCGCCGGTCTAGTCTCCTCACGGAAAGTGGCCTTCATCGCCAATCGGACACGAAGTCTCCACGGGCGAGCTCTGATCTCTTCGACGCAACGCACATGACACACGACCTTCGCGACCTCTCCTACCAGGACGCCGCCCGCGACCCGGAGCGCATGCTCGAGAACCTGAAACGGGATCTCGACCTCAAGATCTCGGTCGGCATCTGGTACTTCACGCCGGCGGGAGGGCGCTTCCACGATCGCTTCGTGCCCGAGGCGACGATCGCCGAACGGCTGGAAATGGCTGCCGAGATGGCCGCGCTCGGGGTCACCGGTATCGAGGCGCACTACCCCTTCGAGATCAACGAAGGAAACGTCGACCTCTACCGGCGTCTCGAGGCCGAAGCCGGAATCCGCGTCGTCGCGATCCCCTTCAGCCACTTCTTCGAGCCGATCTTCGAGTTCGGCAGCCTCTCCAGTCCGAACGCCGCCGCCCGAGAGAAGGCCGTCGAGATCGCGATCGGCGGCCTGAAGATGGTCCGCGAGCTCGGCGCACGCTGTGCGATCTCGTGGCCGGGCATGGACGGGTACCGCTACCTGCACGGCAAACCGTTCATGCACATGTGGGACCTCTTCGAGGGCGCGATGGCCGAGGCGATGGACGAGGTGCCGGGGGTGCGGATCGCCATCGAGCCCAAGCCGTACGAGCCGGCCGCCAACAACATCTACCGGACCACCGCGGAAGGCATCCTGGCGGCCCAGCGCATCGAAGCGAAGCTCGCGAGTTCCGCCAACCGCCAGGTGCTCGACCAGGGACACGCGCTCGTGGGGCTCAACCCCGAGGTCGGCCACGTGAAGATGGGCTTCGAGATGCTGCCGGCCGCCTTCAGCCTGGTGGCGATGGAGCGCCGGCTGATGCACACACACTGGAACAGCCAACCCGACGGCAACTACGACCAGGACAACAACGTCGGCGTCGTGAACATGCCCGAGGCGGAGGCCCTCCTCTACGCCCTGTGGGCGATCGGATACGACGAGTACTACGGGATCGACGTCTTCCCCGAGAAGATGCCGGTACATCGTGCGATCGAGCTCAACGTGAAGGCCCTCGAGCGGCTCCGAGACCGAATCTCCCGGCTTCCGCACGAGCGGATCGTGGCGTGTCACCTCGATCCCTCGAATCACCGCGGAGATCTCGAGGAGATCCTCATCGAGAACTGGTAGGAGCGGGTCGTGGAAGGACTCTTCGCCGGTCTCGACGTTTCGACGCAGAGCTGCAAGCTGGTGGTCATCGACGCGGTGCGCGGTGCTACGGTGCATCTCGACGCGGTTCGCTACGACGAAGACCTGCCTACCTACGGCACCCGCAACGGGACGATCCCCGGCCTGGGTGAAGGCGTCTCCGAGTCCGACCCCCTGATGTGGATCGAGGCGGTCGAGACGGTGCTCGGCCGGCTCGAAGGCTCTGCGGTCGACCCTGCCGACATCCGCTGCATCTCGGTCTCCGGTCAGCAGCACGGGCTCGTCGCGCTGGACCACGAGGGTGGGCTGGCCCGTCCCCGCGCCAAGCTCTGGAACGACTTCTCGACGCTCGAGGAGTGCCGCATCCTCACCGACCACGTCGGCGGTCACGAGCGGATGATCGCCGAGATCGCCAACTCGCAGCGGACGGGATATACGGCCCCCAAGATCCTGCACATGGCTCGGCACGAGCCCGAGGTATACAGGGCCACCGAGATCTTCCTGCTCGTCCACAACTACATCAACTGGTACCTGACGGGGGGCATGGCCGTCATGGAGCCGGGTGACGCCTCGGGTACCGCGCTGTGGGATCCGATCGGCGGGGACTGGTCGAAGAAGCTCCTGCAGGCGATCCCGGGACTCGAGCCCAAGCTGCCGCCGGTGCGACCGACGGATGCCTCGATCGGACGGATCTCGCCACAGCTGGCGAGCACATTCGGGCTCTCGCCGGAGTGTCGCGTCGACGCCGGAAGCGGCGACAACATGTACGGCGCCGTCGGAACCGGGAACGTGCAGCCCGGCATCGTCACGATCAGCCTCGGCACCAGCGGAACCGCGTGCACGGTCACCGAGGAGCCGTTCGTGGACCCGACCGGGGAGGTGGCGTGCTACCGGGACAGCACGGGTGCGTTTCTCCCCCTGCTCTGCGTCTCGAACATGGCCAACGGGTACATGGACGTGCTCGATCGATTCGACCTCTCTCACGAGAGCTTCGACGAGGTCGTCGCCCAGGCCCCACCGGGTAACCGGGGTCGGGTCTTGATCCCCTGGTACGAGGGAGAGCGGACTCCCGACCTTCCGCAGGCCGCTCCCCTCTATTTCGGTTTCGGCGTCGACGACTTCACGGCCGACGTCCTGGGTCGCGCGGTGCTCGAGGGGCACGTCCTCAACCTGTGGGCGGGCTCTCGTCGCATGCCGTTGGCGCCCGAACGGATCCACCTGACCGGCGGTTTGGCGCAGTCGCCGGCTTGGCGGCAGGTGATCGCGGACGTGTTCGAGGTCGAGACCGTCCGGGTCAGCGGGGAGGGCGCCGCACTGGGTGCCGCCATCCACGCCGCATGGGTCTGGATGAAGGAGGCGGGGATGGACGTCTCCCTGCCCGGGCTCGCGGATACCTTCGTGCCGATCGACGAAACGAGCCGCTGTGCACCCGACCCCGAATCCGTGAAGGCTCACCGCAAGCAGAAGGATCTGTTCCTGGCCCTCTCCGAGCGGATTCGTGGCCTGGACGCACCCGATCCATTCGAGCTTCGGGCCCGAATGCTTCACGAGTCATCGAAGGTTTGACCACCCTCGAAGACCCTGCTTAGCTTCTCCGATCCTCAATGGCCGGAGCACCGATGTCGACGGACAATCCCGAACGACCCGAGAAACCCGAACCCCAGCCGACGATCGCCTGGAACCCGGAGGACTCGGCCGACGAGACCGAGGCGCCTACGCCGCCTCCGGACAAGCCGGAGCCCCAGCCGACCATCGCCTGGGACCCGAACGAAGCTCCCGAAGAGCCCCCCCAGCCCCCGAGCGCGGACAAGCCCGAGGCGCAGCCGACGGTGGTCTGGGGCTCGGACCCGATCGAACCCGAGGCCGGTGGCGCTACCCCACCGGAAGATGCCGCACCCGGCGGTGAAGATTCTCCGGAAGAGGAGGAAGAGGACGCGCTCGTCGGGCAGGTGCTTCGAGGCAAATGGAAAGTCCTGAAGAAGCTCGGAGCGGGAAGCTTCGGAAGCGTCTACAAGGTCGAGGACATCAAGGGTGGCTGGACCGAGGCCCTGAAGGTCCTGGGCGTCGATCGCCTCACCGGGGCCGAGGCGGAGAACGCCCGGAAGCGCTTCCTCCGGGAAGCCCAGATCATGAAGCGTCTCGGTACGGAGTCACAGCACATTGTCGGCTTGGCGACATACGAGGAGGATCTGGAAGCCGGCCGCATCTACTTCACGATGGAGCTCGTCGAAGGCCAAAGCCTGGCGGACCTGGTCTTTCATGAGGGACCGCAGCCGCTCGAGCGCACCCTCCGGCTCGCGATGCAGGCCTGCGATGCCCTGACCGTGGCCCATGAGGGTCCGGACGCCGTGGTCCACCGAGACCTCAAGCTCGAGAACCTCATGCTCACCAAGGATCGGGCGGGCAACGAGATCGTGAAGGTGCTCGACTTCGGGATCGCGAAGATCGCGGAGAAGGAGCACGACAGCCGGCTGACCACCGTGGGCACGCTCGGGACACCCGGCTATGCGGCGCCCGAGCAGCTGCGGGCCGAAGCCGTCGACGGCCGGACCGACCTCTTCGCATTCGGTGTGATCCTCTACGCGATGCTGACCGGCAAGGACCCATGGCTCGGCAATCCGGCCGGTCACCCGACGCATCAAATCTACGAGCTCATGGTGCAGACCGAGCGCGGCGAGGTCCGGTCCATGAGGGAGACCGGGGTCGAAGTGCCGCCCGCGATGGAGAGCATCGTACTCAAGCTCCTGCGTCGCGACCCCGACGAGCGGTATGCCAACGCGCGCGAGCTCAAGGAAGCCCTCGCGCGGGTGGCGAGCGGCGCCGTCGCCGACGAGGTCGGATCGCTCCGGGTGATGACCGGTGAGCCCGGCGTGAAGGTACAGATCCGCTCCGGGCGCCAGGTCGTCGCAGAAGGCGCCACACCCTTCACGGCAAACGAGCTGGTGGCGGGAAGCTACCGCATCGACGTGGTCGATCCGCGCTACGAGCGGACGTCGACCACGGTGAGTCTCGACGTCGGCGCCCTCGAAGACGTGACGCTGGTCACTTCCGCCCGGGGAACCGGGAAGCGCTCGCCGTCTCGAGCGCTGGTCGCGGCCGTCGCGGTCCTCGCCCTCGGAGGCGCGGGCGCCTTCATCCTCAGGCCCTGGGGGGTCACACTCGATGCCGCGGAGCTCGGCGCCCGAGCAGGGGACATCGCGAGCGCGCGGCTCACACAGGCCGGCCTGGAGGGACGACTCGCCCGCGGAGCGCTTCCGCCCCTCGCCTTCCGCTCGGACGTCGCTCAGGGCGAGCGGCTGGCCGTCGTCGAGAGGCTGCGTGCGGCGGGTACCCCGGTCGACGCCTCCTGGGAGGTGGACCGGCTGGTCGAGCGAGCCGCGATGGCCCAGTCCGAGCTGCGTTACTTCGGCTCACCGGAGGCGGACGTTCGCAGCTACGCCGAACAGGCGGCCGCTTTCGATCCGGGAAGCGCCGCGGCGCAGTCGCTCCTGCTGAAGGTCGCCGAGCGGATGGCCTGGGATGCGGAGGCGGCTGCCGAGGAGGGAGCGGGCGAGCGAGCCCGGGAGCTCGCTGCGGACTGCCTCACACTCGTGCCGGAGCACGCGCGGTGTCGCGCCGTTGCCGGCGGTGCTTAGACCATGAAATGGATGGCTCAAGGCGCTCGGGGACTGTATTCTCCCTGAGTCGTTAAACGCACAACACAGGAACGCCCTACCATGCCCAAACTGACCCTGCTGCTCGGCCGAAGAACCGTCCAGGTATACGACTTCGCCCAGCCGGCCATCCAGGTAGGCCGGGGAGAGGGGATGGACATCACGATCGACAACCCTTCGGTGTCGAGAAAGCACGCGGTCATCCGTCAGGACGGCGACCGCTGGATCGTGGCCGACCTGGGGTCTTCCAACGGGACGTTCCTGAACGGCGACAAGATCGCGGGTGGCATGGAGGTCAAAGAGGGTGACGAGATCGGAATGGGAAAGTTCTCCATCATCTTCGGGAAGGCGCTCGGCGATGTGACCCAGAGCTCACCCGTCTCGGCGCCGATGATGGGCGAAGGGCATCGCGGCACCATGCAGATCAAGACGCACGAGCTCGAGCAGCTGCTTTCCGACTCGTCCGAAGCCAGGAAAGCCCACGTCGATTGGGAGGCGGGGGGTCAGCGTGGAACGCACACCCTCGCGGACACCGCTGCCGTGCTGATCGGCACCTCGAACCTGTGTGACATCGTGGTCCCGCGCGGTCCGAAGTTCATCCTGATCGTCCGTGGCGAGAAGGGCACCGACATCCGGAACCTTTCGGGCGGTTGGACCAAGATGAGGGTCAAGGGCACCGCCACGAACAAGACGTTCCTGAAGGACGGCGACGAGGTCGAGTGCGCGGGTCTGACGTTGAAGTTCGTCGACGACCTCGGCTGACCTGAGTTGACCGGCCTCTCGCGCTAGAGGACGACGAAAGCCACGACCGCCAAAAACGCGACGACGATCGTCGCGATGGCCGCGACCCAGTGCCACTTGGGTCCCGACGGCTCCAAGACGCCTCCATCGTCTGCGTCCACTGCTTCCCCCGCATCTTCTTCGTCGAGCGGCGGAGCCTCGAACGGCTCGTCGAACACGAGCGTGGGCGCGTCCCCCATCTCGACGGAAGCTGCCGGCGTGAACTCGCGCGAGACCGAGCCCCACTCTGCGAGGACGATGGAGATGTTGTCGTCGCTTCCTGCGTCGTACGACGCCGAGATCAGCTCCTGGGTGGTGATGTCCAGATCGTCCGACTCCGAGAAGATCTCGCGCATCTCCTGCGCAGACAGGGTCTTGTACAGGCCATCCGAGCAGAGTAGCACCGCGACGTCCCTGGCGGCCGAGAACGGCCCGAAGATGTCCACCTCGACATCTTCCGTGGTGCCGATGCAGCGCAGGAGCGCGTCCCTGTACTGGGACTGCATGGCCTCCGCCTCGTCGTGGCCTCGTCGGACAGCCTCCGCGACGAAGGAGTGATCCTCCGTGACCTGATCGATCCCCTCACCGGTGATCTCGTATCCACGGCTGTCACCGATGTTGGCGATCTGGTACTGGTCTCCGTCCAGGAGCAGGACGACCAGCGTCGTGCCCATCCCCTTCTTGCTGACGTCCGCCTGGGCCTCGGCATAGACGCGCTCGTTGGCCTGCTTGCACGCACCCTCCAGATCGACGCCGGCCTCGAGCGCCTCCTGGAGAACCTCGAGCGCCATGGCGCTGGCCACCTCACCGGCCGCATGACCACCCATGCCGTCGGCGACCGCCAAGAGATGGCGATCGTCGGACAGAACAACCGACAGAATCGAGTCCTCGTTGAGTTCTCGCCGGCCGGCGATCGTCTCGGTGACGACCTGGAGTGACTTCATCTGGTTCCCTGGTTGGCGACCGATCCGGCATATCAGGCCGAATCGCAGTCGTTCGGAACATATCGTTCGACGGGCAGGGGGACTAGACAAAGACCAGGTGCCACCCCGCTCGCGGGACGAACGACGACTCCCCGACGACCGTGGTTCCCTGCAAGTGGTGATGCCGTGAGCGAGGCCGTGGGGGCTCAGCGGTGCAGCAGGCTGGCAGTCCGGGACTCGATGCCTATTTTGGGCGCCATGGACACACCCCTCGAACGCCTGACCGAGGCTCTGGCCGACCGGTACGCCATCGAGCGCGAGCTCGGCGCAGGCGGGATGGCGACCGTGTACCTCGCCCACGACCTCAAGCACGACCGCAAGGTGGCGGTCAAGGTCCTCCGGCCCGAGCTCGCGGCCGTCATCGGCGCCGAGCGGTTCCTGAACGAGATCAAGGTCACCGCCAACCTGCAGCACCCCCACATCCTCCCGCTGCACGACTCGGGGGAGGCCGATTCCTTCCTCTTCTACGTGATGCCCTATGTGGAGGGAGAGTCGCTGCGGGAGAAGATGGACCGGGAAAAGCAGCTCTCCATCGAGGAAGGGGTCCAGATCACCCGCTCGGTGGCGTCGGCGCTGGATTACGCACACCGCCAAGGCGTCATCCATCGGGACATCAAACCGGAGAACGTGCTTCTGCACGACGGCCAGCCCCTCGTCGCGGACTTCGGGATCGCCCTGGCCGTCAGCCACGCGGGGGGGACACGACTGACGGAGACGGGTCTCTCCATCGGTACGCCGTACTACATGAGCCCCGAGCAGGCGATGGGTGACCGGGAGCTCGACGCGCGCAGCGACGTCTATTCGCTCGGCGCCATGCTCTACGAGATGCTCACCGGCGATCCGCCCTATACCGGGAGCACCGCGCAGGCCATCGTGGCGAAGGTCATCACGGAGAAGCCTGCTTCGGTGACCGCCGCGCGCGACACCGTCCCGACGCACGTGGCCGCCGCGATCATGAAGTCGCTGGCGAAGTTGCCCGCCGACCGCTTCGCAACGGCGGCGGACCTGGGGGACGCCCTCGGGGACACCTCCTTCCGCACGATCGCCCGAGCACCCGAGCCGGCAGCGGCCGAAGTCGTGAAGCGGAGCCGGCTCGTGCCGGCCCTCACGCTCACGACGGTCGCCAGCCTCATCCTGGCCGCGTTGGGGTGGATGCGCGGGCCCACACACGGAACCGGGGTGAGCCGGTTCGTCATGAACCTGCCGCAATCGGCGCGACTCATTGCCTCCGACAATCCCAGGATGGCGATGTCCCCGGACGGATCCCGTCTGGTCTACGTGGGCTGGACCGGGGAACGATCCGAACCGCTGCGTCTCTTCGTTCGGCACCTCGATCAGCTCGATCCCGTGGAGATCGCCGGGACCGAGAACGCGTCGGCCCCCTTCTTCTCGCCCGACGGCGAGTGGATCGGGTTCTTCGTCCGGCGGTCGCTCCGAAAGGTCCCCGTCCAGGGAGGCGCCTCGATCACGCTGACGGAGACGGCCGCTCCCGGGTTCCGGGGCGGAGCGTGGCTTACCGACGGGACGATCGCTTACACCGACGGGGACTGGGGATTGTCGCGCGTCAGCGAGGCCGGGGGCATCCCCGAGGTCGTCGTCGAGGCCGCGGACGACGGCGTCGGAGAGATCTATCTGCCTCAGCCCGTGCCGGATCGCCCGGCCGTGGTGGCGCACCGGTGCATCGACCCGGCCTGCGACGCGTTCGAGATCGTCGCGATCGACGTCGAGTCCAAGGAGGTGAAGAGCCTTCTTCCCGGCGTCCCAAACGCGTGGGTGTCGCCCACGGGCCACCTCCTCCACGCCAACACCGAGGGGGCCCTCTTCGCGCAACCGTTCGACTTGAAGGCCCTCGAGCTCACGGGGTCGCCGGTACCGGTTCTGGAGGGCCTGCGCGTGCAGAACGGCACGGTGTCCAGCATCACCCTCTCGGACAACGGCACCCTCGCGGTCCTCGAGGGTGCGTCGGAAATCGAGAGCCAGCTTGTCCTCGTGGAGCGAGACGGCACGGAGCGGCCCCTGACCCGACAGCTCCGAGATTACGTCGACCCCCGCTTCTCCCCGGATGGCCGACAGCTCGTGGTCGAGGTCCACGACGACGTCGGGAACGGGCACCTGTGGATCTACGACGTCGCCTCCGAGACCCTCTCCCGTCTGACGTACGAGGGTCACGACGGGCGCCAACGGTGGTCCCCCGACGGACGCACGATCGCCTTCTCCTCCAGCTCCGCGGGCGGCTGGAAGGGGTTCACCGTTCCAGCCGACGGCAGTGCGCCTCCTACCCTCGCGATCGATGTCGAGGACTACTTCGTCCGCTCCAAGACGTGGACCGCGGACAGTCGCACGGTCGTCTTCCACTCCGAGGCCGACGGCGAGATCGGATTCGCGCTCTACCGCTGGGACGTCGGCGGGGGCAGCCCACCGGAGCGGATTGTCCAGTCGGCGGCGCGGGAGTGGACCCCGGCGCTATCGCGGGACGGGGCCTGGCTGGCCTACGGGTCCGACGAGTCCGGAACGCCAGAGATCTACGTCCGGAAATATCCCGACGCCGCGGGCCGCTACGCCGTCTCGATCGGCGGAGGACGCGAGCCGCTCTGGGGGTCCGGAAACGAGCTGTTCTACCGGGGCGTCGACGGCTTCTACGTGGCGCGGCTCGAGTTCGAGCCGAACTTCCGGGTGCTGAGCCGAGAGCGCCTCTTCGACGACAGCCCCTACGCCGCTCGTATCCGCTCCGTCGGGTACGACGTGCATCCGGACGGCGAGCGCTTCGTCTTCGTGAAGGCCGAAGAGCCCTTCACGAGTCCGACGATCGTGCTCAACTGGTTCGAGGAGCTCGACACCCTGATCGGCCGCTGAGCCGGGGTCGGCACCCCTCCACATCCGCAGCGGATATGCGATCTTATCGGTTGTCCCTACCAGTGATCCGCCATCCGTGAGTCTATCAATGCGCGCCTGCTTGTCGGCTTCCCTGCTCCTCGCCTTCGTGATCTTCCCCATGTCCGCCGCTTCGCAGGAGGCCGAGGGCTTCACCTGGGAGAACACGTCGGAGCTGAGCTTCGTGGCCACGGGAGGAAACGCCTCCTCGAGCACGCTCGGGCTGAAATCGACACTGATCGGCACAGGCGCCCCCAACGCCTTCAAGTTCGAGATCGGCGGCATCCGGGCCGAGTCCGAGTTCACGACGCGTCGGGCCGTTGGAACGGTGGACGACTTCCTCGTCACCGAGGCGAAGAACTCCGAAGTCACGGCAGAGAGCTACTTCGCCCGAGGTCGCTACGATCACACCTTCGACGGCCTCTTCCTCTTCACCGGCGCGGGCTGGGACCGCAACACCTTCGCGGGGATTCAAAACCGTTACGCCCTCTCGGTCGGTTTCGGGCGGTCCTGGATCGAGAGCGAGACGTCTCGTTTCAAGACCGACATCGGCGGCACCTACACGATCCAGAAGGACGTGGACCCGACTCCGGGGCAGGACGAGGGTTTCGGGGGCGCGCGCATTACGATCGACGCGATGAAACAGCTTTCGGCGACGACGGAGTTCGCCAGCGTGTTGATCGTGGACGACAACCTCGAGGACACCGAGGACCTGCGGGCCGACTGGCTGAACTCGTTGAGCGTCTCCATCTCGGAATCACTCGCACTCAAGACTTCGCTTCAGCTGCTCTTCGACAATCAGCCGTCGATGATCGGCGTCGACCTCGAGTCACCGGGAGGATCTTCGACGGGAGAGACAGTCCTGATCGACGGTGAGGAACTCGACACCGTCTTCACGGTGGCCCTGGTCATCAAGCTCTGAGGAGCCGCGCGCGGGGCGCCAACGCGACGTCGCGCTCGTCCGAGGCGGGACGGGGCCTACGCCGACTTGTCAGCGCGGGACCCAGGCCTTCCATTTGCCGGGTCTCGGGCTCGTCCGACTTTCGCGATACCTGACAGTCCACTGTCGCGTCAGCCGCCGCGGTCCCCCAACTCGAACCCGACAGGTCCGAAGAGGACCGGAGAGAGAGACATGCTGAACGAGTTCAAGGAATTCGCGGTCAAGGGCAACATGCTCGACATGGCGGTCGGCATCATCATCGGAGCCGCTTTCGGCACGATCGTGCAGTCCCTTGTCAACGACCTCCTCATGC
Organism: Gemmatimonadota bacterium; assembly: GCA_039587515.1. GTDB lineage: Bacteria > Gemmatimonadota > Gemmatimonadetes > Longimicrobiales > Gaopeijiaceae > JBDHII01. Next base: position 11,879 of record JBDHII010000042.1, read on the forward strand.
CGCCCATCGGGCTGCTCCTGGGAGGCGTCGACTTCACGGACCTCTTCATCACGCTCTCGGCCGGTTCGGTCCCGGGGCCTTACGCGACCCTGGCGGCTGCCCAAGAGGCGGGCGCCGTCACGATGAACTACGGTGTCTTCGTCAACGCTCTGATCTCGTTCTTGATCGTGGCTTTCGCCGTCTTCATGGTCGTGCGGAGCTTCAACTCGCTGCGCCGGCAGATGGAAGGCGAGGCGGAGCAGCCTGAGGCACCTCCTGCGCCTCCGGAGCCCTCGGCGGAAGAGAAGCTGCTGTCCGAGATCCGTGATCTCCTCAAGGCTCAGGCCTAGCGTAGATCGCAGCACGGAACGCTCGAGACGAGCCGACCTCGGCCTGCACTGACCCCGGGTCGACCTCGCGGGCCCTGCCGACTAGACGTCGGCAGGGCCCGTTCGAGCTCAGGAGGTGCTCGCGTCGCTGGGGTGGACCGACCGCTTCACCAGATTCTCCATGAGGGGAATCTTGAAGTGATTGTAGTTCAGCGGTCTGGCGCCCGAGACGGCCGCAGCGCCGGCCAGGGCAGCCGTCTCGGCATTTCGCGACCGGCCACGGATCAGGTCCTCGACTTCGGTCAATCGCCGCGGCGTGCATTGGACCCCACCGCACGCGATGCGGACGTCCTCGATCCGGTCGCCGTCGAGGCGCATGGCGGCGGCGAGGTTCACCAGCGCGAAGTCCCATGTGTTCCTGTCGGCCACCTTTTCCCAGTGGAAGCGGGCACCCGCCCAGGCGCCGGGGATACGGATCGTCGTGAGGAGGTCACCCGGTCCAAGCACGGTCATCCGCGTGATGTCGACGGCCGGCCCCATGAAGAAGCCCTCCGCCGCGATCACGCGCTCCCCTGCCGCACTTCGGACGACCATCTCGGCGTCGAGGGCGACCAGCGCGGGTGCGGTGTCGGATGGAGTCACCGCCACACAACGGCCGGCATCGAAGATGGCGTGCTCGCGGTTCACGGCCACGGGGGTGTCCGCGTAGCAGATGTTGCCGCCCGCGCGGTAGCAGGCGAGGCCATACCGGTAGTACCAGCAACGCGCGTCCTGGCAGACGTTTCCGCCCAGCGTCCCCCCGTTCCGGATCTGCGGGCTGGCGACGGCGCGCGCCGCGTCGGCCAGGACGGAGAAGCGCTCCCGGAGAAGTGGGCTCCGCTCGACCTCGGTCAGCGTCGTGAGCGCGCCGATCTCGACGCCGCCGTCGTCCGTCTCCCGGATCCCCCTCAGGGCGTCGATCCCTTCCAGGTCGATCACGGCCTCGGGCCGCTTCGCCCGATCCTTGAACCAGTCCAGGCTGTCGTACCCGCCCGCCAGCCGCCAACCGCGCTCCCCCCACTCCTCCAGAAGCTCGATGGCCGTCTCGACATCCGTCGGCTGGAAGAGCGCAAAGCCGGGAATCATGTCTCGCATCATGACCGGCTCCTCAAACGCAGTTGACCTGAAGGGGCGAATGGGACGGCGCATGCCCCGCGGCCGCGTTGATGATCATGTCCGGAACGATCGGCGTCCGGTTGAAGTAGTGGCCGCCGAGCGCGTCTGAGATCGCACACAACAACGCAGCACCCGCGCACCCCATCGTCGGCTCCCCGACCCCCTTCGATCCCATCGGGTTCTGGGGGTCCGCGATATCGACCGCGTCCCAGTCCATCTCGGACGGTACGTCCAGGTAGGACGGAGGCTTGGCCTGGTGGAGCCCCACAGTGTGAGGAATCCCGTACTGCGGGTCGTAGACGTGGCGCTCGAGACAAGCCATACCGATTCCCATCACGGCGCCTCCCTTGATCTGGGTGGCGAGGCTCTGAGGGTGAAGCACCGTTCCACAGTCGACCACCCCGAGGTAATCGAGGATCTCGAACTTGCCCGTCTCCACGTCGAGCTCGATCTCGATGAATCCCGTGGCGAGCGCGGGCACCATTCCCTCGTGCGCCAGGTCGTCCCTCGCCACGCCGATCAAGCCCGTGCCCGCCAGGCGCCGGACGGCGGACTGCGTCATACGGTTCAGATCCTCCGACACGTCTTCCCCGCTGAAGGCACCACCGAGCTCGATCGCGCGGGCCGCAGCTCTCCGATAGCTCATCCGCCTCGAAGGACTCGCCCTCGCGAAGACGGCCTCGTCGCCGATTTCGTAGTCGTCGGGCGACCCTCCGAAGTCGATCGCCGCGATCTCCTTGAGCTTTCGAACCGCGTCCATCGCCGCGACGTAGTTGGTGCGCGTCATCGTGAACGACGTGTTGCTTCCGAACTGTCCGAGGTTCCACGGAAGCCCCAGGCTCGAGTCTCCACGATGGATCTCGCAGCTCTCCCAGCCGCACTTCAGCACCTCGGCAGCGACCCGTGAGGTGCTGGCGTAGGAATACGTCCCCAGGTTTCCGACGCCGCTGTGGATATGGAGCTTCCCGTCCGGCGTCAGCCGGACCAGGCCGTCGAACCCGCTGGCACCAGCGGAATGGAAGGCTGTCCCGACCCCGATCCCGATGACCTTCGAACCATCGCGGCGACCGCTCCTGGCGCTTCGCTCCTCCCATCCGAAGCGCTCCGCGCCTCGATCGAGCGCCTCCCTCAGGTAGGCGCTCGTGACGGGGCCCTGACTGCTGCCGTAGCGCGCGTCGTTGCCGGGTGCGTTGATGCTGCGGATGGCCACGCGGTCGAGGCCGAGCTGCTTCGCCGCCTTGTCGATCAGCGGCTCGACCGCCGTTGCAATCTGGTTCTGGCCGGGACCGCGCTGTGCTCCCCGAGGCGGTGTGTTGGTCAGGATCGGAATCCCGCGGAAGCGCATGGCCAGCGGCTGGTAGACGAGAGAGACCGCGCCGGCGGCGCTGCTCCAATCACCGAAGCCCGAATTCGGTCCGTTCTCCTGCACGATGTAGAGGTCGACGGCCGTGACCCGACCGTCCTCGCGAAAACCCATCTTGATGCGGCCCTGGAAGCCCGGCCGAGCCGATCCCAGGAAGTACTCTTCCGTGCGGCTGATCCGCATCATCACGGGCCGCCCGGTCTTCCTGGCCATGTGCGCGGGAATCGTCATGAGCGGGTAGGCTCCGCCCTTCGATCCGAAGCCGCCCCCGCAGTATTCCGCCACGAAGACCAGGTCTTCGGGATCCACACCGATGAGGCCGGCGAGTCCCGGAACGACGAAGCTCTGGCTCTGGCTGGAGCCGTAGAGATAGCACTTGCCACCCTGCCAGTAGGCCATGGCGCTCCGCGGCTCCATGGAGTGGTGCGAGGTGCTGGCGGTCACGAAGCTCTCGTCGAGTATCAGGGCCGCCTCGGCGAACCCCTGCTCGACGTCCCCGAACGACCACTCCGCCGCCGGCTCGCCCATCGGAAGCTCTCCCTCGAGCGTGGCGGCGAAGTCGTCTTCCGACCACTTGACCTCCTGCACACCCTCCCGCGGGACGCTTCGGTTGCCCTCGACACGGGCATTCGCGCCTCCCGGGCGCAGACTCTCGAGCGGGTCCACCGTGAACGGGAGCGGTTCCAGATCCAACTTGATCTTGCCGATCGCGTCCTGGGCGGTGGTTTCGTCGACCGCAGCGACCGCGAGGATCGGATCACCGACGAAGACCGGCTCGTTCGTGAGAATCGGATTGCCGGGCGGTGGAATCGCCGGAACGTCGTCGGCGGTGAGAATCGCTACGACGCCCTCCATCGCCATCGCCTCGGACGTATCGATGCTACGGACCCGGCCGTGCGGCATCGGACTCGTGAGAAGACGGCAGAAGAGCATTCCGTCCGCCCTGAAGTCCTCTGCGTACTTGGCCCTCCCCGTCACCTTGGCGCGTATGTCCGGAGGCGTGAAGTCCTTCCCGATCAGCTCGGCCACATCACACCCCCTTCGCAGCGCGCATGACGCCGTTGAGGTAGTGGTCGTAGGCTCCGCACCGGCAGAGGTTGCCGGCCAAGGCAGCTCGGGCCTCGTCCCGCGTGGGACTCGGGTTGGCCTTGAGAAGCGCCACGGCGGACATGACCTGGCCGGGGGTGCAGAAGCCGCACTGCGGTCCGAGCTCGTCGATGAAAGCCTGCTGAACCGGGTGCAGCTCACCCGATTCGCTCTCCAAGCCCTCGACGGTCGTGATGTCATGGCCACGGACGCGATGGGTGAGCATCGAGCAGGCATAGTGCGCGACGTCGTCGATCAGCACGGTGCAGGCGCCGCACTCGGCTCGATCGCAGCCCAGCTTCGTTCCGGTCAGCCCTAGCTTGTAGCGCAACGTCATCGCCAGCGTCTCGTTCGGCAGGACATCGACCCGCCTCGTCTGTCCGTTGACCGTGAGGGACAGCAGCCGCTCGACCGATCCCGTCGTGGCGGGGGCCGGACGCGCACACCCCGAGAAGTACGTGCCGGCAGAGACGGCCACGCCGGAAGCGATGATACCCTTGATGAACTCGCGCCTCGACCATCCGGGCTGGACTGCCAGCTCGAGTCCAGCGGTTCCGGGGTCGCCAACGCTCTCGATCGGCCTTTCGCGGCCGGCCTCGGCGGCATTCGAACCGGTCACTTCTGCCTCTCCTGCGGCTGACGATTCCGTGCATGGTACGCCCGCTGGCGAGGCCAGACAACGACCGCGTTACCCCACCTGCCCTATCGGCCTCCGGCACGCCGCCACCATCTTTGCTCCGGACCCGAGCCATGAGATACGCCGATTTCGACCGAGCCGCGCGCCGCGCGTACAAGGAGATCCCGCCGGAGTACCTGGAGGGAGTGGCGGGGCTCGTGGTATCGCGCGAGGCCATGCCGGACCCGATACTGCCGGAGGTGTTCACCCTCGGTGAGTGTCTGACCGAGGATCACCCCTCGGCCTATGAGGGCCCGGAGACGACGCGGTCGACCGTCATCCTCTACTGGGGGTCGTTCCGGGCCATGGCACAGGCCGACGCGGACTTCGACTGGGAGGGCGAGCTCTGGGAGACGCTGACCCACGAGCTTCGCCACCACCTGGAGTCCCTCGCGCGCTCGGATGCACTCGAGGGCGTCGACTACGCCATGGAGCAAACCTTCAATCGCGAGAACGAGCTCGAGTTCGATCCCTGGTACTTCCAACACGGTGACGAGGTTGGGGGGGGCGTCTACCGGGTCGAGCGCGACTTCTACATCGAGCAGGTCTGGCGCGAAGCGGACTTCGCGAGCACCGACAACGTCGAGTTCGACTGGCACGGTAAGCGGTTCCAGATCGCCCGCCCGGAAGTCCTCGGCGACATGCATTTCGTGTGGATCCACGGCGTAGACACGGGACCGGCCAACCTGGAGCTCGTCCTGGTCCGACGACTCGGCTTCGGGGAAAGGCTGATGCGACTCTTCGGAAAAGCATCTCCCCACGTCTACGAATCGGAGGCCGAGGCTCGGCCGGTTTGAGCACCGCCCCGAGGTGGAGGACTTGATCCCTGGGCTCCCGGCGACACCTTTCCAGGGTACCGCCGAGCACGGCGGAGATCTCCCCCCCGACTCGTCGATGCCCTTGGGCCACCAACACGCTCACGCCAAGCCCGACCGAGAAAAGGTCGAGCGCTGGAACCGCATTCTGCGGCCTTATTGGGGCGCGGACGACCGCAAGAGCTGGGGTCAGCTCGCGGTATCGGCGTTCTTTTTCGTCTTCTTCTGGTCGTTGGCCTACCTGAGCCTGCAGGTGGGTTGGTGGCTGACGCTTCTCTTCGTCGTGCCGACCGCCGGTTTCATGATGCGCCTCTTCATGATCCAGCACGACTGCGGTCACGGGTCCTTCTTCACGTCGCGGAAGCTCCGTGACGCCGTCGGCTTCTGCATCGGGGTCATCCTTCTGACGCCCTACCAGTACTGGCGAAAGACGCACGCGTACCATCACGCCCACTCGGGTGATCTGAATTTCCGGGGCTTCGGGGACGTCGACACGATCACCGTCCGGGAATACCGGAGCCTCCCCTGGCTCAAGCGCTTCTACTACCGCGCGTATCGCCACCCGCTCGTCCTCTTCGGGATCGGTCCGGCCTGGGTCTTCCTGCTCAAGCACCGCTTCCCCTTCGACGTGCCCTTCAAGTGGAAGGCCGCCTGGAGGAGCGTGTGGTACACGAACCTCGCCATCGTCACTGTCTGGGGTGGCCTCGGCCTGTTGCTCGGATTCAAGGCCTTCCTGATGGTGCAGCTACCGGTGACGATGCTCGCCTCGACCCTGGGCGTCTGGATGTTCTACGTGCAGCACCAGTTCGAGCACACCTACTGGAACTGGCACCACGACTGGGACTTCTACGACTCGGCGTTGTACGGGAGCTCCTACCTGGTGCTCCCAAGGCCCTTGCAGTGGATCACGGCGCACATCGGCGTGCACCACGTGCATCATATGAGCAGCCGCATCCCCAACTACAAGCTGCAGGCCGTGCACGACGAGAACCCCGAGTTCCAGGTCGTCACCAAGGTCGGGTTCAGGGACACCTGGAAGCTCATCAACCTCTCGCTCTGGGACGAGGAGTCTCAGAAGCTCGTGCGGTTCCGAGACCTCAAGCGTCTGAAGGCGGTCGCGTAGGGGTTGGCCTGCTGGCTCCCCGCCTGGCGGGGCGCCGGCACCGACCCGATGATCGCCCTCAGAAGCCCCTAGGCGTCGGGAGCCGTCGTCGCCTTCCCCTCTCGGACGTACAGGAAGAGCGGCAAGGCACACGACAGGCCGATCCCGAGGTTGACGAGCACGTACGCCCACCAGCGCCTCATTCCATGCACCTTCGCCTCACGGTAGACCAGCACCCAGAAGACAACGGAGGAGACCAGGAGGTCCCCCGTCAGACCCCTCGAGGCGTTGTTGGCCAACATGAGCTCGAGCCACACTCCGATCGGAGCAGCCTCGAGGATCAGGGGTGTGAAGAAGACGTATGGCACGACCGCGCCGACGATCGCCAGAACCAGGTAGGATGTTCTCACGTCGATCCTCCGTCTCGGGTTGACCCCACTCCCGCTCGGGAAGGTATCACCTCGACCGCCCCGCCTCGAAAAGGCCGGGAGTAGGGCTCTTTTCAGTGCGACGGCCGGTGACGATATTTGACCCACGAGCCTCCGTCGGAGGCTGACTCGACCGGGCCCCCAGGGGCTCGGTTTCTTCGTTGGGGAACGACTTTGGGATCCCTGGCAACGGTCGGAGACGCGTTCGAGTTCTCCGATCTAGCAATCGGGCAGCAGCCCGATGACCTCACCTGCGGGCCCTCCTGCCTGCACGGCGTCTACGCTTTTCATGGGCTGGATCTCCCGCTTTCCGCCGTCATCGAGTCCGTGCGCCGCCTGGACCACGGTGGAACGCTCGGTGTGCTTCTCGGCCTGGACGCACTCCGTCGAGGTTTCGATGCGACGTTGATCACCTACAACCTCGAGCTGTTCGACCCCACTTGGTTCGAGGGGCAGGACGACATCGTGGACCGACTCGAAAGGCAGAGGTCCCTGAAGCACGACCCACGCCTGCACACTGCCACCGACGCCTACCTGGAGTTTCTCCGGTGCGGAGGTGCGCTCCGACACGAAGAACTCACGCCGGACCTCATCGGACGTGCTTTGGAGGCCGGATTGCCTCCCGTGGCAGGAGTGAGCGCCACCTATCTCTACGGATGCGCCCGGGAGGAGTTCGTGGGCGACCGCTCCCGCTACGATCCGCTGCGGGGGGAGCCGGTGGGACACTTCGTGGTCGTCTCGGGCTACGACCCGCTGACCGGACGCTTCAGAATCTCCGACCCCTCCCATGACAACCCCAGATTCAGGTCCGGTGTGTACTGGGTGAGTCCATATCGGATCCTCGGAGCGCTTCTCCTGGGCGTCACGACGTACGACGCCAACCTCCTGCTGATCCGACCGAAGCAGGCCTGAGCATGCCGCGACTGATCGTGGTCGAGCGACCGGACCGGTGGCCGTTCGCAATCCCCGGACTCGAGGTGGTCTCCGCGCGCGACTACCTCACGGACGATCACTACGCACGGCTGCGCCGGGCCACGGTGCTGAACGTCTGCCGCAGCTACTCGCAGGGCACCACGGGCTATTACGTCTCCCTGCTTGCTGCCGCACGAGGGCATCGTCCGATCCCCTCCGTGACGACGCTGCAGAGCCTTCTGGTCTCGTCGGTGGTGCGTGTGGTCTCCGACGAGCTCGACGCCCTGATCCAGAGCAGTCTTCGACCCCTGAAGTCCGACCGCTTCGAGTTGAGCGTGTACTTCGGGCGGAACATCGCCGCACGGTACGAACGCCTCGCGAAGGCGCTGTTCGACCATTTTCCGATCCCGCTGCTGCGGGCCCGCTTCGAGCGCGACCGGGACGGCCGGTGGAGTCTCTGCGGAATCCGAGCCGTCCCGGCGGGCGACGTTCCGGAGACTCACCGCCCCTTCGTGATCGAAGCGGCGACCCGATTCTTCCGTCGTCCGACCTCGGCCGCGGTAAAGATGAAGGAATGGCGGTACGATCTTGCCATCCTGTGGAACAGAGACGACCCCCGGGCGCCCTCGGACGAGCGCGCCATCAAGCGCTTCGTGCATGCTGCTGATGCGGTGGGGCTCCGGGCAGATCTCATCGGCCCCGAAGACTTCGGACGCCTCGGACTCTACGACGCGCTGTTCCTGCGCGAGACGACCTCGGTCGGTCACCACACACACCGCTTCGCCCTGCGTGCAGAGGCCACGGGTTTGGTGGTGATCGACGACCCCGAGTCGATCGTACGCTGCACCAACAAGGTCTATCAAACCGAGCTGTTCCGGCGAAACGGCATCCCCACGCCGAGGACGTTTGTGGTTCATCCGGGCAACAGGGAGGCCGTACCATCCGTCGTCGGGCTCCCGTGCGTCCTCAAGGATCCGGCGGGATCGTTTTCGGATGGCGTCGTCAAAGTGGCCACCGAGGAGGAGCTCAACGTCCGACTGGACGAGTTGTTGCACGAGTCCGAGCTGGTCATTGCCCAGGAGTGGGCGCCCACCGATTTCGACTGGCGCATCGGGACGCTGGCGGGCCGTGTCCTCTTTGCAGCCCGCTACCTCATGGCACGGGGGCATTGGCAGATCGTGCGTCCGGACACGGCCTCCAAGAGTTGGCGCTACGGGCGAGTCGAGGCCGTGGCAGTCGAGGAGGTGCCCCCACGGGTGCGAGAGCTGGCCCTCGCCGCCGCCGATTCCATCGGCAGAGGGCTGTACGGAGTGGATTTGAAGGTTCTGGAAGGTACGGGGCCCGTGGTCACGGAGGTCAACGACAATCCGAACATCGACGCAGGATGTGAAGACGCCGTCGCGGGAGAATCGCTGTACCTGGCGATCATGTCTCATTTTCGCGAACGGCTGGACGCTCGAGGGGCGGTTCGATGACAGGGCTCGGCTGGTTCGAGGGAATCGGAGTGGAGGTCGAGCTGATGATCGTCGACGGGGGCTCCCTGGACGTCGCACCGCTCTGTGACCGCCTGATCGAGTCCGTCCACGGCTCGCCCGCGTCGGAGGTCGAACGTGGGCGGATCGCGTGGTCGAACGAGCTGGTCCTTCATGTCCTGGAACTCAAGACGAACGGCCCTGCCCCAAGCGTCGAGGGGCTCGCGCCGCTCCTTCACGCGGAGGCGCTCGAGGCGTGCAGGCGACTCGAACCGATGGGAGCGACGCTCATGCCGACGGGGACCCACCCCTGGATGGATCCCCTGACCGAGACGAAGCTCTGGCCCCACGAGTACAACGAGGTCTACCGGACCTTCGACCGGATCTTCGGATGCTCCGGTCACGGGTGGTCGAATCTCCAGAGCACTCACATCAACCTCCCCTTCAGAACGGATCAGGAGTTCGGACGACTCCATTCGGCGACCCGATCGGTGCTTCCGCTGATTCCCGCCCTCGCGGCTTCGAGTCCCTTCATGGACGCCGCGGCGCAGGGCGTTCTGGACGCACGCCTCAGGGCCTACGCCGGGAATGCCCGGCGGGTACCCGAGGTCACCGGCCTCGTCGTCCCCGACCCGGCCCGCAGCGAGGCGGAGTACCGAGAGCGGATCCTGGACCCGCTCTACGCCGCGCTCGCCCCACTCGACCCGTCGGGCGTTCTCCGACATGAGTGGGCCAACGCTCGGGGGGCGATCGCCCGATTCGAGAGGGGAGCCGTGGAGATTCGACTGATCGACGCCCAGGAGTGTCCGGCATCGGACGTCGCTGTGGTCGCCCTTGTGAGCGCGCTGGTTCGGGCGGTCGGCGAGGATCGTTGGGCAAGTCTGGATGAAGCGGACCGAATCGCCACAACGGAACTCGCCACGCTGCTCGAACGCACGATCGAGCTCGGCGGAGACGCGGAGGTGGAGAACACCGCCATCCTGAAGATCTTCGGATGGCACGGGACCGCGGCGACCGCGATGGAGCTCTGGCGCCACGTCGCGGAGCGTCTCGCACCCGATCTGCCCGCCCAGGACGAGTGGGCGCCCGCGCTGGAGACGGTCCTGGCCCGGGGACCGCTGGCCGAGCGACTCCTCCGCGCCCACGCGGAGGGAGCATCACTCGCGGACCTCGCACGACGGCTCATCAATTGCCTGAGGAGCAACGTCCCTCTCCATGCCTGAGGCTTTCGCTCTCGTCCTGTCGTGCGAGCACGCTGGCAACAGAATCCCTCGAGACTTGCGGGCCCGGTTCTCCAGCCGATCGGCCCGAGGCGCGTTGCGTAGCCACATGGGGTGGGATCCCGGGGCAGTCGACATCGCCCGAATGCTCTCGAGGCAGCTCGGCGCCCCTCTGCGGGCGACGTATGTCAGTCGTCTCGTGATCGAGTGCAACCGGTCCCTCGGCCATCCCCGTCTCTGGTCGGAGTTCACGCGAGACCTCGGGGAGTCGGACAAGAGGGCGCTGGTGGAGCGCGTATGGCTGCGTCACAGAGATCGGGTCCGGGCTCTGATCGAATCGACTCCGTCCCACGTCACCGTGGTGCACGTCGGGGTGCATACGTTCACTCCCAGCCTGGACGGCCGACCGCGGACGACCGACTTGGGCCTCCTGTACGATCCTCGCCGAGCCACCGAGCGCGCCTTTGCGGAGCGCTGGCTCCGGAGCATGAAGGCCGGAAAGGGCGACGGCTTGCGCGTCCATCGAAACCGACCCTATCGAGGGGACTCGGACGGCCTGGTCACGGCCCTGCGGTCCGAGTTCGATCCACGACGCTACCTCGGCTTCGAACTTGAAATCTCCCAACGATTGGCCACGCGGGGCCGCGCCCGGGATACGTCGATTCGGGTGTCCGCCGGACTGAGAGAAGCCATGGGGAAGGCAGAGGGGAATCGGCGAGCCGGCGGCTCCGGCACTCTCTTGCTCACGGCTTGACGGAGACCTACGCTGACCGGGCGCTTGAAGTGCGACGGCTCGACCAGCCCGACACGCCCGCCTGAACGCCCAGACATCCAAGCTCAACCAAGGTGAGATCCCGATGCGCACGCTTCGCCTCTTGCTCCCCGTTCTCCTGACGGTGACGACCGCTGCGACCTCGGCCGCACAGCAGGTCGATCCCGACGCTTACGCCCAGCTGCGCTTCCGGCACATCGGCCCCGTCGGGAACCGAACGGCGTCCGTGGTCGGCGTGCCCGGGGATCGCTTCACCTATTACGCGGGAGCAGCTTCCGGAGGAATCTGGAAGACCGAGGACGCCGGGCTCCACTGGGAGCCGATCTTCGACGACCAGCCGGTGCACTCGATCGGAGCGCTCGCGGTGGCCGCCTCGGACGCAGCCATCGTGTGGGCCGGGACCGGTGAGAGCTCGATCCGGTCGAACGTCTCGATCGGCAACGGCGTGTGGAAGTCGACGGACGCCGGCGACACCTGGAGCCACATGGGACTGGAGGGCACGGGCCGCATCGGCCGGATCCTGATTCACCCCCGAGATCCGGAAGTGGTCTACGTCGCGGCGCTCGGACACGCGTACGCCCCGAGCCAGGAACGGGGCGTCTACCGAACCATGGACGGCGGCGCCTCATGGGAGCAGGTGCTGCACGTCGACGAGAACACCGGTGCCTACGAGATGGTGATGGATCCGACCAATCCCCGGCGCATCATGGCCACGATGTGGCAGATCGACCTCAAGACCTGGGGTCGCGAGAGCGGTGGACCCGGCAGCGGGATCCACGTCACCAGCGACGCTGGCGAGAGCTGGACCCGCCTGGAGGGCAACGGACTCCCCACGCGCCCGACCGGAAAGACCGCCCTCTGCAACACGCCCGACGACCCGAACCGGATCTACGCGCTGATCGAGACCGGAGACGGCGTCCCCATCCACGGCGAGGAGACCGACTCGGG
>JBDHII010000105.1:0-6632 GCA_039587515.1 Gemmatimonadota bacterium
GACGATCGCCACGCGGTCTTCGGCGCCCAGCTGCCCCACGAGGAGCCGGAAGGCCGACTTCAGGAGGGGCAGCTTGTCCGGGCTGTTCATCGAGCCGGAGACGTCGAGGAGGAACACGAGGTTGCTCGGCGGCAGGTCCGCGGTGTCGACCCGCTGCCCCTGGATACCGACGCGCACGAGATGGTGCTCGGGCTGCCAGGGTGCCGGGGAGACCTCGCTCGTGACGGAGAAAGGGTGGGGTCCGTCGGGCTCCGGGTAGTCGTACGAGAAGTAGTTCACCAGCTCCTCGATCCGGACGGCATCCCGGGGGGGCAGGCGGCCGCTTCGGATGAAGCGGCGCACGTTCGCATACGCCGCCCGGTCGACGTCGATCGAGAAGATCGCCTGGTAGCTTTCGCGGTCCTCCAGGGCGATCGGATGCTCCCAGGCGGCCCGGTGCGGCGCCTGCCGGCTCATCGGGGCCGTGGCCGCGAGCGACGCGGCTCTCGCTCTCAGGGCGTCCCCTCGCCCTTCCTGCATCGCCTTCGAGATCTCACCCAGGACGGCGTCGACCTCCGCGGGCGGAATCGAGAGGCTGAAGTCGAGCCGGACCGGGCCGCCGCTCAGCGTCACGCGCTGCTCTAGGGACGCGTAGCCGACCGCAGAAGCCCGCACCGTCACCTCCCCGCTCATCCCGTCTGGCAGGACGAGGGTGTAGCGGCCCTCGAGGTTCGACCGCGTGTCGTGGGTCGTGCCGACGACCAGGATCCGAGCCCCCGACAGCGGACGCCCGTCGTCCGCCTGGGTGATGCGGCCCGAGACGAGCTGTGGAGTCTGGGGTGTCTCTCCGCTCAGGAAGAGCGCCAAGAGAAGAAAGAGCGCACGCATGTTCCCTCCTTCCGGACCGGCCATGCCGGTCCGCTGACAGTCTGTCCTTGGAGGGGGGCTCCTTTGACCCTGAGATGCGGCAGGCGTCAGGCGTCCCTTCGAAGGCTTTCCTTGCCCTTGTATCGGTCGGAGACGAGGCCGACGTACTCCGGATGCCGGCGGAGATAGCCCGCGACGAACGGGCAAAGCGGGACGAGCGCCTCGCCACGGGCCGCGATCTGCTCGAGGGCGTAGCGGACCAGCATCGACCCGACGCCGCGACCCTCGAGCGCGTCCGGAACTTCCGTGTGGATCAGATAGAGCGTCTGGCCGGCACGTCGGTAGTCGATCAGCGCCACGAGCTCTTCCACCTCGACCTCGAACCGGTTGGCGGCGGGATTGTCCCGGGGCCGCAGATCTGCGAGGTCGTCGGTCGCGGTCAACCTTCGAAGCCTGCCTCGACGTGGCTGTTGTCGCAGAACGGCTTGTTCTTCGAGGCTCCGCACCGGCAGAGGGCGACCCGCTTCCCCTCGAAGACGACCTCGCCGTCGGCACTTTCGATCGACAAGCGTCCCGCGACGTAGAGCGGTCCGTCCGCTGCCATGCGGATCGCAGGCTCCGCGGGATCGGGCTCCTCGGGTCCCCCATCGGTCCGACGATATCCGAGCGCGCCCGTCGGGCAGGCGTGGACGACGTCCGCGATCTGGTTCGGGGTGGCCGCTCCGGCGTCGATCCACGGCCTGCGGTCGGGGTCGAACACCGAGGGGAGCCCGTGCACGCACTCCTCCGCGTGGATGCACCGTCGGACGTCGTAGGTCACGACGATTCCGTTCCCCGAGTATTCGCGGGACTTCGCCATGTCGATCTCCCTGGAGGTTGTCGCGACCTCAAGCTCGCAAAGGTCCGGCGATGGGCAACTGCTCCGGGGTCACTCCGATTTGAGCACCTGGACGGGATCGACCCGTGTGGCGCGAACGGCAGGGACCAGGGAGGCGGTCACTGCGGCCAGGGCCATGATCAGAGAGACGACTCCGAAGGTGGCGACGTCCGTCGTCGGCACGTCGAAGAGCAGCCCCTCCATGAGTCGCGTCACACCGAGGGCTCCGATCGCTCCGACCGCAATGCCGGCGGAAGCCAGGGAGAGCGCCCACCGGAGGATCAGGCGGCGGATTCCATCGGTTCCCGCTCCGAGAGCGATCCGTACCCCCATCTCGGGCAGGCGTGTGGTCACGCTGTAGGAGACCACACCGTACAGCCCGACCACGGCGAGCAGAAGCGCGACCAGGGCGAACCCACCGAGCAGCGACGCCGTGAAACGGTCGGCCGCCAGAGAAGCGGAGACGAGCTCGTCCATGGTTCTCATGTTCGCGACGGCGATGCCGGCATCGATATCCGCCACCGCGGCACGCACCGGGTTCATGAGGGAGGCCGGTTCGACCGAAGTGCGGATCGTCGTGAAGAGGAAGGTCGTCGGTGCCTGGGCGAAGGGCAGGTACATCGCGTTCCGGCTCTCGGCACGAATCCCGAAGTTCTTGATGTCCCGGACGACGCCCACCACTTCGCGCCAGACCGGGTCTGCCGGGTTGTTGACGTTCAGGCGCCTCCCGATGGCCTGACCGTCGAAGTAGTCGCGCTCGAGCGTCTCGTTCACCACGATGACGCGGGTGGCATCGAGATCGTCGGAGGGCAGGAATGCACGACCACCTACCAGCTCGAGGCCCATGGCGTCGAAGTAGTCGGGCGTCACCCGCCTCAACCAGACCGACGGCTCCAGGCCCTGCGGCGGCGGCGCGGCCCCCTCGACCCAGAAGTTCGTGTCCCCGTCCTGGCCGGCCAGGGGCAGGTTCGTGATCGATCCGACCGACTCGACGCCCGGAATCGCCTGCAGACGCTCCTCGAGCTGTTCGAAGAATGCCAGGCGCGTGGTCGCATCCGGAAAGCGCACCGGGGGAAGCTGCATCTGCATCGAGAGCACGCCTTCCGGCTCGAACCCCAGGTCGACCTGCTGGAGCTTCTGGAAGCTGCGCAGGAGGAGTCCCGCACCCACGAGAAGCATGAGGGCGAGGGCGACCTGACCGACGACCAATCCGCTCCGAAGCCTCCCCGAGCGGCGGCCGTGTCCCGAGCGCCCCGCATCCTTGAGGGCGGATGCGGGCTTGGCGCCCGAAGCCCTCAGGGCCGGGAGGATGCCGAAGAAGACGCCTGCGGCGAGCGTGACGGCGGCCGCGAAGCCCATGATTCGGCCATCCACGCCGACCTGCTCGATCAGCGGTGTCTGATCCGGAGCCAGGGCGAGGAGCGCCTCCACACCGACGAACGAGAGTCCGAAGCCCAGAGCCCCGCCGATGAAGGCCAGCAGCAGGCTCTCGGTCATGAGCTGCGCCAGCACCCGTCCCTTGCTCGCTCCCAGCGCGACCCGGACCGCCAGCTCGCCGTGCCGCGAGGCTCCCCGAGCCAGGAGGAGGTTGGCGACGTTCACGCAGGCGATCAGCAGGACGAGACCCACGGCGCCGAGAAGGATCCACAGCGCCGAGCTCGCCTGCTGGACCATGTCGAAGTGGAGCGGATAGACGTTGTAGCCGACGTCGGTGTTGGCCTCGGGAAACTCCTGCTCCAATCGTGAACCCAGCTGCCCTCCCTGCGCCCGAGCCAGATCGAGGGACGCACCGTCCCGCAGCCGACCCACCGTACGGAGGAAGGCCGAGCCCCGCCCGCCGCCGTTCGAGTCGTCGAACTGCATCAGCGTCCATGCGTCGGTCCCCAGGAAGGCGGGAGGCTCGAATCCGGCAGGCATCACGCCGATGACGGTGTGCGGCTGATCGTTCAGCAGAATGGTCTGATCGAGGATCGCGGGGTCTCCCCCGAAGGCCCGCTGCCAGAAGCCGTGACCGAGCAGGACGAGCGCAGGGCCGTCGGGGACGTCCTCCCCGGGGAGGAAGCCTCGGCCGAGAGCCGGCTCGACCCCGAGCACGTCGCTGAACATCCCGTGGCTGAAGATCCCGCCGTTCAACCGCTCTGCATTCGTGTCCGACCCGGTGAGCGTCGGACCCCACCCCATGAAGGCGGAGACGGCTTCGACCGCCCCGACCTGATCGCGAAAATCGGAGAAGTTCGGCCACGAAAGCCACTCCCTCCGCTTGTCGGGGAGGACCACGTCGCGTCGCGTGTAGTCCGCCCAGACCATCACGAGCTCGTCCGACTCGGGGTAGGGGAGAGGACGCAGGAGGATTCCGTCGACGACGCTGTAGATCGACGTCGTCGCCGCGATGGCGAGCGCGACGGTGAGCACGCTCACGACGCTGAAGACCCGGTTCCGGACAAGCTGCCGAAACGCGAAAGCCAGATTCCTGCCGATGTCGTCCCAGTGGTCGGAGCTCCTCATCGCCCTCTCCCTCCTCCTCGTCAGTTCTTCGACCTCTTCACCGATGCGCTCCACGTCACCGAACCGGCGGCGTGCTTCCGCCCGCGCCTCCTCCTCGCTCAACCCTTCGTCCAACAGCTGCCCGACCCTCGTTTCGATGTGGAATCGGAGCTCCTCATCGACCTCGTGCCGAAGCCCTCCCTTTCGGAAGGGGATCCGGAAGAGTCGGCGTGGCCTGGGATCGGTCACCGGCCCGGCGCCTGCAGGGCGAGCGCCTTCGCGACCGCGGCGGTATGGCGGGACCACGACTCCGCCTCTCTCGCGAGGTGACGGTCCCCCTCACGGGTGAGCCGGTAGTACTTGGCCCGTCGGTTGTTTTCGGAGAGCCCCCATTCCGACTCGACCCACCCCTTGTTCTCCAGCCGGTGTAGGGCGGGGTAAAGGGTGCCCTCCTCCATGAGCAGGGCGTTGTCCGTCGCGCTTTCGATCCATTCACCCACTCCGTATCCGTGCTTCGGTTCCCAGGTGAGGGCTTTCAGGATCAGGAGGTCGAGCGTGCCTCGAACGAGATTCGGATTCTGTGTCATGGGTTCCCCTTGTAAGGCTAGGGGAAGGCTAACACCCGTTCCCCTAGGGACACAAGGGGACTGACTCAGGGACCGCTTCGCTCCCGGCTCTGGAGCGCCACCAGCCGAGCGCGGGCGTCACGCACGATCGGCTGGCGGTCGGGGTCCGCTTCGGCCCACCACGCGGCCAGGCGTGCATAGGCGATGATGGCGTCTTCGACCTGGCCGAGCTCCTCATAGATCGGGCCCAGCCGGCGCAAAGCCATGGCGGCGCCGTAGCGCCTCGTTTCCGCCATCCTGACGACGCGCATTACCTCCTCGTACTCCTCCGCTGCACGTGAGGGCTCGTCCGCCGCGTCGGCGAGAAGCGCTGCGTCGATGGCCCAGCACGAGGGGCAACCGGCGGAGCGACGCAGCTGATCCAGGGCTGCAAGCCCCGCCGAGGGGTCGCTCTCGAGGCCCGTCAGTACGACGTCGACCCGGCGCCGGCCCTCAGCGATCGCCGTCTCACGAACGGCCGGCAGCTCCTCGGCTGCCCGCTCCACGAGCGCACGCGCCCTCTCGGTGTCCCCGGCCCAGGCCAGCGCGAGAGAGAAGCCCAGGTAGTCCCGGGCCTCCACGGGGGGCGCGTCGAAGATTCCCGACTCGAGCGCGTCGGTGAGCCGTGCGCGCGCTTCGGCCTGGCGACCGGCCGCAAGGTCCAGAAATGCGCCGTCGAGGACGGCGTTGCTCACGAGGTCCGGTACCCCGCCGGCCGTCAGATCGGAGATGGCCCGGTCGGCGTGCTCGAGAGCTTCCGAGAATCGGCCGCCGATCGCATCGGCGTAGTTGAGCAGATGGCTTGCGACCCAGTACCAGCCCGGCCCCAAGGACACCTCGTCCGAGATCGCCTGAGCGACCTCGTGCGCCAGCTCGAGATCCCCGGTCCGCCACGCCAGAGCGAAACGATTGGCATCGGTCCAGCCTGGACGGTGGGAATATTTCTCCTCGACCGCGCGCAGGGCCTCTCGAGCGCCGGCCGTGTCACCGACGTTGAGCTTGACGAAGACGCGGTTCGTATGCGCAGAGGCGGATTCGCCGGCCCCCCCGACGGCACGCTCCAGCAGCTCGACCGCTTCTTCGTAGCGGCCCCGCTCACCGTAGATGTT
The DNA here is from genome assembly GCA_039587515.1 of Gemmatimonadota bacterium. Taxonomy (GTDB): domain Bacteria; phylum Gemmatimonadota; class Gemmatimonadetes; order Longimicrobiales; family Gaopeijiaceae; genus JBDHII01. The sequence continues at coordinate 5,922 of JBDHII010000105.1, forward strand.
CGAAAGGTTGTTCAAGGCGGCCGGATCGTCGGGGAAACGCTCGAGTACGCTTTCGTATGCCCGAATCTCGGCCGCGGCGTCCAGGGTCACGCGGTTGTGGTACTGGGCTGCCGTGAGCAACGCCTCCCGCTCCGTCAACCGGTCCCGGAGCTCGTACGCCGCAGCCTCGACGATCTCGGCGAAGGGTCGACCGGCATTGAAGAGGTCGGCCGCCATCTTTCGGTAGGCCATGGCGAAGCCCGGGTCGAGCGCGACCGCCTCTCGGAGCAGCGCGATCGAGCTTCCGAAGTCTCCCGATTCGGTAGCTTCGTTGGCGCGTACGAAGCGCTGCAGCGCGTCCATCGAGCGCGTCGTCACGGCCTCGAGGGGGGCTTCGCTCTTGATCGAGCGCAACGACTCACCGGCTCGCTCGCGAATGTCCTGGCTGAGGCCGTCGATCGCGTCGATGACCTCGGCCGACGAACGGGCCGTGCGGCGCAGCGAAGCGAGGGGCTGCCCGTCCGCTGCGCCCCGTACGGTGGCGAGCAACAGATATCCTTCGCCCGCCGAGCCGACCGAGCCCTCGATCACCGCCTTGACGCCCTCGCGCAGCGCGATCTCCCGGGCGAGCGTGGCACTCACGACCACGTCGTCGGGCTGCTGCATGCGTTCCAGGACTTCGGAGACCCGCGTCGGAGTGAGCACGTGGATGCTCGCGGAGTTGGCGAGATC
>JBDHII010000106.1:0-5086 GCA_039587515.1 Gemmatimonadota bacterium
TTCAGCCTCGCCCAGTACTACCACGTCTTCGTGGACGACCGCGATCCCTACTACGTCTGCGGCGGGCTGCAGGACAACGGGAACTGGTGCGGGCCCTCGAGAACGAACGAGCCCCGGGGGATCATGCCGGGCGAGTGGTACACCGTCAGCGGCGGAGACGGCTTCTTCACCGTGCCCGTGCCGGGCCAGCCGAACCTCGTCTATTCGAACGCGCAGGGCGGATACTTCCGGATCACCGACGTGAGCTCCGGACAGACCCGCTCGATCGAGCCCTTCCCGTGGATGGTGGGCTCGCAGGGCCAGTCCATGGCCCAAGCGCGCTACCGCTTCAACTGGGACGCGCCGATCGTGATCTCGCCGCACGATCCGGGAACCGTCTACTGGGGCGGCAACGTGCTCTTCCGCAGCAGCGACTACGGCTACAGCTGGGACGTCATCAGCCCCGACCTCACGACGAACGACCCCGCGAAGCAGATGGACTCCGGCGGGGAGATCTACAACGACAACACGGCCGCTGAATTCCACACGACCATCCTCACGATCGCCGAATCCGAGGTCGAGCCCGGCGTGATCTGGGTCGGGACCGACGACGGCAACGTGCAGATCACCCGCGACGACGGCGCGAGCTGGACCAACGTGCGCGACCGCGTGCCCGGGCTGCCGGCCGAGACGTGGATCGGCAACATCGAGGCGTCGGCCACGGAAGCCGGCACGGCATTCATGGCGGTGGACAACCACCGGCTGGACGACTTCACCCCGCACCTCTGGGAGACCACCGACTACGGACAGAGCTGGCGGGATCTCTCGGCCGGACTGCCCCAGGACGACTACGTGAAGGTCGTACGGCAGCATCCCGAGAACCCGGACCTGCTCTTCGTCGGCATGGACCGCGGCATCTACGCGTCCTGGGATCGGGGCCGCACCTGGATCGACATCCGGGGCAACCTGCCGCGTGTCTCGGTTCGCGGGATCCGCATCCAGCGTCAATACAACGACCTGGTGATCGGCACGCACGGACGCGGCGCCTTCATCCTCGACGACATTCAGCCGATGGTCGAGCTCGCCGATGCGCTGACGCAGGACATGCACCTCTTCGAGATGCGCACCGTCACCGATTGGGAGATGTGGAGCCGGGGCAGCAACCTCGGCCAGAGCGCCTTCGTCGGCGAGAACCCGCAGGGTGGGGCCTGGATCCAGTACTACCTGTCGGACGAGGCGGCAGCCGCGCTGGACGATCGGGCCGGCGTGCAGGTCCGGATCACCGACGCCGCAGGCACGCTCGTCCGGGAGTTCGGGCACCGGGGAGCGGAGGCGGGGATCAACCGGGCGGTCTGGAACCTCACGTGGGAGGGAGCAGAGCCGATCCCGGGTCAGCAGGGCGGAGGTGGATTCGGCTTCTTCGGCGGTGGCGGCGGGCCGCCCGCCGTACCCGGCACGTACACCGCCACCGTTGCAGTCGGTGAGACCGAGATGTCGACCGACTTCACGCTTCGCGGGGATCCCAACGTCGGAGCTTCCCGGGCCGACTACGAGGCGCGCTTCACCGCGTCGATGAGAGCGCGCGATCTGCAGACGCAGCTCAACCGCATGGTGGGCGCGATCACAGACCTCGACGGGCAGATCGACGGGCTGCTCGAGTCGATCGAGGGCAAGGAGCTTTCCAACGAGGGCGAGATCCGCGGCAAAGCGGGCGAGGCCCAGGACGCGCTCGAGACGCTGGGCGCCGAAGTCCGCCGCCCGCCCGGCAGCATGGGCTACCGCGACTGGCCCCGCCTGATCGAGCAGCTGCGGTTCGTCGTGCGTGGGATCGAGGGACCGCAGGCGCGTCCGACGGACGGTCAGCTCGAAGTGCTGACCGAGGTCGAAGCTGCGGCTGCCGAGCACGCCGAAGAGCTCACGGCGATCGTCAACGGGTTGATCGCCGAGCTCAACGCGCTGCTGGAGGACGCTCCGAAGATCCTGACGGACTGGAGGCGGATGATCAGCTGAGGGCTAGTCGAGCTGCTCCGAGATCAGGTCGAGGATCGAGCTCAGCTCCCCCTCCATCCGGGCCGAGCGCGGAACACCGGTTCAGACCGTCCGGAAACCCTCGTAGTGATCCACGAGGGCGTCCCGCAACACCTCCTCGAACGCCAGAAGCTCGAAAGCCCGCTGTTCGGCGAGCGATTCCGAGAAGCGCCCCCTGTGGAAGCAGCGGGCGAAGATGCGTGCGAGCGCATCGCGCTCTCTGAGCATCAGCGCAGTGCGGAAATTCACGACCTCTTGATGAGAAGCGAGCAGGTAGACCGGGGTCACGTCCAAGCCCTCCAACGCCTGCTCCACCCGATCCCAGGTTCCGGGGTCTTCGAGCGCACCGTCGACGGGAACGACCGCGAAGGACTCGAGCTTGACGTCGGTGGCGAACTGCCGCAACCGGACCGACGCATCGGCATCGACCACGACGACCCGCTCCACTTCCTCGGCGGCCGTGACACGCAGCAGCTCCAGAATCGTCTGGGCGAAACGGCCGAAGCCCCCGATGACGACCACGTCCAGGTATCCGGTGTCCTGGAAGTGCGGGTGCAAGAACCGTTCGTAAAGGTGCAAAGCACCGATGCGGTGCGTGTTGAACACGAGAGGCGGCCCCGCCCCGGGCGCGGCCTCTCTCGGCTGGTCGCGGAGCAGTCGATTGACGGGGCGCAGGAGCGAGAGGTCGGCCACGTGGACCGCAACGGGCAGCTCCGGGTGAAGGGATTTCACCGCCCACGCGACCTCGAGGTTCACGAGATCGTCATCGGTCACCGAGATCATCCGGTCCGCCCGCTCGAGCCGCAGGAGATCCAGTGTCGCCGGTCGGTGGAGGTCGGCCTGCATCACGGAGACCGAACCCAGCCGGGCCGCCTCCGCGGCTCGGGTGGCGGATCGCTCCTCCTCCACGAGAAGGATGGGCTGATCGGGATTGACGGCGCGAATGGCGGAGAGATAGGCCAGGCCGACCTGGCCCCCGCCCGCCACGACGATATGCCCTTCCAGGTTCTGGCGGACGGCCTCGTCCCGCTTGATGAGTCGCAGCGCGGCATCGATCAGCGCGGTCGTCGTAATCGCCGGAGCGAGGAAATAGGCCGTCCAGAGCGCTGCCCGCCCCAACGCCGGCCCGCCGGCGGGTGCGCCCAGGTCGAGGCCGCCGAATACGAAGAGGCCGCCCGCGTAGTAGAGCCAGGCCAGAACCGACTGGCCGCCGAGGTCTTCGACACCCGTCGTGTGCACACCCGCCGTGAAGGCCGCGATCGCGAGCACGAACACGAGCGCCACTCCGGCGACGCGGACGACGGTCCCTCGAGCCAACCCGGCCGGGCTTTGCGAGCCTTCCATCAGAGCCCGCTCGCGCCTCTCCCATCGGAGAGGATCCGCACGACCGCATCGACCGCGGAGGCGTCGACGCCCGCCACGAAGGGCCCGCTCGCGCCCAAGGGGTCGATCGGCGCTCCCGCCAGGTCGACGACGTCGCCCCCGGCGCCGCGCACCAACAGCACCCCGGCCGCCAGGTCCCAGGGTCGGGCCGGAGCCCGCGACCACTGGTTTACGTAGACGAAGTGGCCGCGCGCCGCCTCCAGGAGCGCCCAGGCAGGTGAGCCTCCGGGGGACCGGACCATGGCGAGCTCTCCTCGCTCCCAAGCCCGAAGCAGCGCACCGGTGGTCGCCCCCTCCCGAGCCGGGTGGGCGTTGACGAGGAGTGTGCCGGGCTGCGCGTCCGGGAACGGGAGATCGGTCGCCACGTCACCCTCCCCGAACGCGTCGATCCTCAGGAGTCTCGAGCGTCCACCCTCCAGCGCGTACCCCAGCTCTCCGACGACCGGGCTCGCCACGACGCCGAGATAGGGCCGGCCGTCCCGGAAGACGTTCAGCACGGTGGAGAAGGTCTCGGTATGTCCCAGGTAGGCCCAGGTACCGTCGATCGGATCCGCGGCGACCGTCCACCCCTCTTCGACGAAATCGCCACCGGACTCCTCGCCCAGGAACTCGGCTTCGGGTCTGAAATCCGCGAGAGCGACTCGGACCGAATCCTCGATCTCTCTCTCGAAGACGGTGAAGGGCGAGCCGTCTTCCTTGATCTTGGTCACGGCATCGGGGCGATGGAGGACCCGTGCCTGTCGGCAGATCCCGAGGGCGACACCGAGAGCCCAGGCTACCCAAGCCTCGTCCTCCGTACCTGTCGCTTCGATCGGTCGCCCCTGACGGTGACTCTCGAGCGCGAGGCGCTCCGCTGCGCGAAGGTCGGCCACGCTCATCCCTGCTCCGCAGCGGATCCCGCCGGGGCCCGCTCGAGCGCCGCCTGCACGGCTTCGGCCTGGTCCGCGGGAAGCCTCATGAGGGTCTCCTCCTCGAGCGGCCACCAGCCGACTTCATCGAAATCGCCTCGAGCCTCGAAGAGGTCCGGCAGCTCGGAGTCCTCTGCGTCGACGAGGTATGCGCGCTGCTCCACCCACGCGTGGTCCGTCTGCCTCGCGTCGTAGGCATAGCCCTCGCGCACCTGTTCACCCGAGGAATCGGGGCGCCAACCGGTCTCGGCCTCCATGACCCGGGTCAGTCCGGCCTCGGGCGACTCGTCGGGCATCAGGAAGCCCTTCGGCAGCTCGAGCGACGACGACTCATCGACGGACCCCAGCAGGAGCTCCCGGTCCCCTGTGACGACGCTCGTACGGAACACGATTCCCGTCACCGATCCGTTCGCCCCCCAGAGTCCGAGCAGCCCCCGACCGGCGATGCCGGTGCGACCCCGCGGGTTGAGCGGACGGCCCTCGTCGTCCCTGAATCTCGCCGCCCGTTCTTCGAGCATGCCTCTGTCCATCTCCTCCGGATCGGCCCATCCCTGTGGATCCTTGTCCCGTCCCGCCGCGAGGACCGACTCCGCCACGTAGTAGGGCGGGTCGTAGTCGTCGCAATCCAGCATCCAGAGCGACTCGTCGATCGAGATCCGTTGACGCTCCGGGTAGGAGGCCGGCTTCTCGGCCCGGATCTTCAGGTGGAAGTCGTCGGCGACCAGATCGAGCGCCAGCGACTCCACGGAGAAGAGTGCGTACGCCAGCTGGGTCTCGTCGCACTCGCC
>JBDHII010000043.1:0-22931 GCA_039587515.1 Gemmatimonadota bacterium
TCGGGACGATGGAGGCCGAGGCGACGCCGGCGTACGAGGAGCCGTATGAGGAAGCGACTGTGGAGGAAGCTCCGGTCGTAGAGGAGGCGGACGCCGAGGAGCTGCCGGCGTTCGAGGAATCGCATGAGGTGGCAGCCGTGGACGAGGCTCCGGCGCCCGAAGCTCCAGCCGAGGAGGAGACGCCTTCACCGGAGGTGGACCCCGTACCCGAGGCTCCTACTCCTCCTCCGGCCACACCCGCCGTGCAGTTCGGGCGACGCTCCCCGGAGGACAAGGCGAAGAGTCTGGCGCGCAGCCTCGTATCGGACATCGTCGCGTACCATCCCCAGAAGCACCACGAAGCGTTCTCCGCGGGCAACCTCCCGGAGGTCTTCGAGGAAGAGATCGAAAAGTGCTGGAAAGAGTACGCCGAGCAGGTCGATCCCGGGATCGTCGCCAACAACCACTTCTTCAACGACGCCCTCAACGAGATCCTCGCCAAGGGCCAGTCGGTCTTCAACCGCCAGGGCTGAGCCCGTATATTCAGCGTTGTTCGCGAGGGGTCGCCCTGCCCGGGCGGCCCCTCGTTCCTATGACCCCACGGGTTCGACCCTGAATGGGTGCTCCAGATGAACAAGGAAGACGTACAACGCCTCGACGAGCTTGCTGCCCGGCTTCTGGAGCTCAGGGGGTATCTTTGACCTCGAAAACCGGAAGTCCAAGCTTGCTGCGCTCGAGGAAGGAATGGCGGACCCGGGTTTTTGGGATTCTCAGGATCGAGCTCGAGAGGTCATCGACGAATCGAACCGGCTGAAGGGTTGGATCGAGCCTGCGGAGCAGCTCACGGCGAAGGTGGATGAACTCCAGGAGCTCGCAGAGCTCCTCGCCGATGAAGCCGATGCGGAGCTGGAGGGGGAATGGCTTCGGGAGCTCGACGCACTCGATTCCGGAGTCAAGGCCCTCGAGCTCCAAACCATGCTTCAGGGCAAGGACGATCACCGGGGTGCGATCGTGACCGTCCACCCGGGAGCGGGCGGGCTGGAGTCTCAGGACTGGGCCGAGATGCTGACGCGCATGTATTCCCGGTGGGCTGAGCGGCACAGTTTCAAGCTCAAGGTGCTCGACCTTCAGCCGGGAGAGGAAGCCGGGATCAAGAGCGCCACGCTCGAGGTCGACGGGGACCACGCTTACGGCTATCTGAAAGCCGAGAAAGGTGTGCATCGACTGGTTCGGATCTCTCCTTTCGATGCGCAGTCGCGGCGCCACACGTCCTTCGCCAGCGTGTTCGTATATCCTTTGGTCGACGACGAGATCGAGATCGAGGTCGACGAGTCCGATCTTCGTGTCGACACCTTCCGTGCCTCTGGTGCGGGTGGGCAGCACGTGAACAAGACCGATTCCGCGATCCGGATCACACATATGCCGACGGGCATCGCGGTTTCCTGCCAGCAGGAGCGCTCCCAGCACAAGAACCGGGCGACGGCCATGAAGATGTTGAAGGCCGCCCTCTATGAGCGGGCCCTCGAAGAGCAAGAGAAGCAGCGGGCGGCCCTTGAGGCGACCAAGACGGAGATCGGGTGGGGTAATCAGATCCGCTCGTACGTCTTCCAGCCGTACACGATGGTCAACGATCACCGAACGGAGCTGAAGGTCGGAGACGTCGGCAAGGTGATGGACGGTGATCTGGACCCGTTCATCGAGGCATTCCTGAAGAAGTTCGGCGGCCAACACGCAGCCTAGAGACATGAGCGAAGATCTTTCACAAGTTCTGCGGCATCGCAGGGAGAAGCTCGCTCGGATCGAAGAGCGCGGATGGGAGCCGTTCGGCTACCGCTTCGAGCGCTCGCACTTCTCGTCCGACGCCGTGTCGGCGTTCGAGCAGGCCGAGTCCGAAGAGGCGCTCTCGGAAGAGGGCCAGGGAATCGAAGTCGCCTGCGGCGGCCGCATCGTCAGCTACCGCAGCCACGGCAAGAGCGCCTTCGCACACATCGAGGATGGTTCCGGCCGCATTCAGGTCTACTTCAAGAAGAACGTTCTCGGTGACGAGGCCTTCGAAGATCTCGACCTGTTGGACTTGGGCGATTGGGTCGGTGTACACGGTCCCCTCTTCCGAACCAGGACGGGCGAGGTGACCATCCAGGTTTCGAGTTACGAGCTTCTGGCCAAGTCGCTCCGTCCGCTTCCGATCGGCAAGACGGAAGTCGACGAGGAGACCGGTGGGCGCGTGACGCACAGCGGCTTCGCCGACACCGAAACACGCTACCGCCAGCGTTACGCCGACCTCGCCGTGAATTCCGAGGTGCGGGAGGTCTTCCGCACACGGGCGAGCATCATCACCGAGCTTCGCACCTTTCTGGACGGCCACGGGTTTCTCGAGGTGGAGACGCCGACGCTGCAGCCCCTGTACGGAGGAGCGCTCGCTCGTCCCTTCGTGACCCGACACAACACGCTGGACCGGACGCTCTACCTGCGGATCGCCGACGAGCTCTATCTCAAGAGGTGTATCGTCGGTGGGCTCGAGCGCGTCTACGAGATCTGCAAGGACTTCCGGAACGAGGGGATGGATCGCACGCACAGCCCCGAGTTCACGATGCTCGAGTTCTATGCCGCCTTCCTCGACTACCACGACCTCATGGGGCTGTTCGAGGAGATGTTGGTCCACGTCGTGGATCGGGTGATCGGATCACGGACGGTGACCTTTCAGGGTCAGGAGATCAGCTTCGAGCCTCCGTTCCCCAGGATCACGATGCTGGGATCGCTCGGCGAGGCTCTGGGAGCGGAGGTTCCGGAGCTGAGCGACGCGGACCTTCGAGATCGTGCCGAGGCGCTCGGGCTGCCCGAACTCGACGGTGCGGGGCGGGGTAAGCTGCTCGACAAGTTGTTCAGCGAGCTGGTGGAGCCGAAGCTGGTACAGCCCACTTTCGTCCTGGATCATCCCAAAGAGCTGAGCCCGCTGGCGAAGCCGAAGCGCGGCGCGCCGGATCTGACGGAGCGTTTCGAGCTGATCTGCGCGGCGGGTGAGCTCTGCAACGCCTTCAGCGAACTGAACGACCCGATCGACCAACGGGAGCGCTTCGAGGCACAGGCGCACCTGCGTGCCGGGGGAGACGAAGAGGCGATGCAGATCGACGAGGACTACATCCGGGCCCTCGAATACGGCCTTCCCCCGACAGGAGGGTTGGGCATGGGTGTCGATCGCCTCGTCATGCTCCTGACCGATCAGCCCAACATCCGGGACGTCATCCTCTTCCCGGCGCTCCGCGACTGATGAGCACGCCGCCGCCGTCGGCTCCCGAGTCCGCATCGGATGTGCCGGAGGCGAGGACGAGACCGGTAGCGTCCGCGGCCGTTTCCGATTCGGGTGCGGCGGGTGGCCTCGCGTGGTTCCTGGCCCGCCGATACCTGTCGTCGTCACGCGGGGGACCCTTTCTCTCCTTCATCACCTGGATCGCTCTCGGCGGAATCGTCGTCGGTGTGACGGCGCTCGTGGTGGTGATCGGCGTGATGACGGGGATGCAGGAGGACCTTCGTGGGAAGATCCTCGAATCGTCCCCGCACGTCCTGGTGCTGCAGCAGGGATCCAGCCTGCGGATGCAGAACTGGCAAGCCACGTTGGCGGACGTGAAATCGGTGGACGGCGTGTTCGGCGCCGCTCCCTTCGTGCTCAGTCAGGTCACGATCCTGCGTGGCAATTATGCCCAGCCGTCCGACATGTACGGCGTGGAGCTGGACCCGGACGGGCCACCGGTGACCGAGATGGAGCGAAAGATCCAGGACGGGATCCACGAGCTCGGCACGACCGCCTCGGGGCTGCCGCCCCTCCTGATGGGGAGCCGTCTGGCTGCCCGGATGGCGGTCTTTCCCGGAGACACCCTGACGCTGATCGCTTACGAGAACACCAAGCTCGATCCGTTTCTCGGGACACCCGTCCCCAGCATGCGCCAGTACGAGGTGACGGGGACGTTCACGACGGGGATGTACGACTACGACATCAAGAACGTCTACGTGAAGCTGGAGGATGCCCAGGGGCAGCTGGGGATCCGTGAGTCGGACGAAATCTCGGGACTCGGGGTCCGCACAGACGACCCGGAAATCGCTCGCTCGGTAGCGGCAGCAATCCGAGAGCGTCTGGGCCTGCGTTTCTATGCCGAGAGCTGGACGGTGACCAACGCCGCGCTTTTCAGCGCACTCAAGCTCGAGAAGCTCGCAATGGGGTTGATTCTCTCGTTGATCATCGTCGTCGCGGCCTTCAACATCGTCAGCACGCTCGTCATGGTGGTCGTCGACCGCACGCGAGAGATCGGGATCCTCAAGTCCATGGGGATGCCCGACCGGGGGATCCTGAAGGTCTTCATGCTGCAGGGGCTGTGGATCGGGGTCATCGGTACCGTGGCGGGCACCGGGTTGGGAGTCACGCTGGCGTGGCTGCTCGACACGTACGAGATCATCCGGATTCCTCCGGACGTCTACTTCGTCGACCGCCTGCCGGTCTCGATTTACGCACAGGACATCCTGATGATCGTGGCCGTGAGCATCCTGATCGCGTTCTTGGCGACGATCTATCCCGCTTTCCGGGCCTCCCGGCTTCAGCCGGTCGATGCCATCCGTCACGAGTAGCCAAGGATGCTTTCTTCCGCTCCGGTCGAGGCCTTCGGGCTCCAAAAGTCCTTTCGAGGGGGAGACGGCTCCGAACTCCGGATTCTGCAGGGGGTAGACCTGCGGGTCGGACCCAGTGAGGCCGTGGCCGTCGTGGGAAGCAGCGGGGCAGGCAAGTCCACACTGCTTCATCTGCTCGGCGCCCTGGACCGACCCAGTGGAGGAACGGTACTGGTCGGCGGAGAGGACGTGGCGGGGATGGACGACGTCCATCTCGCCGACCTCAGGAACAGGAGAATCGGATTCGTCTTTCAGTTCCACCATCTGCTCCGTGAGTTCACGGCTTTGGAGAACGTGATGATGCCCTGTCTGATCGCGGGTGTGGATCGGCACTCCGCCGAGACTCGGGGACGCGAGCTCCTCGATTCCGTGGGGCTTTCGGAGCGCCTGCAGCACAGGGCACGTCAGCTTTCAGGCGGGGAGCAGCAGCGTGTCGCCGTGGCGAGAGCGTTGGCGAACGACCCGCTCGTGCTGTTGGCGGACGAACCTTCGGGCAATCTGGATGCCCACACGAGCGAGGCGCTGCACGACCTTCTCTTCGAGCTGCGCGAGGAGCACGGTTTGGCCATGGTCCTGGTGACGCACAACCGGGAGCTGGCTCAGCGAGCGGATCGGATTCTGGAGTTGAAGGACGGTACTCTCGACGAGGTGGGCTAGGCCCCGACCGAGCGACATCATGGACGAACAAGAGAATCCTCAACCCTGTGACGCCTGCGGCGAGGCCGAGGCGGTCGTGCGCCTCACACAGATCGAAAACAACCAGATGTCGACGCATCACCTGTGCGAGAAGTGCGCTGCGGCAAAGGGCGTGGAGTCTCCGGAAGAGCCGGCCCATTTCCCGCTCTCGGGATTTCTGGCCCAGATGGGCGCCGAAGAGGATGCATCGGTCGCCACGGATCGCGAGACGCAGTGCGGCTTCTGCGGCTTGACCTTCGCCGACTTCAAGGAGACGGGCCGTCTCGGATGCCCGCATTGCTACACGACCTTCGACGCTTATCTCCGTAGTCTTCTCAGGCGTGTACACGGTAGCACCCAACACGTGGGCAAGGTCTACCTCCCGCCCGATCCGACCGCCACCGATGTCGAAAGGCGGCTCGAAGGCCTGAAGCGGAAACTGGAGCGTGCGGTCGAGAGCGAAGATTTCGAGCGTGCCGCCAGCCTGCGGGACGAGATCCGAGCCCTCGAGCCCAGCGGTTCGGGGGAAATCGTATGAGTGACATCCCCGACTACGGATTGGGTTGGCTGGATGCCAGTGGGGACCAGCCGGACATCGTCCTCTCCACGCGTGTCCGCCTCGCCAGAAACCTACAGGGTCACGCGTACGGGCCGCGTGCCCGCGTGAACGATCGCGAGGCGGTCCTCGAGCTGATGAGGCGTGCCGTTCCCAAGATCGACGCTCTTCGAGGTGCATCGGTGGCCGAGCTGGCCGCGATGGAGCACCGCCCCAGACAGATCCTCCTCGAGCGCCGACTCGCGTCGAGGGAGCTGCTCGGGGACGCCAAGGCCGGCCCAGCGCGTGGCTCTGCAGTGGTGCTGTCCGGTTCGGACCCTCTCTCCATCATGGTGAACGAAGAGGATCATCTTCGCCTCCAGGGGCTCTTCAGCGGGCTCTGGCTCCGGGAGGCCTGGCATCGGGTGGATCGTCTCGACGAGGAGCTCGGCCAAGAGCTACCGCTCGCTTACCACCATGAGTTCGGCTTTCTGACGAGCTGCCCCACGAATGTGGGAACCGGGCTGCGGGCGTCGGTGCTCGTCCATCTTCCCGGGCTTGTGCTCACCAAAGAGATCGGCCGTGTCCTACAGGGTCTCGGACAGGTCGGGCTGACCTTCCGCGGGCTGTACGGCGAGGGATCCGAGGTGGTGGGCAACTTCTTCCAGATCTCCAACCAAACCACGCTCGGCAAGACCGAGGAAGATCTGATCGAACACCTCGAGCAGATGGTTCGCCAGGTGATCCACTTCGAGCTGCACGCTCGGCAGATTTTGATGCGGGATGCCGCGCAGGTCACCGAGGACAAGATCTGGAGAGCCTACGGGTTGCTTCGCTACGCCCGGTCGATTTCCTTCGAGGAGCTGATGAACCTGCTGTCGGGCGTCCGCCTCGGCGTCAGTCTGAAACTCCTCCCAGAGCTCCGTGTATACACGCTCAACAAGCTGATGATATTTACCCAAACTGCTCATCTCGAGCAGGCGGCAGGGCGGGATCTACCCCCTTCCGAGGCCGATGCGCACCGAGCGGCCTATGTGCGCCGGATCCTGGTCTCCGAGGGGGACATCAGTCCTCCGGGTGACGACGATTCGCCCCCAACCGATTAGGGAATGAATTACAACTTCACCGACCGCGTGCGGAAGGTCCTGGCGATGGCCAGGGAGGAGGCGATTCGCCTCCAACACGACTATGTCGGCACGGAGCACATCCTCCTCGGCCTCATCCGGGAGGGTGAGGGTGTGGCTGCGGCCGTGCTCACGAACCTGAGCGTCGATCTCGATCAAGTGCACGAACAGGTCGAAGAGTCGGTCAAGAAGGGCAAGGCCACGATCGCCCTCGGCGAGCTCCCGTATACGTCTCGCGCGAAGAAGGTCCTCGAGTTCGCGATGGCGGAGGCTCGGGATCTGAACCACTCCTACGTGGGCACCGAGCACCTTCTGCTCGGGCTGCTGCGGGAGGAGAAGGGGATCGCGGCCCAGGTACTGAACACGCTGGGCGTGACGTTGGAAGAGGCTCGAGCGGAGACGCTCAAGGTGCTCGGATCGGACGTCAGCCCGTCGGAGCCGGCGGGGATCGGCGGAGCCTCGGATCAGCCGACGAGCCAGGCCAAGGGAGAGAAGAAGTCCAAGACGCCTGCGCTCGATCACTTCTGCCGTGACCTGACGGAGCTCGCTCGTCAGGCGAAGCTGGATCCGACGATCGGGCGCGCGGGGGAAATCGAGCGCGTCGTCGAGATCCTCTGCCGCCGCAAGAAGAACAACCCGGTGCTGATCGGTGAGCCCGGAGTCGGCAAGACAGCGATCGTGGAGGGACTCGCGCAGATCATCGCGCGCGGCGAGGTCACCGAAGCGCTCAAGGAGCATCGCGTCCTCGCCCTCGACATGGCGGCCGTCATCGCGGGTACGAAATACCGCGGTCAGTTCGAGGAGCGCCTCAAGGCAGTGATGAACGAGATCTCACAGTCCCAGACGGTGATTCTCTTCATCGACGAGCTGCACACGTTGGTGGGTGCAGGGGCCGCCGAAGGGGCGATCGACGCGTCCAACATGCTGAAACCGGCGCTCGCCCGGGGTGAGCTCCAGTGTATCGGTGCGTCCACGCTGAACGAGTACCGCAAGTACATCGAGAAGGACGGTGCGCTCGAGCGCCGTTTCCAGCCGGTGATCGTGGATCCGCCTTCGGTGGATGAGACGGTCGAGATTCTCAAGGGCCTGCGTGGCCATTACGAAGACCACCACCGAATCGTGATTCCGGATCTGACGCTCGCCCAGGCCGCGAAGCTGTCCGACCGCTACATCACGGATCGATTCCTGCCGGACAAGGCCATCGACGTCATCGACGAGGCGGGTGCCCGAGCCCGGATCGCGGCACAGGTGCCGCCCCCGGAGGTCGAGGAGCTGAAGGACGAGCTCGCGGAGTTGGCGGATCGGAAGGAAGGGGCCATTCGGGACCAGGACTTCGAGCGCGCGGCCGAGCTCCGTGACGAAGAGCGCGAGCTGCAGGAGCGCATCCGGGCCGAGCGTGAGGAGTGGGAAGAGGAGCGACGCAGGCACCGCCCCGAGATCACGGAGGAGAACGTCGCGTTCATCGTCTCGAGGTGGACCGGGATCCCGGTCACGCGCCTTCAGCAGGCCGAGACCGACCGGCTGGTGCACATGGAAGACGAGCTCCACAAGCGGGTCGTCGGTCAGAACGACGCCATCGCGGCGATCAGTCGGGCGATCCGTCGCAGCCGCGCCGGGCTCAAGGACCCGAACCGTCCCATCGGATCTTTCATCTTCAGTGGGCCGACGGGTGTCGGGAAGACCGAGCTCGCGCGTGCGTTGGCCGAGTTCCTCTTCGCTGACCGGGATGCTCTGATTCGGGTCGACATGAGCGAATACATGGAGAAGTTCTCCGTGTCGCGGTTGATCGGTGCACCTCCGGGCTACGTCGGCTACGAGGATTCCGGCGCGCTCACCAAGGCGGTGCGGCGTCGGCCGTACTCTGTCGTGCTTCTCGACGAGATCGAGAAGGCGCATCCCGATGTCTTCAACATCCTCCTGCAGGTCCTGGACGAGGGCCACCTGACCGACAACTACGGTCGAGTCATCGACTTCAAGAACACGGTCCTCATCATGACCTCGAACCTCGGCGCCCGAGACATCTCGAAGGGCGGTGGGCTCGGTTTCCAGCAGGCCGACCCGCAGTCCTCCTACGAGATCATCCAGGCGAAGGTCAAGGAGGAGATCGAACGGGCGTTCAACCCGGAGTTCCTGAACCGGGTGGACGACACCATCGTCTTCCATCAACTCAGCCGGGAACACATCGGGGAGATCGTCCATATCCTACTGCGAGACGTGCGGAACCGTCTGGCGGAGGAGGAGCTGGCGTTGACGCTCACCGACGCCGCGATCGGTTTCCTCGTCGAAAAGGGATACGACGAGAAGTTTGGAGCCCGGCCGCTCCGGCGAGCCATTCAACGCTACCTCGAGGATCCGCTCTCCGAGAAGATCCTCTTGTCGGAATTCGCTCCGGGTGACGAGATCGTCGTGGACGTGGACGCGGATGGAGAGGGGCTTTCGATGGGCGCGCCCTCGCAGACGACGACGTGACAGAAAGCAGTCTCGCGACAGCTACGACAAGGGGGGCGGGGGCCCGGCGGGTCCTCGGCCTCCTTCTCGCGTTGATCGCTTTTCCGGGAGGGGCGGCTTCGGCCCAGACGCCGACGCCGCAGTTGATGATCCCGATCGACTCGCTCGACGTGCGAGGCAACGTACGCCAGTCGGACGCCACGATTCTGGGCGTCGCGGGCCTGATCCCGGGCAACTCGTATTCGATTTTCGACATCCAGCGCGCCACGAAGAGCTTGATGGCGACGCAGCAGTTCAACGACGTCCAGGTCTTCGCTGAGGGCGTCGTAGGTGGGACGGTCAAGCTCATCTTCGAGGTCGATGAGCGCGCGCTGATGCGCAACGTCGTGGTCCGGGGTGCAGACAACGTCGACATCGGCAATATCCAGGACTCCACAGGACTGCGACCGGGCAGAGCCTTCTCCCCCTCGGGCCTTGCCCAGGCGAAGCTCCTGATCCGGGAAGAGCTCTCCGGGAAGGGGATTCCGTTCGCACGGATCGACGAGCGAGTCGAGCCGCTGGCCGATCGAGAGAAGGAGATCGTACTGACCCTCGAGATCGAAGAGGGCAATCGGATCACGATCGCCCAGGTCGAGTTCGAGGGAAACGAGATCTTCTCCGATGACCAGCTTCGTGGAGCCATGGGGCTCAAACGGGAGGGGTTCCTGTGGTGGTCCTCGGGTTCCTTCGAGCAGTCCAGGCTCGAAGAGGACCTGGTCGTCAACCTGCCGAGCTTCTACGCGTCGAGCGGCTATCTCGACTTCGAAGTCGTTCGCGACACCCTCGTGATCGATGCGAACACCGGAAAGACTCGTCTGGAGCTGACGGTCTCGGAGGGCGCACAGTACCTGCTCGAGGAGTTCACCGTCTCGGGTAACCGCGAATTCTCGACGGAAGAGCTCGAGGCCTACTTCCAACGGGAAGAGCGCGGCCTGTTGGGAGGCGGGGGAGCGGAGGAGCGCCCGTTTTTCGACCAGATCGCTTTCCGCTCGGCGACGGAGGAGGTCGACGCCCTCTACAAGAACGAGGGTTACCTCTATTCACAGATCGTCCCGCAGGTCACGCGAAACACGGTCGAGGAAGGACAGCCCCCGACGGTGAGCGTGAGCTGGCGCGTGATCGAGGGTAACCCCGCGTTCGTGAACCGTGTGGATATCGAGGGCAACGATTTCACGCACGAAAGGGTGATCCGGGACAAGATCTTCGTCCTGCCCGGGGACACCTACAGTCAGGAACGGGTGATCCAGAGTTTCCAGAGCATCGCCTCGCTGGGTTACTTCGAGGTTCCACTCGAAATACCGGAAATCAATCCGACCCAGAGCGGTGACGTCGACATCATCTTCAAGGTGAAGGAGCAACCGACCGGCTCGGTCAACTTCGGCACCTCCGTGGGCGGGGGGACCGGCCTCAGTGGCTTCATCGGCTACACGCAGCCGAACCTGTTCGGTCAGGGCAAGTCCGGCTCCTTTCGGTGGGATTTCGGGCGCTTTGCCAATAACCTGACGCTGAATTATACGGATCCGGCACTCTTCGAATCGCTGGTGAGCGGATCGATCAACCTGTTCAACTCACGGGACCGGTTCATCACCTTCCGATCGGGTCGCCGCCGCAGGCTCGGCGCTCAGCTGCAGTTCGGTTTCCCCATCCCCGGAGCCCGTTACACAAGGATCTTCGCCGGCTACGGAATCTCCAGGACCTCGTTCAGACTCCGGCAGGGTGCCGGGGATACGTCGCTCTTCGGGCGTCCTCCGGGAACCCAGAGTGGTATCACGCTGGGCCTGACCAGAACCACTCTCAACCACCCGATCTTCCCGACGGCGGGGTCTCGACAAAGCGTCAACTTCGATTTCAACGGCGGTCCTCTCGGAGGTGATGGCGATTTCGTCAAATCCAGCGTCGAGGGCACCTGGTGGATTCCGATCGCGTCACCCGGGGCCGACCCGAGCTCGGCCGGCTCGGGTGTGCAGTTTGCCGCGGGGCTCTCGGTTCGCGGCGGAAGTGTCGTCGGCGATGTCGATCGTTTCCCGTTCGAGCGTTTTTGGATGGGTGGCGTGCAGTTCGGCGAGATGCTTCGGGGATACGACGAGACGACGGTCACGCCGGTCGGTTATTTCGAAGACAATTCCCGCTCGATCCTGGACATCAACCGTCTGGGTAACGCCTTCTTCTCGTTGACGGCGGAAGTGGCCATGCGGGTCAGCCCGCAGCTCTCGGTTTCGACCTTCTACGATGCCGGGAACGTGTTCCAGGACGCCAGTGAGCTGGACCCGACGAAGCTCTTCCGCGGAGCTGGATTCGGCCTGCAGCTGGTGACACCCTTCGGGCCGGTCGGGCTCGATTACGCGTATGGATTCGACAAGCCCAATCCCGGATGGCAGCTGCACTTCCGGTTGGGCCCCGGTTTCTAGTGGAGTAGAGAAGACGATGCGTACGGTATTGATGTCCGCGCTGGTGGGCGCGATTGCGATCGGTGCGAGTGAAGCTCGGGCGCAGGTTCTCAAGATCGGATATATCCACTCCGAGGCGATCATCGCTCAGGATCCGGATGCCGTGGCTGCTCAGGAGCAGTTCAGGCAGGACATGGAGCCCTGGGAGAACGAGCTGCGACTCCTGGAAGAGGAAATCGGTACGCTCCTGAACCAGTACCAGGCTCAGCAGGTCACCTTGACGCCGGATGCGCGACGGGCTCGCCAGCGAGAGATCGTGGACAAGCAGAATGCCTATCAACAAAGACTTCAGCAGATCGAGGCAGCGGCGGCCCAGCGCCAACAGGAGCTCGTCCAGCCGATCATGGAAAAGATCAACGAGGTCATTCAGGACCTTCGGACCGAGGGCAGCTACACCTTCATCTTCGACGCTTCCGCGGGTGGACTGATCGCGGCGGACGAGGCTTTCGATCTCACCGACGAGGTCGTACGACGATTGGCGGCAGACCGGGCCCCCGGGGGTGCTGGACGGTAGCCCTGCTTCGATGGACTTTGGCCCACGGCTCGACTCGGACTCGGGCCGTGGGCTTTTCTTTTGAGCATCGACACGAGGACACGAGGATGAGCGCCTCCATGATGAATTTGTCGGAAGTCGCGGAGCTGGTAGGCGGGCGCGTCAGAGGCGACACGTCGATCGAGGTGAAGGACGTCCGTGATCCAATGAGGGCCGGACCCGGGGATTTCGCATTGGTGAGTGAGACCTCCTACGTCGCCGATCTCGCGAACTCGAAGGCAGCCGCCGTGCTGGTGACGGAAGATCTGGTCGATCAGATCCCGTCCGACCGCAGCTCGGTCGTGGTGTCCGACGTACAGCCGGCGCTCGTCACCCTACTGGAGCGGTTCCACCCCGTCAGAAAGCCCGCGGCGGGTGTACACGCGACGGCAGTCCTCGGATCGGGGGTCGTCTTGGGGGAGGGGGTGCACGTCGGGCCGTACGCCGTGATCGGGGACGATACCGAGATCGCGGACGGGTGCGTGATCGGTGCACATGTGGTGGTAGGGGCAGGCTGTACCCTCGGCGAGGATTCGGTTCTGCATCCGCACACCGTGGTCTATCCGGATACGGATATCGGCAGGGATGTGATCCTCCATGCCGGCGTCCGCGTCGGTGTGGACGGGTTCGGGTATGTTCCGACTCCGGAGGGCCCTCGGCGGATACCGCATCGAGGTCCGTGCTTGATCGGCGACGAGGTGGAGATCGGGGCCAACAGCTGCGTGGACCGGGGTTCTCTCGACGGGACGCGCATCGGGAGGGCGGTCAAGCTCGACAACCTCGTCCATATCGCCCACAACGTGGAGGTAGGGGAGGGTACGCTGATGGCTGCCCTGGTCGGGATCGCAGGCTCGTGCTCGATCGGCCCGGCCACCCAGTGGGGTGGCCAGTCCGGCAGCATCCCTCACCGGAAGGTCGGGAAGGGTGCCCGGATATCCGGCAAGTGCGGGGTCACGTCCGACGTGGAGGCCGGCGAGACGATGATGTCGTTTCCCTCCAAGCCCCGGCGTGAGCACATGAAGGCGCTGGCGAATCTCTATCGGCTCGATCAGCTCAAGAGGCGGGTCAGGGAGCTGGAGTCGCGACTCGGTGAAGGCGACGGTTAGTGGGCCGTTGCAGATCCGCTATATTCTCCGTCGATGACTGAACCGCAGCAGACCTTGGGGGCACCGGTGATCCTGGATGGGATCGGTGTTCACTCCGGAGCTCATGCGCGGATCACCTTCCAGCCGGCGCCTCCCGACTCCGGGATCCGATTCCGTCGGACGGACCTTTCTCCGTCTCGGGACATTCCCGCGGACCTCGATCACGTCGTGGGCACGGAGCTCGGGACGAGCCTGGGCGCCGACGACGTCCGCATCCTGACCGTAGAGCACGTTTTGGCCTCCTTGGCAGCGTGTCGCATCGACAACGTCTTGATCGAGGTGGACGGACCCGAGCCGCCGATTCTGGACGGTGGATTCCAGGGCTATACCCAGGCGATTCTGGCAAGCGGAGCGGAGGCTCAGGAGGCGGAGGCGAAGGTCTTCGACGTGACCGGTCCGGTTCGGGTGCAGGCCTCGAGCGGCGAAAGATACGAGGCCGTTCCGGACAAGGAGTTTCGCATATCGGCCGAGATCGACTTCGAGCACCCGTCGATCGGCGTTCAGCGCGGCCACTTCCATGTCGTCGATGGCTTCTTGGACGAGATCGCTCCCGCGCGTACCTTCGGTTTCTTGAAGGATGCGGAGGCGCTGCGTGCCCGAGGGTTGGCGCAGGGAGCGTCCCTGGAGAACACGGTCGTGCTCGACGACGACGGTGTCGTGAACGAGGAGTTGCACTTTCCAGACGAGTTTCTCAGGCACAAGGTCGGGGATCTCGTCGGGGATCTTTCGCTTCTCGGCGGTCGGATCCGTGGATTGATCGTCACCGAGCGCCCGAGCCATACCGGAAACATCAAGCTCGCGAAAGCACTCCGGGCGCGGGCCGAACAAACGAGGACCAACGTGGTGGAAATCGAGAAGCTCATGGAGTACCTCCCGCATCGTTACCCCATGCTCCTCGTGGACCGGGTTGTCGATTTCGAGTCGGAGAAGCGGATCGTCGGCATCAAGAACGTCACGATCAACGAGCCGTTCTTCCAAGGCCACTTTCCGGGACATCCGATCATGCCCGGCGTGCTGTTGGTCGAGGCGATGGCGCAGGTGGGTGGGCTGCTCCTGATGGAGAGCGAGGAGGATCCGCAGAGCAAAGTCGTCTACTTCGTCGGCATCGATAACGTCCGTTTCCGACGGCCTGTCAAGCCCGGAGACCAGGTGGTGTTCGAGCTGGAGCTGCTCAGCTACAAGCGACGAATCTGCAAGATGAAGGGGATCGGGCGGGTGGACGGAGAGACAGCGGTAGAGGGTGACCTGATCGCGACGGTGGTCGACCGATGAGCGATCCGTTGACCGGTGCTACGGAGGCGCGGATTCACCCGACCGCGATCGTCGACCCCTCGGCTATTCTCGGCTCCGAGGTCGTCGTGGGCCCCTACAGCATCATCGGGCCGAACGTGGTGATAGGGACCGGAACGGCGATCGGACCGCACGTCCTCATCGAACGCGACACGACGGTCGGGGGACAGTGCTCGATCTCCAAGGGCGCCGTGCTCGGGACGGACCCCCAGGATCTGAAGTACGAGGGTGAGCACACCGTGCTCGAGGTCGGCGACCGAACGGTGATTCGGGAGTACGCGACGCTGAATCGAGGCACCAAGGCTTCCGGCAGAACGGTGGTGGGCAGCGACTGCCTCATCATGGCCTACGCGCACATAGCCCACGACTGCGAGATCGGAAATCACGTCATCCTGGCCAACGCGGTGAACATGGCGGGCCATGTTCTGATCGAGGACTGGGTGACGGTGGGCGGCGTGGTCGCGATCCACCAGTTCGTGAGGATGGGAGCCCACTCGTTCTGTGGGGGCGGATCCCGAATCCCTCAGGACGTGCCCCCGTATCTCCGTGTCGCCGGGAACCCGGCCAAGCTCTATGGTCTCAACGCGATCGGCCTGAATCGCCGTGGATTGTCGGTCGAGGTGCGCGGTGCCCTCAAGCACGCCTACCGCGTGCTCTTCCAGTCCAAGCTGCCGCTCTCCAAGGCGCTCGATCGCGCCGAAGCCGAGGTCGACCCGCTTCCCGAGGTGCGTCAGCTCCTCCAGTTCATTCGTACGAGTGAGCGGGGTATCACCACCTGATGTCCGGGCCGGCTCTGGGAGTCGTCGGGGTCGGCAGCCTCGGGTTCCACCACGCCCGCATTCTGAGTGAGCTGGACGGAGCGCGGATGGCGGGCGTGTTCGACGTGGACCAAGGCCGAATGAGAGAGGTCGCCGAACAACTGGGAGTACGCGCGCACCCGACTTTGGAAGGTCTCCTGAGGGTTGCCGACGGGATCGTCGTAGCGGTACCGACCCGCGCTCACGAGCAGGTCGCCACCCAGGCGTTGTCCGAAGGCATTCCGGTGCTGGTGGAGAAGCCGCTCGCCTCGTCGCTCGAGGCTGCAGATCGGATGCTGGCGGTGGCCCGGGAGCGTGGCGCTGTCGTGCTCACGGGTCACGTCGAGCGCTTCAACGCCGCCGTGCTCGCAGCCGAGGCCTATCTCGAGGCTCCGCTCTTCATCGAGTCACACCGACTGGCGCCGTTCCAGCTGCGAGGTACGGACGTCGACGTCGTTCGCGACCTCATGATCCACGACGTGGACCTGGTGCGGACGTTGGTTCAGACGCCCATCGACGAGATCTCCGCCGCGGGCGTCCCTGTGCTTACGGATTCGGTGGACATCGCGAACGCTCGCATAACCTTCGAGTGTGGAGCCGTGGCGAACCTCACCGCCAGCCGCGTCTCGATGGAGCGGATGCGCAAGCTGCGCATCTTCCAGAGATCGGGATATCTGAGCCTCGACCTCGCCTCGGGACGGGGAGAGTTCTTACGTTTGAGGGGCGAGCTGCCCGTGTTCGGGCAGGGAGAGTGGGAAGGGCTGGACGCTACCGACGTGAGCGAGATCGTAGAGCGCATTCCGCTCGTCGGGGATGGGGTCGAGCCCCTCCGGCGCGAGCTCGAGAACTTCAGGGACGTCGTAAGGGGCGTAGCCCGTCCCGTGGTGGACGGTCGCGACGGTCGTTCGGCGCTTTCCTTATCGTTGGCCATCGAAGAACGGATTCGAAACCATGTCGCTGATACGCGTCCGGCGTAACCGGAAGAAGTCCTGGATCGATCAGCGCAGGGGCACACCACCCCGCAAGCTCTTTTTCCTCCTGATCGCGGTCCTCATCGTGATCTGGTATTTGGGCGTACGCTTCTGAGTCGAGCACCGCGAATCCTGCTCCTGGCCGGAGAGCCGTCCGGGGACCGCCACGGCGCAGCGGTGGTGCGAGAGTTGAGGTCGCGTGTCCCGGAGGCGCGTTTTGTCGGGTTGGGCGGTCCGGAGTTGGCCGCGCAGGGCGTCGAGCTCTGGTCCGGACTCGAGGAGCTGGCGGTGATGGGTTTCGTGGAGGTGGCCAAGCGGCTGCCGTTCTTCCGCCGACTCGAGAGAAGGGTGACGGGCGAGCTCGATAGCGTGGATCTCCTCGTGGCCGTGGATTATCCGGGGTTCAACATGCGCATCGCTGCGGCAGCGCACGGACGTGGGATTCCCGTGCTCTACTACATCGCTCCACAGGTCTGGGCATGGAAGCCGGGCCGGGCCGCACAGCTCGCCAGGGTGTCGGATCGGCTGGCTGTGATCCTCCCGTTCGAAGAGGCGATTTTCGCGGAAGCCGGGGCACGGGTGACCTTCGTCGGTCACCCGCTGCTCGACGAGCCGCAGGCCGAGGTCGATCCGGGGTCCCTCAAGAAGGCGCTCGGTCTCGATCCCGCCCGTCCGGTACTCGCGTTGTTTCCGGGGTCTCGCATGCAGGAGGTCCTGCGTCACGGTCGGCTGTTCGAGGCCTGTGCGGCTCGGCTTCGGGAGGGGCTTCCGGAGCTACAGATCGCGGTGGCACGAGCGGCTGGAATACCCGAGGCCGAGCTGCGGATTGCAGGGGCGGTCGTCGTTGAGGACTCCCGGGCGCTCCTGCGGGTGGCCCGGGCCGCTCTCGTGAAGTCCGGTACGACCACGCTCGAAGCCGCGATCGCCGGCGTTCCTTTCGTGACCGTCTACAAAACGCACCCGTTTACGTACTGGATGGCGCGTCGGCTGGTCGACCTGGAGTGGATCTCTCTCGCGAACCTGGTCGCGGACCGAAATGTCGTGACCGAGCTCTTGCAGGGAGACGCGTCGGTCGATCGCGTCGTGGCTGCGCTCGAGCCCCTGCTCCATGAAGGGCATCCGGTGAGGTCCGAGACGCTTCGGGGGCTGGCTGAAGTGAGGGGACGGCTGGGTCAGCCGGGTGCGGCCGCGAGGGTCGCCGACCTGGCCGAGGAGCTTCTGGCATCGTGAGGAATCCCGCGGTCGCTGGTCGGGCCGGCATCGAGCGGAGGGGTCGAAGGTTCGCCCTGGGCGGGCTCGCCGGATCCCTGTTCGTTCGAACGCTCTTTTCGACGGTCCGCTGTGAGTTCACGGATCGGGGTGATCCGAGCCGTCCGGAAGGTCGAGTCGTCTTCGTTTGCTGGCACGGACAACTCTTGCCTCTTCTCTACGCCCACAGGAATCAGGGGGTCGCGATCCTCGTGAGCGAGCACAGCGACGGTGAGTACTTGGCGCGTGTGCTTACGCGCTCGGGCTTTCGCACGGTTCGGGGGTCGAGCACGAGCGGGGGGGTCAGAGGGCTCAAGGGCCTCGTCCGAGCCGCACGGGAGGGCCACGACCTGGCGATCACGCCGGATGGTCCGCGTGGCCCCGCTCGTTCCTTCAAGCCCGGGGCCCTCGCGGTGGCGCGCCTGACAGGTCTACCCGTCGTTCCCGTGGTCGCCATCCCGGCACGAAGCTGGCAACTTCGGAGTTGGGACGGCTTCGTGATCCCCAAGCCGTTCTCCACCGTTCGGATCGTCTACGGTCACCCGGTGGAGATTCCGCGTGACACCACCGACGAAGCGCTACGGGAACTCGCAGAGACCGTGGCCGCCGAGCTCGACACCTTGGGATCGACCCGGGGTCGTACAGAGGAACGCGGATGAGGTCTGCAGTCCGCAGCGCCTGGGCCGACGAGGGCTGGAGAGGGGCCGTCTTCGGGGTTGTGGGGGTGCCGTTCGAGGTCGTCTACCGTGCCGGTGTGGCATTGCACGACCAGAGCTATGCTTGGAGCTTGCGCTCCACCGTCCACGTGGCGGTTCCCGTGGTGTCGATCGGAAATGTCGTCGTGGGAGGAACGGGAAAGACGCCCGTGTCGGCCTGGCTCTGCGCCCACCTTCGGAGCATGGGACGCTCTCCGGCTCTGCTGACGCGGGGGTACGGAGCCGACGAAGTGGCGCTGCACAGGCTTTGGAACGCGACGCTGCCCGTCATCGTGAATCCGGATCGGGTTCGAGCGGCACAGGAAGCTCGCGCCGCGGGCGCGGATGTCGTGGTGCTTGACGATGGCTTTCAGCACCGCCGCCTCGCCAGAGATCTGGACGTCGTTCTCATCTCTGCCGAGCAGCCCGAGGCGTGGCGTATGCTGCCCAGGGGACCCTATCGCGAGCCGCCGAGCAGCCTTTCCAGAGCGGACGTCGTCGTCTTGACTCGGCGGGTCGCTTCACCCGAAGTCGCCGGTGCGTGGCGGGAGAAGTTGCGATATCTCGCTCCGGAGGCCCTCCATGCCGAGCTTCGTTTGACCCCCTCGGGTTGGGTGGATCTCGAGGGAGGTCGTTCCGAGGCGCCGGATGGAGACGTTCTCGCGGTCTGTGGGATCGCCGATCCGACGTCGTTCGCTCGCATGGTGGAGCGTGAGGTCGGTGAAAGGGTGGAGCTCATGGCTTTCGGTGACCACCATCGCTATACCCCCCGCGACGTCCACCGCATCCGGTCGGCTGCCGGACCGAGGGCGATCGTCACGACCGAGAAGGATGCGGTCAAGCTCAGGGAGCTCGGGGATGGTGCGCTCGACGCGGTTCGCGTGATGGAAGTGCGGTTGGAGTGGGAGGAAGGGTTCACCGCCTTCCAGGAGCGGCTCGAGGGAATCTTGGGAGGGAGTCCCAGGTGAAGGTCGTCGTTCTCGCGGTCGGCGGCCTCAAAGGGTCCCTCGCCGAGGTCGTCCGAGACTACGAGAAGCGTGCGTCCCGATATTGGAAGCTCGAGGTGATCGAAGTCTCCGGCGGCTCGCCCGGCAGGAAAGACTCACCCCAGGCGGTCCGCCGGTTGGAAGGCGAGCGCCTTCTCGGGCGGGTGCCGGAAAGAGGGGTCGTCGTGCTCCTCACTCGCGGAGGGAAGGGGATCACCTCGACGGACCTGGCGCGCCTTCTCGAGACGGCAGCCGTTCACGCGGAGCGTGAAGTGTGTTTCATTATCGGCGGCGCTTTCGGTGTGTCGAAAGAGGTCGAGGCAAGGGCAGACCGCCGGATTTCCATCTCGAGCACGACGCTTCCACACGAGGTTGCACGACTGGTATTGACGGAGCAGCTCTACCGCGCCGGCACGATTCTGAGGGGCGAGCCGTACCACAAGGGCCGAGATTGACATCGGACGACACGAAAGGACCCGGATCCTGAGCCTTGAACTGATTCGGCGACCCGTGGGAGGGTCCGCGATCGTGAAGGGGTACCTGGGGGGCGACCCTTCGATCCTGCGCTATTTCGGGGGTGATCCTCGGAGTGCGGACAGTTACCGTGCCAAAGCCGACGAGGTGGATCGTCGTTTCGATCGGGACCGTCGGAGTCGGGCGCTCGACGCTGTGCACGTGCCCGATTCCATCTCCGAATCGCGCCGTTCCCGGTGGCTCGACGACGGGGGTCTCATGGTCACCACAGGGCAACAACCGGGACTCTTCGGTGGACCGCTCTACAGCATCTACAAGGCCTTGGGGGCGCTTCGCCTTTCGCGAGAGCTGGAGACTGTGCTGGGGCGACCTGTCCTTCCCGTCTTCTGGATCGCCTCGGACGATCACGATTGGGCTGAGGCGGATCACACGTACGTCCTGGATCCGCACAACGAGCTCCGACTCGTCAGGGTAGCGGACCCGGGACACGGTGATCGGCCGCTGCACCGCATCGCCCTCCACGGGGAGCTGACCGATGCACTCGAGGCGTTCATCGGTGACCTGCCGCAGACCGACTTCAGCGCCCCGTTCCTGGATCTCCTCAGGGAGGCGTACCGTCCCGGTGAGACGTTGGCCGGCGGGTTCGCGACCATGGCGAAGGCGCTGCTGGGCCCCCTCGGGATTTGCGTGACGGATGCCGCCGATCCGGTTCTCAAAGCGGAATCCGCGTCTGTGCTCCTGAAGGAGCTGGCCGAAGGAGCCCTGCACGAGGGCGCGCTCCAGGAGCGTGCCGCGGAGCTGGAGGCGGCCGGTCATTCCGTACAGGTTCCGATCCTGGAAGGTGGACTCAACCTCTTCCTGGAGGGTCCCGCGGGAAGGGAACGGCTCTATCGGGCGGGAGAGGAGCTCGTCCAAAACCGCTCGAAGACCGCACTGACCGACGACGAGGCCCGGGCGCGTTTCGAGAAAGACCCCATGAGCCTGAGCCCGAATGTGCTGCTCCGTCCGGTGGTGGAGAGCCATGTCTTTCCGACGCTGAGCTATGTCGCCGGGCCGGGAGAGCTCGCCTACTTCGCCCAGCTCTCACCCCTCTTCGAGGCACACGGGGTCGGCATGCCGGTCGTCGTGCCACGGCCGGGGTTCACCGTGGTCGAGTCGAAGATCGGGAAGGTGCTCGAGAAGTTCGGGCTTCCACTGGAGGAGCTGGCCCGACCACATCACGAGTTGGCCTCCGAGATCGCCCGGGACGAGCTACCCGACGACGTCCGGGGGGCACTCTCGGAGATGCGCAGCACGATCGGCCAGTGTGCCGGCAAGCTTCTGGACGCCGCCAAGAAGCTCGACCCCACACTCAAGGGTCCGGTCAATCACGTGCGCAACACCGCGTTTCACGAAGTGGCGGAGGTCGAGAAGAAGATTCTGCAGAGCGTCAAGCGGGAGAGCGAGATCGCACTCGCGCAGCTCGACAAGGCCCAGCGGCATCTCTTTCCGGGTGGAAAGCCCCAGGAGCGCGTGCTGAACCCGTTCTACTACCTCGCTCGCTACGGGAACTCGTTCCTGGAGGCGCTTGTAGATGAGATCGTGGTCGACCTGACCGACACGACCGCCTAGTTTGAGGTAAATGATCCAGCTGATCTTCATACTCGTTCTCCTGATCCCGATTCTCGCGATCGTGCTCGACTCTCCGGTGGGGAGGGCCCTGGCAGGCCGTCTCGAACACAAGGGCCTGTCGGACGGATCGGATATGTCAGCCGAGCGTCTCGCCTTCCTGGAGGGCGAGGTCGAGCGGCTGAATGCGGAGATCCAGCGTCTGGACGAGGAGGGTCAGTTCCTGCAGCAGCTCCTCGAGAATCGTCCGGCTACCGAGGCGCTGCCCCCTGGTGACGGCGAGGGATAGCATCCGCCCGGAGGTAGAGGGCAGGGGTTCCCGCGCCGCCTTTTGGGTGGGCGCGGGCATTTTTTTGAGCCGCGTCAGCGGACTCGTCCGCGAGACCGTCTTCGGTGCCTTTTTCGGCAACTCCGGAGTGGCCGACGTGTGGCGCTGGTCGCTGCGTACGCCGAATGTCCTCCAAAACCTCCTGGGCGAAGGAACGCTCAGTGCTTCCTTCATCCCGGTCTATGCCGAGATGGTCCAGGAGGGGCGGGAGGAGGACGCAGGTCGATTCGCGGGGGCCGTGCTGGGCCTGGTTTCGACGGCTGCGTGGGGATTGGCGCTTCTCGGAATCGCGTTCGCCCCGGTCGTTGCGGCGACGGTCGGAGCCGGATTCGAGCCGGCCCAGCAGGAGTTGGCCGCACGGCTTCTGCGCATCCTCTTTCCGATGATGGCGTTGCTCGTCACCTCGGCCTGGGCGCTGGGTGTCCTCAACTCGCATCGGCGGTTCTTCGTCTCGTACGCGGCTCCGGTGCTTTGGAACCTCGCGATCGTGGCGGCCCTCGCCGTGTTCGGGGGGCTGTATCGTTGGGAGCAGACCGATCTGGTCGTCGCGATGTCCTGGGGTGCGCTCGTGGGCGCGGTTCTGCATCTCGCGGCCCAGATTCCCACGCTCCCCCGGCTGCTGCCCTTCTTTCGACTGTCCGTGCGCTTGTCGGTGACGGGGGTGGCCGAGGCCCTGCGCAACTTCTGGCCGGTCGTGGCGGCGCGGGGCGTCGTGAACCTCAGCGGGCTGATCGACGTCTTTCTGGCGACGTTCCTGGCGGCGGGCGCCGTCTCGATGCTGGGCTATGCCCAAACGCTGTACGTCCTGCCGATCAGCCTGTTCGGCATGTCGGTCGCCGCGGCAGAGCTCCCGGAGCTTTCCCGGATGCGCGCCGAGGATACAGAGCACCTTCGGCTGCGTGTCCGGTCCGGACTCCAGCGCGTGAGCTTCCTGCTGATTCCGACCGTGTTCGC
>JBDHII010000107.1:0-5241 GCA_039587515.1 Gemmatimonadota bacterium
TTCAATGGAGGCTCCCCTTGGAAGCGGCAGGCGCTGGTGCCCTTCTTTTCGCCGTTCATCCGATTCACGTCGAGAGTGTGGCCAACGTGATCGGACGGAAGGAACTCCTCGTTACGGCGTTTCTCCTCCTCATGGTGCTGGCCCACAGCCGTGCGCGGCGGACGAGTCCAGCTTCGCTCTTGCTGGCCCCACTCGCGTTCGTGTGTGCGATGTTCTCCAAGGAGATCGGAGTGGTGGGTCTGGGCCTCGTCGCCCTCAACGACCTCGTGCTGCGGGAGCCACAGGAGGAGATCCGCCGTAGAGATATGCGGACCGGGGCGCTGTACGTGTCTTACGGGCTCACCCTTGCCGGCTACCTCGCGGTAAGGGCAACGGTCGTGGGGGACGGGCCGGCGATGCCGGTCCTCGAGATCGACAATCCTGCGGCCAGTGCGACGGTCTTCGTTCGCTGGGTCACCGCTGTCGCAGTTGTCGGGAAGGGACTGATGCTGCAGTTGGCGCCGATCGGACAATCTCCCGATTACTCCTACGCCGCCCTGACGCTGGCACGGACCCCCCTCGATCCCCGCTTCCTCGGCGCGATTCTGATCGCAGGTGGGTGGGTGTTCGCGGGCCTTCGGTCACGGGTCGTTGCCCCTGCGGTGCTTCTCGGCGCAGGATGGTACGCGCTCTGCCTTCTGCCCGCGTCGAACCTCCCGTTTGCCATCGGCACGATCTTCGGTGAGCGCCTCCTCTACGCCCCCAGCGTCGGATTCGCGCTGACCGGCGGGTGGCTGCTGGCGTCCCTCGCGAGTCGGTCGTCACGTTCGGTTCTTCTTCTCGCTGCCACCGGCCTGTGCGTGGTCCTCGCGGGTGCCACTGTCCGGTACTCCGCCGTTTGGAAGAGCAACTTCGAGCTCTTTTCGCACGCCCGTCGCGTAGTTCCCAATTCGGCCCGGGTTCACCACAAGCTCGCAGAAGAGTTCTTCCGCCGGCGCGACTTCGCCAACGCCGAGCAGTCCCTGCTGACGTCTCTGGAAATCTGGCCCAAAGGGCATCAGTCTCTGGGGCTTCTGGCCGACTTGTACTACGACACGGGTCGCGCAGAGGAAGCAGCCAACATGTATCACCGTACGCTCGAGATCGACCCGAAGAACGCGGGAGCGCTCTACGGTCTTGGGCGCATTCAACGAGACGCGGGGGACCTCGCGGCCGCGGAAGGTTTCTGGCTGAGAGCGCTCCGCTCCAATCCGCGCCACGTAAGTGCCCTCTCCGACATGGGGTCATCCCTATATCTCCGAGGAGACCGCGACGCAGCCATCCGGTATTGGGATCTAGCGGTGCTTCACGACCCCACGCGTGCGACCGCGTGGTACAACCTCGGGTTGGCCTATCGGGAAGCGGGTGATGCGCAAGCTTCCACCCAAGCGTTTCGCGAATTTCTCCGCCATGCGGGCACTGAGTACTCGGAGACTGTCCAAGAGGTCATGAGATTGCTCGGAGACGAACCCAACTCGAATTGAGATCCTCTCCTTCCTCGGCCCAAGGTGACGAGCCGAATACGACTGTCGCCTCCCGAAACCTTCGAGATCGACGCCTCGTAGTCTCTCCTAGTCACTCTAGGAGAAGTCTCCTCGGCTAACTAGGAGAAACACCCGATGCTCGGAACGCGCGAGCTCCTGCCCGGCACGCTGGACATGCTGATCCTGAAAGCCCTGTCGCTCGGTCCGGCTCACGGGTACGGCGTGCTGCTCCGAATCGAAGAGACGTCGCAGGGGCTCCTCAGCCTGGAACAGGGCTCCCTCTACCCGGCGCTGAGCCGCCTCGAGGATCGCGGCGTGATCACGGCCGAGTGGGGAAGGTCCGACAACAACCGGAGGGCGAAGTTCTACCGCCTGACGGAGGCCGGGCACGGCCGGCTGGACGGAGAGACGAACCGTTGGACGGAGATGGTCGAAGCCGTCTCGAACGTGCTGGATGCACGGCCGAGCGAGGCATAGGACAGGAAAGGAAGACGGGATGATGATGGGGATGAGGATTCTGCAGCGGATCGTCCGCCGGATGCGGCACCTGCTCTTCAAGGACCGCTTTCGCCGTGAGCTCGACGACGAGATGGCCTTCCATCTGGAGGCTCTGACCCAGGACCTGGTTCGCAAAGGCATGAGCCCGGACGAGGCCCGCAGAGAGGCCCACATCCGCTTCGGCACACCGGAGCGCGTGCACCAACGCTCCCGGGAGGAACGTGGGCTCGCCGTCTTCGACGAGACGGCCCGCAACTTCCGCCACGCGCTGCGTGGCCTCGCCCGCTCACCGCTCTTCGCGAGCACCTTCGTGCTCACGCTGGCACTGTGCATCGGGCTGGGCACCGCGGTCTTCAGCGTCGTCGACGCGGTGCTGTGGCGGCCCCTGCCCTACCCCGCGCCCGAGCAGCTCGCCCAGGCCGTTCTCTACAATCCCTCCGTCGGAAAGACGCCTGGGAATACCGCTGTCGACGGTCGTACCTGGGAGCGTATCCGGGACGAGGGAGCACCCCTCGACCGTGCCGTCTACTCCGGGTGGGCACGAGGCGTGAACCTCACGGCCGACGACGCCGCCGCATACGTCCAGCAACAGCGGGTCGGCACGGGGTACTTCCGCACACTGGGCATCACCCCGCTGATCGGCCGAGAGTTCACCCCGGAAGAGGACGTGCCCGACGGCCCCGCGGTGGCGATGCTGAGCCACGCGCTCTGGACCCGGACCTTCCGCGCGGATCCCGACATGCTCGGCAAGTCCATCCGGCTCAAGGGTGAGGCCCACACGGTGGTCGGGATCATGCCGGCCGAATTCCGCTCCCCCGCGGAAGCCGACGTGTGGACCCCGCTCCGACCGTCGGTGACGGGAGAGGGAAGCGGAACGAATTACGGAGTCCTGGTGCGGATCCCGGACGGGATGAGCCTGGCCGAGGGGGATTCGCGGATCGCGTCGATCGAGCCGCCCCGGCAGGAGGAGGACGCGCCGGATCGGCGATTCGGCCTCGTCGGGCTCGATGAGACGCTCAGTGCCGACGTACGCACCCCGCTCGAGATCCTCCTCGGCGGGATGATCCTGCTCTTCGTCGTCGGCTGCGCGAACCTCGCCGGCCTGCAGATCGCGCGGGCGGTCGCACGCCGCTCCGAGATGGCCACGCGTCGGGCGCTGGGAAGCGGGAGCGGCGCCCTGGTCCGACAGGCGGTCGTGGAGAATCTCGTCCTCGGGATTCTCGGAGGGGTCGCCGGTCTCGCCCTGGCATACGGAGGAGTTTCGGGACTGGAGACGGTCGTGCGGAATCACCTGGGCCTCTGGCAGCCGGTCGGGCTCGACGGACGAAGCCTGGGCGTGGCCCTGGGGATCAACGGGCTTGCGACCTTCTTCTTCGGGATCTGGCCCGTGCTGCAGGCGTCCGCCCCCGGAACGCACCGTGTTCTCGTCTCCGGCTCAAGAGTGGTGGGCGGCAGCAGCCATCGGCTCCGCCGAATCCTCCTGGTCGGCCAGGTCGCGATGGTCACCGCACTACTCTTCGGAGCGGGCCTTTTGGTTCGGAGCTACGGGTATCTCGAGGGGCTCGAGCCCGGCTTCGAGCCCGCAGGGGTGTTGACCGCGCAGTACTCGCTCGACGACGCCCGCTACGCGGACGACGAGGCGGTGCGCCGTCTCTTCGACGAAAGCCTGAGGGGAATACGCGAGATCCCCGGCGTGACGTCGGCGGCAGTGTCGCTGACGCTCCCCTACGAGCGTCCACTCAACATGCCGTTCAAGCTCTCCGGTGACGACAACGATCGGGTGACCAATCTGGTGTACGTCTCACCGGGCTTCTTCGAAACCATGCGGATTCCGCTGCTGCAGGGACGCCCCTTCTCCGACGCGGATCGCCCGGGCGAACCCGTGGCCTTGATCGTCAATCAAGCATTCGCGGACACGCACCTCGAGGCCGCCTCCGCGGTCGGTGCTCCGATCGCGTTCCGCTTCCCCGGAATGGACGGGGCGAGGATCGTCGGCGTGGTGGGCAACGTGCAGCAGTCGTCCGGCTGGGGGGGCTCGAGTCAACCCGTGTCGGAGACCCCCACCGTGTACCTGGCGACCGGCCAGACGCCGGGCAGCTTGTTCCGGGGCGTGCACGTCTGGTTCTCGCCCAATTGGATGATCCGGACCGCCGAGCCGACCCCCCGGATCGCGGCTCAGGTGACCGACGTCGTCCGGAGCGTGGACTCCGAGCTGCCCGTGGCGCGGACCGCCACCGTGGCGCGGGTCATGGCCGACGCATTCGCGAGGCAGCGCTTCGAGGCCGCGTTCCTGATCTCCGTGGCACTCTTCGCGCTGCTGCTCGCCGGCGTCGGGCTGTACGGAATCGTGGCGAACGAGGTGCTCGAGCGTCGATCCGAGATGGGCCTCCGCATCGCGCTCGGCGCGACACCGGGAAGGGCCGCATGGACGACCGGGCTTTCCGGTGTCCGCCTGGCTGCAGTCGGACTCGTGCTGGGTGCGATCGGGTCTGTCGGGGTGGCTCGAATCATGAGCCATCTCCTGTACGGAGTCAGTCCGAGCGACCCGGTCACCATGGTGGGTCTGTTCCTCGTGCTGACCACCCTCGCGGCGACCGCGAGCTTCATTCCGGCGAGACGCGTCGTGCGCATGGATCCTGCGAGGATCCTTCGAGAAGAGACGGCCTGAGGATCGCGCACGCATCTTGCCCGAAGCGGCACGCAAAGGGGAGGACCGGGTTCATTCGGCGCTTGCGTGAGCGATGGCCGCCACCCAATGTGCGACAGACTCAAAGGGGGAGATTTCGATGAGGATTGCGGCAGTGGGAATCGCCATGCTCCTGAGCGTGGGGACCGTGCAGGGCCAAGTGTGGGCACCGAACGCCGACAACGACCCGAACGGCCCGTCCGCGGAGCCTTCGGCCGTCCAGCCGCCGTCCCTGATCGACCCGACCGAAGCCCCCCTGCCCTTGATGAGCCGGGCGCCTCTGGTGCTCAGGCCCCCGAGGCGGGTTTGCCCTCGTCCACCCCGTCCTTCGCCTGGCCTCCGCAACCGCTGCAGGAGCAGTCCGAATGCCGCAGCAGCGGCAAGACCCTCCGCGTGCTCGGCATCCTCTCCGCGGCGACCGGAGCCGCGATCGTGGTCACCGCCGAGGTCGACAAGGACGACGACTTCACGCGCGAGCTGGCCTGGCGATCCGGGGGCGTATTCATCGGCCTCGGACTCCTCCTCACCGTAGCCTCCGCCAACGCAGCCTGCTGA
>JBDHII010000108.1:0-6112 GCA_039587515.1 Gemmatimonadota bacterium
TTGCCGGACCTGGTAGAGCCAATCCGTGGGATCTCCCGGAGCCTCGTTCGTGAAGCTGTGCCAGAGGGTGAGGTGCGGGTTCGCACCGATGGTGGTGGCGACCCCGAATCCTTCCACGTCGTCGGGCAGGTTCCGGGCCGCATACCACTGGGCCGACGATTCCGTGTACCACTGCGAGTCCCCCCGATACCGGAATCCGGGCGAATCCGCGCTGTACTGGAAGACGTGGAATCCTTCGTGGAAGACGTTGGCTCCGCTCGTGCTGAGGTACGGCAGGGTCAGGAACGGCATCCCGAACCTGTCGGTCCCCTGCCCGTTCCCCCATCCGGCGGGGAGCAGATCGTCGGCGTTGTGATGGATGTAGACGTTGTAGTAGTAGCCGGCGGCGGGATTCGGCGGATCCGCCAACGCCATGTAGTCGAGGACGTCACGGCGAATGGACATCAGCTGAGAGGTGAGCCGTCGCGCGTCCTCGGCATGATCGAACTTCGGATCCCACCAGACCGCGAAGATGCCCTCGGTGAACACCGCCAACTCCTCCAGGCTCCCGAAGGCGGTCCGCAGTATGCAGCTGCCTTCCACCTCACAGGCATCGGGGGGCGGCGGCGCAACGGTGACCCCCATCTGCACCGATCGATCCGACATCCCCGGCGCCGTACCCCGGACGTTGAAGTCGTAGGCTCCGACCGTCGCGGACTCCGCAGCCACGACCGTCAGCGTCGAGGACGTCCCGCTGACACTGGCGGGCTCGAAGGTGCCCGAGATACCCGACGCAACCGGGCCATCCAGGGTCAACGTGATCTCGCCGCCGAATCCGCGGCGGTCGACCAATACCTGGACGTCCACGACCTCGCCCTGCGCGACCTCGACCTGTGCAGGGACCACGAAGACGGCGTAGTCCGACGGATCGCTTCCGACGACCGGACCCTCCGAGCTACAACCGGAAGAGAGGACCACCGCCGCGGAAGCGAGTACTCGAAGCTGGGAGGAAGCGAAGGGCATGGCGCGGGTGGAGGATTTGCTGACGAAGTCTGCGGCTCGGGGTCCCGGCATGGCAAGCGTGGGGTCCGCGCACGATGACCGGTTACGAAAGACTTCGTACGACCCCGAGACCCAGCCAGTTGTTCATGCTACGCCCTTGTCGTGGAACACCCAGGGTCGAACCGTCGGGCCTCGGCCTCCCTCGCAGCGCCCCCCGGTAGACTCGAGACGAAGACGCCTAGACCAACCGCTTGATCGTGGCCCGCCCGATCACCCCCATCGTCGAAGTCCCGTTTCCCAGGCGATTCTGTCGCCGGTCCGCCAGATCCCTACTACTGGCGTACGAAGACGATCACCTCAGTCGCACTCACCTCGGCTGCGCCCGTGAGCGTAAAGTCGAAGCTGCTTGTGGCGTCGGTCAGAGTGAGAATGGGCCCCTGCAGGGTGAACGTCCAAGTCCTGACTTCGCGAGTAGCTTCAACCGGATTCGAGTTCAACGTATTGCCACTGATCGACAGCTGGGCATCCCACTCATCCGAGATCGGCCCCCACTCTACCCAGGTGCGTGCGCCACCACCGGCCAAGACCGTGGAACGGGTCTCTCCGCCGTTCGCAATCAGGTCGTACGACTCAGCGGCATTCGCATTGTTGGTGAAGCGGTGGGACGATGCGGTCCAGCTACCGACGAGGTCGGCGATGGTGAAGCCTTCCTCCACGTCGGCCGGATCCGACTCACCACAGCCGGTGGCGAAAACGGCAAGTGCCGCAACGAGTGGGACGATGCGAGCGAGCTTCATCCGTACTACCTCCCATGAGGCGGGGAAAGGGCGCTCTCGTCTGCGGGTCAGGGCGAGGCCTCCACAGCGAATCTAGGCTAATCGCGAAAAGGGTGTAGCCCACCCCACCTCCACCCACCCGACTCCTTCCCGCTCACCCCCATCGCAGGAGTCCCTTTTTTCTCTATGGGATGTCACGGGCGAATTCGGCTTGAGTATCGGGGCTGGCTGCCCTGTCGGAGTCCCTCCCATCCCGCGTGTGCCGTGGCTCGCCGCTGACTCAGCGAGCCCATCGATCTGGATCAGGTGCCTGAGCCCCGGGATTGAGCTGGAAGATCACAACTGTTATATAGTATACAGTTTATATCTAGCGAACTCGAGCGGTTCCCGGAGGTGCGCAGCATGGGTCGATTCATGGGAGTTACGTCCATCACGATCCTGGCAGCCCTCGAGGGCTGCCGCCGCTACGGGCTCGACATCATCGACCGCACGGCGCTCCTCGCCGGGACCGTGTACACGACGCTGCGCCGGCTCGAGGCACGCGGCCTCGTCACGGGCCAGTGGGAGGACGCCGAGGTCGCCCAGGCCGAGCGTCGGCCCAGGCGTCGGTACTACACCCTCACGCCAGCGGGCGCGGAGGAGCTTGCGGTGGCGCGAAGCAGGCTTGCCGGTGTTCTGCCCGGTGTGGCCGAGGAGCCCGCGAGGTAGGCCCGAGGCGCATGAGGGACACGAATCCGCACCGGAGCCACCGCCACCGGTGGCCCACCGACGGCACGACGCGATGGAGCCGTCGTGTGCTCCGGGCCATCGCATGGCTCGTCCCCGCCGGGCGCCGGGAAGCGTGCCTGGAAGAGTGGGAGGCAGAGCTCTGGCAACTCCGCACCGGCGACGTGGGACCGAGGCCGGCGGCGGCGTTTCTCGCGGGATTGACGATTCACGGGATTTGGGAGTGGAAAGAGGGGTGGAGGATGGAATCGATCATGCAGGATGTTCGCTTTGCATTGCGCACGCTGACCCGTAGTCCCGGATTCGCCCTTGCTGCGATCCTCATGCTGGCGACGTCCATCGGCGCCAGCACGGCGCTCTTCAGCGTGATCGAGAAGGCGGTCCTGGCCGACCCCCCGTTCCCCGAGCCAGAGCGGCTCGTCGTGGTGGACCAGCTCTTCGGCGAGACACCGGAGACGATGAACGCCGCCCGGTGGTCCTACCCGCGATACCGGGACCTGGCCGAGGAAGTGGTCTCCCTGCAGGCCGTGGGCGGGTATCGGGCTCGCTCCATGACCCTCACGGAGATGGGCGATCCCGCAGTGGTGTCGGTCGAGACCATCACACCCTCCCTCCTCCCCATCCTGGGCGTCACGCCACAGCTGGGCCGGGCCTTCGGGACCGATGAGGAGGACGACGGCGCACCGGCCATGACGGCGCTCGTGAGCCACGGCTTCTGGCAGAGCCGGTTCGGCGGATCCCCGGATGCCGTCGGCGCCGTCCTCACCCTGGACCGCCTCCGCCTGCAGGTGGTCGGCGTGCTGCCGGCGGACTTCGCCGGCGTCACCGGAGGCGTGGACGTCTGGGTGCCCATGTCGGCACTCCGAGAGATCGGTGATTCCGGGTATCTGGAGGACCCGTGGAATCTGCACTTCCACGTCATCGGTCGACTCGAGCGGGAAGCGACGATGGAGACCGCCCGAGCGGAGCTGCAATCGCTGGCGGCTCGGATGAGCGACCGATATCCCGCCCCGGAGGGAGCGTCCCGCCTGATCGCGGGCGCCGACGTGATCGGCTACCGCGAAGCCCGTACCAACCCGCTGGCCAAGGCGTCCATGCTGGCGCTCTTCGGCGCGGTGCTTCTCGTCCTGCTGATGGCCACGGCCAATCTGGCCGGCCTCGTCATGGCGAGGGGTGCGACCCGTGTCCGGGAGGCCGCCGTGAGGGCTTCCCTGGGCGCCCCCCGTTCCCGCCTCGTGCGGCAGTTCATGACCGAGAGCCTCATCCTGGCCCTGGTGGGGGGTGCGGCGGGCGTCGCCCTTGCGGGGTTGGGTGTGAATCGCCTGGGCAGATGGCTTTCGAACGCCCTGGGCAGCACGGGCGGAAGAGAGCTGCAGTACCTGAACCCGGAGGCCCTGGGCATCGATTGGGCCGTGGTGGCCTTCGCCGGCATCCTCACCGCATTCGCGGGCGTCGCGTTCGGCCTCGTTCCTGCCTGGCAGGGCTCCCGTGCCGACCCGAACACGGTCATGCGGGGAGGGCGGACGCAGACCCCGGGGAACCGGTGGTCGTCCCTGCCGCTGGGGAGAAACGGCCTCATCACGGTCCAGGTCGCGCTGGCCATGGTGCTCCTCGCAGGCGCGACCGTGATGATGAACGGCCTGCGCAGCATGCAGGAAGTTTCCTTGGGATACGACCGAGAGAACCTCTTCAGCGCCCTTTACACCCTCACCCCCACCGACGAGCTGGCCGGGATCGAGCCGGCCGGGTTCCACACCGCGTTCCTGGAGCGTATCCGGGCAATCCCCGGTGTGGAGCACGCCACACTGGGAGAGGTGCCCATGGGCGGCCCCACCTGGCGGAACCTGGTGCTGAGCTCCGAGGGCCGCCCGGACCTGACGCCGGCCACCCACAGCTGGGTACGGATCATCCCGGTCACCGACGGATACCTGGAGACCCTGGGAATCGAGCTGGTGGCGGGACGGGGCATCGAGGCCACCGACGACGCCGACTCCGAATCGGTGGTCGTGCTCAACGAGCTGGCTGCACGGGAGTACTTCCCCGACGGAGGCGCCATCGGGCGCAGCATCCGCATCGCCTGGCCGGAGTTCGAGATCGAAGGTGCTCGGGTCGTGGGCCTCACGAAGGACGCGCAGCTCGGCGAGGTGGGCGCCCCCGCCGAGCGGCAGGCCTACGTGTCCCTCCGTCAGGCGCCGAGGTTGGGCACCGGCGTCGTGATCCGGAGCAGCCGGACCACGGGAGACCTCGCGCAGACAGTCCGGGGCGCCCTCGTCACGATGAACCCCAACACGGCCCTCACCTCGGTCATGTCCGTGGAGGACCGGCTGGTGACCGTCACCGCTCGTCCCCGGGTCGTCACCGCGGTTCTGGGGATCTTCGGATCCGTGGCCCTGTTCCTCGTAGCCGCCGGCCTGTACGGCACCATCGCGTTCACCGTGACCCGACGGACGAGGCCCTCGGAGCCGAGAGCTCCGCGGTCCTCGGCCTGGTGCTCCGGCAGAGCCTGACGGTCACGGTGCTGGGCCTGGGCCTCGGCTTGGTGGGCGCCCTCTTCATCGCCCGAGTGCTCGAGAGCGTGGCTTTCGGCAACGAGCCGCTGACACTGGTGGATCTCCTGGTGTCCAGCGCTGTGCTCTTCGCGGTTGCGCTCGTGGCGGCTTGGATTCCCGCCCGGCGAGCGCTCTCCATCGATCCCATGGTGGCACTGCGCACGGACTGACAATCCGGGTCTGTCGGCGGGCGTGGCCGAGCGTCAGCGGGGCTGTCAGGAGGCGGGGTGCGACCGAGCGTCAGGCCACATCGGCCGGCCGGATGTTCGCGGAATGTTCTTCGAGTGTACCTGGCGAGCCGGGTGATATGCAGGAGGGAAATCCCTGATTTGCTGTTGGGTGTGCTGGAGTCGCAGCACCGGCCCGGAAGCTGGTGGCGTCGCTTCCGGGCCAGTTGCTCTGCCGGGTTGCTTTCGGCTCAGGGCCAACGCTTGCGGGATGCGGACGTCACGTTCCTTCAGCCTGCTCTGCAGGTACCCACCGCCACGGCCGACCCTCGTCCAGATCCCTCTCGTACGCCTGCCTCCACTCTTCGGCGCGCTGATCGTAGTAGGAGATCAGCCCCGGGTACTGCTCGGACTCGACCCATGCGAAGCTCGTCGCCTTCTCGGGTGGGTCGCCGTAGTTGCGCTGCTGGTTCCACCATGGCTCGACGAGGCCCGGGAAGCCCGATCCGTTGTCGGCCGTCTCCATCAGCTCGATCAGCTGGCCGAGCTTCAGCGGCTTCACCGACGTCTTACGGCAGAGCCCGAAGTCGGAGGCATGCTCGTCGACGACACGGTAGTGGTAGCGCCCACCCCTCCAGCGAGCTCGAACGGAGGTCACGTCCATCATGACCGAGCGGATCACGACCCGCGCGATCTCCACCTCGCCCGGCAGCAGCTTCGGCAGGTACTCGCCGCCCATCCAGACCGGGGCGATGTGTCTCAGGTTGCGATTGGTCTCTGCGAGGATCGCGGGATCGATCGGGCCGAGCACCTCGTCGAAGAACTCCCGCCTCTCGCCCTCGGCGGTCATCATGTCGCGCACCATCTCGCGCCTCATCTGGCCGCCGATGCCGTTGACGGCCGCCGAGACCGG
>JBDHII010000109.1:0-4925 GCA_039587515.1 Gemmatimonadota bacterium
TCGAGGTGCTGGAGCGCCCCGCCGCCCGCCAGGCGCTCCTGGTCCCCAGCATCCCGGAGGACGACCGGCGCGCGGTCCTGGAGGACCTGTGCGAGGCGATGAAGCTCCCGGACCACCTCCGCAGGTTCCTGCTGGTGATGCTCGGCGCCGGCCGCATCGCCAGCCTCTCCTCCGTGCACACGGCGTACGTGGAGATCTTCGAGGACCGCTTCCAGGTCCGCACCGCCCATGTCGAGACGGCCTCGCCCCTGGGGGACGAGGAGCAGGCCAAGCTCACCGAGAAACTCGAGGCCCTGATCGGCGCCCGTATCCAGCTCGAGGTCCGGGAGAACCCGGAGCTCCTCGCCGGCTGGCGGGCCCGCGTGGGCAACCACCTGATCGAGGCCGACCTCGCCAGCCAGGCTCGTCGCCTGGCTGACCAGGTCGTGAAAGGATAGACACCGTGGCCGTCACCAGCATCCGCCCGGACGAGATCGCCCGCATCATCAAGCAGCGCATCGAGGGCTTCGACGCCGCCGTCGAGACCGCCCAGGTCGGGACCGTCACCCAGGTCGGCGATGGTATCGCCCGGATCCATGGCCTCGACGAGGCCAAGGCCGGCGAGATTCTCGAGTTCCCGGAGGGGGTCCGGGGCCTCGTGCTCAACCTCGACCAGGACTCGGTCGGCGCCGCCCTCCTCGGCGACACCACCGCCATCAAGGAGGGCGACACCGTCCGCTGTACCGGTGAGGTCATGCGCATCCCCGTGGGGCCGAATGTCCTCGGGCGTGTGGTGAACCCGCTGGGAATCGCCATCGACGGCAAGGACCCGATCGAGAGCACCCACGACCGCCCCATCGAGTTCAAGGCCCCGGGCGTCATGTACCGCCAGCCGGTGAAGGTGCCTCTGCAGACCGGTATCGTCGCCATCGACTCGATGATTCCTATCGGTAGAGGTCAGCGTGAGCTGATCATCGGCGACCGCCAGACCGGCAAGACGGCGATCGCCATCGACACCATCATCAACCAGAAGGAAACCGGGGTCATCTGCATCTACGTGGCCGTCGGCCAGAAGCAGTCGACCGTCGCGAAGGTGCACGCCACGCTCGAGAAGCACGGCGCCATGGACTACACCGCCATCGTCTGCGCCTCGGCGAGCGACCCGGCCCCGCTGAACTACCTGGCCCCCTACGCCGGCGCCTCCCTCGGCGAGTACTTCATGTTCGAGGAGAACAAGGACGTCCTGGTCATCTACGACGACCTCTCGAAGCACGCCGTCGCCTACCGCGAGCTGTCGCTGCTGCTGCGCCGCCCGCCCGGTCGTGAGGCGTTCCCCGGCGACGTCTTCTACCTCCACAGCCGACTCCTCGAGCGGGCCGCCAAGCTGTCCGACTCCATGGGCGGCGGCTCCCTGACGGCGCTCCCGATCATCGAGACCCAGGCCGGTGACGTGTCGGCCTACATCCCGACGAACGTCATCTCGATCACCGACGGCCAGATCTTCCTCGAGTCGGACCTCTTCTTCTCCGGCCAGCGCCCCGCGGTCAACGTGGGTATCTCGGTCAGCCGGGTGGGCGGCAACGCCCAGATCAAGGGGATGAAGAAGGTCGCCGGTACCCTGCGCCTCGACCTGGCCCAGTACCGGGAGATGGCCGCCTTCGCCCAGTTCGGCTCCGACCTGGACAAGGCCACCCTCGCCCAGCTGAACCGGGGCCAGCGGACCCTGGAGGTCCTGAAGCAGGGCCAGTACCAGCCCATCCCGGTCCAGGCCCAGGTCGTCGTGCTCTACGCCGTGACCAAGGGCCTCCTCGACGAGGTCCCCGTGGAGCAGGTCCAGGGGCTGTCCGGGGCCATCCGGAGCGACGTGCTCGAGGGCAGCGGCCCCGGCAACGAGCTCGGCAAGACCATCCTCGAGAAGGGCAACTTCGAGGGCTCCGAGGAGAAGCTCGAGGGCTACCTCAAGGACTTCATCAAGAGCTACCTGGGGAAGGAATAACCGACCCATGGCCCAGATGAAGCAGATCCTGCGCAGGGTCAAGAGCGTGACCAACACGCGCAAGATCACCCGCGCCATGGAGATGGTCGCCTCGGCCAAGCTCAAGGGGGCCCAGCGCAAGGCGGGCGACCTGAAGCGCTACGCCCAGAGCGTCCTGGACGTCCTCCAGACGGCCCTGGCCCACCCCGGGCAGGGGCACCACCCGCTGCTCCGTGAGCGCGAGTGCCAGCGCACGGCCGTGGTGCTCGTGACCTCGGACAAGGGCCTGTGTGGTGGCTACAACGCCAACGTCATCAAGGAGGGGCTGCGGGTCTGGGAGGAAGAGGCCCAGGAGCGGGGCGCCTTCATCGTCGTCGGCGCCAAGGGTCGCGACGTGCTGCGCCGCAAGGGCATCCCCCTGTACCGCGAGCTCAGCCTCGAGACCGGCCAGCCGA
Source organism: Gemmatimonadota bacterium (assembly GCA_039587515.1). Taxonomy (GTDB): domain Bacteria; phylum Gemmatimonadota; class Gemmatimonadetes; order Longimicrobiales; family Gaopeijiaceae; genus JBDHII01. The sequence goes on from JBDHII010000109.1 coordinate 2,410, forward strand.
CCTTCCAGGACGCCTCCCGGGTCACCGAGTGGATCGTCCAGCACTACAACGAGAAGGCCGTCGACCGGGTCGTCCTGGTCTACACGGACTTCGTCTCGCCGCTCACGCAGACGCCGACGGCGGTGGACCTGCTGCCGCTCTCGTCCGTGGCGCCGAGTCCCGACGGGAGCCGCGGGCTCTACTGGGATCCGTCGCCGGCCGCGGTGCTCGACCGCCTCATCCCCGAGTACCTCGGGACCATGGTCTTCCGGGCGCTGCTGGAGGCCACCGCCTCCGAGTTCGCCGCCCGCCGGGTGGCCATGAAGAACGCTACCGACAACGCAACCGAGATGATCGCCGACCTGACGCTCCAGTACAACCGAGCTCGCCAGGCCGCCATCACCCAGGAGATCGCCGAGATCGTCGGCGGTGCCAACGCGCTCGAATAGGGCCCGCGAAGGGATCGACACCATGAGTCAGGAACACGGCAAGATCGTCCAGGTCATCGGACCGGTCATCGACGTGGCCTTCCCCGAGGGCCAGCTGCCGGATATCTACAACGCCCTCCGAGTGCCTCGTGAGGACATCGAGGACCTGGTCGTCGAGGTCGCCCAGCACCTGGGCGACAACGTGGTCCGTTGCGTGGCCATGGACGGGACCGAGGGCCTCGCCCGCGGCAGCCGCGTCGACGACACCGGCGCTCCCATCTCCGTGCCGGTCGGCAAGGAGGTCCTGGGTCGGATCATCAACGTCCTGGGCGAGCCCATCGACGAGAAGGACTCGCTCGGTGACCTTCAGCGGCTCCCGATCCATCGGGCCCCGCCCCGGTTCGAGGACCAGACCACTGCCGCGGAGCTCTTCGAGACCGGCATCAAGGTCGTGGACCTCCTGGCGCCCTACATGAAGGGCGGCAAGATCGGCCTCTTCGGGGGCGCCGGCGTGGGCAAGACGGTGCTCATCACCGAGCTGATCAACAACGTGGCCAAGGAGCACGGCGGCTACTCGGTGTTCACCGGGGTGGGAGAGCGGACCCGTGAGGGCAACGACCTCTACCTCGAGATGAGCGAGTCGGGCGTGCTCGACAAGACCGCTCTGGTGTTCGGGCAGATGAACGAGCCCCCGGGCGCCCGGCAGCGGGTCGGCCTCACGGGGCTTACCATCGCCGAGCACTTCCGGGACGAGTTCCGCCAGGACGTGCTGCTGTTCATCGACAACATCTTCCGCTTCACCCAGGCGGGCTCCGAGGTGTCGGCGCTGCTGGGCCGTATGCCCTCGGCGGTGGGCTACCAGCCCACCCTGGCGACCGAGATGGGTGCCCTGCAGGAGCGCATCACCTCGACCAAGACCGGGTCGATCACCTCGGTGCAGGCCATCTACGTCCCCGCCGACGACCTCACCGATCCGGCTCCGGCGACCACCTTCACCCACCTGGACGCCACCACGGTGCTCAGCCGGAAGATCGCCGAGCAGGCGATCTACCCGGCCGTGGACCCGCTGGACTCCACCTCCCGGATCCTCGACCCGATCATCGTGGGCGCCGAGCACTACGACGTGGCCAAGCGGGTCCAGTCGGTGCTGCAGAAGTACAAGGACCTGCAGGACATCATCGCCATCCTGGGTATGGACGAGCTCTCCGAGGAGGACAAGCTGATCGTGGGCCGGGCCCGCAAGGTCCAGCGCTTCCTGTCCCAGCCGTTCTTCGTCGCCGAGCAGTTCACCGGGACCCCGGGGCGCTACGTCCCGCTCGAGGAGACCATCCAGGGCTTCAAGGAGATCATCGAGGGCCAGCACGACAACCTCCCCGAGCAGGCCTTCTACATGGTCGGCGGCATCGACGAGGCCATCGAGAAGGCGGCGGCCCTGGGCAAGGAGGGCTGAGCGATGTCTCCGGATGTCCTCCACCTCGAGGTCATCACGCCGTCGAAGCAGCTCTTCTCCGGCGAGGTGGCCCAGGTCTCGCTGAACACGACCCGCGGTCAGATCGAGGTCCTCCCGGGCCACGCGGAGATGGTTGCGGTGCTCGATATCGGCGTCGCCCACCTCGACTTCCCGGGGGGCTTCGGCTACGCCCTCGCCCTCCATGGCGGGATCATGCAGGTCCACCCGGGCCAGGACGATCCCGACTCCGACGAGGAGGAGCTGGACGTGGTCCGCATCCTCGCCAGCGAGGGCGAGCACCCGGAGCACATCGACATCGAGCGGGCCGAGGCGGCGCAGGAGCGGGCCCTCGAGGCGCTCGCCGAGCTGCCTCAGACCGCTCGCCAGCGGATCATCCAGGACCGTCTCCGTGCGGAGGCTCGGCTGGGCGCCTTCAAGAGCTTCCGCAAGGCGAGCGAGCGGCGTTCGGTCGACAGAGGACCGGGTAAACCCTGACGCGGTGCTCGGCCCACGGAGGCCCGAGCAAGACCTGACGAGGAGGCGGACATGGACTTCGGTGGTGGTGGCGGCTTCAACATGAAGAAGCTGATGAAGCAGGCCCAGCAGATGCAGGAGCAGATGCTCAAGCAGCAGGAGGAGCTGGCCGCCAAGGAGTACGA
>JBDHII010000044.1:0-33706 GCA_039587515.1 Gemmatimonadota bacterium
CTGGTGACGAGCCTCGTGTCGGTTCGCGACCCCATGGTGCGAGGCCTCGGCTGGGTGACCCTCTGGGACGCGGTGCTGGAGGGCGAGCTGGAGCCCGTCACCTGGTACGAGCTCTTGCTTCGAGGCGTCGAGGCCGAGACCGAGGAGCAGAATCTGGAGCGCGTGCTGGATTACCTCGACGCGACCTTTTGGGGGCTTCTGCCCGAGGACCAGCGGGAGGCCCGCGCCGGGCAAACGGAGCGTGTGCTGCGGTCGAGGATGCTCGCCGACTCGGAGATGACCGTCCGAGCGGCACTGTTCCGAACGTGGCGCAGTGTCGCCCTGGAGGCCATCTGGGCGGGGGAGAGGTCGATACCAGGACTCGATCTCTCCGAGGACGACTTCACGGCCCTGGCTGCCGAGCTCGCCTTGCGCGCGGCTCCCGACGCCGATCGAATCCTGGAGGAACAGGTCACTCGGATCGAGAATCCCGATCGTCGGGCCCGTTTCGAGTTTCTCCGCCCGGCGCTTTCGGCAGACGAGGGTGTGCGGGAGGCGTTCTTCGAAAGCTTGGGAAGCGCGGAGAACCGGGAGCACGAACCCTGGGTCCTGGCCGGCTTGGGCTACCTCCATCATCCGCTCCGGAGAGGACACGCCAGGCGGTTCGTGCGGCCGAGCCTGGATCTGGTCCTCGAAATCCAGCGCACGGGTGATATCTTTTTTCCGACCCGCTGGCTCGCGGCCAACCTCGGCTCGCACAGTGACCCGGAGATCGTAGAGCAGATCGAGGCCTTTCTGGATACGCTGCCGGGGAATTATCCGGATCGGCTGGAAGGCAAGATTCTTCAGGCGGCCGATGGCGTGTTTCGAAGGGCGCGAATCCTCCACGGTACGGATCACTGAGCTTCGGATGGCGTAGTAGCCGCGCGAAAAGACTGCCGCCGGACGGGATCGCCCGGCCGAGTGTTCACCCAGCACGTTGGAACCCGATGGTTTTCGACCTGAGTTCAGTCCGGCGGTGCCGCGTCGCCCCGCGTTCGTTCACGTTTCTCGCTCTGGTTGGTCTAGCCGGTTGTGGGGAGCAGCCTTCTGTGATCCCCTCGGGCCCGCCATCCAATCGGCCTGCGGACGGCCTGCTCGATCGCCCCGATCTCCAGCAGATCGTCGAGCTGCAGCTTGAGCGGAACGGTGTTACGCTGATGGCGTATCTCACCGAGCCGGACCCCGCCGAGCGTGCGCGGGCGGCCTTGGACCTCCGGGCCGTCCCGGCGCTGATCGGTCTGCTTTCCGACTCGGTCGAGGCGGTTCGGCGTGATGCCGTGTTTGCCCTCGGCCAGATCGGACCCGACCTCTTCGAGCAGGCGTTCTCGTCCCGTGTGACGCGCTCGGACGGCCTACGGGCTGTTCGGGCCGCTTCGAACGAGGCGGAGACGAACCGGCTCGGACGGCTCGTCGACCAAGCCGTTGGGGACTTGCGGGCTGAGCGTCTGAGACAGGCCGGAGTCCTGGCTGCGGATCTACTTGCCATGCGCTTGCTGGAGACGCTGACCAGCGAAGAATCCTCGAGCGTCCGCATCGCCGTGTTCGAGGCAGTCGGGAAGACGGGAGGACTTGCCAGCCTCGTGAAGACGGCATCGTCGCGGCTAAGGAGAGAGGAGCGCGCCGCCGTGGCGTTGATGCTCTCGAGGCTCGGGGCCCGGGGCTACCACACCGATGCCGGTACCAATGAGATCATCGAGATGCTTCGCGCTCCCGATGCGGATGTGCGTCTGAACGCTTCCTATTACTTCCTGCGCCTACCCGATGGACGACCCTGGAAGGATGAGCTTTTCCGGGTTCGAGCCGCTACGGACGAGCTCGACGTCGACGATCCGGCGGCGATGCACATGGCGGTGGGAATCGAGAAGTCGGGCTTGATCGAGGAGAACGACCGGATCGTCCGCTTTCTGGGAGGCTCTTCCGACTGGCGTGTGCGGACCAATGCGGCCCGTGCGCTCGCGGGTTGGGAGAACCAGCCCGGTCCTCGGGCGGCCCTGATCCGGGCCCTCTCCGACCGCTCCGATCATGTCGCGATGACGGCCGCAGCGGCGTTGAGCAACTCTCCACCGACGCCGGCGTGGGTGCGGGAATTGAGCGCCTGGATCGACGCCAACCCCGATCGGCCACAGGTGATCGGCGGGTTGATGCCCGCGCTCGCGAAAGGCGGTGCCACGGGCTACATCGCGGAGGTTCTCGGCCGATACCCGGTGGAGGACCCCCATCCGTGGGTGATCGGGGTACAGCAGCTCGCCAACCTGGGCGGGCCCGGAGTGATCGAAGCTCTGCAGCGCGCGGCCTTCTCGTCCAACGAGCGGGTCTCCGGAGCCGGGCTCTCCGCGCTCCTTACGCGATGGGAGGAAGACCGCCGATACACGGACAGCCATGCGTTCTACTTTCGCGTCTTCGACAACGCCCTGGGATCGGAAAGCCTGCGCTCGGTCGCCCGCGTCGCGTCGGCCCTGGCCGACCCGGCCTTCCAGGCCTTCGATGGGCCGAGGCGGCTCTTGGATCGGCTCCATGAGCTTCCCGAGGCGGAAGAGGCCAAGGAGGCCAGAGTTGCACTCCTGAGAGCCGTCGGCCAAACGGGGGATCCTGCAGCTCTGCCCGACCTCCAGAAGGCCGTCACGCATCCCGACTACGAGGTTCGGGTGGCCGCCGCCCAGGGCCTCCGGCAGGTGACGGGGCAGGGTGTACCGTTCCGTGGTCCGGGGCCTCGGGACGCGCGTGGTCCTGCGCTGGATTGGGACCGCCTTCGTCATCTCGGACCCCACCCCAGGCTCGTGCTCGAGACGGATCGGGGCCGGGTCGTCCTCGTCCTCGACACCGAAGAAGCGCCGCTGACCGTCCAGACGATCAGCGGCTTCGCGGAGGAGGGCCTCTATGATGGTGTGGTCTTCCACCGGGTGATCGGAAACTTCGTGGCCCAGGCGGGTGATTTCACCCACGGGGACGGCACGGGTGGACCGGGCTTCTCGATCCGCAGCGAGTTTACGCAGATCCCCTTTCGACGCGGGGTGGTCGGGATGGCCAGCTCCGGAAAGGATACCGAGGGGTCCCAGTTCTTCATCGCACATTCGATGCAGCCTCATCTCGACGGTGGATACACGGCGTTCGGATGGGTATCCGACGGCATGGACGTGGTGGATCGCATACGCCAGGAAGACCGGATCCAGCGAGCCTGGGTCATTCCGGACTCGCGGTAGCACATGATCGGTCGCGTTCCGAAGGGGCTCCGGTACATGGTTGCCGGGGCCTTCTTCTTTTCGGTCATGACCGCGCTCGTCAAGCTCGCGGGAGAGCGGCTGCCCTCGATGGAGATCGTCTTGGCGCGCGCCGTCGTCATGGTCGTGCTGACCCTCGCGGTCCTACGGCGTCGTGGCGTCTCGCCGTGGGGACGTGATCGACGTCGGTTGCTGTTGCGTGGCCTCGTCGGATTCTCGGCGCTGAGCCTCTTCTTCTATGCGATCGTCGAGCTGCCCTTGGCCGACGTGACCGTGATCTACTACACCATGCCGGTCTTCACCGGGATTCTCGCCGCGCTTCTCATCGGTGAGCGGCTTCAGGCGCGGGAAGTCGCGCTCGCCCTCGGCTCGCTCGCAGGCGTCGGGGTGGTTTTTCGCCCCGGCTTTGTCGTCGGGGTGCCGAGCCGCCTGCCTCTCCTGGCGGTGCTGGCCGGGCTCGGGGCGGCCGTTCTTGCCGCGGGTGCTTACGTCCTCGTCCGGCACCTCAGCCGCGAGGAGGACCCGATGGTGATCGTCTTCTACTTCGCTCTGGTCACGCTCGTCGGGGCGCTCCCTTTCACCGCGCTCGACCCCGTCATGCCACGAGGCGTGGAGTGGCTGATCCTTCTCGGAGTGGGCGCCACGACTCAGATCGGCCAGGTGTTCGTCACCTGGGGCCTGAAATCCGAGCGAGCAGGACGCGCGATGTCCGTGGGCTACGTCCAGATCGTCTTCGCGGCGCTGTGGGGCGTGATCCTCTTCGGTGACGTTCCCGACCAGTGGACCCTCGTCGGCGCCCTCATGATCGTCGCCTGTACTTTCGGTCAGACGAAGGCGGTCTGACGGGTCGACGCTGGCGGTCCGGTACAGGGAGACGGTAAGCTCCCGATCTCAGGTGTCGCCGCAAAAGGGGAGGGATATTCATGCAAGGTTCACGAGCCGAGCGGCTCTTCATCTTCGCAGTCGTCACGCTCATCGGTGTCGCATCCGGCGTGTCCGCTCAAGCCGTGCCCGGGGATCTCGTGCTCAGAGGTGCGAACGTCGTCGACGTGACGACGGGCGAGGTGCTGAGCAACGCGGTGGTCATCGTCCGGGAGGGACGCATCGAGAGCATCGCCGGCCCGGATGCGCCAATCGGTGAAGGTGTGGAGGTCGTCGACCTTCAGGGGATGTACCTCTCCCCCGGGATGATCGACGCTCATGTCCACATCGGAAGCGAAAGCGACGGGAGAAGGGCGCTCGAGTTCGGCGTTACGACCGCCCGAAGCATGGGAGCGAGCCATTTCGCCGACGTGGGGCTGCGAGAGCTGCAGCGAGCCGGCTACGCGGAGATCCCCGAGATCGTCGCGGCGGGATACCACGTTCGTCCACCGGCGGCGGAGGCCTTCTTCCAGGACCATCCAGAGCTCGCGGGGCTGCGGGAAGGCGGTGTTCGCGGTGTGGACGAGGTTCGGGCGATGGTAGAGGCGCTGGCTTCACACGGTGTCGACTTCATCAAGACCAACGCGACCGAGCGGGCCGGTCTCCCCGACACCGATCCTCGGAAGCAGTTCTATTCGGAGGCCGAGCTTCGCGCGATCGTCGAGGCGGCTACCGTCGCTGGTATTCCCGTGGCGGCTCACGCCCATGGTGACGAGGGAGCGCTCGCTGCGGTGCGCGCGGGCGTTCGGAGCATCGAGCACGGGACCTACATGTCCGAAGCCACGTTGCGGGAGATGGCTTCCCGAGGAACCTACCTGGTTCCTACGGTGGCCATCGTCACCGACCTCACACAGCCCGGGGGCGACTACGACGTTCCATACCTCGAGGTCAGGGGTCGCCATATGCTGCCGAGGATCCGTGAGACCGTCCGCCGCGCTCGTCTGCTGGGTGTCCCGATCGTCGCGGCGACCGATACGGGCTACGGACCCGAAAGCACGATTCGAATGGGGCATGAGCTGGAGGAGCTGGTCGACGCGGGGCTTTCGAGCCTCGAGGCATTGCAGGCAGCGACACTGAATGCGGCGGAGCTCGTCGGGGTGGCGGAGAGGACAGGCCGGGTGGCCCCCGGCCTGGAGGCGGATTTCGTGGTGACCGAGCGAAACCCGCTCGAAGATATCCGTGCGCTCCAGGACGTCCTGTTGGTCGTGAGCGACGGTCGGATCGTGGTCGAGAAGGGGGACTGGTTTCAGCGCGGTCGAAGGCGCGCCAGCTCCTGACGTCGAAACGCCGAGATGCCTTCCAGGCCCGGCCCTCGAGGGGGCCGGGCTTTTGTTTGGCCCGGCGCCCGGACCTCGCGGGGTCCGTCTATGTGACAAGATTCACAATATGAACGGCGTTACGGTGAAACTCAGCCCATGCGTTGAACGTAGGGGCAAGAAAGTTTACACTGTTAACATGACTTTACATCGAGATCGAATTTTGGCTTGCGCGTGCGAGCTCTTCGTGCAGGGAGGCCTGGAGGGTCTCTCGATGCGCAAGCTCGCACGCTCTCTGGGTGTGACGGCTCCGGCGCTCTATCGGCATTACGAAAGTAGGGAGAAGGTGCTCCACGAGGTCGTCGGTGAGGCCTATCGGACTTTTGCCCAATACCTCTATGGCGCATTGGAGGGGCAGAGCCCGGAAGAGCGGTTCAGCATGACCGGCAGGGCGTACCTGCGTTACGCGCTGGAGCACCCGCAGTACTACGAGGTGCTGCACATCTCGCCGGCGCTGGCGGGTCTCGAGGAGCTTCCGGAAGAGGTTTCGGCACAGGCTTGTGCTGCGGGTCAATTCCTCGTGGACCGCGTCCGGGAAGCGATCGACGCCGGCATCCTGAAGCAGGGTGATGCGGAAGCGGTCGCCAAGACGATCTGGGCGCATTCCCACGGGCTCGTCTCGATCTATCACCGGGGCTTGCTCCGGATGACGGAGGCGGAATTCAGGCGCTTCTTCCTCGAGTCCAGCTGGCAGCTGATGTGGGGGATCGGCTCGGACGAATTCGTCCGTTCGCGTGACCTGGAGGCGAAGGAGGCTGCTCTGCGGGAGGTGGGGATCGAGGCAGGAGTGGCGGGTGAGTAGTCCGGGGCGCTCCGACAGGATGGGAATCAGAAGACGAGGCAACTCTTGTGAATAGAATGAGCGCGGTCGCGCTGGCGCTGCTGGCTGTGACGCCGCTGGGGGGACAGGAGACGGGCGGGCTCACGCTCACCGAGGCGGTTCGTATCGCCCTCGACCGGGGTCGCGACGTCCGAGATGCGCGATTTGCGGTCGAGGTGGCGGGTGAGCAGGTCTCCGAGCAGTGGAGCAACCTGTACCCGCAGCTCGACGTCTCGGCGAGCTACACGAGGAATCTCAGGGTCTCGGAAGGTTTCTTGCCCGCGATCATCTTCGACCCGACAGCCGATCCGAGCGAGCTGATTCCGGTACGATTCGGGGCCGACAACCAGTGGCAGACTTCGTTGAGCCTGGAGCAGACGCTTTTCGACCCGGCGGTTTTCGTCGGACTGGGGGCGGCGAGCCGATTCCGGAACCTCCAATCGGAAGCCCTCCGAGGCCGGGCTCAGGAGACGGTGACTCGCACGCGAATCGCTTTCTACAACCTGTTGCTGGCCCAGGAGCAGAGGCGACTGACGCACAATTCGGTGCGGCGGGTGCGGGAGTCCCTCGAGGAGACGAGAAAGCTGAACGAGGCGGGGTTGGCATCGGACTTCGACGTGCTCAGGCTGGAGGTCGAGCTCGCGAACCTCGAGCCGAACCTGCTGCGCGCAGACAACGGCGTGGCGGAAGCTTCTCGCGGTCTCGCGATCGAGCTCTCGGTAGAAGACCTCGACGGAGTCCGGGTCACGGGATCATTGGCTCAGATCGACCTGGACGATCTGGACGCCAATTCGTCAGCCAACCGTGAAATCCTCACCTTCGGCGGACAGGCGGCGGAGTCTTTGCCGGCGATCGACGCCCTCGTGACCGAAGCGACCGAAACGCGGTCCGACCTGCGTCAGCTCGGGCTGACCGAAGACCTCAGGCTTACCGAGTTGCGCCTCGAGCAGGTCCAGTACCTGCCGGACATCGCGGCGTTCGGCTCATACTCGATCACGGCGCAGCAGAATGGAGGCCTGAACTTCTTCGGGGACGCCAACAACCGGACGACCGGAGCCCTGGTCGGTGTCAGGGTCAACGTTCCGATTTTCGCGGGCTTCAGTCGAGACGCACGTATCGATCAGAAGCGGGCGCAGCTCCGCCAAGCAGAGACGCAGGTGCGCCTCGCGACCGATCGTGCCGAGAGCGAGATCAAGACGCTGCGGGATCGGGTGGCGGAGTCTCGGGCGCGGGCACGGGCGCAGCGGTTCGCGGTCCGCCAGGCGATGCGCGGGTTCGAGATCGCCAGCGCGCAGTACCGAGAGGGGATCAGCAGTCAGCTCGAGCGCACCGACGCAGAAGTGGCGCTCCGCGAAAGTGAGTTCAATTACGCCCAGGCGGTTTACGACTTCCTCGTTGCGAGTGCCCAGCTCGATCAAGCGGTTGGCCGTGTGCCGATGGTCGACGGCGCGCGCGCTTCGGAGTGAATGGGAGATAGAGGGACTGATGGAGATCGACAGCGGAATCGGGAGGCTCCTCGTGCTCGGGGCGGCGCTCGGCCTGATGGCCTGTGGCGCCGCAGAGGCTGGGGACGGGACGGGCGAGCGTGGCGGAACCGACGCTCTCGTCGAGGGCTCGGCGCGTGTGATCAACGTTCGGGTCGACGAGGTGGAGACTCGGGATTTCGTCGAGGTCATCCGGCTCACCGGTACGGCCTGGGCGAATCAGGACGTGACGATCTCGGCAGAAGAAGCCGGGGTCATCCGTTCCGTGATCGTCGAGAAGGGTGCGGAGGTCCGGCGGGGGGCCTGGCTCTTGAAGATCGATGACAAGATTCTGTCGAGTCAGGTCGACGAGGCCCGGGCTCAGGCCGAATTCGCTGCACAGACCTGGGAGCGGCGTAAGCGGCTCTACGAGGACGACCAGGTGGGGTCGGAGCTGGCGTACCTCGAAGCCAGGTACCTCGCCGAGCAGACAGCCGCCCGCTTGGCGACCCTCGAGGAACGCCTCGACCGGACGGTCGTGCGCGCGCCGATCAACGGGGTCCTGGAGACGCGTTTCGTCGAGGTGGGAACGATGGTCAGTGTCGGCACCGAAGTCGCCCGGGTTGTCGCGCTCGACCCCTTGAAGGTGGTGGCGGGCGTGCCGGAGCGGTATGCCGCGGACGTCCGCATCGGCGCCCAAGTGGACGTGCACTTCGACGTGCTCGATGAGCCCTTCAAGGGCCAGGTGAGCTACGTGGCTTCGACCGTCAATCCGCGCAATCGGACCTTCGCGATCGAGCTTGTCATGGAGAACCCCGATGCGGTGATCAAGCCGGAGATGGTCGCCAATGTCGAGCTGGTTCGTCGGGTGATTCCGGACGCGGTCGTCGTGCCGCAGGAAGCGCTCGTACGAGTCGAGGACGGCTTCGTCGTCTTCTTGGTCGACGACGGGGACCTCGTAGTCCAGCGAGAGGTCGAGGTCGGCCCGGGTCAACAGAACGAGGCGGTGATCGAGTCCGGCCTCGCACCGGGAGACCGCTTGATCGTCGTAGGTCAGAACGAAGTAGCCGCGGGGGACCGAGTGGCGATCGTCGAACGGCGCGAGGAGGCGACTGAACGATGAGCGGTCTCAATCCAGTGCGTCCGGGACACGGAGAACCGGGTGGCGGGGACGAGAGCGCTTTTCTCGCCCGCTTCAAGGAGTTCGGGCCTACGAGCTTCGCCGTCGACCACCGTACTTCCATCCTGGTGCTTCTGGCCTTCGTGGTGATCGCGGGGATGATGTCGTACGCCTCGATCCCGAAGGAGTCTTTTCCCGAGATCGAGATCCCGACGATCGCCGTCAACACGGTGTATCCCGGAGTGTCGCCAGCCGACATCGAGACCCTCGTGACGCGGCCCCTCGAGGACGAGCTGTCGACCATTTCGGACGTGAGTGAGCTCACGTCGACGTCCGTCGAAGGTTATTCGAGCATTGTCGCCGAGTTCGAGACCTCGGTGAATCTCGACGAGGCCCTGCAGAAGGTCCGGGAGAAGGTGGACCTCGCGAAGCCGGATCTCCCGGAGGAGGCGGAGGACCCGACGATCGTCGAGTTCAGCTTCTCCGAGGTTCCGATCATGCAGGTCAACCTCTCCGGGGAGTACGGGCTCGTTCGGCTCAAGGAGATCGGGGAGGACCTTCAGGACCGGATCGAGCAGATCCCTTCGGTGCTGCGGGCTGACCTCAGAGGAGGTCTGGAGCGCGAGGTGCAGGTCGACATCAAGCTCGACAAGCTCCAGTACTACGATGTCGGAATCCAGGACGTGATCGACGCGATTCGCGGCGAGAACGTCAACATACCGGGTGGCTCCATCGACGTCGGTGACCTGAAGTATCTGGTACGAGTCGACGGTGAATTCGAAGACCCGGCGCTGATCGGGGATCTGGTCGTCCTCACGGTGGAGGACCGACCCATCTACGTGCGCGATGTGGCGGACGTCGATTTCGGTTTCGCCGAGCGTGAGAGCTATGCCCGGCTCGACGGGACCCCCGTCGTAACGCTGGACGTCGTGAAACGGTCGGGCCGGAACATCATCGAGACCTCCGATGCCGTGAAAGCGGTCGTGCTCGAGATGTCGCCGCAGTTCCCGCCGACGACTGTCGTAAAGGTCACCTCCGATCAGTCGAAGCAGATCGAGGAGATGGTTGCCAGCCTCGAGAACAATATCGTGTCCGGGCTCCTGCTCATCATCGCCGTGCTGCTCTTCTTCCTCGGGCTCGGCAACTCGATGTTCGTCGCGATCTCCATTCCCACGTCGATGCTCCTGTCTTTCGTCGTGCTCAAGCTGAGTGGGCTCACGATGAACATGGTCGTTCTCTTCAGCCTGATCCTGGCTCTCGGCATGTTGGTCGACAACGCGATCGTCGTTGTCGAGAACATCTACCGATATCTGGAGGAGGGTTGGGACCGGCATACCGCGGCGAAGAAGGCCACCGGCGAAGTGGCGATGCCTGTGATCGCGGCGACGCTGACGACGGTGGCGGCTTTCGCACCACTCATGTTCTGGCCTGGAGACGTGGGCGAGTTCATGAAGTTCATGCCGGCCACGCTCATCATCACACTCTCGAGCTCGCTCTTCGTTGCGCTGGTGATCATCCCCACGCTCTGTGCGATGTATCTGCGCGTCGAGGGGCAGCCCCGCCCGAGGATGACGACCTGGGCGAGGTGGACGTGGGTGGCCGCAGGGGTATTCCTGCTGATCGGGCTCGCCGTAAGCAACGTCCTTACGGCGGTGCTCATGGCCGTCACATTCGGCTTGTTGGTGCTCCTTCACCGCTTCGTGCTCTCAGGGATTGCCGATCGGTTCCAGCACTCGTGGTTGCCCGCCAACCTTCGTATCTACGAGCAGGTCCTGCGCTGGGCGCTCGGACATCGACTGGCGGTCCTCGGGGTGTCGGTGCTCGCCCTCTTCGGCAGCGTGGCGCTCTTCGGACTCTTCAGCCCGGGTATCGAATTCTTTCCGGAAGACCTGCCGCCCAACCAGATCCTCGTCGATGTGGATCTTCCCGTGGGGAGTCGTGCGGACGCGACCAACAGAATCGCGATGGGTCTCGAGGGAGAGGTCCGAGACGCGTTTGGAATGTCCGACGCCGAATCCGTCGTCACGACGGTCGGAGGATCGGGAGGCGGGAGTCCGATGATGGGCGGTGGGGCGAGCGGTCCGGATGCCGGTCGGATCACGGTGAGCATGCGAGACTTCGCCGATCGGGATTTCGACGCCTTCGAGATCCTCGCCGGCATGCAGTCTCACGTCGGCCGACAGGTGGCCGGAGCCGAGATCACGGTCGACAAGCTCAACGAGGGGCCGGGCCAAGGATCTCCCGTCAACGTGGAAATCATCGGTGAGGATCCGGCCGTTCTCAAGGAATTGAGCGACCGAGTCCTGCAGGTCCTGCGCTCGTCTCCGGTCTTCGCGAAGCTCGTCGGTCTGGAGAGCGACTTGGACGAAGCGCGCCCGGAGCTTTCCGTCACGGTCGACCGGGAAAAGGCGGCGCTTTATGGCGTGAACAGCCAAGACGTCGGCATGGCGATTCGTGGCGCGATCCAGGGGATCGAGGCGGGGAAGTACCGCACCGGTAACGACGAGCACGACATCATCGTCCGCTTGGACGAGGAGTACAGGGGTGAGCTTCAGAGCCTTCGCGAGCTCACCGTCATGGCCGAGGGAACACAGGTCCCACTTCTGTCGGTCGCGCGATGGACCGTCGACGACGGGTACGGGAGCATCCGTCGGAAAGACCAGGAACGGATGGCCACGATCTCCTCGGACGTGAGAGCGGGGCTGAACTCCAACGCCGTTCTGGCAGAAGTTCGGGGAACGCTCGAGCAATTCGGCTCCGAGCAGCTTCCACCCGGTTACCAGCTCCGCTACACGGGCCAGTCGACCGACCAGGAAGAAGCCGCGAACTTCTTGCAGGGCGCGTTCATGGCTGCCCTCATGCTGATCGGCCTCATCCTCGTGAGTCAGTTCAACTCCGTGGTCAAGCCGCTCATCATCCTCTCCTCGGTATTCCTGTCCACGGTCGGTGTGCTCCTCGGCTTGGTCGTGTTCCGCATGCCTTTCGGGATCATCATGACCGGCGTCGGGATCATCTCTCTCGCGGGGATCGTGGTGAACAACGCCATCGTCCTGATCGATTACATCGACATTCTTCGAGAGCGCGACGGTCTGGATCGCCGGGAAGCCTTGGTGCGCGGCGGAAAGGTGCGCTTCCGGCCGGTCGTACTTACCGCGCTGACGACGGCGCTGGGACTGGTGCCTCTCGCGATCGGACTCAACTTCGACTTCTTCGGACTCTACACGTCCTTGGAGCCCGAGCTCTACTGGGGAGGCGATCAGGCCGCGTGGTGGGGTCCGATGGCGATCGCCGTGATCGCAGGGATCCTTTTCGCGACCGTCCTGACGCTCATCATGGTGCCGGTCATGTATTCGCTGGTGGACGACACGATCGGCTTGTTCAAGCGACTCTATGTCGCGGAGGAGTCACCGGCCCGAAGCGAGGTGGCAGAGTCCGACCACCACATTCCGATTCCGGAGACGGGTCCGCAGCCATCCGGGCCGCCCGAGATCCCCGAGCCGGTCCCGGCAGGCGTGCGTTCCGAGAGACCGGCCCCAGGCTTCGGTAGCCCGATCCCCCAACCCGGTGCGACGGGTTGAGGCGATGAAGGGCCACGGGAAGCGCACCAAGAGGGCCAGGCTCACGAGGGGCCTGGCCCTCGGCGCATGTGTCGCTGGCACCTTCGTCGGGGAGGTGGCCGCCCAGTTGGACGTGGAGGCCCGAGATGCGCTCCGGGTCTACTTCGACTGCCGCGGCCGAAGGTGCGATTCGTCGTATTTCCGTACCGAGGTCGACTTCGTCAACTGGGTGCGCGATCGGACTCTGGCCCAGGTCCACCTCATCATGACGAACGTGGGCAATGCCAGCGGTGGCTCGGAGTACCGCCTCGACTTCATCGGGCTCGAGGATTTGGACGGGCACGACGACCAGCTCACCTACACGTCAATCGGAAGCGACACTTCGGACGAGACGTTGAGGGGCATCAGTCGGGTGATGGGGATCGGCCTGGCTCGGTACTCGCTGCTGGCCGGCTACGGGGAGGGCCTCGAGGTCGATCTCTCGGGCCTGCAACGCCCCGATACAGACCGGCTCGTCGGGGCGAACGAAGTCGAGGACCCCTGGGATTTCTGGATCTTCTCGATCGGAGCCAACGGCAGCTATCGCGGCGAGTCCACGCAGTCCTTCGCACGCTTGAGCAGCAGCTTTTCCGCGAGCAGAACAACGACCGACTGGCGGCTGCTCGCTCGTGGAAGCGGCAGCTGGACACGCAACAAATTCGAGCTCAGCGACGGAGAGGAGCTCGTCGACCGGCGCACGAACTGGAGTACCTCGATCGAAGTGATCCACGCCCTCACCGATCACTGGTCGATCGCCTCGGAGGCTCGCTCCAGTCGCTCGACCCGGTCCAACCAGGATCTTGAATTCGACCTCCTTTCCGGCATCGAGTTCAGCGTATTTCCCTACGAGGAGTCCCCTCGTAGGTCCCTGCGATTCGTCTACGTAGCCGGAATCAACTACTTCGATTGGGAAGAGGAGACGATTTACGGAAAGACCGAGGAGTGGCGCCCGAGCCACGAAGCGAGTGTCGGGCTTTTCCAGCGCCAGCCCTGGGGTGAGACCTTCTGGCGATTCGAGTATTCCAATTATCTCGACGATTTCCGTCAGAATCGCCTCACCTTCGGCGGAAACCTCAGCCTTCGGGTCGTCCGGGGACTCCGGTGGAACGTGGGCGGTGAGGTCGAGCGGATTCGAGATCAGCTCTTCCTCCCCGCGGCGGGGCTCTCCGACGAGGAGATCCTTCTCCAGCGGCGAGCGCGGGCCAGCACATTCGACTGGCGCATCAATATGGGCTTCAGCTACCAGTTCGGCTCGATCTACAACAACGTGGTCTTCAACCGCTTCTAGGGGTGTGCTCCGCAGTCCTGTCGGATCGGGTGCGGCGAGAGCCGCAACCTCTGTCACCGGCTTGAAGTCTCGGTTATTGTCCTCGGGCACGACGCGCTCATCCGTTCTCCTGCGGACATGCCAGAGACCCTGACCGAGACAGCACTCGCGAGCCCCAAGTGGGCCAAGGTCGTCGATCATTCCCGCTGTATCGGGTGCCACGCCTGCACGACAGCCTGTAAGTCCGAGAACGAAGTCCCGCTTTCCGTAACGCGCACGTACGTCAAGTACGTCGATGTGGGGTTCTTTCCGCAGGCTCGCAGATCGTTCCAGGTCACGCGCTGCAACCAGTGCGACGACCCGCCGTGCGTTGCGGCCTGCCCGACGGCGGCCATGTACAGCCGGCCCGACGGCATCGTCGACTTCGACAAGTCGGTCTGCATCGGCTGCAAAGCCTGCATCGCCGCGTGCCCGTACGACGCGATCTTCATCAACCCGGAGGATCACTCGGCCGAGAAGTGCAACTTCTGCGCGCATCGCCTCGACATCGGACTCGAGCCCGCATGCGTCGTGGTGTGCCCGGTAGAGGCCCTGCTCGTGGGAGACATGAACGATCCCGCCTCCAAGGTCAGTCGGATGATCCACCGGGACGCGGTCGCGGTCCGAAGACCGGAGAAGGAGACGCGGCCCAAGCTGTTCTACAAGGGTGCCGACCAGGCTGCGCTCGATCCCTTGGGGGCTCGACGTCCGGACGGCGGCCTCTTCATGTGGAGCGAGCAGGGAGACGTTCCCCACCAGGTTCCGTCGGGTGCCGAAGGTCCCTGGAACTCTTCCGCCGCTGCGGTTCTGGCGTACGATGTTCTTCACCGGGCGCCGTGGGATTGGCGGGTGAGCCTCTACACCTGGACGAAATCGGTGGCAGCGGGGGCGTACCTCGTGGCTGCGCTTCTCGCCCTTTCAGGCTCTGTCGGGTGGGACCGTTCGCTCTGGTCGGCGGTGGCACCGGTCGTCAGCCTCCTGTTCCTGGGGCTCACCGGGGCTCTTCTGATCTGGGACCTCGAACACCCGAAGCGCTTCTACATGATCTTCACACGCCCGCAGTGGAAGAGCTGGTTGGTCAGGGGTGGGGTGATCATCTCGGTCTATGGAGCCGTCCTCGTCGCACACCTCTTCGGGACGCTTCAGGGCCCGGCGGCGCTGTCGAGGCAGCTCCTGGCAGTCGGTCTGCCTTTCGGAGTCATGACGGCCGTGTACACCGCGTTCTTGTTCGCACAAGCGAGGGGCCGCGATCTCTGGCAGAGCCCGCTTCTGCCTCCGCATCTCTTCGTGCAGGCGCTGTTTGCGGGCTCGGGTGTGTTGGCCCTGGTGGCTCCGATCTGGGACAGCGAAGTGTTCGGTGTGCTGACTTGGGTGTTCGCGCTCTCCGGACTCGTGCACCTGCTCATGGTCGTCGGGGAGCTTACGCTCACGCATCCCACCGCACATGCCCGAGCGGCCGCTCGTGCGATGACGCGAGGGCGCTACGCACCCTGGCTTTGGACTGCGGTCGCCGGGGCATTGGCGGCGGTCGCGACGCCGTATTTGGGCGTGGTGGGAGTCTTGTTCGGCCTCGTGGGCCTTTTCGCGTTCGAGCACGCCTACGTTCAGGCGGGCCAGTCCGTGCCCTTGGCGTGAGGAGTGATCGACGATGAGTGAATCGCGCAAGGCCCCCGATCTCACCCAGTTGAACCAACGCCTGTCCGCCGCACGCACGGAGGTCGAGGGGCGGGGAGAGACCTTCTACCCGGGTCCGAGTCGAATCCACTTGGCGTCGTTCCCGCCGAAAGAGCGTTGGAACGATTGGGTCGAGCTGGACTCGAAGTCCTGGCCGAAGAAGGTCGAGCGTCGATACATGCTCGTGCCGACCACCTGCTTCAACTGCGAGTCGGCGTGCGGGCTGCTGGCGTACGTCGACCGCGAAACGCTCGAGGTTCGGAAGTTCGAGGGCAATCCGGAGCACCCGGGTTCGCGAGGGCGCAATTGTGGGAAGGGCCCGGCGACGCTCAACCAGATCACCGACCCCGATCGCATTCTTCAGCCTCTGCGTCGGGTCGGTGAGAGGGGCGAGGGCAAGTGGGAGCCGGTAAAGTGGGACGAGGCCTTGGACGACATCGCATCGCGGATTCGGACCGCCCTGAAGGAAGATCGACACCAGGAGATCATGTATCACGTGGGGCGGCCCGGGGAGGACGGATTCACGGAGCGGGTGATGGCGGCTTGGGGTGTGGACGGCCACAACTCCCACACGAACATCTGCTCCTCCGGGGCCAGGGCCGGATATCACTTTTGGATGGGGATGGACCGCCCGAGCCCCGACCACGCGAATGCGGACGTGATCCTTCTGGTGAGCAGCCACCTCGAGGCCGGGCACTATTTCAATCCCCACGCTCAGCGTGTGATGGAGGGGAAGGAACGGGGCGCGAAGTTGATCGTCTTCGATACGCGCCTCTCGAACACCGCCACCCACGCCGATCACTGGATCGCGCCGCACCCCGGGTCCGAAGCCGCGATCCTATTGGCGATTGCGAATCACCTGATCCAGACTCGGGGTTACGATCGGGAGTTCGTGCGGCGCTGGTGGAACTGGCAGGAGTACATGTCGGAAGTGCGGGGCGCTGGGTCGTCGACTTTCGAGGAATTCGAGGACGAGCTCTCGAAGCTCTACGGCGAGTACACCTTCGAGTACGCGGCTGCGGAGTCCGGCGTGGACGCGGCTGCGCTCGCGGAGGTCGCGGAGGTGGTCGCGACAGCGGGGCGCAGGCTTTCGACGCACAACTGGAGAAGCGCGGCCGCCGGAAATCTGGGCGGATGGCAGGTATCGCGGACTCTGTTCCTGCTCAACGCGTTGCTGGGCGCAATCGCCTGTGAAGGGGGAACCTATCCCAGCGCGTGGAACAAGTTCATTCCCCGGCCCATCCACCTCCCGCCGCGTCACCCGGCCCACTGGAACGAGTTGACCTGGCCGACAGAGTATCCTCTCGCGCTCATGGAGATGTCGTTCCTTCTGCCTCACCTCATGCGGGAGGGTCGGGGATGGGTCGACGTCTATTTCACGCGCGTCTACAACCCGGTCTGGACGAATCCGGACGGGTTCAGCTGGATCGAGATGCTCTGCGATCCCGAGAAGATCGGGTTGCACGTCGCTCTGACACCGACGTGGAACGAGAGCGCCTACTTCGCGGACTACGTCTTGCCGATGGGGCATTCTGCCGAGCGACACGACGTGACCTCGTACGAGCAGTACGATGGCCAGTGGATCGCGTTCCGGCAGCCGGTTCTGCGGGCCGCGAGAGAGCGGTTGGGGGAGGAAGTGGGTGACACCCGCTCCGTGAACCCGGGTGAAGTCTGGGAAGAGAACGAATTCTGGATGGAGCTTACCTGGCGGATCGATCCGGACGGGTCACTCGGCATCCGGAGCTTCGTCGAGTCGAAGCGGCATCCCGGTCAGAAGCTCTCGGTCGACGAGTACTACGGCTGGATGTTCGAGAACTCCGTTCCGGGCCTGCCCGAGCGGGCCTCCCAGGAGGGGCTCACGCCGTTGGAGTACATGCGGCGCTACGGCGCTTTCGAGGTGAGAAAGAAGATCGGACAGGTCTTCGAGGAGCCGGTCAGCGATTCGGAGCTCGAGGACGTCCATGTGGACGGCGGAGCCCGCGTCTTCACGCGTGCAGAAAAGCCGACGAATCCGAATGTCATGCCGTTCCCGCCGCTCGAGCCGGACGAGGAGGGGCGTCGCCGGGTGGGCGTGCGGGTCGATGGCGAGATCCTTCGAGGGTTTCCCACTCCCTCGGGAAAGCTGGAATTCTGGTCCAGCGTTCTCCACGAGTGGGGTTGGCCGGAGCTCGCCACACCGGGCTACGTGAAGAGCCACGTGCACCGACAGAACATGGACCAGGACCAGAAGGTCCTGATCTCGACCTTCCGTCTTCCGGTCCAGATTCACACGCGCAGTCAGAACGCGAAGTGGCTCGAGGAGATCGCCCACACGAATCCGCTTTGGATTCATCCGCAGGATGCCGCCCCGCTCGGGTTGAGGACCGGAGACCTCGCGCGGGTCGAGACCGAAATCGGATATTTCGTGGTGAAGGCCTGGGTAACGGAAGGAATCCGACCGGGGGTCGTCGCGTGCAGCCATCACATGGGTCGTTGGAAGCCCGAGGGGCAGGAGGGGCAGCAGGTCTCGATGGCGACGGTTCGACTCGGCCAGGACGGAAACGACTGGTCCCTGGAGAGAAAGGCGGGGGTGGCCCCTTTCGAATCGGCGGATCCCGATACGCTCCGACTCTGGTGGACCGACGCGGGCGTGCATCAAAACCTGACCTTCCCCGTGCACCCCGATCCGATCTCGGGCATGCATTGCTGGCACCAGGCGGTGAGAGTGCGCGCTGCGGAGGCGGGCGATCGTTACGGCGACATCCATGTCGACACCCAGCGCTCCATTCAGGTCTACGAGAAGTGGCTCGAGATGACGCGGTCGGCGGAGCGTCACTCGCCCGACGGAACCAGACGACCCTACTGGCTCCTCAGGCCGGTGCGCCCCGAGCGTGAGGCCTATCGGCTCCCTGACCGGGCGGAGCCCGCACCCGCTGGGGATTAGTCTCACGTGGAGCTGATGCGCGCACTCGGGGCGCTCTCCGAAGCGCCGGCACCCGAGCACGCGCATCTGGCCTCGCTGCTGGACCTCGGTGTGCAGCCCGAGCCGGCGGTCTACACCGACCTCTTTGTCTTCCAGCTCTACCCGTACGCTTCCATCTACCTCGGAGCCGACGGTATGCTGGGCGGCGAGGCCAGGGATCGGATCGCGGGCTTCTGGACCGCCATCGGCAGACGGCCCCCGAGCGAGCCGGATCACCTGGGAACCCTTCTGGGTCTTTATGCCGGACTCACCGAAGCGGAAGCCGTCCAGGGGGACACTCCGGAGGCCCTCTTGCTGCGGGAGGCGAGGAGAACCCTGCTTACCGAGCACATCGTGAGTTGGACCGGGCCCTATCTGCAGCTGGTCTCCCTTCTGGGTCCGCCCTTCTATCGCGAGTGGGCAGAGCTGACGATGACAACCCTGTCCGAAGAGGTCGATGCTGTTTGTGGACAGACATTTACGATCTCTCACTTCACGCCCGATCTGGTGCTCCGGGATCCCCGAGAGGTCGGAGGTGCTCCCTTCTTGGACGATCTCCTGGCTCCGGCACGAAGCGGAATGATCGTACCCCGGGCGGAGCTCGCCCGCGCTTCGCAGGAGCTCGGCCTCGGGTTTCGGTTGGGTGAACGGGCGTATCAGCTGAAGGCTCTCTTCTCGCAGGATCCGGAGCGTGTGCTCGCGTGGCTCGTCGGGCTCGCAGACCGCTGGTGTGGGTGGCACCGCGAGCGCCGGACGGAGCCCTCTCCGATTCAAGCGCACTGGACCGAGCGGGCCCGAGCAAGCCGTGCGCTTCTGCGGGAGCTGCTCTCGGAGCGGTGGGAGGACGGGGCCGGGCATTTCGAGGAGCGCGACGGGGCTCCGGTCGGGACGGACCGGTGAGGAGCGAAGCGGGTCACTCGCGGCGCTTCGGTTTTCGTGACGTCCTCGCAGGGGTGAGCGTCGCGCTCGTCTTGATACCGCAGTCCATGGCGTATGCCGAGCTCGCCGGACTGCCGCCCCGGCACGGACTCTTCGCGGCCGCGGTCGGCCCCGTCGCGGCCGCCTTTCTGGCATCTTCACCATTCCTCCAGACGGGTCCGGTCGCGCTGACCGCTCTCCTGACGCTGGGTGCGCTCCTACCCTTCGCGCCCCCCGGGAGCGCCGAGTTCGTCTCCCTTGCAGCCCTTCTCGCGCTTCTCGTCGGACTCGCGCGAATCGCGGTATCGTGGATCCGAGCCGGTTGGCTGTCCTACCTGATGTCGCGCCCGATGTTGGACGGCTTCACCTCGGCCGCGGCCATTCTGATACTCTCGTCGCAGCTCCCGGTCGTGTTCGGAGTCGATCCCGAGGTCGAAGGCGTGCTCCAACGGGCCTTCTGGTCACTTCGCCACCCGGGCTCTTGGGAGCTGACCTCACTCGTGATCGCGGTGCTCACCATCGCCGTGATCCGGGGCGCCCGCCGCTTGCATCGCCTCCTACCCGGCGTCCTGATTGCGACCATCGGCGGCCTGCTCTTCTCGGTTCTCACGGATTACGACGGTCCGATCGTGGGATCCATCACGGCCGGGCTGCCACCCCTCGTCCTCGATCTGCCGTACACCCGTATTCCAGAGCTCTTCCTGGCCAGTATCGTCATCGCGCTGGTCGGCTTCGCCGAGGCAGCTTCGATCTCGCGGGTTTACGCAACCGAGGAGCGCATCCCCTGGAATCCGAATCGTGAGTTTCTGAGCCAGGGTGCCGCCAACGTCGCGGCCGGGTTATTCGGCGGCATGCCCGTAGGAGGGTCTTTCTCCCGCAGCAGCGTGAATCACCTCGCGGGCGCTCAGACACGTTGGAGCGGGGGAGTCACGGGTCTTGCGGTGTTGCTCTTTCTGCCTTTCGCCGGCGTGATGGAGGCGCTGCCCAAAGCCGTGCTGGGCGCCATCGTCATCGCTGCCATCGCCGGCCTCGTCCGCTTCCAGCTGCTCGTCCGCCTGTGGAGCGTGTCGCGGCCTCAGTCCCTCGTCGGCTGGCTGACGTTCTTCCTGACGCTGGCCCTTTCGCCTCGGATCGAGCAGGCGGTCTTGATGGGTATCGCGGCCGCGGTCGGGGTGCACATCTGGCGCGAGCTCCGTCCCGGCGTCGAGTCCGAGGTGATCGGTCAGGTCGTGCATCTCAGACCGACGGGTGTCCTCTGGTTCGGCTCGTCGGCGTTCCTCGAAACGGCCCTGATCGAGAGGCTCGCCGAATCGCCTTCGGCTCGTCTCGTCGTGATCCATCTCGAGGGCCTGGGGCGCATCGACGTGTCCGGGGCGCTCGGGCTGAAGGAGTTCGTGGAGGAAGGTCGTCGGGCTGGTCTCGAGGTCGAGTTGACAGCGGTTCCGGAGCACGCGCGGCGCGTCATGGATTCCCTTACCGACGTTCAGGTCGGAATCGGTTCCGACGCTTGAGTCACACAACAGAACGAGCCATGTCCGTCCCCGCACAGCCTCTCACGGATGCCCACCCCATCGCGGGGCTCGTTCACCTTTCCGGGGCGCGGCGGGGGACGACCCAGCGTCTCGCCGGGGAGTTCCTGACCATCGGGACGGCCTCGGAGGCGGATGTGGTCTTCATCGATCGGTACGAGGAGGAGGCCACGATTCGGGCGGGACTGGTGGCGCGAGGCACGACCTACGAGCTCGTGGCGGAGCCGGGCTTCACGGTTTGGGTGAACGGGAAAGAGACCGAGAAGATGCTCCTCGCCTCCGACGACATCATCGAGATCGGTCGAGGGGCGCCGGCGCTGCGCTTTCGGATTTATCCGCCAGGCTCCCCCGCCTACAAGACGATCAGCGAGGCGGTCAGCGACTGTGTCGAGAGCGTGCGGCTTTCCGACGACAACCTTCTCAAACAGACGAGCATGCTCGCGGTCGGCGTACCGAGAGAGCTCGCGACCCAGACCTCCATCGTCTTCCGAATGGCCGTCACGGTCGCACTCGTCGGCTTGGCCATCTCGACCACGCTGCTGGCCAGCCGAAGTGCCTCTCTAGAGCGGCGACTTTCCGAGGAGCTGGCGCGCGTAGCCGGGCTTTCGAGGCTGATCGAGCAGTCGGCCGACCAGACGCTCGACGTGGAGGACATCGAAGCGTTGCGCGCAGAAATCGCCGCTCGTCTGGAAGAGGCATCCGGTAGGATCGGCGAGCTCGAAGCGCGTTCGGTTGCGGTTGCCCGCATTGTTGCGGAAGCGAGCAACGCCACGGTCTTCCTTCAGGGATCCTACGCCTTCAGGGACGTGGACTCGGGACGTCGCCTCCGGGTGATGCTCAACGCGGCGGGCGAGCCGATCCGCAACGCCATCGGTCATCCCGCGCTGACTCTGGAGGGGGACGGTCCGGTTTTCGAGGTGCAGTACACCGGTACCGGATTCGTCGTGGACAGCGTTGCTACAGGCGACCTGATCGTGACCAATCGTCACGTCGCGCTGCCTTGGGAATTCGACGAGAACGCCCGCGGCATCCTGCAGCGTGGGTTCGAAGGCGTGCCCGTTCGTCTGAGAGGATTCCTTCCGGGCAGCGCGACCGAGATCGTTGTCTCGCTCAGCCGGGCGAGCGAGAGTGCCGACCTGGCGCTGCTTCGGGCGAGCGGGCTGCCCGCGTCGGTCGGGCGCCTCACCTTCAGCGATCGCGTTCCGAATGCCGGAGACGGTATCGTCGTGCTGGGCTATCCGCTCGGCATCCGCGCGCTCGTCGCGCGGACCGACCCGGCGTTCCTGGAGGGTCTGGCGGGTGAGGACGCGGTGGGGTTTTGGGAGGTCGCCGATCGGCTCAGCCGTGAGGGGCGCATCGCGCCGCTGGCGACACGTGGCATCGTGGGTCAGGTAACACCGACGACCATCGTGTACGACGCTGAGACGACGAGTGGGGGCAGCGGGGGCCCGGTACTGGATCTCGAGGGCCGAGTCGTCGCGATCAATGCGGCGATACTTCCCCAGTTCGGGGGGTCGAACATGGGCGTGCCGGCATCCGAGGGTGTCGCGCTCCTCGAACTGGAGCGCGACGACCCCTAGTGCCGTTCACACTTGCCCATCCCGCTGCCGTGGTGCCGCTCTGGCGTGTCGATCGCCGCCTCGAGCCGGTCGCCCTCGTCGTAGGTAGCCTCATGCCGGACCTGCCCTACATGCTCGCTTTGGGCGTGCCGCGAGAAACCACCCACACGTTCGGGGCCTTGTTCTGGTTTTGCGTCCCCACGGGCGTTCTCGCGCTCGCTTTCACGAGACGCATCGGTCTCGCTGCGCTCCGAGGCGTGCTGCCCCCGGAGCTTCGCTTCAGGCTTGCCCGTCGCCCTGCCTCCGTCGCGGGTTGGAAGGGCCGCGCCAGGACCCTATGGAGCCTCTGGCTCGGGGCTTTGACGCACGTCTCCTGGGATGCCTTCACGCATGCGACGAGTCCGCTCGTGCGGGGCTCGGAGTTTCTGGGCAGCGTGCTCTTCAGTGTCGGAGGCACGCGTCTGGAGGTCTTCAACCTCTTGCAGCACGGTGGGACGATCGTGGGACTTCTGTTGATCGCCTACTGGGTGAGGCGTTGGTACACCGCCGCCGAAAGGGTGCCGGACGCCGAGCCGGAACCCTCCGAGCGTGCCCGATTCGGGCTCTTCGCGGGGCTGGCGCTGGCGCCGATCGTGGTCGGCTTGGGGCGAGCGCTGCCTCACCTCTGGAATGACTGGAGCGTGAGAGGGTTCACGATCGCCGCATCCACTGCGGGCTTCACGTACATCACGGCGGTGACGTATGCGATGCTTCTCGTCACCGGCGCCTGGTGGATGCTCGGGCGGGTGCCGAAGAGGGTAGGGGAGTGAACCGCGTCACGTGCCGGGCGCCGATCCGCATCGTGGAAGACCCGCCTCCAGCAGCTCCTGACATCGATCGGAGGGAGCCATCGATGGTCGTCTGTGTATCATCGCCACTTGCTCTCGCCTCACTCCTGTAAAGGATTTCGGACATGCAGCGCGTTTCGCGTATGACGGCCACCGCTCTCGTTCTCCTGGTCTTCTCTTTTGGCGGACTCGGAGCGCAGGCTTCGCTCGGCCCCGACCAGGTGGTCCCTTTGGATCCCAGCACGACGGTCGGCACCCTCTCGAACGGCTTGACCTATTACATCCGGCTCGTGGTGAACGCGGGGTCGGTGCTGGAAGACGACGACCAGCTCGGCCTGGCGCACTTCGTCGAGCACATGGCCTTCAACGGCACGGAGCACTTCGAGAAGCAGGAGCTGGTCGAGTACCTCGAGTCGATCGGGATGCAGTTCGGCCCCAGCATCAACGCCTTTACGAGCTTCGACGAGACCGTCTACCAGCTCTTCGTTCCCACGGACGACCCTGAGATTCTCTCCACGGCGTTCCAGATTCTCGAGGATTGGGCGCACGGCGTAACCTTCGATCCCGAAGAAGTGGACAAGGAGAGGGGGGTCGTGATCGAGGAGTGGCGGCTCGGACTGGGAGCGATGTCCCGCTTACGCGACCAGCAGCTCCCCACGCTCTTCGCGAATTCACGCTACAAGGATCGTCTCCCCATCGGCACGCCCGAGATTCTGGAGAGCTTCGAGAGGGAGAGTCTCACGAGGTTCTACACCGATTGGTATCGCCCGGAGCTCATGGCCGTCATCGCGATCGGGGATTTCGATGCGGGAAGCGTGGAGGACCTGGTCGAACGTCACTTCTCCGGTCTCGAATCGGCCCCGACGTCCCGGGAGCGCACCTATTACGACGTTCCCGGTCATGAGGAGACCTTCTTCGCCATCGCGACGGACCCCGAGGTGACTGCGACACAGATCTCGGTCACGTACAAGAGGCCTGCTGCCGAGCAGGGCACGGTGGGTGTCTATCGGACGAGTCTGGTCGAGGCGCTGTACGACGCGATGCTCAACAACCGCCTCTTCGAGCTCACCCAGAAGCCCGATGCACCCTTCCTTTTCGGGGTCTCCGGGCAGGCCCGCATCGTGCGCACCACGGAGCTCTATCAGCTCTCCGCGGTCGTGCGCGACGGAGCCGTCGGGGCGGGGCTCGACGCGCTCTTGGTGGAGGCCGAGCGTGTGGCCCGCTACGGATTCGCGCCGAGCGAGCTGGAGCGGCAGAAGACGGAGCTTCTGAGAGGCCTCGAGATGGCGTACGCCGAACGTGAGAACCGTGAATCGCGCTCCTTCGCGTCGGAGTACCAGCGCGCTTTCCTCGAGGGAGAGCCGATCCCCGGGATCGAGTGGGAGTACCGGGTCGCCGAGGCGCTTCTGGCGACTGTGACCGTCGAGGAGATGAACGCACTTGCCCGGGAGCTGATCAGCGATCGCAACAGGGTCATCCTCGTCAGTGCCCCGGACAAGCCCGATTTTCCTCCGCCGAGCGAAGCGCAGCTGCTCGCGGCCTTCGACCGGGTCGCGATGGCCGAGATCGAGCCGTATGAGGACGCGGTGACGGATTCTCCCCTGATCGCCTCGGTGCCGGACGCGGGCTCCGTGCTGTCGCGCGAGCGGATCGAGGAGCTCGACGTAACCGTGCTGGAGCTGTCGAACGGTGCACGCGTCATGCTCAAGGCTACCGATTTCAAGGATGACGAGATCGTCTTCCGGGCCTACAGTCCCGGGGGGTACTCGCTCGCGGGCGACGCGGTGTACGCGTCGGCGTCGATGGCCGATCAGCTGGTTGCCCAGGGGGGAGTCGGTGCTTTCAGCGTCGTGGAGCTCCAGAAGCTGCTGGCCGGGAAGGCGGCCGGCGTGGCCCCGTCGATCAACGCTCTCACGGAGGGGTTCTCGGGTGGTGCGTCGCCCAAGGACGTGGAGACGCTGTTCCAGCTCATCCATCTCTACTTCACGTCACCGCGCAAGGACGCGGAGGCCTTCGAGGCCTTCAGGCAGCGCGTCGGGCCGATGCTCGCGAACCGGGGTGCCAGCCCCGATGCGCACTTCGGGGACACGCTGAACGCGGTGCTCTCCCAGGATCACCCGCGACGCAGACCACCGACGGAGGCTTGGCTGTCGTCGCTCGATCTCGATACGGCCTACGACTTCTACCAGGATCGGTTCAGTGACGCGGGTGACTTCACTTTCGTCTTCGTCGGCGCCTTCGAGGAAGCAGAGATCGAGCCGTTGGTCCAGACCTATCTGGGAAGCCTCCCCTCCACGGGAAGGAGCGAGACCTGGCGTGACGAAGGGATCCACACGCCCGATGGGGTGATCGAGAAGTACGTGCGCAAGGGACTGGAACCCCGGAGTCAGACGCGGCTCGTGTTTTCCGGTGACTTCGGTTACACGAGTGAGAATCGCGCGGCGATGCGCGTGCTCGCCGAGGTGCTCCAGCTTCGACTCCGAGAGCGACTCCGCGAAGACCTGGGCGGCACCTACTCCGTGAGCGCGAATGCCGGGTATGGGCGTTACCCCAGACCCGAGTACACCTTCTCCGTGTCGTTCGGGGCGGACCCCGACCGGCTGGAGGAGCTCGTGGGGGTCGTGTTCGACGAGATCGACACGCTGAAGTCGGTCGGTGCGTCCCCGGAAGACCTGGACAAGATCAGGGAGCAGGACCGACGCTCGTTGGAGACGAGCAGGGAATCCAACGCCTGGTGGGCAGGGCAGCTCCAGGCTTCCGACTTCGAGGGGCTGGACCCACGGCGGTTGATCCGTGACGACCTCTTGGACGACGTGACTCCGGAGGCCGTCCGAGCCGCGGCACAGCGCTGGCTCAGGATGGACCGGTACGTTCGTGTGTCGCTGGTGCCGGAGGGTGGGCCCGCCATGTAGGCGACCGGTCCGGGAATTTGGGGGGAAGTGTAGGATGGTGGTCGGTGGATGGGTGGCTCTGATGCGGAGGGGGTGGAAGGATGGCTGGAAGGGGACGTTGGGTCGTGGGGATTCTCTGCGTGGCGGCGGGGCTGGTCGGTCCCGGAGACTTGGCGGCACAGGTCGGGTCCGAGGCGGACCGGCTTCGGGTGTTCCTGGATTGTCAGACGTTCGGGTGCGATTTCACGCACACCCGTCGTGAGCTGCCTTGGGTCGATTGGGTGCGTGATCGGCTCGATGCGGACGTCCACCTCCTGGTCACGTCGACGCAGGCCGGTGGCGGGACCGTCTATGAGGCGACGTTCGTGGGGGTCGGCGGGTTCGAGGGTCAGGACCACACCCTCACCTTCCTGAGCTCATCGACGAATACGCGGGACGAACGGCGGGGTCTACTGGTCTCGCGCTTCAAGCTGGGCTTGGCCCACTATGCCGCGACGACTCCCATCGCCGACTTTCTAACCGTCGACTTCGACGATCCCGTTGGGGTCGAAGAAGGAGAAGGGAACGCGATGACGCCGGCCGAAGATCCCTGGAACCTCTGGGTCTTCAGCGTGCGGTTGGGTGGATCGTTGAACGGGCAGGCCCTCACGCGGTCTACGAACGTCAACGGGGCAGTGTCGGCAAATCGGACCAGTGAGGCGTGGAAGTTCAGCTATGGCTCGGACTTCAGCTATCGGGAGAACGAGTTCGAGCTCTCCGACGACGAGACCGTCATCAGTATCTCCCGATCCCTGGGAGGCGACGTTCTTCTGGTGAAGAGCTTCGGCCCGCACTGGGGTGTCGGGGGTCGTGCGTCTCTCACCTCCAGGACGTTTTCGAACCACGATCTGCGTTTCAATTTCCAGCCCGCCGTGGAGTACAATCTCTTCCCGTACGAGGAGTCGAGCCGCCGATCGCTGACCTTCCAATACCGGATCGGCCCGCAATACGTCCGCTACGACGAAGAGACCATCTTCCGACAGACGGAGGAGTGGCTCTACGAGCACCAGCTCAGCACTTCACTGGGGCTTCAGCAACCCTGGGGATCGGCGAGCATCTCGCTCAGCGGGACGGCGTTCGTCGATGAGTTCGAAAAGAACCAGCTGTCGCTGTTGGGCAGCGTGGACTTCCGAATCGTGCGTGGTCTGTCGTTGTCTTTCTTCGGCATGGGCTCACGTGTGCGGAACCAGATCAACCTCCCGCTCGGGGGTGCGACCGACGAGGAAGTGCTCCTGCGGCAGATCGTGCTGGAGAGCGACTTCACGTACTTCTTCAACGTGAGCCTGCGCTATACCTTCGGCTCGATCTTCAACAACATCGTGAATCCACGCCTCGACAGTGGAGGCGATTTCTTCTTCTTCTAGAATGCGGGAACGGCGACCGATGGCGGACCTCAGTCGGATTCAGGCGCTGACGTTCGATTGCTACGGCACTCTGGTCGACTGGGAGTCGGGCATCTTCGGAGCCATCGCGCCGATCCTCGGCCGACACGGGGTGGTCTCGAGCCGGGACGAGCTTCTGGAGCGCTATGGCCGACTCGAGTCGGCGGTCCAAGAGGGACGGTCGATGCCCTACCGGGACGTGCTGGCAGAGGTGGTCCGGGGCTTCGGCGAGGAGCTCGGATTCGAGCCGTCCGAGGTCGAGGCGGCATCGCTCGCGGAGTCGTTGAGACGGTGGCCGGTCTTTCCCGATACGACCGAGGCGCTGAGACGTTTGGGCTCCCGTTATCGCCTGGCGATCGTATCCAACATCGACGACGACCTCTTCGCGCAGACCGCGGGGGCGCTGGCGATCGACTTTGCCGAGGTCGTGACCGCCCAGCAGGTCGGCAGCTACAAGCCGGACCCCGGACATTTTCACGTGGTTCGGGAGCGTCTGGGCCTTCGCGTCGGTGAGGTTCTTCACGTCGCCCAGAGCCTCTTCCACGACATCGCGCCCGCGGCGGCGCTCGGCTGGCCGACGGTCTGGGTGGACCGAAGGCAGGGAGCAGCGGGCTCGGGAGCCACGCCACCCTCCGACGCCGAGCCCGACTTCACGGTGCCGGATCTCGCCTCGGTAGTGACGCTGCTCGAGTCCGAGCGGCAGGACGGCGCGTGAGGCGAGGGGCTCCTCCCAGACGAGCGAGGGGGGACCTGTGAGCGGAAGGGTCGCCAGTGAGACGTATCTGCTGGGGGAGATCGTCTGGTCGCCGGGTCCCGGCGTGTGGAGTATTGCGGAGTGTCTGGAACATCTGGTCGACACCAACCGCCTGTATCTGGAGGCGATCTCGCGGCGCCTCGACGTGGCGTCCCGCGGCGGAGCGCGGGCGGGAGAGTTCCGGGGCGGTCGCCTGGCTGCCTGGTTCATCGACATGGTCGGCCCCCGAAACCGACGGAGGGCCAAGGCTCCCAAGGTCTTCACCCGAAGCCTGCCCGAGGCAGGAGCGGACTCTTTGGAGCGGTTTCTGGCCACGCTCGTGAACTTCGACGAGTCGACTCGGCGAGCGCGAGGCGTCGACCTGACGCGCACCTCGATTCCCAGTCCCGTCTCGGGCTTGATCCGATTTCGTCTCGGGGACGCCTTTCGCGTCGTCATCGAGCACGCGAAGCGTCATATCGACCAAGCGGAGCGCATCCTGCACCATCCCGAGTTCCCCGGGGGTGGAGCCTGACGGAGTCGAGACTTCGTTCGTCCCTTGGCACCGGAGTAGGCGGATGAGGCCCGCAGGTCTATTTTGGGAGCGTCACCCGTCGAGTCACGCTGTGTCAGGGAGCTAGGTTTGGATCCGGTCATTCCGGCTGCGATGGTCTTCACCGTCGTGATCCTCGCGCTCGTTTCAGGAACCATCCTTCTGTTTCCTGTCACTCGGCGTCTGGGCGCGGCGCTCGAGCAGTACCTCGCCGCGGGGAATGACCAGCAGCGAAGGCTTCGAGACGAGCGCGTCATGGACGAGCTGCAGGCACTCCGGTCGGAAGTCCAGGCGCTGGGAGAGCGGCAGGATTTCGTCGAGCGGCTGCTCGAGGCGCCGAAGACACGCCCGGATTTGGACGGAGGCGAGGGTTGATCCGCGTCATCACCGTAGAGAACGAGGGCGTGCTCGACGAGGCGTTGAGCGAAGCGCGAGCCTTGATCTTCAAGCACAGCGACCGCTGTTGGGTGTCTGCCGTCGCCCTCAAACAGATCGAGAAGCTCCGCGCCGAATATCCTGATTTACCGATCTACCAGATCGACGTCATCGGTGATCGGGCGCTGTCTCAACTCGCGGCTCGTCGCACCGAGATTCCACACGCATCGCCGCAGGCGATCTTCATCTCGGGAGGGGAGGCCGTCTGGTCAGCCACTCATGGAAGCGTCCGAGCTACCGTGATCGCCAGGGCCATGGAAGAGCTCGACCTTTGAACCTGAAAGAGGAGTCCGCATGAAGAGGCCGTTCGTAACCCCGCTCGCCATTCTCACGATTCTCGTGGCGCCTGCCGAGGAGTTGTCTGCCCAGGAATGGACAGACGAACAGATCATCGCCTCTGCACCACTGGCCGCACCGCCCGATATGCGGGATGGAGCCGAAATTCGCGGCTGGACCGAGGACGGCCACCTGCGCGTCGTGAAAGAGGGGAGCAACGGGGTGATCTGTCTCGGGGACGAGCCTGGCGACGACCGCTTCCAGGTGGTCTGTTATCATCGCGCGCTGGAGCCTTTCCTGGAGCGTGGTCGGCAGCTGCGTCGGGAGGGTTGGCAGGGCATGGAGTACCAGGAGAAGCGTTGGTCGGAAGTGGAGTCCGGGCTTCTCGAGATGCCGAGAATGCCCGCGATCCTCTTCAACATGGGTGGCGCCCTGACGGACTACGACGCGGAAACCAACGAACTCTCGAACGCCGGTCGCCTGCAGACCGTCTACATGCCCTATGCGACTCCGGAGTTGACCGGACTGCCCACGCAGGCACCCCCCGGGCAGCCCTGGCTCATGTGGCCTGGACGTCCGTCCGCCCACATCATGATCGTCTTGCCGCCCTCGGGTGGAGAGTAGCCCGAGCCTCGAGGATCTCAACGCCGCGATCTGTTCCTGCCGCCGATGTCCGAGACTGGTCCGGTGGCGGGAGCAGGTTGCGCGTGAGAAACGTGCGGCCTACGCGTCGGACGCGTATTGGGGTCGACCGGTTCCGAGCTTCGGAGATCCGGAAGCTGGGCTGCTCATCGTCGGGCTCGCTCCCGCGGCCCACGGCGCCAACCGCACCGGTCGGATGTTCACCGGTGATCGCTCTGGCGACTGGCTCTTTCGCGCATTGTACCGGGCCGGATTCGCCAGTCAGCCAGCGAGCTCGGATCGGGCCGACGGACTGACGCTGTCTCGCGCCTGGCTGACGGCTGCCGTGCGATGCGCCCCTCCCGACAATCGGCCCTCGCCTTCGGAGAGAGACAACTGTGCCTCCTATCTGGCTCGCGAGCTCGAGCTACTCGAGAGCGCCCGGGTGATCGTGTGCCTCGGAGGGTTCGCCTACGATCAGCTGCTGCGGCTACTCCGGGGAGCAGGAGAGCCGGTACCTCGGCCCAAGCCGGCCTTCGGTCACGGCGTCGAGGTCGTGGTCGCGGCGCGTACGATTCTGTGCTCGTACCATCCGAGCCAACAGAACACGTTCACGGGCCGGTTGACCGAGGAGATGTTCGACGACGTCTGGCAGAGGGCGTCGGAGCTTCTCGAGGGGTGACCGCACTGGTCGAAGCCCGGGCGACCTCGCTACGTTCGGATCCGGTCTTTTGGAGGAACGAGATGCGGTACCGCTTTTTCAGTGTCCTCGGGGTCACAGTCGGACTCGCCGTGACAGCTCCGGTGGAGGCTTACGCTCAGGAGGCCGACCGTTTCGAGGTCGAGGAGGCCACGATCGGTCAGATCCACGAGGCGATGCTCGCAGGGCACCTGACCGCTCGATCGGTCGTGGAGGCCTACCTGGAGCGGATCGAGGCATACGACAAGCGGGGTCCCTCGCTGAACGCGATCATCGTCCTCAATCCCCACGCCCTCGAGCGTGCCGACGAGCTCGACGAAGTGCTGCGTCGAACGGGTCGCCTCAGCGGCTCGCTTCACGGCATTCCCGTGATCGTCAAGGACAATTACGACACGCACGATCTGCCCACGACGGCGGGTTCCGCCTCACTGGCCGGCTCGATACCGCCGGACGACGCGTTTCAGGTGGCTCGAATCCGGGCGGCCGGGGCGATCGTCCTCGCCAAATCGAACATGGCCGAGTTCGCCTTCACACCCTACGAAACGATCGGCTCGGCACTGCCCGGCTACTCGTTCAACCCCTATGCGCTGAACCGTGTGACCGCGGGGTCGTCCGGAGGCACCGCTGCTGCGGTGGCGGCGAGCTTCGGTGCTGTCGGCTTGGGGACCGATACGGGGAATTCGATCCGTGGTCCGTCCGCGCATCAGGCGTTGGCGGGGATTCGCTCGACGATGGGACTCACGAGCAGGGACGGGATCGTTCCCCTCTACCAGGATCGCGACATCGGTGGACCGATGGCGCGGACCGTGACCGATGCCGTGCGGGTCCTCGATGTAATCGCCGCATCGGATCCAGCGGATCCCGTGACGGTCGACGCTGACGTGCGGCGTCCGCCGTCCTACATGGAGTACCTCAATCCGCTCGGCCTCCAGGGGGCCCGAATCGGGGTCGTGCGCCAGCTCTCGAATCGGGACGGGGCGGACGAAGAGGTCCTCCAGCGCTTCGAGGAAGCGCTGTCGGATCTGCGGGCGTCCGGTGCTTTGATCGTCGATCCCGTTCCGATCCCCGAGCTGGACACCATTTCCGGGCCACTCTGGTGTCGGCGCTTCCAGCACGATCTGAACGATTATCTCGAGAGCCTCGGGGAGGCGGCGCCTGTCACGAGCCTCGACGAGGTCATCGAATCCGGACGTTACCACGTGACGATCGAGCGTCGACTGAAGTTCTTTCAGGCGATCACTTCGCCCCCGGAGGTCGAAGAGGGATGTGTGGCCTCGAGAACCGCCGTCCAGACGATGCGGGACGGTGTGCGGACGGTCTTGGCGGAGCACGACCTGGACGCTCTGGTCTACCCGACCTGGAGCAATCCCCCGCGCCTCGTCGGCGACCTGGTCAGCCCCCATGGGGACAACAGCCAGCAACTCGCCCCGCCCACCGGATTCCCCGCGATCACCGTGCCCATGGGGTACGTCGCGCACGGGCTTCCGGTCGGGCTGCAGATCTTCGGCGACGCCTGGACCGAAGGTCGTCTGATCGAGATCGCCTTCGCCTACGAGCAGGCCACGAAACACCGCCGGCCACCGGGGAGCACCCCACCCCTGGCGAACTGAGCGACGCTCCGTCCCAATGAATGGGTCCGAGCCGCAGTCTCCCACCCGATGACGAGATGAAGATGACCGAAATGAACCGAAGGACCTTCGTGAAGACAGGACCTTCGTGAAGACCGCGGCGGCCGGGGCCGCGGCCGCCACCGGTGTGGGGGCGGGCTCTGTCGAGGCCCGAGCGATCTCGGCACCGGTCGTACATACGCCCCGCTCGGTCAGCCCGGTCGTGATCTCCGACGTGAGTGGCATTCGTTTCCGGAACGGTGGGTCCCAGAGTGCCATCGAGCGGGCCTTTGCAGGGATCACGAGCGGTGAGGACGTTTTGGACGCACTGGTCGCGGGCGTGAACATCCCCGAGCTCGATCCGGAGGAAACCGGGATCGGCTTCGGGGGGTTGCCGAACGCCGACGGCGTCGTCCAGCTGGACTCCTGCTGTATGCACGGGCCTCGCAGATGGGCCGGGGGTGTCGCGTCGATCGAGGGTATCCGAACCCCTTCTCTGGTAGCCAAGGCCGTCGCCGAGCTCACCGATCATCACCTGCTCGCCGGGGAGGGAGCGCAGGACTTCGCGCGGCAGCTCGGGATGACCGTGGAAGACGACCTGAACACGCCTCGGTCACGGGAGCTCTGGCTCGAATGGCGTCGGCGTGTCGACCCATCGCACTTCCTGGACCCCGAAGAGCGGCTACGAGGCCTCGGCGAGCGGGAGGAGACCGACCCGGACGTGATCGGACGCCGGGGTCGCGGAGGACGCGAAGACCCGCTCGCGCTCCGTGAGCGTGGACGGCGCTGGTTGGAGGCCGGCCTCGAGATGGTCGATGAGGGATTGATCCCGGAAGAGAGCTTCTGGGGTACGATCAACTGCGATGGGATCAGCCCGGAAGGAGACATCTGCGGGGTGACCACGACGTCGGGCCTCTCCTGGAAAATCCCCGGTCGCGTGGGTGACTCACCGATCCTGGGTGCGGGCCTTTACGTCGACAACGACGTCGGCGCCGCGGGATCGACGGGTCGTGGAGAGGCGAACCTGTACAATCTCTGTTCCTTCCTCATCGTCGAAAACATGCGACGGGGAATGCATCCCGAGGATGCCGGGCTGGAGGCCCTGCGCCGAGTTCAGGCCAACACTGTCGAGGGGCGACTCCTGAACGACCGGGGCCTACCCAACTTCGACCTCAGGTTCTTCGTTCTGAACAAGAAGGGCGAGTTCGCCGGGGTCGCGATGTACGGTGCAAGCGAGAAG
>JBDHII010000045.1:0-22245 GCA_039587515.1 Gemmatimonadota bacterium
GTTGGCATACGCCGCCTCCACCCCGCCCACCACGACCTCGGGAGCAGGTCGAAGCCAATCACTCTCGGTTTCGATGATCTTCCGGCCGGAGCGCTGCTTGATCTCCAAGAGCAACTGGCTGATCCGCCGTCGCTGAGCGTGACCGTCGACCTGGTCGTACATCAGGTCGATGGCCTTCTCGCGGGTCAGGCCCTTCGCGCCGTGGCCGAATACCAGTCCGAGCAGACAGGTCTGATAGGGACTGAGCTTCACCCTCGAACCGTCGACCACGACTACCGGTCCGCCGAGCAGGTGAACCTCGATCCGGCTCTTGGGTCGGTCTGGGGTCGTCATGGTTCGTGTTGCGTTCTTCTAAGCCGAGGCGTGCCTGGTGTCGGCCGCCGGTGCGGCCACGGACTCCTCGCTGGAGATTGTGTTCGGGGTGAAGGTCGAAGTTCCCTCGTCCGCGGCCTCCCGCGTCATGCGAGGGGTGGAGAACCTAAGGTGTTGTCTTCTGTCCAGGCCACCGGTCTGCTCCTCACGCCGCAGCCAGGACTCGACGATCCACTCCCATCCGAGGTTTCGGCGGGCATCGCGTGGTCGAATACCGGTCAGACGGTGCATCTGGTTACTGAGTGCGAATCCGTCCGCATATCCTGCCTCGTACGCCACGGCCAGAAGGCTTTCCTCGCCGTTTTGCAGACGGAGAGCCGCACGCAGAACACGAGCGAAGTGGAGCCAGTGGGACGGGACGGGCAAGCCCTGCCTCATGAAGCGGCGACCCAATGCCCGTCGCGACATGTAGAGCCCTCGGGCCAGGCCTCGGACGGTCCTGACCTCCAGCGACAGCTCGATGGTCCGGCGTATGAGGTGCCGTGTGTCCAGGTCGATACTCACGCCGCGCCACCGGAGGTAATCGGCGAACTCGTTGGGTAGGTCGGGCGGGATTCGGGAGAGAACGGAGCGCAGGTCCTCGGGGCTCGCCTCTTCGTGATGCGGAAGGATGCTGTGGGGCCGGCAGGTTTCGACGGCCCGCAGCAGCCGGCGGTCCTCGGCCAGTTCACGGGAAGGAGGCAGCACGATGACGAGCGAGACGCCCGGCTCCCTGCCCCGTACGAGCTCGAATCGTCTGCCCCATCCTTCCAATCCGAGGTGCCAAACCAACGCTCGTCCCGGTTCGCCCGCGAATGTCGTCGGATCCGGCACGGCCTCGAGCGTCTCATATGGCGGGGAAAACAGCTGGAGCGATCGGTCGTATGGGAATGGGGAGCGCATTGTACCTCCTCGGATCGGTCGATTCGAACGGGCACCACGGATAGGGGCGCCTTATCATTGGGTTATCAGCGTCCTGGAGCGCGGTACGCTGGGCGCCGCAATCCTCGGAGGTCGGCATCTCTACCTGCTGCCGCCGGCCCACTCCGCAGGGATCGGCGTGGGTCCTGCCCTTCACGTGCCGTCTTCCCGCCGCCACTGCCTGGATCGCTTGACCGAAGCGCCAAATACCCCCATCATCGAAGCAAAATTCTATTTCTGCTTCTGTATATGCCCCACAATCCACCGCTACAGGCCCGAAGTCGTCGGACGCTCGAGCGTCTGGTACATGCCACGCGCGAGCTGATCGACGAGCGCGGTGTGTCCGACACTTCGATCGGCGACATCGTCGAGCGCGCAGGCTCCTCGGTCGGGTCCTTTTATGCGCGCTTTGCCAGCAAGGACGACCTGCTCGACTACGTCCAGGGTCAGATGTGGGAAGAGGCGGTGG
This sequence comes from Gemmatimonadota bacterium, assembly GCA_039587515.1. GTDB lineage: Bacteria > Gemmatimonadota > Gemmatimonadetes > Longimicrobiales > Gaopeijiaceae > JBDHII01. Next base: position 1,742 of record JBDHII010000045.1, read on the forward strand.
GACGCTGGCGTTCGGGCCTGGGGTCGGAGGAGTGGAAGGAGATGAGCCTCGAGGGCGTCGTGAGAGGCGTGATCCGGCTCTTCTCGGAGTCGGAGGGCACGGGAGTGGGAATCCGGACCGCGCTTGGCCTGCAGGTGGACGACTCGGCGAGCAAACGGTTCGAGGCCGAGATCGAAGGCGGGGCGGAGGGCCTCATCCTTTCAAGGCGGGCACATCTGGACCACCAAGACCCCGAGTACGCTGCGGCCTTCGCGGCCCGGCTGGCTCGCGTCGGAGTTCGGGCCCTCCACGCCGAGGATCGACGCGCGGCGCGCACGACGCTGGAGGAGGATCTCCACCAGTTGGGCACGGCCGTGTATGCCTACCTGAGGGGTGCGAGGGCGGCCGGAAGCGACTCGGTGGAGTACTTCGACGTCTGGGGTTGATTCAGAAAACGCTTGCAACTTGCCGGACGGAACTTGAATTTGAATAACAATTCAAATCTATGCGAGCTACGTGTCTTCACCTCATTCACCACTCCGCCTCGACGTCGAGGGCGTCCGCGAGCCGCGGCAGGCCCGGAGCCGTCGAACCTTCGAGGCCCTGATCGCTTCTGCGTTCGACATGATCGCGGAACTCGGGCCCGAGCGCTCGACGGTACAAGAGCTTCTGAATCGCACGGGCGTCGGGGCCGGCTCCTTCTACGCGCGCTTCGACGGACGCGATGCGCTCATCCGGTATCTCGGTCTTCGCTTCTGGTCGGAGGCGGAGGCGGGCTGGCGAGACTTTCTGGAGCCGCCGCGATGGGCGAGGGCGGATGCTGCCGAGATATTGCGCCCGTTCATCCGGGTTCTGGTGCAATGGACGAGCGCGAACGGTGCGCTGTTGAGATCGCTTCTGGTCTACGCCATGACCGATGCCGACGGCTGGTTGCTCGACCGGACGACCCAGGTCGAAAACCGCGTGGGCGAACGCCTCGGGTCCCTGGTGGCCCTGACCGGAGGCCCATTCCGGCATCCGGATCCGGAGTTCGCGGTGCATCTGGCGACATTACAGCTGTTCGCCACCCTTCGAAGTCGCCTGATCTTCGCGGGTGGAGGTCGGATGGACGGCATCACGGACGAGGAGCTGGCAGCGGAGCTCGGCAGGGTCTTCCTCAGTTACGTCGGCTTCGTCGGCGCCGAGGAAGGGCGCGACCCTTCCAGCGAGTCAGACAGCGAGGAGGAGTCTTGGGGATGATCGAGAAGGTGAGCCTTTCAGAGAAGCTCGACGGATTTACCGATCACTGGTCCCCCAAGATCATCGGTCGCTTCGAGGACATGCACCTCAAGGTCGTGAAGCTGAAAGGCGAGTTCGTCTGGCACGCGCACGAGGCGGAAGACGAGGTCTTCCTCGTTGTCGCAGGAGAGCTGACGATCCGCCTTCGGGATCAGGAAGATCTGGTTCTCGGCCCCGGCGAGCTCGCGGTCATCCCGCGTGGTGTCGAGCACTGCCCCGTGGCGCCGTCGGAGGTGCACGTCCTCCTGATCGAGCCGGCTACGACGATCAACACGGGCGACGCGGGCGGTGAGCGAACGGTGCACGATCCGGAGTGGATTTGAGAGACGGCTTGCGGCAAGCGGGACGGCCCGGAATGTTCACCGGCCGTCCGCTTCCGTCCCCTTCGATGCACCTACGATGATCCGCTCATTCCGAAAGCTCGCCCTGTGGATGGCCGCCTCCGCGGTCGTTCTCGTTCCGCTCATCGCGAGCGGCTCCCTGCACGGCCAAGAGACGCAGAACCCCGGCCCGTGGCCTCCGCGGATGGGGCGGCCGGGTGACGACCTGCCCCCGGGCGGGCGGGGCACGGACAACATTCACGTCATGTCCCATGTACCGCTGGGTGGTTTCCTCCACGTGGCGGACGTGGAGATCGAGCAGGAAGAGTCGAGGCCGTATGTGTACGTCTCGAAGCGTTTCGATCCGACGGGCTTCGACGTCGTCAGCGTGGCCGACCCGTCGAACGCCGAGGTGATCTACCGCTGGCGGCTCGAGAATTCGGAGCTGCACGAGGGATCGGGTGCGCTGGACGGCCGATACTTCAAGCACGACGGACGCTACTACTACGTCCAGTCCATGCAGTTCGGGTCCGGCGGGCCGAACAACGACCTGGGCGCCGTCGTCTTCGACGTCACGGGGCTTCCCGACCCCGACGCGGTTCGGGAGGTCGGGCGGATCCGGGAGCCGGAAGTGCCCGGGGGCTTCCACAACATCTTCATGTACAAGCATTCCGACGGCCGTGCCCTGCTCTTCACCACGACCCGCGGCACGGGTAATGCCCACGTCTATGACATGGGAAGCTTCGTGGAGGGGAACCACGAGGACGCGCTCGTCGCACGGATCGCGAACCCGGAGACTCCCTACTGGGCGGTGACGCGCCCCAACGGGTCGTGGCACGATTTCTACGTAGGCTTCGACGCGGCCACGGGTCAGGACCGCTTCTGGGGTGGAGGCTCGGGCGGTTACTTCGTCTTCGACATCACGGAGCTGGATCGGCCGGAGCTGTTGATGTCGATCACCGGGGTCTCGGGGGTGAATTCAGGGCACACCTTCACGCCGACCCCGGATGGTCGCTTCGCGGTGGCGGAGACGGAGTATCAGTATGCTCCCCTCCGGATCTTCGACATCGGCCAGGCGTTCGACCAGGGACGGCAGACGATCTCACGTCCGGTCTCCGCCTGGACGGCGAACTGGCGTAACCTCTCGCACAACCACGAGGTACGCTGGCCCTTCGTCTTCGTCTCCGCCTACGAGGACGGTTTCCAGGTTTTCAACATCTTCGACCCCTACGCGCCCCGGACCTGGGGCTACTACGACACGTACGGCGGCCCCCACGAGTCTCGAGGGGAGAACAACCCGAACATGGGCGCCTGGGGTGTGGACATCCGAAATTCGGACGGCCTCATCGTCGTGAGCGACATGTCGACCGGCCTCTGGGTCTTCCGCATGGAGGGTTTCGAGAGCTGGAACGGCCTGGACTGGGGAATGCCCAACATCTCCAGTGCCCAGGACTGGGAGCACGGACCCCTCGTTCAGTCGACGAGAATCCGCGGGCCGGCGCCACGCTGAGCCGATTCCTGCGGCTACGACATCGCCATCGGGTACGCCCAGACGACGCAGGAGACATAGCCCCACCAGGGGTTCTGTCTGCGTGCGTGGGCGAGCCACCGCTGCCCTCCGTACCGCAACTCGACGAGCTCGCCACCCTCGAACACCATCTGCAGTGCCTTGAGGCGCAGGGTCGTCGGTAGGTCGAGCGCCTTCCAGGCGGCTGCCTTGATGGCCAACAGCGTCGTCGCGTCCAGCGCTCCCGCCTCGCGCCGAACGTCCTCCAGCTCCTGCTTGCCGAGCAGATGTCGGAGCGCCTGGGACGACAGACGGCCCCAAGGCTCGATGTCGACGCCGACGCTCGACATGCCGTCGCTCACGGCGGCGACCGCCCGCCCGTCGCACCGGTCGATCGAGACGGTGAAGTGCGTCTCTTCCTGACCGGACTCGGCAAGCACCGCTACGGAGGGGCGTCTGTTCTTGTCCGCTCGGATGCAGATGCGTGCCGGGTCGAAGTCGCGCAGGAGTTTGCTGGCCGCCCGCTTCGCGGCGAGGCAGCCGGCCCGGTAATCGTCCCGGCAGCGCTCGGGAAGCGCCTCACACGAGGCCCGCTCCTCGGGAGTCAGAAGCGCTTCGGCCTCGGGGCCGTCGGCGGCCCTGGCTGCCCGGAACTCTCCCAGTCGGATCGTGGTCTTCATGGCTGCCTCCGTTGTCGATCGCGACTCCAAGTTGGGCGAAGGCAGCCCGGGATCTCATACGTCAGGGTACTTAGCGGGTGGGGAACTGCTACGTAGGGGATCGGCCAGGCGGCCGATCCCCTTGTAGCGAGGCGATCGTCATGCGGGCTTTACGGCGCTCATGACGGCACCCTTCACCGAGCCGACGAAGGACGCGATGGCCTCCGCGACGGCGGGGTCATCCACCACGATCGTCTGGGCGACGGCATGCGTGGAGAGGTCCTCCAGCGGGTAGGTGCGCTCCTCCAACACTCGATACTCGCCGAATCCCGCCCGCTCGAGATCGCTACGGTATTCGCGGCCCTCGACGGGCAGGCAGGCGCACACGACCTCTGCGTTATCACGCAGTATGCTGGGGGCCGGGCCGTCCGACACGAGGTCCGAGATGACGAGACGGCCGCCGGGCTTGAGCACACGGTACGCCTCCGCCAGCACACGCTCTCGGTCCGGCGACAGGTTGATCACACAGTTCGAGATGACGACGTCGGCGGTCCCGTCCGCCACCGGGAGGGCCTCGATTTCCCCCAGCCGGAACTCGACGTTCGTCACGCCCGCCTCGGCCGCGTTCTTCCTGGCGCGCTCGACCATCTGGGGTGTCATGTCCACGCCGATCACCCGGCCGGTCGCTCCCACCTTCTTCGCCGCGAGGAAGCAGTCGATCCCGGCTCCGGCCCCGAGGTCCACCACCACCTCACCGGGCTGCAGCCCCGCCGACTGGACGGGGTTACCGGATCCGAGACCCAGATCGGCTCCGGCCGGGACCTGATCGAGCTCATCCTGGCTGTACCCGACGGCCGTCGAGATCCCGGTGGCTTCCGCACCTCCACAGCAGCCGGGGGCACAGCATCCGGTCTCGCTCTCCGCGATCTGTCCGTATCGCTCCCGCACTGCCGTGCGGATCGTATCCTGGTTCATATCGACCTCCTTGGTTGTGTATAGCAACCATTATCGGAAATAAAGAATCCCGCCCGTGATTCACGGACCGAGCCTACCGCACCACACAGCAACTCCCCCCGCTGGCCTCCACCCGTGCCGCAAACCCACGCCCGAGCGTCCGCACGGTCCGGACCACCGCAGCGCGCCCCTCGTCGTCGAGGCCGCCGAGAAGCTCTTCGTACTCCCGTACGAGCTCCTCCTGGATCGCGGAGTAGACCGCCCGGCCTCGAGGCGTCGGACTGAGACGTAGCACCCGCCGATCGCTCTCGTCCGCTTCCTTGCTCACGAATCCGTCGGAGATCAACCCGTTGACCAGACGGGACGCAGTGCTCTTGTCGAGGTAGAGCGCGGCGGCCACGTCGTTGACCGTCATCTGCTCACCGTCCGCGACCGCCTTCAGGGCGTAGCACTGGCTCACGGACAGTCCGTAGCAGCAGGCGCGATCGCGGTCGCGAAACTGGATGACCCGGATGAGGTCGCTCAGCGCTTCGGTCAGCTCGGCGGCGTCCGTTCCGGGGATGATCGGTCGTGTATGCATCGGTGCTCTCAATAGTTGTAATACGCAACTATATGTGCAGTCCGATCAGCCGTCAAGGCCGATCGGGAAGGCGCGTGGTCCGGGCCTAACGCCAGCTACACGCCAGGGGCGGATCCTCGATCAGTCCCGCCCAGGGACCGACCTCGGTATGCTCCCACGACGCCGACGCCCAGAACATACCCGGATCCCCGATGGGGCTGCCGGGAGGGGCGCCGACGGTGGAGGGCGTGGACGGTGCGTCCATGTCCCGGTCCATGAAGCGCTCGATGTCCTGGGTGAGCATGGCGTAGTGTGCGCGGTCCGAGGTGCCGGCGTCTTCGGCCATTCCCTCGAGCGAGGCCGAAAGCTCTCGCAGCACGTAGGACGCCTCGGCGCGGACCTGCGGCATCGACGCCGTCGCCGCGAGGCGCATCATGCGATCCACCACGATTCGCTCGACCGCCCGACTGACCTCCGCCTCGTACCCGCTGCCGTGCTCCTCGACCCCGAAGGTGGCCTGCAACAGCTCATGGCTCACCTGCATGAAGCTCGGCAGCTCCGGGCTCCGGGCCGACTGCTGGATGAGGCGGGCCGCCCGCTCGGGGTGCAGGAGGAAGCTCACGGTCATGTCCGCCGCCGCGGCCGCCGGTGCGACCGCGTCGAAGACGAGTCCTGTGTATCGCCGGAACAGCTCCGGGTGCATCCCGTAACCGGCCGGTCGCGGGGGGATGCTGTTGAGTACGCTCTCGGGCAGGACGAGCTCGGTCGGGTCCAGGGTTCTCATGAGCTCCGCCACCGCCCGCCGCTGCGCTTGGGCCGAGACCATGGCCACGGGTTCCTGGCCATCGCCGCGCATGGCGTATGTGTAATGGAGCCCGCCCACGATCTTGGCCGCCGCCTCGGTCTGATAGCGATGGTGCATGTAGAGGGGGACGAGCGCCTCCTCGATGGTCGCCATCGGGCGTCCCATGCGGATGGCGTTCTCGCCGAAGCGGTCCAGGGCGACACGGCGCACGTCCATCATGCGGCCGAGCTCCTCTACCACGTTCGTGCCGTTGTCCCAGAGATGGTTGTCGGGATGCGCGCTTCCGGCCGGCCGGGCGTCCTGGTCCGTCATGAAGGTGATGCCCTCGGCGCGCGCCTCGTCCAGGATCCGCTCCAGGGCGGCCGCCTCGTCGGTGCCCGCCGGAAAGTCCTGATAGCCGAAAGCGATCGCGACCTTGTCCCAGGCGCCGATCTCCCGGTCGTAGGCGTCCAGCACGTCGACCTCGCCGCTCTCGCGAAGGCCGATACGCGGATGGGGGTAGTCCATCACGGACTGCGTACCGAAGTCGCGCTGAGCGCTCGCGATGTAGTTGTGCGACAGGCCCAGCGTGTGGCCGATCTCGTGCGCGGACAGCTGCCGGATGCGGAGAAGCGCCATCTCGCTCATGTCGCTCGGCACGTCTTCGCCCTCGCCGTAGGGCGAAAGGAGGCCCTCGGCGATCAGGTAGTCCTGGCGGACCCGAAGGGACCCGAGCGTGACGTGGCCCTTGAGGATCTCACCGGTGCGCGGATCCGTGATCGAGTTTCCGTAGCTCCAGCCCCGGGTCGAGCGGTGGACCCACTGCACGACGTTGTAGCGCGCGTCCATGGGGTCCGCGTCGTCGGGTAGGATCTCCATGCGGAAGGCGTCCCGATATCCTGCGGCCTCGTACGCCTGGTTCCACCACGCACCGCCCTCCATGAGGGCCGTCCGGACGGGCTCCGGTGTGCCGGGGTCGAGATAGTAGATGATCGGCTCGACCGGATCGCTGACAGCCGCCGCCGGGTCCTGCTTCTCCAGCTTGTGGCGGCGGATGAAGCGTTGGGTGAGCGGCTCGTCGATGGGCGCGGAATAGTCCATGTAGCTCATGCCGCCATAGCCCGCTCGCGGATCGTGCCGCCGAGGCTCGTACGAGCCGAGCTCGGGAAGCTGGACGAAGGAGTGGTGCTGCCGCACGGTGATGGCTCCGGCGGTGGCGGCCACGCTGCGCACGAGTCCACCCGGCTGGTTCGAGGTGAAGGTCAGCGTGATCTCCACCTCGCTGTTCTCCGGGAAGTTTCGCGTGCGCGGTAGGTAGATCGCGCTGCGCGACTTGTCGAGCTGGAAGGTGCCCTGGTTGCTTCGGCGGAGCGACTGGATGATTCCGTGCCAGTCCGTCATGAAGAAATCCGTGGCGTCCACCAGCACGGTGCCGTCCGTCTCGGCGCCGATCGGGAAGCCCCAGTGCACGGCTTGGGGGAAGCCGTCCTCGACCGACCTCTTCTCCATCGGATTGTCCGAACTCGCCCGATAGTTCTGGTTCGGCTCGACCATCAGGACACGGGGACCGACCCGGCTCCAGCGAACCACCTGGGACGGCCCCAGGTCTCCCCGATTCAGGCCGAGCGTGTTCTCACCGAAGCCGGCGGGGAGGGAGGTGTAGTGGAGGAAGTCCTCGTCGAACCGGCTGATCTCCATCCACAGCTTCCCCTCCTTCTCGTCCCAGTAGAAGGGGATGAATCCGTCGAGCTTCTGCATGCCCTCGGTCTTCGACTCGATCGAGGGCGGCTCCTGGGAAGCCTGGGCTTCCGCCTGCTGAGCGAGCGCATCGTTCGTAACTGCGGCGGCGAGCGCCAGGACGAGCGCCGAGCTGGCGATTCTACGCAACATGGAAGTCTCCCGGATGGTTCTGAGGGGAGGGGAATGTGAGGGAGGGGGTGCGGCTGCGCCAGGCGGTTTTCGCGAGCGCTCGTCAGGGTAGCGTGCACTCCAGGACGAGCATCGTGGCCCGGTCGTTACGGGCGCGTTCGGAGGTGAGCAGGATACGACCATCGGAGGCGAAGGCCACCGCCTCACCCTGGATCTCTCGGAGGTTTCTGAGGGTCACGCTTCCGCCCTCGAAGCGCTCCAGCAGACCGTCCTGCCTCACGCGGAAGAACTCCATCGAGCCGTAGCTACGGATCACGACCCATTGCCCATCGGGCGAAGCCGACGCACCCGTGACCTGGCCGTATACGTTGTCGGGTTCGGGGTAGAGGGTCTGCACTTCTTCGAGGGTGACCTTCTCGTCCCTGAGAGGCCCCGGATACCGGTATAGCGTGATTGCATGGTTGCGGCCCTTGGTGACGAAGTAGAAACGCTCGCCCGGGAGCACGTACATCGCCTCCACGTCACGTGGACCGTCCGGGTAGACGAACTCGAAGCGCTCCGGGTCGATCATCCGCACGTCGCGGGCCGGCTCCGACAGCCGCAGGAGCGATACCTCGTCGCGCACCTCCTCGTTGTCTCCGGTGTCGGCCAGATAGAGGCAACTCCCGAGGTCGCACGCTCCGATCGAGAGATCCTCCCAGTCCCGGTTGCGAGCATCGATCCGGACCTCGACGAGCTCCTCGCCCTCGATGTCGAATCCGATCAGCTCGGGACGGTTACCGCCGTCGTTGTGGCTCCAGTAGATCGACGGATCGCGGATCCCTTGGACGATGCCCGAGGATTCGTCGAGTGATCCCGGCAGCTCGATCCCGTACTCGGTCGGCAGGCAGGAAGCCTGGATCGGCGGATCGGTGGCCCCGGTCGAGAGGACCGGGAGCGCCGCGATGAGGAGTCGCCTCAGCGATCTCCCGCTCCCTCTTCGACCAGGACGGTGTCGATCACCTGGCGGAAGAGATCGAGAGGCAGCGCACCCTGCAGCGGCGCGTAGCCGACCACGAAGAACGTCGGCGTGGAGCGCACGCCGACCTGCTTGGCCAGAGCCGTGTGCGCCTGGACCCTCCACAGCTTCGAGTCGTCGGCCATGCAGGCGTCGAAGGCTTCGACGTCGAGTCCGGCACCCTCGGCGATGTCGCGGACGGTCGCGTTCGCGTCTCCCGAACCCTTCCAGTCGCTCTGCCGGTCGTAGAGCGCGTCGCTCATCTCGGCGAAAGCCCCCTGGTCGAGGGCGCACTCGGCCGCGAGCGATGCCGGCACCGAGTTCGGCCAGTTGCCCATCACGAAGGGCACCTGCTTCCAAAGGACTTTGCCCTCGTCCATGTACTCCGTCACCAGAGAGGGCATCGTCTCCATGTGGAACTGACGGCAGTAGCCGCAACCGAAGTCGCTGAACTCGAGAATCCGCACGGGCGCGTCGACCGGACCCCGGTCGAAGCCGAGGTTGTCGACGTTGAGCCCATCCTGACCCTCGGGTGGCGCTACCGCCTCACCGACGTCGCCGATCGACATCTGAGACGACGGCGTTTGGGGCACCTGACCCGAGGTCAGGAGCTCGCCCGCGCCGCGTGTGGTGAGTCGAGCTCCTTCGTCGTCGCCCTGCTCAGCCTGCGATTCGGCACACGCCGAGACGAGCGCCGCGGCCGCAAGCCACAGCGTCGCATTCGCCGAGCGACGAAGATCTTTGACCAACAACTTCATGGCATCTCCAACTCGATCCACTGCCCCATGTCTGCCAGCGTCGTCGAGACAGCGGCGAAGCGTCCCGTGACGAGAAGAAGTCCTACTACAATCAAAAGGATGCCCGCGATCCGCTGCAAGGGAACGATCCATCGCCGAACGGCTCCGACACTGGCGAGGAACCAGCCCATCCCCGCCGCGGCCAGGAAGAACGGGACGGCCAGGCCGAGTCCGTATGTGGCGAGCATCAATGTGCCCTCGATCGCCGTGCTCTCCAAGCTGGCCCAGAGCAGAATGGAGCCGAGGATGGGGCCGATGCAGGGCGTCCAGCCAGCTCCGAAGACAATTCCCACGAGTACGGAACCGAGCAGCCCTGTCGGTTTCCGACTCAGGTGCAGGCGAAACTCCCTCGTGAGTGCAGGGAGCGGGAGCACGCCCAACAGCAGCACCCCGAAGACCACGATCAAGACCCCGCCGACTCGGCTCACCAGCGGCAGGACCCGGTTGAGACTCTGTCCCAGGGCCGTGGCCGAGGCGCCGAGCGTCATGAAGACGAGGAGGAAGCCGAGCGCGAAGAGCGCGGCATGGAGCGCCGCGGTCTTTCGCGCCCGTCCCGTGTCGTCCTCCGTGAGCTCTTCGAGCGTCACGCCCGACACGAAGGTCACGTAGCTGGGCACGAGCGGCAGCACGCACGGCGAGAGGAATGACACCAGTCCGGCCAGGAAGGCGAACGGATAGGAGATCGAGATTTCCACGCGTGGCTATTCGATGGGCCCGGCCCGACGCTCCACGAGAGATTCCGGGGCGCTGCCCACACGCCGCTCGGGATCGTGAACTTCGCTCATGTGTCTCCTCGGGCCCGGTCGGCCTCACCCTGTTGGCGCTGCCTCTCCTCTTCGACGACCGGCTCCCACCGGCCCGGTACTCTCTGCGCACCGGCGACGACGACGACCGTGCCCGCCACCTTGTCGTGGATGGCCTGTCGGTTCGGGTCCCAGTAGACCTGGGCAAAGCCGAGCAGGCCGGTCGCGAGGCCGGCTGCGTATCCCCCCGCCCGTTCGAACGCGTGCCACCAGCTCAACGGTTGGCCGTCGAGCCGGACGACGCGAATGCCCAGAAGCTTCTTGCCGGGGGTGCTCCCTTTCATCCAAGGCATGAGGATGGCGAAGTACATGGTCCACCACCCGAGGCCGAAGCCCAGGGTGTCGAGCTTGCTGCGGATCCACGGTCCGAAACCGCTCTCCGCCTCTCGGAGGCGGTCCTCGGCCGACTCGAGATCCCCCTCGAGGTCCTCGACCGCGTCGACGAGCTCGTCGATCGTGTCCGCTGCCACCTCGAGGCCGACGCGCGCTCGGAGCGCGCGCCCGCGTGCCCGATCGCGCTCGTCCGGCCCGGTGGCCAGCCAGTCGGCGTACGCGGTGAGCGCCTCGTCGAGATCCATCTCGGAGACGTCCGCGTTCGCCTGATCTTCCCGCACGTCCTCTTCCGGCGTGGCTTCCGGCGCATCGTCCTCTCCGACGCGCGACATCACATCCTGGATCAGGTCGTCGGAGTCCGTGCCCCCGACCTCATCGGGCAGGAGATCGTCCAGCGCCCCCTCGACCTCGTCGTCCGAAGCCCCGGTTGCGAGGAGGCGTCTTGCGACGGAAGTCGCCGCGGTCAGGGCCGCCTCGGGGTCGTCGGTCCTCTGGAGCACCGCCACCTCGGTGATGCCCTCCACGACATCGCCCAGCCCGGGGATGTCCATGTCTTCGGGGATCTCGACGTTGATCCCGGCCGGGACAAAGGCGCCGGGGTCCGAGGCGACTTCCTCGAGGCTGCTCTGGACGACGCGCACGCTCAGAAAGACGATGCCGCTGACGCCCAGGACGAAGACGCCGAGACACCCCAGGAAGAAACGCCGCACCTTCCCGAATCGGGTCGCCCCCGAACGCTGGAAAGCACGAGTCAGGAAGAAGAAGCCCACCACGAACGGCAGGGCGTACCATACGCTGCTCGTCGAGGCCGTGATCATGAAGACGACGACCACGTCCAGCAGCAGCGCCCAGAGTCGTCGGGACGGGTTCGCCAACGGCGTCCCCAACAACGGCGGGTCGACCGAGAAGGCGTCGGGCGTGACGATCGTGCGGGGGTCGCTCGCTTGCCTGGCCATCAGCGCGGGTCGAGAGGACTCAGCTGTGCTTCCGTCGATTGATGAGGTACAGTGCCGCTGCCGCTCCGAGCAGGATCGAGCCCAACACGGCGCTCGTCTTGGGCGACGGCGCCCGGGCCCGTAACACTTCCCGGACCGGGACCGTCGTCGGCGGGCCGGAGCCGTTCAAAGGCTCGAGCTCGGCGACCACGCCCTCGAAACCGCACTCCGAACAGATTACCATGGCTCGGTCCTTTGCGGTCCGATTGGGGTAGTCAGCTTCGAAGCCGCAGATGGGACAGGCTTGACCCGTGGGCTGTGGACGGATGACACCATACAGACGGCTCTTGGACAGCTCCAGCGACTCGGCGATCTGGTTGACGCTGAGGTCGGAGCCCCAGTAGAGCTCGTTGGCTCGCGAGAGGACGACGTCGTCTTCCATTGTGCCTCCTGGGAGGTCGAGTCTGACGGGAAACCGACCCCGTCAGGTGTATTTTGAAAGATAGCAGCGCCGAAGACGGTTTGGGAGGATAAACCCTTGTCGGACCACGAGTCCGGGTAGTTTGCGATGAGGACGAGGCAGAAGATCCTGGCGAGTCTGGAACGAGCCTACCGTGAGGAATTCGACCGAGCGGAGGAGCGATCGGACGAGAGGAGAATGACGGAGCTCGACTTCGAGTTCCAGCGAGACCAGGTGTTTCTGGAGGTTCTACTCGACCTGCGCGACGCCGTCGGGATGGACGAGGAGGAGGAGCCCAAGGGCAAGTCACTCCTCGAGAAGGCCCAGGCGATCCGCCAGCTGACCAAGTTACGATAGACATAACCCTCGGTCCGACTGTGAGTTACGGAATTGAAGATCTATACGAAGACGGGTGACGAGGGGTCGACCGGCCTCTTCGGCGGGGGTCGCGTGTCGAAGCATCATCCGCGCGTGTCCGCCTACGGGACGGTCGACGAGCTGAATGCGCAGATCGGCGTCGCCCTGACCCTGGTCGAGGAGCCGGAGCTGCGGAAGCGACTCGGCCTCCTCCAGCACGACCTTTTCAGAATCGGTGCGATTCTGGCGACGCCTCCTGCCGAGGGGGACCGGCCGGTGCCGGAGCTCCCGGCTCTGCCGGCGGGACGCATCGAGGAAATGGAGCGGTGGATCGACGGCGCCGACGAGACGCTGGAACCGCTGCGGGAGTTCGTGCTTCCCGGAGGCTCCCCCGGCGCGGCGGCGTTACACGTATGCCGCACCGTTTGCAGGAGGGCCGAGCGGGAGGTCGTGCACCTCGCCGAGCTGGACGCCGTGGACGGGATGCTGATCCGCTACCTCAATCGGCTTTCGGATCTACTCTTCACGATGGCCCGAGAGGAGAACGCGCGGCGGGGCGTGGGTGACGTGACGTGGAGCAAGGACGAGGCCTGACCATGCTTGACGGGTCAGGGCTTTCGTGCATTGTTGTGTGCTGAATCGAGCGGCTGTCGACGTCAGGAGACGTTATGACCTACATCATCGCCGAGCCCTGCATCGGAACCAAAGACGCGAGCTGCGTCGAGGTCTGCCCGGTGGACTGCATCTACGAGGCGGACGACCAGTTCTACATCCACCCGGACGAGTGCATCGACTGTGGGGCGTGTGAGCCCGAGTGCCCCGTCCAGGCGATCTTCCCGGACACGGACGTTCCGCCGGAGTGGACGAACTACATCGAAAAAAATCGCACCCACTTCGGATGAAGCGGTGCGATCGGAGACCCTGCGGTCTCTTCGGGGCGCTCCTGCAGGAGCGTCCCGTTTCTTTTTCTGCCTAGATACCCAGCTCCCGAAGACGGTCGAGCGACACGAGCCCGGGAACGGTCTCACCCGCCTGCACGAGCTGCTCCATCGGCTCGTCCTTCGGGCGTGGCTGCTTCTGCGTCCGCAGGAGCAGCACGCCGGCGGCCATCGCTGCCGCGCCGAGCAGGCCGAGCGTCGTCATGCTTCGCGACTTCTTCTCCATGTCCGTCCTTGCTTGCGAGCCCGTCTTCACTCCACTTTGCGCGGTTGCACGAACCGTGCCCGGGGCTCGTTTCTTCCGAGCCACTCTTAAGTGTGTCCTGGGCAGGGAAATACGCTGACAGGTCGAATGTGTTTCACCAGGGGCGGCGCGAGATTCCCATGCATATCCGATGCGGGCAAGTGAAAATCCGTATCCATGACCGCGCTCCGGGGACGTCGTGAATCCGGAGCTCTCGCAACGGGTTCGTAGCGGAGACGCGACCGCGATCGCGGCGGCGCTGGTTCGGACCCCGTCGGTCAATCCCGTACTGGAGGCCGGCGGCGCGGGCGAGGAAGAGATCGCCCGCCTGACCGGCGGCTGGCTCGAGGAGTGGGGTTTCGACGTCGACGTCACGGAAGTCTCCGAGGGCCGCTGGAATACGGTGGCGTCACGCTCCGGCAACGCGTCGGGCCTCACCCTGATGCTGAACGGTCACCTCGATACGGTCGGTGTCGAGGGGATGACCGTGGATCCGTTCGCCGGCGCGATCGAAGGCGGTCGCCTCTGGGGTCGCGGCGCGTGTGACATGAAGGGGGGTGTGGCGTCACTTCTGTCGGCGGCGGCGTCCCTCTCCAGGGACCGGGACTGGCCCGGCCGGCTGATCGTGGCACTGACCGCGGACGAGGAGCACGCGAGCCTGGGCATGCAGGCCTTGGCCTCGTCGGTAGCCGACGTGGATGCGGCGATCGTCTGCGAACCGACCGACCTGTCCGTCATGCCGGCCCACAAAGGCTTCGTCTGGGTGGAGCTGGACTTCACCGGGCGGGCCGCACACGGGTCGCGCCCGGACGTCGGCGTGGACGCGATCGAGCATGCCGGGATGGTGCTGTCGCGCTTCGGCGCGCTACGCGAGCGACTCGGAGCCGCTCCTCCGCACCCCTTGCTCGGGCACGGTTCCTTCCACGCGGGAACGATTCAGGGGGGCTCGGCCGCCTCGGTCTACCCCGCCGCGTGCCGCCTCGTCATCGAACGACGGACCCTTCCGGGTGAGACGGCCGATGACGTCATGTCCGAGGTCGAGCAGCTCGTCGCCGGAGTGCGTTCCGAGGTGCCGGAGCTCGACGTGTCGGTGAAGCGGGGCCTGTCGAGGCCGGCGACCGAGGTCGCGGCGGACGCACCGCTCGTCGTGGGGCTGCTCGAAGCCTGCCGGGAGCACGGCCTCGAGGGGCGGGTCGAGCCCATGACCGCCTGGGTCGATGCCGCCTTCCTCAACGAGGCGGGGGTTCCGGCGGTTTGCTTCGGTCCCGGGTCGATCGGCCAGGCCCACTCGGCGGACGAGTGGATCGAGGTGGCCCAGATCGAGCGATGTGCCCGGGTGCTCGAGGCCTTCGCGCGAGCCTTCTTCGCTTGATGCACACCCGGGAACGGGTTTACATGGCAGGAGAGGCGAATCGATCCACGCCCGCCCTGCTCCGACGAGGCTTCGAGTGACCACGATCCATCGATCCCTTCGCACCCTGGCGCTGACGGCGCTTCCGCTCGCGGCGGCGGCGTGTGCGACGGACCCGGCGGAACCGGCCGACCTCGTGTTCGTGAACGGTGTGGTGTGGACGGGTGCGACCGACGGTGCCTCCGCCGAGGCCGTGGCCGTTCGTGGCAACGAGATCGTTGCAGTGGGCAACAGCGTGGAGATCGAGGCGCTTGCGGGTGACGGGACACGCCGGATCGACTTGGACGGACGCCTGCTGACGCCCGGGATGGTCGACACGCACACGCACTTTCTCTCGGGAGGGTTCCAGCTCTCGTCGGTCGACCTGCGCGACGCCGCGACACCCGAGGAGTTCGCGCGCCGCATCGGCGCCTTCGCACAGACCGTTCCGCCTGGAAGCTGGATCACCGGCGGCGACTGGGACCACGAGCGCTGGGGCGGGGAGCTGCCCGAGCGTGCGTGGATCGACGATCTGACGCCGGAGCATCCGGTGCTGGTGGTGCGGCTCGACGGTCACATGGCGCTGGCGAACACCCTCGCCATGGAGCTGGCCGGGCTGGACGAGAACGGTCGTACGCCGGATCCGGCCGGCGGCACGATCGTGCGCGGCCCCTCGGGAGAGGCCGAGGGCGTGCTCAAGGACACCGCCATGGATCTCGTGGCCAGGGCGATCCCGGCGGCTTCGGAAGTGGAGCTCGATGGCGCCCTCGAGGCGGCCGCGCGGCACGCCCTCTCGCTGGGCGTCACGATGGTTCACGACATGGCCGACTGGGAGTCCCTCGAGACCTATCGGCGGGCCCAGGCGGCCGGCCGGCTCCCGATCCGCGTCTACTCGGCCGTGCAGCTGCCCGGCTGGGAGAGACTCAGGGACTACGTGGCCCGGGAGGGGCGTGGTGACGATCGCCTTCGCTGGGGGGCGCTCAAGGCGATGGTGGACGGATCGCTCGGCAGCACCACGGCGTGGTTCTACGAGCCGTATTCGGACGAGCCCGGGACGAGCGGGCTCCTGACGAGCGACACCGCTTCCATGCGGGGGTGGATCGAGGGAGCCGACGCTGCCGGTCTCCACGTCCTCATCCACGCCATCGGCGATCAGGCGAACGACTGGCTGCTCGACGTCTTCGAGTCGACGGCCGAGCGGAACGGGGATCGCGACCGACGCTTCCGCATCGAGCACGCGCAGCATCTCGGAGGCGAGGCGATCGGACGTTTCGGACCACTCGGCGTGATCGCGTCGATGCAGCCCTATCACGCTGCAGACGACGGGCGGTGGGCGGAGAAGCGCATCGGGCCGGAGCGTATTCGCACGACCTACGCTTTCCGCGCGCTGTTGGACGCAGGTGCGGTGGTCGCCTTCGGGTCCGACTGGACCGTGGCGCCGATCGACCCGATCGCGGGCTTCGACGCGGCGGTCACGCGCCGCACGCTGGACGGCGCGAATCCCGAAGGTTGGGTGCCCGAGCAGCGGATCACGCTCGAGGAGACCCTGAGGGCGTACACGACCGCGGGTGCCTATGCGACCTTCATGGAGGATCGACTGGGAACGGTCGAGCCGGGCAAGCTGGCGGATCTTGTCGTCTTCTCGAGGAACCTCCTGGAGATGGACCCCGAGCGTCTGCGAGACAGCCGGGTCGACCTGACCGTCGTCGACGGTCGCGTGGTCTTCGAGCGGGAGGGGAGTGAGCGGTGACGGAAGGGAAGCATCCCGTACTCGGGATCGAGTCGGACCGGGAGCGCGCCGTCGAGCGTCTGATGGAGGGCTTCGCGAACGACCAGCTCGACATGAAGGAGTTCGAGCGTCGGGTCGACGCAGTGAACCGATCGGCCACCAGGGCGGAGCTGGACGAGCTGCTCGCCGATCTCCCGGCCCCCGCCACGCCCCCGACCCGTCGGCCCGAGACGGCGCTCGACCCTTACATCGAGCCCACCGTGGTACCGGCCGACCAGGTGCGCGACCGGAACCTGCTCGTGATGTGCATGGGTGGGACGGAGCGGAAGGGCCAATGGATCCCGGCCCGCCGCACGAACGTCATCACACTCCTGGGCGGCGCGACCCTCGACTTTCGGGAGGCCATGCTGGGTCCCGGCGTCACCGAGGTCTGGATCTTCGCGATGTGGGGCGCCGTCGAGATCGTGGTGCCCCCGGGAATGCCGGTCGAAGTCGACGGCGTTGCACTGATGGGTGGCTTCGAGATGGAGTCGAACGAGCCGATGGTGCGACGCCCGGATCAGCCACTTCTACGGGTGCGGGGGATGGCCGTGATGGGGGGTGTGAGCGTGGAGGTGCGACTTCCCGGCGAGAGCACACGGGAGGCGAAGAAGCGGCGCAAGTTCCGTCGCAAGGAGATTCAGCGGCGACTGACGGCCGGCGAGCCGGAGTGAGCTGCCGCTGGGTGGATCGACCTTCTCGGTCGCTCCGCCCTACAGGTGCTCTTCGTACGCGGCCTTGAGCGCCTCGGCGATCTGCGCGGGATGTCGGCCCTCGATCTCGTGGCGCTCCATCATGTAGACGAGCTCACCTTCCTTGAAGAGCGCGATCGAGGGCGAGGACGGCGGATACCCGACGATGTATTCGCGAGCCCGGTCGGTCGCCTCGAGATCCTGGCCGGCGAAGACCGTGAGCTTGACGGCCGGGGCGTGCTCGCTCGTGTCGAGCGAGTAGGCCAAGGCGGGGCGCATCGATCCTGCTGCGCACCCGCAGATCGAATTGACGGCCAGGATCGTCGGCCGTGTCTCGTTGGCCAGGGCGGAGTCGACGTCCTCCCGGGATTTCAACTCAGTGAAGCCCACACGAGTCAGGTCCTCTCGCATGGGGGCGACCATCATTTCTGGATACGGCATATCGGACTTCCTCGATCGTGCTTCCGTTCCTCGGGAGTGACTCCCTCGGACGCGGGCGGGCGATTCGTTCGACTCACTGGCGAGCGTCTACCCCCATCACGGCCACCCGAGTTCCCGGCAGCTTGCTCTCCACATTGGCCCGGGGCCACCTTTTGCTACGTCCGCCGGGTTTTCAAACCAAACGCACTGGGCTCTTCTTTGCAATCCACGACCGAGATCGTCCGCCTTCGGGTCAACGGAGACCTCAAGGAATTCGGGGTCCCCACGCACTACACGCTGCTGGAGGCGTTACGGTACGTGATCGGCCTGACCGGTTCCAAGCAGGGTTGCGACAAGGGGGACTGTGGGGCGTGCACGGTCCTGATAGACGGGACGCCCACGCTGGCATGTATCACGCCGGTATGGGAGGCCGAGGCTCGTGACGTCACCACGGTCGAGGGTCTGGCGAGTGCCGAGGGCCCGCACCCCGTGCAGGACGAGTTCGATCTCAATGGAGCGGCGCAGTGCGGATTCTGCACGCCGGGGATCCTCTGCTCCGCGGCGGCGCTCCTGGCGCGCAATCCACGTGCGAGCCGCGACGAGATCAAGGAAGCGCTGTCCGGAAACCTCTGCCGCTGCACCGGCTACACGAAGATCTACGAGGCCGTCGAGCGAGCCGGTGCGCGCCTCGCTGCCGAGGCTTCGCCCGAGCCGGGATCCGCGCGATGAGCCAAAGCCGTAACTCTCAGTCGGACTTCGCCTTGGTCGGTACGCGCATGCGGAAGGTGGACGGCCTCGCGAAGTCCACCGGTCAGGCTCTCTACACGGACGACATCACCCTTCCGGGGATGTTGCATGCGAAGATCCTGCGGAGCCCACACCCCCACGCCCGGATCCTCTCGATCGACACCGCGCCGGCTTTGGCGCTCGAGGGTGTCCACGGGGTCGTGACCGGTGCGGACATGCCGACGACGTACGGGATCATTCCGTGGACGCCCGACGAGTATGCGCTCTGTGTGGACCGGGTGCGGTACATCGGCGATGGGGTTGCGGCGGTCGCGGCGGTCGACGAGGACACGGCTCTCCGGGCACTCGAGCTGATCGAGGTCGAGTACGAGCTCCTGCCGACACATCTCGATCCCCACGCGGCGCTGGATGCCGAGGGGAGCTACGAGGCGGGCGACTACATCCACGCACCCCGCAAGGAGGGCTGGAACGGCAACATCACCAAGACGGTGCACCTCGAGTTCGGGGAGGTCGACGAGCTCATGGACGCCTCCGAGGTGGTGGTCGAAGGCGACTACTTCTTCGAGGGCACGACGCACACACCGATCGAGCCGCACTGCGCGATCGGCCGCTTCGAGCCCGACGCCGAGGGGGATCTCGGGCGGTTGACCGTATGGTCGGCGACGCAGGTGCCGCACTACCTGCACCGCGAGCTCGCCCGCGTCCTGGAGCTCGATCCGGCTCGGGTCCGCGTGATCCAGCCGCCGGTCGGGGGTGCCTTCGGCGGAAAGTCCGAGCCCTTCGACCTCGAGTTCTGCGTCGCGAAGCTCGCCATGGTCACGGGACGTCCGGTGAAGATCCTCTACACCCGCGAGGAAGTGTTCTACGCGCATCGGGGGCGGCATCCCTTCCACATGCGGTACCGCACGGGTGCCGACGCCGAGGGGAAGCTGCAGTCGGTCGACGCGAAGATCGTACTCGATGGCGGGGCGTACGCGTCCTTCGGGCTCGTCACGACCTACTACTCGGGACAGCTCCTGACGGCGCCGTACGAGATGCCCGCCTATCGCTTCGATTCGACCCGGGTCTATACGAACAAGCCTGCCTGTGGACCGAAGCGGGGCCACGGCTCGGTGCAGCCGCGCTTCGCCTTCGAGGTGCAGCTCGACAAGATCGCCGAGGCCGTGGGGCTCGACCCGATCGAGCTCCGCCGCAGGAACTTCATCGGCGAGAACACCCGAACGGTGAACGAGCTTCGGGTCACGTCCAACGGTTTTCTGACCTGCCTGGACGCGGTGGAGCGCGCTTCGGGCTGGAAGCAGCGACGAAGCAGCCTGCCCTTCGGCCGGGGCCTGGGTGTGGCGGGATCGACCTACATCAGCGGCACCAACTACCCGATCTACCCGAACGAGATGCCGCAGTCGGCCGTTCAGATGCAGATCGACCGCTCGGGGCGTGTGGCCGTCTTCAGCGGGGCCAGCGAGATCGGGCAGGGGTGTGATTCGGTCGTGGCCTACATCGCCGCGGAGGAGCTCGGCGTGCCCCTCGAATACGTGCGGGTCCTGCGCGGCGATACGGACTTCACGCCGGTGGACCTGGGTGCGTATTCCTCGCGGGTCACCTTCATGCTCGGCAACGCCGCGATCGATGCGGCCACCAAGCTCCGAAAGCTGGTTCAGGAGGCCGTGGCCGAGTCGTGGGAGTGCAAGGCGAACCAAGTCCTTCTGGCCGGCGG
>JBDHII010000046.1:0-22043 GCA_039587515.1 Gemmatimonadota bacterium
AGATAGCGGAGCTCCCGCTCGAGGAGAAAGCCCGCCACAGCCTCCCCACCGGCCGCGCGCACGGCCTCGCCGACCCCTACCACCGACGCGTGGGCCCGGTGCGAAGATCCGAACGCGTCGTTCACGAAGAGCGTCGCGCCGTGGCGAAGGGCGGCGGCGAAGTCGCGATCGTTCTCGGTGTCGCCCGCGTGGAACCGCGTGTTCTCGAGGAGCACCGCCTCACCGGCGCTCAGCCGGGCCACCGCAGCCTCGGCCTCCGATCCGATGCAGTCCGGGGCGAAAGCGACGGCGAAATCGAAGTGCTCGGCCAGGTGTCGGGCGACGGGCTCGAGAGAGAAGTCCGGATCGGGCTCACCCTTCGGCCGACCCAGATGCGAGGCGAGGATGGTTCGCGCTCCTGCCTCCCGAAGGTGTCGGAGGGTGGGGAGCGCCATCCGAATGCGCGTGTCGTCGGTGACGTTCCCCGCGCTGTCGAGCGGGACGTTGAAGTCGACGCGCACGAAGACCAGCTGGTCCTTCAGAGCGGAGTCCGGCAGGTCTCCGAGGGTCTTCTTGGGCATGTCGTCGGGGAGGAGGGTGACCGTAAAGCCGGAATATACCGAGCCCCCTCTGGTCATGGAATCGACCGGAGGGGGCTGGTGAGGAACGACGTCGGAAGAACCCGAAGCTCGGCCGGCTACTCCTCCCGAATGCGTACGGGCCGCGTGGCCTCGATCTCCTCCGCCGAGGACTGGAGCGTTGCCGTTACGTGCAAGGTGTACCCTCCAGTGGTCAGCGACTTGAGATCGATCGTGAGGTATTCCGTCGCCCGGAACCCGCTGTGCGTCGATCGGCGCCAGGTCGTTCGGTACTCCGTCTCACCGGCCACGCGGAACGGAACCGCCGTCACCGTGCCGTCCTCGTCCTCGACCGCTACGCGAAGCGCATAGTCCTCACCCTCGGGAAGGTCGTACAGCTCGAAGAGCACGCCTGCCCTCTGATCTTCGGGCACGAGGCCGATGTTCGGCACCACCCAGGAAGCCGTGCGCCGGACCTCGTCCGACTTCGGATCCGCTGCCTGGAGCATGAAGAGGTCCGAAATCTTGGGCTGCCGCGCCGGACTGCCCTCGAAGGCGACGGATTCGCGCAAAGACGCCGCGACTCCCGCCTCGGGGTTGTAGAGCTCGAGCACGAGCTGCCTCGCCTCGGGCTCGGCCTGGGTTCGGAGCGTCAGCGGCTGCTCGACGGCGGCGACCTGACGCCGCATGGCACTCAGGAGGCGGCCCCGCCCGTCGAGCAGGAAGACGGCTACGTCGAGCTTGTCGGCGGGCCCCGTCGCCAGATCGGCCGGGACCTCGGAGATGATCTCGAGCTCGAGTGTCTCCCTGGGTCCCCGGAAACGGCTCACCTGGCCGTTGAGCGTCCTGACCTCACGAAGCGGCTGCCGGTTGTAGATGTGGGGCAGCACGGCCAGGAGCTCGTCGAGATACGTCTCGCTCTCCGGCGTCAGCTCGAGACTCGTCGACGTCGCCGGGCGACGGAAGGTGAGGTCCGGTCCTACGCCGTAGTCCCAGAACTCCGTGCGCGAGTCCGCCCCTTCGCCGAAGGTGCGAACCGCGTTCGGGCGACCGTAGCGCACCCAGACGCTGGCCGCATCCCCACGCGTGTCACCGAAGCGAAGGAGCGCATACGAAGCCCGAGCGAAGTGCTCGACGACCCGCTCATTGACCTCGGTCGTGAGGATCGGATCGAGCGTGCTCCAGAACACCTCGGCCTGCACCTCGCGCTCGTCCTTGGAGAGGTCGAGCAACGCCTGCGCACGGTCGTGCTCCATGAGCATGGAGACGTCGGTCAACGCGTCGACCGACTCGTCGTCCAGACCGGCCATCGCCACCTGGAAACGCTCGAGCGCCTGCTCGGGGCGGCCGAGTCTTTCGAGTGCGAGGCCGGACAGGAGCAAGCCGTGCGGGTGGCCCTGCGACTCCCAGACGAAGGCCTGAGACCGGTCGAGGAGGGCCTCCCACCGGCGTTGATCGGCCAGGTCGAGGAGGACCTGCACGTTCGCCCCCGCATGAGCCGGCTCGGCCTCGATCGCGAGTTCGAAGGCCTGGCGCATCTCGTCCCGCGTGCTGCCCGGCTCGGCGCCGATCCCCTCGAAGTCGGTCGCGAGGACCCGCCCGAGCTCTTCCGGGCACACCTCGTTGAGCGCGACCAAGGTCTCGATCGAGGCGACGGGCTCGACAGGCGGCTTCGGTGCCGCGGCACACGCAGCAGCGACGAGCGACGAGCCATCCAGTCGCCCCAGATCCGCAAACGCCCGCCAATCTTCTTCGAGGACCCGACCGAGCTCGTAATACAGCTCGGCGCGAAGGCTACTCGAGATGTCCCCGCTCGCCTCGGCGCGACGTACCCCTTCCTCGAAGAGCCTGCCGGCCTCGGCTCGTAGACCCTGATCCTTGCGAATGCGCGCCAAGGCCAACACGGGCGCGGGGTTGTCGGGATTGAGCGAGATCGCATCCTGAAGGACGACGGTCGCCCGCCGCCGCCAGCTGTTGGGCAGCTCACCTTCGGGCGGCTCGCCGGCCAGAAGAGCCGCCAGGCTGCCCTGCCACTGTGAGCCTGTCGGTACATCGGTGAGCGCCGCCCCGAGAAGCCTCTGCGTCTCGAAGTGTGTCGGAGGCGGCGTGAGATACGATCCCGGCGTCAGGTCCTCTGGCAGCGGAAGCGCCAGGTCCGGCGCCGGGAGCTCGGCAATCGGTGCCGGGCTCTCGGGGGTCGCACCCTCGATGACCTCGAAGACGACCGGGAACTCGACCCAGGTGCCCACAGGTACCCCGTTGCGCCGGCTCGGCTGGAACCGGAACCCGGGCGCCAGCGTCATCGCGGCCCGATCGAGCTGCTGGACGCCCGATCCCCGTGCGACCTGGACGTTGTCGACACCACCGTCGAGACCCACCCAGAGCCGTAGCATGACGGTGCCACCCACTCCGGCCGTCTGCAGCGCCCGCGGGTAGCGGGCACGGATCGCCGCGAGCGCCGCCTCCCGGTCGAGGATCTCGGGAGGACGGTTCGCGAGATCCACCGGACCCGTCTCCGTGAGGGCCGGCAGAGCCAAGGCTCGGTCGAAGACCGCTACCTCTTCCGTCACCGGCTCGACGAGGTCGGCCTCCGACGACTGCGCCGCGACGAGCGGCGGTGGTGGCAGATCGGGGCGCACCGTCTCTTGGACCAGACCGGGCGACTCGGCGTCCTCACTCCAGGGGAGCAGCTTGGCCAGCGACGCGCGCGCCTGCGGTGCGACCACGCCGGCCAGAACGAGCGCTCCGATCGCGGCGGCCGCCAAACCGCGCACCGACCCCATCGAGACGGCCTCGGACCCACGGTGGAGCCAGGCCTTCTCCAGCTCAGCCTCCAGCTCGGGGGCGAAAGAGGGCCGCTCCTCGATGGAGATGGACGAGAGCTCCCGATCGAGGTCCGCGAGCTCCGGAGGAAGCTCGAAGGTCTCTCGGGGGCTGTTCTTCGGATCTATCGTCATTCGGGTCTTCGGGACCTCGATGAAGTTCTAATCGTCTTCGCCTGCCAGAACGACTTCCTGGAGGCGCTTGAGAGCCCGATGCAGTCGGACCGCCACCGCATTCGGGCTGACGTCGAGCGAATCCGCGATCTCACTGTTCGACAGCCCTGCCCCGTACCGCAGGGACAGGATCTCTTGATCCGCCTGCCGAAGCTTCTGCGTGCCGTTCAGCAACGTCTGGATACGCTCCTCCTTCAGCACCCTCTCCTCGTGAGAGGGCACATGGGAGACGAGATCCGGAACACGGTCCAGCGAGACGTGCAGGGACCCTCTCCGCTTCAGAGCGCGGAGATGATCCGTGACAGCGTTTCGGGCGATCCTCAGAAGCCAGGTGCGCGGCGACGCCAGGTTCTCGTCGTATCGGTGGAGCGACCTCAGGGCCTTCAAGAAGACCTCGGACGTGACGTCCTCGGCGACCTCTCGAGTCGCGACACGGAAACGGACGTACCGGAACACCGGCTCACGGTGATCGTGAAACCACTGGGCAAAGTCCGGAGGGAGCGAAGATCGCTTTGCGGGCGCCTCCTCGGGCGAAGACGTGCGAGTCCCCTGCTCCCGAATCTCGTTTTGCGGTTGCATCGCCTTCTTATACGGGAATTCGGCGTCCATTGTTACCGCCTTCTCGAGGAACTCCGGCGCCTCGGCACGTCCTCCTCACTCTAATGCGCCTCGGCCGCCCCTCCGGGTTCCCGAACCACGCGCGCTTCCGTCCGCTCGGAGGTCGGGCGTCCGACCTCGATCTCGAGCGTGGTGTCGCAGTGGGAGCACTGAATGTGCGTGGGCCCGGGACCGTCGGGTGCACGGTCCCGGTGCCCGCACACCGGACAGGCGAACGTGTGCCACGTCGGCCCTTCATCAGCGTCGGGGCGCTCACCCGAGGGGCGGTCCGGTGTGTCGCTCATCGCGTCGTCCTGGGTGTGTGTCTACGCCGGCATCCGCTCGCCCACGAAGCTCACCAGGTCGACGACCCGGCACGAATAGCCCCACTCGTTGTCGTACCACGACAGAACCTTGAGCATCTTGCCGTCAATCACGCTCGTGCTCAGGCCGTCCACGATCGAGCTGTGCGGATTGCCGGTGAAGTCGATGGAAACGAGGGGTTCGTCGCTGTACGCGAGGATTCCCTTCAGCTCGCCTGCGGCGGCCTCCTCGAAAGCGGCGTTGACCGCGGCGGCATCGGTGTCCTGATCGAGCTCCGCGACCAGGTCGACGATGGACACGTCCGGCGTGGGAACCCGCATCGCCATGCCATCGATCTTACCCATCACCTCCGGGAGCACCAGTCCGGTAGCCTTGGCGGCGCCGGTGGTGGTCGGAATCATCGACAGCGCCGCAGCGCGCGCCCTGCGCAGGTCCTTGTGCGGGACGTCGAGAAGCGCCTGATCGTTCGTGTAGGCGTGGATGGTCGTCATGAGCCCATGGCGGAAGCCGAAATGCTCCATGACGACCTTCACCACCGGGGCCAGGCAGTTCGTGGTGCAGCTCGCGTTGGAAATGATGTGATGGGAGTCGGGATCGTAGCTCTCGTGGTTCACGCCGAGCACGATGGTGATGTCCTCGTCCTTCGCCGGAGCACTGATGATCACCTTCTGCGCACCCGCTTCGAGGTGCTTGGAGGCCCCCGCCCGATCGCGGAAGATACCCGTCGACTCGATCACGACGTCGATCCCCAGATCACCCCACGGCAACGCAGCCGGATCGCGCTCGCTGAAGACCTTGATGTCGTTGCCGTCCACGACCAGGCCGTCGTCCGAGAGGTCGACCTCACCCGGGTAGCGGCGATGGACCGAGTCGTACTTGAGAAGGTGGGCGAGCGTGTCGTTGTCCGTCAGGTCGTTGACGGCCACGAACTCCATGTCGGTGCGCCCCTCCTGGAGGGCGGCTCGCAGAACGTTCCGGCCGATACGGCCGAAACCGTTGATGGCAACACGTACAGGCATCGAATCTGAACTCCGTCCCCGTGCGGGGTTTCAAGCGTCGTCAGGAAGGGTCCGCGCGAAAGTGCCGAGGTAGATATGCTCGGCGCCGGCCGAAATCAGGGTCCTGGCCGCCTCGAGCGCCGTCGCTCCGGTCGTGAGCACATCGTCCACGAGCAGTACGGTCCGTCCGCCGAGCCGAGCCCTCGCTTCGTCACGGGCCACAAGGGTGTTTTGGACGTTAGCCAGGCGCTGATCGGGGGGCAAGGAGACCTGTGTGGGACGCTCGACCGGCCGATCCAGAGCCTCCAACATCGGCCTCCCGACGAGCTCGGAGAGCGCCTGCGCCAACAGCGTGGCCTGATTGTATCCACGACGCCTTCGTCGTCGGGGTGTCGTGGGCACCGGCACGATCGTGTACGGCTCGGAGGCCAAATCCAGAGGGATCGAGCGAAGCCTCATCAGCCCGGCCATCACACCCGCCACCGCGCTCCAACCCTGGTACTTCAGCCCGTGGACGATGCGGTCGGCAGGATCGGCCAGAACGGTCGCAGCCCGTGCAGCCGCGATCACGTCGGGCCAGTCCTCGCAGCCCCGACATCCGGTGCGGTCGAGCTGCGCCCCAGGTGACACCTCCCCGGCGACGGGCGAGGCGGTGCCGAGGGGCAGCCCGCAGCGCCGGCAGAGCGGGCCCGGAACCGGGCGTAGTCGAGTCCGACAGCGGGAGCATACGGGACCGTGGAGCTCGGGTGGAACCGGAGCACTGCAGCCGGCACAGGCGACCGGGAGAAGGAGTGCCCCGAGGTCGTGCAGGAGCGTGGTGGCCTTCAACCCCGTCGAAGCGCGTTCAACGCGTCGCGCATGGCCTCGACCGGCCCGGGCTCGCCCCACCAGCGCTCGAAAGCCACCGCACCCTGCTGGACGAGCATCTCCCCTCCGTCCGCGCCCCGAATGCCGAGTGCATCGGCCGCCTTCAGAAACGGCGTCGGTTCCTTCCCGTATACGAGATCCATCACCGCCCCCGCCCTCGCGAGACGCTCCAGGTCCAGCGGCAGCGGCTCCTCCGCCTCGAGCCCGAGCCGGGTCGCGTTGATCACCAGGTCGAAGTCGCCCCCGTCGATCATGCCGGGTGTGTCGGCGACACGGGCCCTTTCGCCTCCGATCCTTCGGGCCATCGCCCGCGCGCGCTCGATCGTGCGGTTCGCAATCACGACTTCGGAAACCCCGTCGTCCATCAACCCCACCATCACGGCGCGTGCGGCGCCCCCTGCCCCGATCAGGAGCACACGATGCCCGGTCGGCGGCCCACCGAGAAAGCTCCGGAGGGCACGTTGGAATCCCTCCACGTCGGTATTGTCCCCGTGGATCTGCCCCTCGGCGCCCCAGAACGTGTTGCACGCGCCCGTCCGGCGTACGGCTTCGCTGCGGACGTCGACCACGGCCGCGGCCTTTTCCTTGTGCGGCAGCGTGATGTTGCCCGCGCCGCCCGCTCGCCCGATCGCGCCCATCAATCCGGGAAGATCGTGCACGGAGCACCGGACTGCCACGTAGACTCCGTCGATCCCGGCGGCGGCGAATGCCGCGTTCTGCAGCACGGGAGAAAAGGAGTGTGCGACCGGGTCACCCAGCAGTGCGATCAGGCGTGTGGAAGCCGAAACCATGGTCACAGAGACTCCTCCGTTGCGACATCCGGTTCAATTCGTCCCATGACGGCGCTCACGAGCCCCTCCAGGGCCCGAAGCGTCTCCATGTAGACCTCGATTCCTGCGCCGAACGGATCCGGCACCGACCAACCGGCATCGGCGTCCGCCCCCTCGGCAAAGGCCGAGATCAAGGCGGCCTTTCCGTCCCCACCGATCGCCACCACCTGCGCCAGATGGTGCAAGCCCATGGTCAGCACCAGGTCGGCCTGCTCCACGAGCTGCGGAGTCAGGGGCTGGGAGCGGTGTGTCGAGAGATCGAGTCCAACGGACTCCGCCGCGGCGAGCGAACCCTCCGACGCAGGGCTACCGGTGAAAGCACCGGTGCCCGCCGAGGCGACCGAGACGCCCTGCCAGCCCCGTTGCTCAGCCTCACGGCGGGCGAGAGCCTCGGCCAGCGGGCTTCGGCACGTATTGCCCGTGCAGACGAAGAGCAGGTGGAACTCCCTCACGAGCCTGTCCCCACACCCGGCAGCACACACCGGACGCGCCCGATCGGCACTCGGCCCTCTCGCAGGATCACGGCCCGCTCCCCGGTGCAGTCGATCACGGTGGACGGCTGTGACTCCGGAAGCAGGCCCGCGTCCAAAACGGTAAGGTCGTCGTCGATCCCCAAAGCGGTCGCGATCTTCGCGGCGTCGCTTCCGGTGCGTGCGACTTCCGGGCTCCCGGGCAGATTGGCGCTTGTCGAGGTGAGCGGTTCGCCGAGCGCCCGCACGAGGGCCCTGACCACGGGATGCGGACTCACGCGCACGCCGACACCGCCGCCGGGGCCCCGCACACCGTTCGGGTAGCGGACCTCGGGGTCCGCCAACACCAGCGTGACCGCCCCCGGCCAGAAGACCTCGGCGAGAGACCGCGCCTCGTCCGTCCACGCGAGGTCGCCGACCGCCTCGGCCGATTCCACCAGCACGAGCATGGGCTTGTCCGGCCCGCGGGCTTTGGCTGCCGAAAGGCGCTCGAGCGGCGCAGGCTGCAGGAGGCAACCGAGTCCGTAGAGCGTCTCGGTCGGGTAGGCGAGGACACCACCCGACCTCAGCCGCTCGACAGCCGGCTCGAGTGAAGGCTCGAGCACCTCGAAGTCGCGCACGTCGATACGCTCCGGAGTGGACCTCATGCGCCCTCCCGAAGGTGGAGCTCGGCAAGCGTCAGATCGCCCGGGCGCGTCACCTTCATGTTCGAAACGGATGCCTCCATCATCACCACCTCGCCCCCTGCGCGCTCCACGACCGCCGAGTCGTCGGTGGCCGGCCAGTCCTCGTCGATGGCCCTCCGGTACGCGGCGAGGAGCATCGCACGCGGAAAGACCTGCGGCGTCTGCGCATGCCACAGTCGGCTACGGTCCGGCGTCGAGACGATCCGCCCTTCGGCGTCGACCTCCTTCATCGTATCGACGGCGGGAATGCCCGCCACCGCACCGCGTCCGCCGGCCGCCTCACGCACGCATGCCCTCACGACGTCCTCGGACACGAGGGGGCGCGCGGCGTCGTGCACCGCGATGACACTCACATCCCCGGGCAGCCCACAGACGGCGTTCCAGACCGAGTCCCGTCGGGTCGCACCGCCCGCAACGACACGGATTCGTGCGTCCTCCGCAGTCAACCAGGACGGCGGAGCGGCCGCGTCCTCCTCCGAGAGGGCCACCGCGACCGCCACGACCTCCGAAAGCCGGAGGAACGGTCGGAGCGCGTGCAGCAGGACGGGCTCGCCCGCCAGCTCCAGGAAGGGCTTTCGCGCCCCGCCCATCCGCCGACCGCTTCCCGCCGCCGGAACCGCGACGCCGACGGTGAGGGGGACATCGTCCGGCGGGACGCCGGCGGATGCGCTCACGGACCTCCGAACCCCGTGGCCTCCGAAGCGGATTCTTCGGGACCCTTCGACGCCACCGAGTCGAATCTCGTGTACGACTTGTGGAAGTAGAGGTTCACGACGCCCGTCGGCCCGTTCCGTTGCTTACCGACGATCAATTCAGCCTTGCCCTCCAGGGAGTTGCCGTCCTTGTCGACCGGGCCAAAGTAGTACTCGGGCCGGTACAGAAACATGACCAGATCGGCATCCTGCTCGATGCTGCCCGATTCCCGCAGGTCCGAGAGCTGAGGCCGTCGATCCGTCCGCTGCTCCGGCGCTCTGGAGAGCTGACTGAGCGCGACGACGGGGATCTCCAGCTCTCTGGAGAGCGCCTTGAGACCCCGCGAGATCTCGCTGACCTCCTGCACCCGGCTTTCCGACCGCCCCGAGCCCGACATCAGCTGCATGTAGTCGATCACCAGCATCCCGATGTCCACCTCGGACTTGAGACGGCGGGCCTTGGCACGCATCTCGAGCACCGTGCTGCCGGGTGAGTCGTCGATCCACAGCGGCGCGGTGTTGAGGTGTCCAGCGGCTGCGGCCAGACGCTGATACTCCTCCGGGTTCAGTCGGCCACGGCGCAGCTTCTGCGCATCGACACGCCCCTCGGCGCAGAGGAGCCGCTGAACCAGCTGCTCCTTGGACATCTCGAGGGAGAAGATCGCGACCGGGATCTCGTGCTCGATCGCGGCATCCTGCGCCACATTCATGATCCAGGACGTCTTCCCCATCGAAGGTCTCGCAGCGACGATCACGAGGTCGCCCTTTTGGAGCCCGGTCGTCATGCGGTCGAGATCCACGAAGCCCGTGGGCACGCCGGTGACGCCGCCCTTCGATTCCTGGAGCTTCTCGATGTGCTCGAACGTCGGCCAGAGGATCTCCTTGATCCAGACGAAGCCTTCGCGCGCGTGGCTCTCCGCCACCTGGAAGACCCGCTGCTCGGCCTGATCGAGCACCTCTTCGACCGGGCGCTCGCCTTGCTCGTAGACGTCGCGGACGATGTTCTGCGCGGCATCGATCAGGCGACGGAGGAGTGCCTTCTCCCGCACGATCCGCGCGTGGTAGTCGATGTTCGCCGCGGTCGGTACCGCGTCCAGGATCTCCGCCAGGTAGGCCGCGCCGCCCGCCGCCTCGAGCTCGTCGGTCTTCTTGAGGTCGTCGTTCAGCGTGATGACGTCGACGGCGTCTCCCCGTTCGAAGAGCCTCACCATCGCGCGGAAGAGACGCCGATTCGCCTCCCGGTAGAACATCGAGTCGTTCACGATCTCGATGGCGCGGGCGACGGCATCGCGATCGATCAACATGCCGCCCAGCACCGAGACTTCGGCCTCGAGCGAGTAGGGAGGCTGTCGGTCGTAGGACGGGCCCGCCGCCCCCCCGAGAGGAATGCTCGCGGTCTCCACGCTCAGCGCGTCCGCGGAATCGAAAGGGGAGAAGCCAGAGCCATCAGCTGCCGTCCATCACCTGTCTGAGAAGCTGCAGATCGTCCCATGTGGCCCGGGTCCAGCCGGCATTTCGGAGGAGGGCCGCGGGATGGTACGTGACAATAAGGGGCACGCCCTCGTAGGAGTAGATGTCACCGCGCAACTTTCCCAGCGGACGGTTGTGTCCGGTCAGGAGCTGGGCCGAAAACGTACCCACCGCGAGGATCACCTCCGGCTTGACCAACGCGATCTGGCGGCGCAGGTACGGCGCGCAGAGCTCGATCTCGTCGGGCATCGGATTTCGATTCGCCGGCGGCCGACACTTGAGCACGTTACAGATATAAACGGACTCACGCCTCGAGAGACCGATCGACGCGAGCAGCAGATCGAGGAGCTTTCCCGCCTGGCCCACGAAGGGAAGCCCGGTCTCGTCCTCGTTGGCGCCGGGCGCCTCGCCCACGACGGCGAGTCGGGCGTTCGGGTTGCCGTCGCTGAAGACGACGTTGGTCCGGGAGTCCGCGAGTCGGCAGCGGGTGCAGGCCAGCGCGGCCTCTCGCAACGCCTCGTAGTCCATGGCCTCGAGTGCCCCGTCGGGCACGGCAGCAGCCGAGGACCGCGAGGCCGGGGCGACCGCTCCCGAGCCCCGGGGCGCAGCGCTCGCGACGTCCGTCACGGGGTGCGCCGGCGCACCCTGCCGGACGAGCCCGCGAGCGTACTCGAGGACCCCCTCACGGGTCGCCGCATCGAAGAAGAGCGAGTCCTCGCCGATCTCCTGGCGCTGTCGCAGAAACCGCGCGAGCTCCTCGGGATCGGGCCGGCGGGGGGTCACGAGGACCCGAGTCGAGGCTCGACGCGGTCGAGGATCTCTTCGGCGACCTCGTCCTTGGAGAGGAGCGGAAGCTCCTCCGCAGACCCCTCGGCCCCGACGATCGTGACGCGGTTCGTGTCGACCTCGAAGCCCGATCCCTCTTCCGTCGCCTCGTTGGCGACCACGAAGTCGAGCGCTTTGCTCTGCATCTTCTTGCGAGCGTTCTCCAAGAGGTCTTCGGTCTCGAGCGCGAACCCCACCCGGACGGCTCCGGGCTTCGCGTCCTCCAGACTCGTTTTGGCGATGTCGGGGTTCTCTGTCAAATCGACCGAGTGGTCGGACCCGACTTCCGCGCGTTTCACCTTGCGCTCGGCGGCGGCACGAGGGCGGAAGTCCGCCACGGCCGCCGCGAAGACCGCCACGTCCGCCTCGCCGATCCTGGACGCGACGGCCTCCGACATCTCGTCGGCCGACTCGACGGCCACGATCTCCGGGCCGTATGGTCTCGGCGCGCTGCCGGGGCCTGTGATCACCGTCACCGAGGCACCGCGCCGCCACGCTGCTTGAGCGATCGCGAAGCCCATCTTCCCGGAAGAGCGATTGCCGAGGTACCGGACGGGATCGAGGGCCTCGCGCGTGGGGCCGGCGGTGACCAGGACGTTCACACCCGACCACACCTTCGATCCTCCCAGCGCCCTCCCGATCTCCTGCACGATCTCGTCCGGCTCGATCAGGCGACCGGGACCGTCCCCTTCCCCGACGGCGAGAGGGCCCGTGGCGGGCTCCACCACGCGGTAGCCGAGTACGTCGGCGAGATGTGCCGTATTGGCCTGCGTCTGCGGGTGCGACCACATCCGATCGTTCATGGCGGGGCAGACCACGACGGGCGCCCGCGTAGCCAAGAGCGTGGTCGTCAGCAGATCGTCCGCACGCCCCTGGGCCGCACGCGCGATGAAGTCGGCCGTGGCCGGCGAGACGCAGACGACGTCGGCCTCCAGCCCCAACCGAACGTGGAGTGCCGCGCCCTCGGCGCTGAAGAGCTCCGTCAAGGCGGGACGGCCCGTCACGCCCGAGAACGTCAGCGGTCGCACGAACTCGCATGCCGAGCGCGTCAGGACCACGTCGACCTCGGCGCCGAGACGCGTGAGGTCGCGCGCCACCTGCACGACCTTGTACGCCGCGATCCCCCCGCATACACCCAAGACAACGCGGCGCCCCTGCCAGGGACGCCGCGGAATCAACGCTTTCACCGAATGCACGGTTCGGCCGCTACGGGCTGAGCGATGCCCGAGCTACTCCTCCCGCCGGCGCTTGCGCACGAGTCGGAACTCGAGCTGGCCCGAGGTGAGGGCCTCGAGAGACCGCGTCGTGAGCTTCTTCTCCTCGCCGATGGGCAGGGCCTCTCTGGGAAGCGAGTTCAGCTCACGGGCGTACTTCGCCGCCACCAAGACGCCGAGATACTTGCTCTGGGTGGTGCTTGCAGCTTCGTCGGGCGTGAAAACACGCATGTTTCCGTCTCCTTCGGGGCCCCGCGGCCTGTTTTTTCAGGGAAGAGGAATTTAACGACGCCTAGTCGGCCTGTGAAGCGAAGCGCGCGCGGATCACCGATTCCAGCGCCTCCGTCAGCGCCCCGACCTGTGCCCCGAGCGCGATCCCCCGCTCCACGCGGTGCTCTTCGGCGGCCACGATTCGCCGGACCGTGCGTACCGAAGCCTCCAGGTCGTCGTTGACGACCAGGTAGTCGAACTTCTCCGCCTCGGCCAGCTCCTCCAGCGCGTTGCGGAGCCGACGCTCGAGCTTCACGTCGTTCTCGGTACCTCTCCGCTCCAGTCGCTCGACGAGCGCCTCGACCGAGGGTGGGAGAACGAAGATCAGCACAGCCTCCGGCGCACGCGCGCGGACTTGGGCAGCTCCCTGGACGTCGATGTCCAGTACCGTGTACAGCCCGGATGCGGCGGCCTCTTCGAGGGAAGCCCGGAGCGTGCCGTAGAGCTCGCCATGGACCTCGGCCCACTCCAGGAGCTCTTCGGCCTCGACCAGGGCCTCGAAACGCTCTCGCGACATGAAGTGGTAGTCCACCCCGTCCCGTTCGCTGTCCCGCGCGCGCCGGGTCGTCGCGGAGATCGAAAAGACAAAGCGGTCCGCTTCCTCCACCAGCCGCTGCGCGATCGTGGTCTTGCCCGTTCCGCTCGGCGCGGCGAGAACCACCGGGAACGGAGCGCTCGACAGCGACGTCATTCCACGTTCTCCAGCTGCTCGCGCAGCCGCTCGATCTCTTCCTTCATCGCGACCGAAGCAGCCGTGATCTCGAGGTCGTTCGCCTTCGAGCCGATCGTATTCGCCTCGCGGTGCATCTCCTGGAGGATGAAGCCCAGGCGTTTGCCCACGGGCTCGGGCGAAGCGGGGGAGGCCGTCTCTCGAAAGGCCTGCACGTGCGCACGGAAGCGCACCAGCTCCTCGTTGATGTCCCACTTCTCCGCGAGGTAGGCCATCTCCCGGGCGAGTCGGTCCTCGTCCACCTGCTCGGAGTCGGCGAGCTCGCGGATCGCCTCGCGCAGCCGATCCCGCTCCGCGATCAGGCGCTCGGGCGCGCGCGCCTCGACCACGTCGATCTGCGCGTCCAGCGCGTCCAGCCGCGCTACGACGTCGGCGTGGGTGTGCCCCCCCTCGGCGTCCCGCATCGACACGAGACCGGCGAGCGCCTCCTTCACGACGGCTTCCAGATCCGCCGCGTCGACGGTCCGGTCCTCACCCGCGTCGGGCGTGCGGAAGATCTCACCGAAGCGGGCGACCTGCGCGAGGTCGACGTCACCGGTCAGGTCGAGGGCCCGCTTGAGCTCGTCGAGCGCCTCCTTGTAGCGGGCGGCGCGACCCAAGTCGACCATGGGCTCCGCGTCGGAGCCGGTCGACGACCTATCGAGCGAGATCGAGCAGTTCACGTGACCGCGCGCGACCTGCTCGCGAAGCCAGCCCTGGATCATGTGCTCGAACCGGTCGAAGCCCGCGGGCGTCCGGATGCTGGCGTTGAAGAAGCGGTGGTTGACCGTCTTGATTTCGACGCGGAGTCGGCCCGCCGCCGTATCGCGCTCGGCCTCTCCGAAGCCCGTCATGCTGCGGATCATCGATCTCCTCGGCTCGTGTGTCTCGCTGATCGGGGCAAGCTACCGCCTAATTCCTGAGCACCCAACGGATTCCGTAGAGCGTACGGAATTTCGGTGTCGTGCGCTCCGGAAAATCGAAGTTGTCGTCCTTCCCCGCGAGATTCTCCCAGCGCACGAAGACGCTGACGGTGACGATCCGGACCTGTACGAACCCGTACCAGTCCTGGTAGAAGGGCATCTGCACGAGAGCCGGTCCCTCGAGGGGCGGATCTTCCGGCTCGGGATCGATCAGCCGAAGCGACATGGGATCCCTGCCGTTCACCCCCGCGGCGAACCAGACCTCGAGATTCCGGCTCTCCTTGAAGATCCCGTGGTAGTTGATCTCGCCGTCCCACGTCGCCCCCGGAAGATAGGCCCAGTCCTCGTCCCACTGCTGATAGGCCGCGTCCAGCGCCCAGCCCCTCCAGATCGGGACGTGTGCGGCCACTTCGAAACCGGTCCGCTCTCCGCCGGGCAGCGTGGGCCCGGTGCGATCCAGGATCAGGCCCGTCGGTCTGAGTGAATCGGCTTCCATCGAGAGCATCGCACCCGAGACACTGAAATCGCGCCACTGCAGCCTTGCGCCCACGCGGCGAGCCGAGCGGTCCGTCAGCCGCAGGCTGGGCATCTCCAGCGGCTCCTGATCCGGAGGCGGCTCCGCGCCGGTCGTGTCAGCGGCAGCGATGGAATCCCGCTCGGCCTGGAGCCGGCGAACCTCCTCGACCTCTCCCGCGAAGGGCATCCCCCGCTTTCCGCTCTCGTAGGAGCCGAATACGGAGAGGCCCCAGAACGGGCGGGTCGACGCCCTCGCGACGTACGCGGAGGTCGTTTCGTCCTCCCAGTACTCCCTGGTGTAGCGACCCTGGGCCTGGAGATAGCCACCGAGGTCGAAGCCCGCCCCGCCCTCGAGTCCCCAATCCGGCAGGCCGTCGCCCTCGGTCCGTCGTCCCGTCGCCGAGGCCCACACGCCCGACCGCTCGTATCCGAGCCTGAGCACTCCCTGGCTGCGAGAGCGCTCGATCGGGCCGTAGACCTGATCTTCCTCGCTGCCCTTCAAGGCCGAGCGCCCCCAGACCCCATCGACGAGGAGCCCCGGGGTCAGCGACCAACGCCCACGGACGTTCCAGTCGGTCCGGACCAGCCCCGTCGGCAGCCCGACGACCTCCGTGCTCGTGTCGGAGCGGCGAAGCTCGGCCGCCAGGCCGCCACGGGTGCCGTAGTGGATGCCGTAGCGGACCGCGACCCCGTTGGTGGCCCCACCCTGTTCGAGCGTCGGGCCGCGAGTCTCGACGCGATCCAGCGCAAAGCTCAGTGCACCACCCAGCGTGTTCGGATGAACGAATGTGGCCCTGAGGACGTTCGTGCCGAGGTCGCCGGTTCCCACATCCACTCGGGTGTTCGGATCAGGCTCCAGGGGCTGCTGGGTCGTCACGTCGATCCGCAGCTCGGTGGCATCCCGTGCGACACGCACCCTTTCCAGGCCGGCGAGGCTGATCCGAGAGAGATCGGGAACCGTGCCGTCCAGCGGCAGCAGCTCGAAGCCGTCGAGGAAGACACGGACCCCGCCGGCAGCGCCTCCGAAGGCCGTCACGGCCATGGGTGTGCCGTAGTCCCCCCCCCGAAGGCCGATGAGACCCGGGATCTGGGTGACCAGCTCCAAGAGCGTGATCGCGCGGTTCGACGCGAGCATCGCCGGGTCCCACTCCCAGACGCTCTGCTCGAATCCACTCGCGTGCCCGCGCGGGAAGGCCGGGAAGGTGTCGACCGGCATCACGCTGTCGGCTGCTGCGAGCGAATCCGCGACCAGCGAATCCGGCACGACCTGGACGGTGTCCACGCCGGCCGTGTCGGGTGTCACCTGGACCGTGTCCGGCTGGACCTGGACCGTGTCGGGCTCCTGTGCGCTCACCGGGGCGAGCGGCACGGCAGCCCAAAGGAGGAGAAGCGTCGGAAGCGCGCGGCAGCCCCTCAGGCCACTCGGCTCCGAACCCACTCGATCAGTAAGCGCGCCGGGAATCCGTACCCGCCCTTTCGTTGATAGGGGAGCTTGCCCTCACCGTATGCCGTCCCAGCGATGTCCAGATGAGCCCACTTCACGTCGCCCACGAACTCGCGCAGGAAACATGCCGCCGTAATCGTACCCGCCGGCCGCCCACCGACGTTGACGACGTCGGCGACGTCACTGTCGAGCTGGCGACGGTACTCGTCCCACAGCGGCAGCGGCCAGCAGCGCTCTCCGGAGCGATCTCCGGCTGCCCGGAGCTCCCCCAGAAGCTCGTCGTCCGTGCCCAAGAGCCCTGCGGCGTGCTTGCCGAGGGCGATCACGCAGGAGCCGGTCAGCGTCGCACAGTCCACGATGGCGGCGGGCTCGAGCGTTTGGGCGTAGGAAAGCGCATCGGCCAGAATCAGCCGACCTTCCGCGTCCGTGTTGACCACCTCGATCGTCTTGCCCTCGCGAGACGAGATGATGTCGCCCGGCTTCACCGCGCTGCCGTTAATGAGGTTCTCCGACGAAGGCACGATGCCGACCACGTTGAGCGGCACGCCCAGGTCGGCGATCCCCTGCATCGCCCCCAGGACGGCCGCGCCTCCGGACATGTCGAACTTCATCTCCTCCATGCCCTTGGCCGGCTTGATCGAGATTCCCCCGGCGTCGAACGTCAGCCCCTTGCCGACGAGCACGAGCGGCGCGTCGCCCTCGCTTCCACCGTTGTGCCGGAGAACGATCAACCGAGGCTCCTCGTCCGACCCCTGAGAGACCGAGAGGAGGGCGTGCATGCTCTCCTCGAGGAGCTCGGCGGGTCCGAAGACCGTTACCTCCAGGCCACGGCTCTCCGCCATCGATGCCGCCTGCTCCGCGAGGTGCGAAGGGGTGGCCACGTTGCCCGGTCGGAACTGGAGCGCGCGCGCGAAGTTGGCGGCTGCTCCGACGGCTCCACCCGCGGCGGTGCCGCTCGCGGCCGCGTCGGCCTCGCCATCGGCGCCCGTAAGCGCCACGCCCGTGACCGCTGCGGGCGGGTCGTCGCCCGGCGCCTTGAGCTCCGTGAAGCGCCACGCGGCCAGCGTGGCACCCTCCGCCGCCGCCTGAAACGCAGCCTCCGCCGAATCGTCCGCGATCTCCGGGACCCAGACCGTCAACTCCTCGATCTTCTTGGACTCCGCATATCGGACCGCGTGGCCCACGTAGCGGCGCACCGTTTCGCGGTCGATCTCCCCGGCCTTCCCGACCCCCATGAAGAGGATCCGGACCGGGCCCGGACCCCCCGCCGGGTAGACGCGGATCGCGTGGCCCAGCTTGGCCACGAGGTCCTCCCGCCAGGCGACATCGGGCAGCCGATCCCTTATTCCCTCTGGAAGCCCCGGATAGCGCGGCTCCCCGTCGGTCTCCGAGACCGGAACGACGAGAAGGGGCGTCTCGGCGCCTTCCAGCTCGCCTGAGGTAACGAATCTCAAATCCATATTCACCAGCTACTTACATGTGGGCGATGATCGCCTGACCGAACTCGGAGGTCTTCACCTTCGTGGCGCCCTCCATCTGTCGCTCGAGGTCGTACGTGACCGTCTTGGCAGCGACCGCTCCCTCGATCCCGCGCTCGACGGCGCGCGCGGCCTCGTCCCATCCCATGTGCTCCAGCATCATCACGGCAGAGAGGATCACCGAGCTCGGGTTGACCTTGTCCTGACCGGCGTACTTGGGGGCCGTGCCGTGCGTGGCCTCGAAGAGCGCGACCTCGTCCCCGATGTTCGCACCGGGCGCCATTCCCAGGCCACCGACCTGAGCGGCACAGGCATCCGAGATGTAGTCGCCGTTCAGGTTCGGCGTGGTGATCACGTCGTATTCGTCGGGCCGCAGCAGGACCTGCTGGAACATCGCGTCCGCGATCCGGTCCTTGATGACCACGCGTCCGGCGGGATCTTCACCTTCCCAGATCCTCGACTCGGCGATCGTCTGGTCGGCGAACTGCTCCTCGCCGACCTCGTAGCCCCAGTCCCGGAACGCACCTTCGGTGAACTTCATGATGTTGCCCTTGTGGACCAGCGTCACGGACTCGCGGTTCCGCTCAATGGCGTACCGAATCGAGGCCGCGACGTGTCGCTTCGTCCCGAACGGGCTGATCGGCTTGATCCCGATCCCGCTGGACTCCCGGACGTTCGAGCCCATCTCGTTGACCAGGAAAGCCCTGACCTTCTCCGCCTCGGGCGTCCCGGAAGCCCACTCGATCCCCGCGTACACGTCCTCGGTGTTCTCGCGATAGATCACCACGTCGAGCTTCTCGGGCTCCTTCATCGGTGAGGGTACGCCGGGGATCCAACGCACGGGCCGGACGCAGGAATAGAGGTCGAGCACCTTGCGCAGCGTCACGTTCAGCGAGCGAATGCCGCCGCCGACGGGCGTGGTGAGCGGGCCCTTGATCCCGATCTTGAACTCGCGCAGAGCGTCGTACGTCTCCTCGGGAAGCCACTCACCCGTCTTTTCCTGCGCCTTCTCTCCTGCGTAGATCTCCATCCACTGGATCCGGCGGTCGCCTCCGTACGTCTTCTCCACCGCGGCGTCGACGACCGACTCCGTGGCGCGCCAGATGTCAGGGCCGATACCATCTCCCTCGATGAAGGGGATGATCGGACGATCGGGGACGACCGGGTGGCCGTCTTCCATGGTGACGGGATCTCCTTCGGCGGGAACGGACGCGTGCGTGTACTCGGCCATTCAAGGCTCCGCTTACGAGTTGTCAGGGAAGAGCTGAAGCGCCCCGAAGCGTGGCCTGAGCCAACGCCCGGGAAGCCCCGAAATTAGGTGGATTTTCGAGTGGAGGGCAACCGCATGAAGTCGGTTCGGCCGGGGGCCCGTGGGGGGCCGCCGATGTGGGCCATCGCTCCGTCCGGAACACACGCTCTTGCGCCCGGAGCCGGAGGGCTGGAGCATTGGTCCGTCCCGAATCACGCCCGGAGGAAATATGCGTTCGCGCTTCGACCCGTGTCTGCACCGGATCACCGTCTCAGTCGTCTGGGCAGCCCTTCTTGCGCTGCATTCCGGGCTGGCCGCCCAGGTGGAGCCCCGAGGAGACGCGTCCCTCGAACGGCTACAGCGTGAGATCGGACGCCTGGCCGAGGCGAGTGGTGAAACGGTCGGAGTGGCCGCCCAGCACATCGAAACGGGCCGTACGGTGTTTCTGAATCCGGATCAGCGCTTTCCGATGGCGAGCACCTACAAGGTCCCCATCGCCGTGCAGCTGTTGACCCGGGTCGACCAAGGGGAAATCGCGCTCAGCGACATGATCGAGCTCGAGCCCCAGGACCTTCACCCGGGAAGCGGCACGCTGACACGACTCTTCGACGATCCCGGTGTGATCCTCTCGGTGCACAATCTCATGGAGCTCATGCTGTTGATCAGCGACAACAGCGCGACCGACCTTTCGCTCCGGACCGCAGGTGGCTCCGATGCGGTGAACGCACGGATGGCCTCGCTCGGTGTGCACGACCTACAGGTGAACCGTCCCACGTCGGTCCTCATTTCGGACTGGGTCGGCATCGACGCCCCCGCCGACGGCCGCATCAGCATGGAGGAGTACCTGGAGCGCCGTCGGGCTGTCGAGCCCGAAGATCAAGCGGCCGCCGCAAAGGTCTTCTCCACCGATCCACGCGACACCTCCACGCCCGGTGCCATGGCGCTGCTCCTCGAAAAGGTCTGGAAGGGCGAGGCATTGAGCGAGGAGAGCACCGAGCTCTTCAAGGACGTCATGCTCAGGGTCGAGACCGGACGCAATCGAATCCGCGGGATTCTTCCGCCGGGAACCGATGTCGGGCACAAGACGGGCACCATTGGAGGCACGACGAACGACGTCGGCTACATCTACCTTCCCGACGACGCGGGCCACGTGATCACGGTCGTGTTCGTGAAGGACTCGGAGCGCGACGTCGAGGATCGGGAGGCCGTCATCGCCCAGATCTCCCGGGCGATCTACGACTACTTCCTCTTCAATCCGGGCATGTAGCCACAGACGGTCGGTCTCTCGCCGAAAGACCGAAGCGTTCCGGACTCGAGGGCAGGCCCATCCAGACATTGGTGAGCACCGATCGGCTCCCGAAAGTCATCACGGATTGACACCGCATCTTTCTGGTCATTATGGTCTATTTGACCTTAATGACTGGAAATTCTCATGACGAAGAACCGATCCGTTTCCGAAGTGAAGGCCAAGCTCAGCGAGTATATCCGTGACGCTCAACAGGGTGATCCGGTCGTCATCACTCGCCACGGACGAGCGATTGCTGCAATCGTCGGTTCCGACGAGCTCGAGACCCTGCAACGCCTCCGCTCGGCAGGTCCAGAAGGAGGGCTCGCAAGCGTTGCGGGTGGGTGGGAGGATTCCGAGGAGCTGGTGCGCATCCTCGAGAGCTCCTCCCGGGTGGGGAGCCGGAACGGCCCCTCCCTCGACTAACACTGTGGCCCATCTCTTCGACACCGACGCGATCTCGGAGCTGCTCCGTCCTCGCCCCCTTCCGGGTTATCTCCGATGGCTCGAGACGGTTCCCAGGGAAGAGCAGTTCGCCAGCGCAGTTACCATTGGAGAGCTTTTCAAGGGTGCCTACCGTTCCGCCACCCGAGAGCGCCACCTACGTAACATCGAAGAACGTGTGCTCCCGGCCGTCACCGTTCTCCCTTACGACGTCTCGGCTGCTCGGGTCTTCGGGATGATTCGCGCTGAGCTGGAGCAGAAGGGAAACATCCTCCCTGACGCCGATCTCCAGATTGCGGCCACGGCCCTCTACCACGACCTCGAGCTGGTCACCGGAAACCTCCGTCATTTCCACCGGATCCCCAACCTGCGGGTGAACCCCATCCTCGCGGATTCCCTCGCCCGCTCTTGATCCCACGCCCTTCGCCTTACGGCAGACAACACCGGTGTTTGCGTAATCGCAGTCCCTGTCTATATTCGACTTTCGGTTTTTATTCGGGTATCTTTGGGGCCCGGGTCGTGAGGCCCTGGCGCCAACTTCAGCCGCCGCACACAGCCATGGTAGAGGCTCATGCGCCCATGCACCTTGTAGCTCCCCCCCACCCAAACGGTCGGGGGTGGGACGTACAGGCGCCCCGCAAAGGCAGCCGCCAGGCGCTCTGCATCTGGCTCCCGACCTTCGAGCTCCGCCTCGAGCTGGTCCGGGCTCCCGAGCTGGACACGACGTCGGTCGCCCTGCTCTCCCCCGGCGAGCACACCCGCCGCACGATCTGGCAGGTCTCGGAGCGTGCCTCGATCGCGGGCGTCCTGCCCGGCCAGCAGGTCTCGCAGGCGATCTCGCTCTGCCCTGCACTGACGCTCCTCGAGCCCGATCCGTCCCACTACGACACCGCCCAGGAAGCGCTGCTCGAGACGCTGAGCGGGCTGAGCCCCGTGATCGAGCCCGCCGGCCGGGGGCGTGTGTTCGTGGGCATGGACGGCCTGGGGCGTCTGTACGGCTCCCCTCCCAACCAGATCGAGCGTGTGCTGCGCTCGATGCTCGGCGTGCTCCCCCGCCCGCTGGTCGCGGCCACGCGTGTGGGATGGGCACCCGGCAAGTTCGGCGCATGGGTTGCTGCGGTGGAAGCGGGTCCGGGCCGTCCCGTGATCGTTCCCGAAGACGAGCTTACCGCGTTCCTCGCCAGCCGACCGGTTACCGC
>JBDHII010000047.1:0-21822 GCA_039587515.1 Gemmatimonadota bacterium
CAGACCCTTCGTGACGGCGAAGGGATAGTAGAGCGTCTTCCATCCCTTGGCGTGCAGCTCGTAGGAGGTGGTGAGGTCCTCGACCAGGTTCCACTCGGCGAAGCCGCCGACGTCCTCGAGGGCCGTTCTCCGGTAGAGCACCCCGGACCCACAGGCGATCACGGTGTCGCTGTGGTCGAAAGCCAGCTGGACGGCGTCGTAGAAGACCGGATCCTGCGAGTTGAACGGATCGTTGGGCGGAACGATGAACCGCTGCTTGGACTGCACGAAGGCGACGCCGGGAAACTTCATGTACCCGGCCATGGGGATCAGCGCCTGCGGCTGGACCTCGTGGTCGGCGTCGAGCGTGAAGACGAGCTCGCCGTCGCTCTGCGAGAGGCCGAAGTTCAGGTTGCCGGCCTTTGCATTCTCCTGGGGAACACCGGCCCTCGAGCGAGAGAGATACGTAAAGCCCAACTCCTGGGCCCGGGCCTCGACTCTGGGATCCGCACCGTCGTCGAGTACGTAGATCGAGAGCGGACCGGACCAATCGAGCTCCGCAGCCGAGGCGAGCGACCGCTCGACGGCGGACAGGGGCTCGTTACACACCGTGATGAAGACGTCGATCGACGTGGGAACTTCCGCCACCAGGCCTTCGGGTGGCTTGAAGCGTAAAGTCCAGACGTTGGTCGTCGCCATCAGGAAGAGAACGAGCGCCCCTACCTCGGCGACGACGAACGGGATGGAGATCCAGCGCGCCTCTGGATTGAGGCTCGAGGGCAGGATCGCGAAGTACAGTATTCCGGAACCAATTGCCAGAATACTGAAAATTTGTGCGCGTACCTTACGCGCACGATCTTGGGCCTCACCGTAGCGACGGAAAGGCACCGTCTTCCCCGATTTGCCCTCTTGAGGCGCCTTTCGTTCTGCCACCTCGGGCCGGGGTGAAGGCGATGTATTCACTTCAGGGCCGTAGGCCGATTGTCCGCTGTTGGGGAGTCAGGAACGCTCC
Organism: Gemmatimonadota bacterium; assembly: GCA_039587515.1. Lineage (GTDB taxonomy): Bacteria > Gemmatimonadota > Gemmatimonadetes > Longimicrobiales > Gaopeijiaceae > JBDHII01. Next base: position 992 of record JBDHII010000047.1, read on the forward strand.
TGCGGCACCTGAAGATCAATTTTCGTACCACACCCCTGCGGGAAGTGTGCAGAAGTGCGCGTGCGAGGGTCAGGTCGGGAGATCAGAACGCATGAGACCCGGGGATCGTTCGGTCTAGAGGCGAGGCTCGGGAGGGGCGGCCCCGGAAGCCGCGATCGGAGCTCGGCCCTCGATGTGCTCCTTCAGGCCGCGATGCCCGATGCGGATCGCACGACGGAGAAGACGCCGCACGACGAGCCGATCCACCAATCGACCGAGGGCGCCGAGATGCACCTCGTACGTCATTTGGGTGGTCAGGACGACGCCCCTGCCGTTGGGTGAGATGCTCCAGACCTCGTGAAGCTCCCTGAGCGGATAGGGCGCGCCGAAGACCCGATAGGAGAAGCAACGATCCTCTTCCCAGCGGGTTACCGCCTCGTCCAGCGTGAAGCCCCATCTGTGCCGCAGGAAGCGCCGCGAACCCACGCCGAGATCTCCGTCGGTCGTGCGGAAGGAGCGGACGACGAAGGGAGCCCAATCGGCCACATTCCCGAAATCGGAGAGGACGGTCCAGACGTCCCCGGCCGAGCGGGCGATTCTCACCTGCTCGGTGAACTCAGGCACCCTTCACCTCTGCGGTCGAGTGATCCGGTTGCACCTCGATTTCGTACGCGACCCTCCAGAGCGGCATGTTCTCGGGATCACGGAGACCCTCGTTGCCCGGCGCGTGCACTCCGCTCCAGCTCTCCGCCGGACCGACGAACTCGCGCCGATACGCGTCGAGCGGATCGTTCTTGCTGAAGGGATCGATCTCTTCGCCGAAGAGCTCGACGACGAGGGAGTCACCCGCACGTCCTTCGTAGAGCACCTTGTCGATATCGTTCACCGTATTGAACCGGGGCTGATCCGAGATCTCCCAGTACCCGTCTTCCGGGAACCGGGTTTCGACCACCGTCTCTCCGCTCGTGACCCGGGACCAGAAACGGAACTCGCCGTGCGTTTCGTAGAACGGCTCGAGCTTGTCCTTGATCTGAATCCAACGGAGGGTCACGCGGACATGTCTGTCATCGTCGGTCATGACTTGGACTCACCTTTGCTGATTCGGCGGATCCGGCAACCCATCGAACCGCGGGTCCGGTACATCCAGGGAGCCGATCGCAGGGATGTCGGTCGAGATCGGCGCGATCGCCGATCCGTCGAACTCGAGGTAGCCGCATGGGCAGACGTCCACACACTTCCCGCACGACTCGCAGGCCTCGAGACTCAGGGTGAAATACGATCCGGGTCGGGGCTCGACGACCTGCACGAATCCCCCGGCCGAGCAATACATCCAGCAGTGCTGACAGCCGAAGCAGAGGCCGCAGGAGAAGCAACTCTCCACCTCGGCCAGGAACTGCTCTTCGGTGATCGTGCCGGTCACCTCTGCGCGTCCGTCGGCCAGGGCCCGCTCGGCAGTCAGACGATCTCCTTCGGGAGGGACCCTCGGCGCATAGAAGTCGAGACTCACGGGGGGTACCGGAGGGCTCTCCGACACGCGCGAGGCGGGAGCCTCGACACCATTGACGCTGGCGTCCATTTCCTCGGCGGCGCGCCTGCCGTGCGAGACCGCGAGGCTCGCGAACCCGAGCCCCTTGATGTCGCCCCCCATCCATACACCGTCCGAGACCGGGCCGGTGTCCCTCGAGTCGTCCCAACCTCCGCTGGGCTTGAGCTCCTCGATGTGGTGCCAGTCGGGCCCCTGCGAGACCGCCGCGATCACGCAGTCCGCCTGAACCCTCCAGCGGTGTCCCGGCACGGGCACGGGCACCCGTCTCCCCGAGGCGTCGGCCTCTCCAAGCCGCATTCCCTGGACGAGGACCGACGTCACGCCGTACTCGTCCCGCTCGATCGCCACCGGAGCCGTGAGGAATTCGATCGTCACGCCCTCCTCCAGCATGGCCTCCACCTCCTCGTCGTACGCCGGCATCTCCTCTCGGCTTCGGCGATACAGCAGGACGACCTCGGCTCCCGACCGGCGCGCCGTACGAGATGCATCCACCGCGGTGTTACCGCCTCCCACGACCACGACGTGACGGCCGGTGTGAATCTCCCGGCCCTCGTTTACGAGCCGCAGGTAGTCGGTTCCCGACCACACCCCCGGTCCTTCGTCTCCGGGCAGCCCGATCAGACGGCCGACCTGAGCGCCGATCCCGACGAAAACGGCGTCATGGCAGCCATGGATCTCATCGACCGGCACGTCGACGCCGACCGCGGTACCGAGCCGCAGATCCACCCCGAGCTCGAGGATCCGTTCGATCTCCGCGTCGAGGATGGAAGCCGGGAGCCGGTACTCGGGGATGCCGTAGCGGAGCATCCCGCCCGCTGCGGGTGACCGCTCGTACACCGTCACCCGGTGGCCTCGCCGGGCGAGCTGGTAGGCACAGGACAGCCCGGCCGGACCCGCTCCCACGATGCCGACCGAAGCGAGCACGGGACGCTCCTCCAGCCGCCGCAGGGACAACCCCATCGCCAGACCGATGTCGCCCAGATAACGCTCCAGCGCCCTGATCTCGACGGAGCTGTCCTTCGATCCGCGGGTGCACCCCTGCTGGCACGGGTGCGGGCACACACGCCCCAGGACCGCCGGGAAGGGGTTCACGTCCGTGACGATGTGCCAGGCCCGGACGTAGGCTTCCTCCAGCGTGAGCCCCGTCTTCGCCCGCTGCGCGATCACACCGATCCAGCCGCGCACGTCGGTTCCGTTCGGACAACCGCAGGAACAGGGAGGAGCCTTGGCCCGCTGTCGGGGTCTACCGCCCGCGCGGGGCGAATCGGTCGCCCTCCCGTTGCCTGCGGTCATGACCGGCGAGCGCTTCCGTTGGATCCCGCCGGGGTCTGGGCCCGCAGGTCCTTGACGACCCGCTCCAATGCCTGGACCCTCCCCGACATCGAGCGAAGCAGCTCCAGCGCCAACAAGGGATCCTGCCTCAGGCGTCTGAGCAGCACCTGCCGGTCCAGGGTCAGGACCCTGGCAGAGCCGACCGCTCGCGCATGGGTCGTGCGCGGTGCGCGACTGAAGAGTGCAGACTCGCCGAAGACGTCGCCCGTCTCCAGCATCACGAGCCGTGTCGTGCGGTCCGGCTCGTCGTACGCGAGCTCGACGCTTCCTTCCTGGACGACGAACAGGAAGTCCGCGGGATCACCCTCGTACAGGATGCACTCCCCGTCCTTGTAAAGCCTTCCGAGCCCCTGGCTCTTCATCGTTGTCCTCCGTTCCACACCACCGGACGACGCCGGAACAGATTCGAGGTGAACAGCTCCCGCACCAGACTCACGAAGAAGGAGGGTCGAAGCGTCTGGGCCAGGATCGCTCGATAAGGCGCGCTGCCCGTGAACAGATTCCAGAGCACCATGCTCATCGGACGTTTCGGGGAGAATCGTCGCTGTTCCCGGATCGTCATCCCGAGCACCGCCCGGCGGAGCATCCGCAGCTTCTTGAAGGCCCAACTGCCGCCGAAGATCACTTTCCCGATGCGGTTGTCCGCTTGGATCGCCTGGCAGATGGGCATGTAGTGGTCTCTGAAATCCTCCTGGGCCACGCCGACCAGCGCCGCCACCTCCGCAGCCGCCTTGGACGTCCGGAAGGCCGCTCCGATCCCGTCCTTGTAGAGACGCGTGACACCGGCGTCCCCGATATAGACCACCCGATCGGAGAACGGGGGGGTCGCTCCAACCACGTTGATCAGCGGCGAGCAGTTGCACACGGCCTGCGCGGCATCTTCCGGGAGGCACCGACGCACTTCGGGTGAGGACAGGAAGGCCTGGATCAATCCGTCGTCGATGTCGTGCCCCAGAACGCAGACGGTGACCATCCCCTCCTTCGGGATGATCGCCGCGAACTCCAGACGGGGCAGGTCGAGCAGGAAGACGTGCATCGAGTTGCCGAGAATCTCCCGAACCCGCTCTTCCTCCATCCGGAACTCGCAGATGTAGGTACGGGTGGTCCCCGGCTCCGGGCGCTCACGCAGGATGGGGACGAGATTGCTGTTCACGCCGGCAGCGACGGCGACGAGGTGATACCCCTCCGACCGCCTCCCGTCGGCGGTAAGCACGGACGGCATCCCGTCGACGCTCCCCAGACCGGTCACGAGTCGGGGAACCCGGCGGGCGCCCCGTCCGGTCGCGAGCGAGAGCAGATGCTCGTCGAAGCTGCGGCCCGAAACACCGGTGCCCTTCCTCGGGCCATTGCCGCGGTGGAGGGCCGCGATGCGTCCCTCGTCGGCCAGGTACTCGAGCCGGACACTTCCCACGTCCATGTGGATGACGTACGAGTCGATCGCCGACCGAATCACGGACGGGGGAATGCCGATCCCCTCGGCCGCCAGGATCTGGACGAGCGACTCCGAGACCACCCCGCCACAGTGATTGCAGCCGCCCGGACCGACGTGCCCGAAGTGCCGCGGCTCGTAGATGTCCACATCGAGGCGCAATCCCACCGCCTCGGCGATCCTCAGGAGAAAATAGGTAAAGAACGACCCCGCCGGACCGCCGCCGACAACGGCAATCCGGTCACCGTCTCGTAGGGGCAGGCGGGATGCCGGTGGGGAACCCCCCACCAGACGGTCGAGGACTCGTTGCTTGCGTAGCGTCCTCACGGTCTGCACCGGCCAGCGGTTCAGTGATTGGTAGGTTTGATGAAGAGTACACCTTGCCCGCCAAATGCCGATGTAGGGGTTCTGCCGATCGCGCCTGTGGGAGAATCTCCCCTGCACCCGTTCGATGCGAGACCGGCCCCGCGGGCGAAGGCGACCCGGGCACCCGAGCGAGGGCCGATCCCCTGGCGAAGCCCTCGCCCAAAGGCGATCCTGAGGCTCTTCGACCAGTCCGCGCACGCTGCCGGAAAACCCATGAACAGCCTCACGCCCCTCGGTTCTCGACTTGCCGGGCGCGCATCCTGCCCTAGATGACGGGGTCGCCGAGCCAACCGTACGCGAGCCGCGTCTTCAGGGCCTTCTTCTTTTCGGGAGCGGGGAACCTGGTCAGCCGTCTGATCCAGGCGGTCGCGCTCGTCGTGGTTCTGAAGTTCCTTACGCCGCAGGAGTTCGGCGCAGCGAGCATCGTCATCGCCTTCTACGCGATCCTGCAGGCGATCACCGACGCAGGGCTCGGTGTGGCGCTCATTCGGGAGTCGGAGCCGGAAGGCGTCGACCTGGACTCGCTCTTCTGGTGTGCCCTCGGCATCTCGACCGCCGTCTACCTCGCGATCTGGGCGGCCGCCCCCATCGCGGCGGGATTCTTCGGCGAGGCGATCCTTCGCGATCTGCTGCGGGTGCACGGCATCATCCTCCTCACGGCCGCGTTCGGGATGGTGTCGAAGAACCTCCTCATCAAAGAGCTCGGATTCGGGAGCCTGGCCCTGATCAACGCCGGGGGCAACACGGCTTCGGGCCTGGTCATGATCGTCCTCGCCATGGGCGGAGCCGGAGCCTGGGCCATCACGATCGGGGAGGTGACGCTGCGAGGCGTCCAGGTTCTCGGGTATCTGGTGAGACGGCCCTACCTGCCTCGACCGCGGTTCGAGTTCGAGCGGGTCCGCTCCATGGTCACTTTCGGAGCGTACGTCACCGGTTCGCGCGTGCTCTACAACTTCTATACGCACGCCGACTACCTGGTCGTCGGCAGGCTTCTCGGCGCGCAGGCGGTGGGTGTGTACACGGTGGCCTATCGCTTGGTCTTCGACCCGTTGCGTGCGCTGATCCAGATGGTCACCGAAGTGGCCTATCCGGTCTTCTCCGAGATGCAGGACGACGTGCTGCGACTCCGCCGCTATCTCTCGACGATCGCCGCCGTGGCGCTCGTCGGCCTCGGTACCGTGCTCATCACGCTGGCGGTGCACGTCGAGTGGATTCTCGAGGTCTTCGGATTCGATCAGTGGCTGGAGGCGGTACCGCTGGTGCGCATCATGGCGGTCATCGGCCTGCTGCGCTGCGTGACGCCGCTTCTGCCCCAGCTCTTGAACGCCGCGGGCCTGTCGAGGCTCAACTTCTTCTACTCGCTCGTGTGCGCGATCGTGCTCCCCGTGGCCTTCGTGGTGGGCGCCCGGTGGGGCCTCGAAGGCGTCGCCTGGTCCTGGGTCGTCGGATATCCGCTCGTCGTATTGGTCCTGGTCGTGTTCTCCGCCCGAGTTCTCGAGCTGCGACTGGGCGAGACGCTCAGGCTGCTCTGGGGTGAGCTCTGGCTGCTCGCCGGGCCGCTCGCCGTGAGCCTGGGCCTGCTCCTCGCTCTCGGTCGGCTCTTTCCCGATCCGAATCCGGTCACCCTCGTGCTCTCGATGGGCGCCACCCTGGCTTTGGGTCTTTGGCTCGTCTACCACCGACACCGGGAGACGCTCCTCACGGTGGCGAGGCGAGGCCGTAGCCGAGCATGACGGCGCGCGCACACGAAGGGCGACTGCCCGGAATCTACCTGGCTCCCGACGGTCTGCCGACGCCCACGGGCCTGGAGAGGGATGCTTCCTGCCGGCTCTTCCACGTGCCGGGCTTCCGAGCGTGCGCCTGTGGCGCCCTTGCCGATCACGCGGAGAACGACGCGTGGCTCCTCTTGATGGAGGGCGTGCTCGTTCCCCTCGTCGACGACGGCCGTTCCGACGCGGCCGCGGCGCTGGCGGCCTTCACGGCTCGCGGCGTCGAAGGACTCCACGAGATCGAAGGCTTCTTCAACATCCTGTTGTTGAGGAAGGACGGATCCGAGCTCCACTTCCTCGGTGACGTGATGGCCACCCGCCCGTGGTATTCCTATCGGGACGGTCCGACCCTGGCTTTGGCGCCCACCCCACTCTTCTTCGCCGAGCTCGGCCTCGGCATGTCGCCCGACCGACAGGGAATCTTCGAGCTTCTGACCTTTCATCATCCCATGGGAGCCCGCTCGCTGGTGCGGGAGGTCCAGCGCATCCGACCGCTCCACTCCTATCACCGCTCCGAGGAGGGGGAGCTCGCCACGCGCCCGACCTTCGCACTGCGGAAGACCCAGCGGATGAACGACGCCCGCGAGGCCGCCGCTCGCTTCCGGTCCGACATCTCCGCGATCCTGGGCGACCTCCTGCGCCATCCGAGGCTCGGCGATCGCGCGATCCACCTCCCACTGACGGGGGGCATGGACTCTCGTCATATCCTCGGGGAGCTGCTCGATCAGGGTCGCCCCCCCGAGCTCATTCGCCACGTTCGCTGGGTGGAGTCGGAATTCCGCCCGGTCGAGCGGATCGCCGAGAAGCTGGGGCTCCCGCTCGAGGCGCCCCGTATCCCCGAGCTCGATCTGGCCTTCCTCTCCGACCTCTGGATGAGGCGATCCGCGGGGCTGCTGCACTTTCACCAGGTCTACCTGCTCTTCATCTCGTCGAAGCTGCCTCCCGCGGGCGTTCTCGGGTTCGACGGATATCTCATGGACCGGTTCTACGGACTGGTCCTGCCCAGGGGGTTCGATCCCGACGGCGATCCGCGCGACATGTTCTGGAGGCGATCGGCCGTGCCTCCGATCCAGCGTCGCTGGTTCTTCGCGGACGCCGACGAGCTGGCCCGGGAATCCGATCGGACCATGGAGGCGGACATGGCGCCGCTCGGGGACGATACCCGGTTCCAGTTCGGCTTCTACGACGTGCTGGGGCGGGGCCTCCACTACACCGGAGGTGCGTTTCCGCTCGGGGGAGACGAGGCCCTCTACTTCGCGCCGGGCGCACATCGGAGGGGCCTCGAGTACTACCTCGACGCGGCTTGGGAGGAGATCGGAGAGAAGAGAGCTCGACTCCTCGCACTCCGCGAGGCCTTTCCGGAGCTGGCCCGGGAGCCCGGACCGGAGGGCGTCCCCTACGCGCAGCTGACGAGCCTCGGCAAGCCTACCAAGACGAAGCCCGGCAGAGGAAGCTGGCTGAAGTGGATCCTGACGGCCGGGGGCACCGATCTGCGGCCGGACTCGGAGCACACCTGGCCGCGCAGGCTGAAGGCGTGGAGGCGGCCCCATGCCCTCGCGGTGCGTGATTCTCACCTCGTGCGGGATGGCGTGATCGACGCCCGCGGGCCTCGACGAAGCTGGAGACTCATGAACCGGGGCATCCCCCAGGCCTGGCCCCTCATGGCGTTCCTGACCGCCGAGATCGCCTACCGGCTCTTGGTCGAGCGCGAGCCCGTCGAGGAGCTGCACGGTCGATTCTTCGGGAGCGGAGATCCGACACCGAAGTGACCGGTCGACTCTCTCCTAGTCGATCGCGCGCAGGAAGTCCGTGATCTCGGCGCGCTGACGGGCGAGACCTTCCTCCAGCACGCCAACCAGCTCCAGGAACCGGGGATCCTCGCGCACCGGATCCCAGATCGGATCGAGTCGGAGCAGTCGCAGGTTGGGATAACCCGCGTCGATGGCCTCCTCGAGCCGTGCCAGCCCGGCCGCCGGACCGGTCCCGAGCATCTCCGCCTGGGCCCAGGCATAGAGCCGTTGCGGACTCTCGCTTCCGACCCGCTCGACCTCCGACCGGGCGAAGTCCACCGCCTCACCCAAGAGCGCATCGACACCCTCTGCGCGACCCTGCGAGATCAGCGACCACGCCAGCAGCACTCTCGACTGGACCTCCTGCGACCACCAACCCCACTCCGACTGGTCCCGCACGAGCGCCTCCGCCGCCCCCTCCACCCTTCGGGCATCTCGGTCGATCAGGCCCAGGCGCATGTCGAGCCAACGCACCATCGGGTCCCCCGGATCCCGCCGCCTGGCGATCGCGAGATTACGATCGGCCACCTCCATCTCACCCCGCTCGGCCGCGTAGAGCGACCTGAAGACGGCGAGCCAGTAGAAGTCGGGGTCGAGCCGCTCACACTCGGCGAGCCAGCGCTCGGCGTCTTCGTCGAGGAGGAGGTAGTGGGCGTGATCGGCGAAGTGCTCCGCGACCATCGGATCCTCGGGAGCCGTCCTTCGGGCGCGCGCCATCAGGCGGATCCCCTCGACGTGCCGGCCACGCCACCACGCGATCGACGAGAGGTTGATGAGGGGAATCTCCCAGTTCGGCCTGAGCTCGAGCGCCCGCTCGTAATCCCTGAGAACGAAGTGAGCCCGGGCGTCTTCGGGATCGAGTCTCAAGGCCTCCCGCGCCGCCGCCCGGGCGCTGTCACGCATCGCCGGACCGTAGCCACCCTTCTGCATGCGCTGATTGTACGCCATCCCCAGCCACGACCAGGCCTCGGCATACTCGGGTTGCATCCGGGTCGCCTCGGCGAAGAACTCGAGGGCCTTCTCCACGTCCTCCGGCCCGCCCTCGTAGAGCTCCACCCCGCGAAGGACCAGATCGTAGGCCGCGAGGTCGTCGGTCGGCGCCGTCCGAATGCGCCGCTCCTCGTCCGGCGTCAGCGACGCGTGCAGCTCCCGGGCGATCCGAAGCACCAGGCTGCTCCGGATCTCGAAGAGGTTCTCGCTCGTGAGCACCTCGTCGTACGTCTCTCCCCAGAGATGCGCGTCGCGCTCGGCATCGATCAGCTGCACGATGACGCGGATCCGGTCGCCCACCCGCTCCACCCCGCCCTCCACCACGGCGGCGACGCCCAGCGCGCGGCCGATTTCCCTCACGTTCCCGCCTTCCCGGTACCCCATCACGGAGGTCCGCGAGGTCACGGTCAGACCCTCGATCTTCTGCAGCTGCGTGATGAGCTCGTCGTGCAGGCCGTTCACGAAGTGGCCCTGGTCGGGGATGGAGCTCCGGTTCTCGAGGGGAAGCACCGCCACGCTGGCCTCCCCTGCCCACGCCGCCCCCTGAGCCGGCCCGTCCTGTCGGATCGCGCGCCACCAGACGGGCGTGGCCAGGAACCAGAGCACGGACACGATCGCCACTGCGGCGAGGGCTCTACGCCGCCCGGTCCCGGGCACGGACCCGGTTCTCTGGACCCCCTCGGGCGTCACGTCGAAGGCCCAGGCCAGAGCGAGGGCGATCGGAAATCCGACGAGGATGAGGACGAAGACGAGCTGCATCGTCCAGTCGGGAAGCTCGAAGACGCCCGTCAGAACGTCGGCGGCGCCGATCGCGGCCCAGCCCACGGCACCGTACAGCACCGCGACCCTGACGACCCTGCGGTCCTTCAGCTGCTGCCAGAACGACGGTACGTCACTCATGAGCCGAAGCTACGGATCCCGCGGAGACCCCAGCAAGGTCGTGGCCGCACGATCCGGAGACTCACCTCTCGCCCGCCCCTTCTCCGCGCGGCGGGAATGCGGCTGTCGAGACCCCTGTCAGCCCGCGGTCGTGGCGCCGGCCAGGAACGCCCGGGCCTCCGACGCCTCCGGTACGTCCGAATCCGCCTTCTCGAGCAGCTCGGCCAGCGTCGTGTACGCCTCGAGCGCCACGCCATGCTGCCCCGCATGCACCGCGGCCCGCGCATACCCGACCAGACTCAGGATGCGGTTGGGCGTGCGCCCGAGGGCCATCTTGAAGGCCGTCATGGCCTCCTCGGCCCGGCCGAGCTCGAGGAGGACCTCCCCCTCGAGCTCGCGCGCCGGCTTGAAGGCGACGGGCGGGCCGAAATCGACCGGGAGTGAGGCCTCGTAGTCGGCGGCTTCCTTGGCCGCGGCGAGCGCGTCGGCGCCGCGACCCGCATCCATGTGCAGCATGGCCTCCAGCGTGCCCCGCCATACCGGGAGATAGGGGCTCAGATAGTCCTGCGGTGCCCGCTCACCGTTTTCACGGATGAACTGGAGCCGCTCCTCCGCCTTCGCCCGGTCTCCTCGCCCGAGGCTGACCACGCCGTCGCCCCAGGCCTGGATGAGCCTCGGCACCAACGCCTCCCCGAGCTCCACGTTGGAGCCCGCCGGACTTCCCTCGAAGCTTCGCGTATCGGCCAGGTTGAGGCTGCGCATGTATGCGTAGGAACGTGCGGCTGCCGCCCGCCGGGGAGCCGGGACCTCCGCATTGTGCGCCAGGTCGTAGCACCCCATCAGCAGCGCCTCCGAGGCGTCGTATCGGCCCTGCTGCTGGTAGCCGTACATCAGCCACTCGTTGTAGTGACCGCAGTCGGTCGGCGGGAGGTCTCGAGCGGCCAGGTTGCGGTCGGTCACGGCATCCGCGCGGATGTTCGCCTCGACCACGTCGTCCCACATGCCCATCGCCAGGAAGATGTGCGTGGTCATGTGCTGGGCGTGCCCGGCGTCGGGCGCGATCGGACCGTACGCCCGTGCCGCCCTCATCGCCAACGGGGCGTGCGTCGGGTCGTCGAACGAGTGGATCGTATAGTGTGCGGCGCCCGGGTGATCGGGATTCTCGTTGAAGATGTCGAGCGCGATCGTCCCGGCCCGCATGTAGGTCGGCACGTCTCGATCCCCCTGGCTGAGCCCCAGAAGGGACAGCGCGTAGAACGCCTGCGCCTCCAAGTCGTCCGGGTGGTCGGCGGCGAGGCGTTCCATCTCCTGAGAATAAAGGGTGTCCAGCACTTCCTTCTGGCCCTCCCCGTAGAGGACGTCGATCGCCCTCATGTAGGCCTTCTCCCGCTCCGACGGGGCTTTGGCCTGCCTGCCCTCCGCCGTCGGGGCCAGCCGGCTCAGCGCCTCGCGGGCCGCTTCGACGTTCTTTTCGTTCCAGACCGGGTGGGTATAGGTCATCGCCTCGCCCCAATAGGCCAGGGCGAAGCCGGGATCCGCCTCCTGCGCCCTTCGGAAGGCCTGCGCCGCGAAGTCGTACTCGAAGCTGTGCAGCAGCAGCACGCCCCGGACGAAATCGTCTTGTGCCTCGTCGGCCCCCGAGTTCGGGAAGGACAGGCTTCCGAGCCCGTCGACGTGCGTGCGCTCCTGAGCGAGGGCCGGCGCAGCGGCCATGGTGAGGAGGGCCAGGAGGGGCAAAGCGGCTTGACTGAACGCGCGAACGAGCCTTCGGCGGATCATCACAGGCACTCCCGTGGGCAGGGCTGGAGACGCCGTCATTCGGCGTCAAAGGCGAGCGCAAAGTTCCAGACTCGCCGCGCCGGCGTCAATCGCGCGTCCGGTGCCTCACCTCGTCGCCCGCGTTGCGATCGGGTTGTTTCACGTGGGCGCCGACTCGCGAGACGCGCGCACTGTTCCGAGGTTTCGTCGGTCGGTAGACGAGGCTCGAGGGGCTCCGGTCCGGGATCGGAGCCCCGGTCTACCTCAACTCCACAGCGAAGTTCTGCACGAGGACGAGCTCCACCCGCCAGGTGCCCCTCATGTACCGTCCCATCAGGAAGCGCTCGTCGTCCCCCATGAGCCGATACGAGGTGGAGTTGTTCGCCAGGTAATAGCTGTCCTCGACGGAGAAGAGCGTCTGTGTATCGAGAACCCTGAAGGGAGGCCCCGGATCGACCGTCGCCATCGTCATCTGTCGTCTGGTGAGATCCGAGGTCCCTCCGTCGGCCACATAGAAGATCTCTCGGCCCGTGCTGGACCACACCGCCGCCCGAGCACCCCCACGGGAGATCTGATACTGACCGTCGTCCACGTTGGGAAACGGGCGGACGAAGATCTCGCGACGCCCTGTCTCGTCCGAGTGGTAGACGATCCAGTTCCCATCCGGTGAAATCGCGGGGGCGGCCTCATCGGCCTCCGAGGTGAGGAGAGGAACAGGGACGCTGTCGACGCCGATCCGGAGTCCGAAGACGTCGCGACCCCCTGCCACCCCCGGGCTGCCTACGGTACGGAACAGCAGCCACTCGCCGTTGGGACCCGGATGCACGTCGGCGATGCTCCGCTCCATGTCCCCCACCTTCACGGGCCCTCCGGTACCGTCGGCAGGGCGCGCCCAGACGTTGAGGTGCCCGTCATCCGCCACGATGTAGTAGAGTGTCTCGCCGTCCGCCGACCACCGCGGCATGCGCTCTTCAGTCTCCCCGAAGGTGAACCGGTCCATCGGGCCGGCCGGAAGCACCTTGACCCAGATGTCCTCACCGAGATCGGTCTCCGCCTTCAGGGCGATGCGCGTCCCGTCCGGGGAAACATCCCAGGCCCGATTGGTTTGTCCGGGATTGACCGTCCAGTCCGGGTCTACCACGGTCGCGTTGCCGGATCGCGTGACCCAGGCGAACTGCAGCAGCGTCTGCTGCACGAGCCCCGTTCGATACAGCAGCGAGCCGTTGGCGGACACGGCGAACTTCGTCGGAGAGCCGCCTTTCAAGTCGGCCTCCGTGAGGATGGTCGCGGACGGCCCCTCGACCGTCCGACTCCGGGGGTCGAACGGAACCGCGTGCACGGTGCCGTCGGCTGCGCCATGCAGCAGGTGTCCCGAGGGAGCATAGCGGGCCATCGTGCCCGGCAAGATCTCCTCGATCTCGTCTCCCTGGACAGAGGCCACGGCGATGCGACTCTCCTCCGGCGACCCCGCCACCTCGATGGTGAAGAGCACGTCCCGCCCACCCGGAAGCACCTGCGGGTAGACGTGTGTCGCGCCCTCGGTCGGTTCGGTTACCCGCTGTGGCTCACCGCCTCGCGCGTCCACCCGATGGAGGACTCCGTCGGCCGGGTAGTACAGCGTCCGGTCCGGACCCCAGGCCGGGCCCCCTGTCAGTCCCCGCGCCACGACGGTCGTGGGGGAGCCGCCACCGAGCGGGATCGTCATGAGGCGCCCACCCGCACGATAGGCCACGGTTTCCCCGTTCGGAGAGATGACCGGATCGCGCGCATCGGTGGTCCCGGGAAGCAGCTGGGGCTCGAGGCCGCCGAGCGTGCGCTGCCAAAGCTGTGTACCCCCCGGCGCCTGGCCCACGTAGACGATGCGTAGTCCGTCGTCCGAGATGGCCAGATCGACTCCGACGACGTTCGGCAGCATCGCGCGCCCCTCGCCCGGAGTGACGTCGAAGCGGGCGACGACCGGCGGCTCGCCCCTCGTCAGCGACCACCCGAGCGCGACCCCCAGCACGACCGCGGCCACTCCCGTGGCGAGCGTCGAAGCGCGCAATCCGCGAGCGAGTCCGAGCAGGCCTCTCCCCCGCGCGGCATCGTCCTGGGCTCCGCGTCTGGCGATCTCGACGTCGTCGGACGACGGTACCTCGAGGCCCGGCATGGAAACCGCGTAGATCTCGATCGGCCGACTGACGTTCTTCAGCTCGAAGGTTCCGAGCAGAACGGTCTCGAACGTCGGCTGATTCTTGACGTCGTCGTGCACCTTTTCCGAGATCAGCACGCTTCCCGGCACACCCAGACTCTGGATGCGGGCAGCGATGTTGACGCTGTCCCCGTAGGCACCCTGCTCGTCCCAGCTGATCTCGCCCTGGTGGATCCCGATCCGGAGCGGGAGACGGTCGTCCAGACGGGCTTCCCTTTGAATCTCCGCTGCCGCCGAGACCGCGTTGACCGCGCTCGGGAAGACGCTGAGGCTCCCGTCTCCCAGATACTGCAGGAGCTGGCCCCCGAAACGCACGATCTCGGCCTCCAGCACCGCCCGGTGCCTCTCGCGCACCGCCCGGGCCGCCGCCTCGTCCTCCTGCATCATGGCCGTGTAGCCGACGACGTCGGTGAACATCACGGCCCCGAGATGGCGTGCTTTCGAGTCTTCGGGCATCGGAGTGAGCTGGGTGGAATCCTCTCGCCACGGAGTGGGGCCTCGGAGGAGGAAGGTGCACGGCTCTGCAAGACGGCGCCAGGCGAGCAACCGGGAGCCGCACCGCGTCGCACAGGGTGGAGGGCCGGTCGAAGGGGTGCTCGTGGAACTCGAGGTGCGGTCCGGTGATTGACGTTCGGAGCGTACAGTGAGCGGACGCCCGCCGAGCTCCCCTGGAGCGATTTCCGGTTCCCTCGTCAGAGCAAGGCTCTGCGTCGACAACAACGCATTCCTGGAGATTCCATGTCCCTTCGCATCAACGACATCGCGCCCGACTTCACGGCCGACACCACGCACGGCGCCATCCGCTTCCACGACTGGATCGGGGACGGGTGGGCGGTGCTCTTCTCACATCCGAAGGACTTCACCCCGGTCTGCACGACGGAGCTCGGGGCGGTCGCCGCTTTGCAGGGCGAGTTCGCGGCGCGCAACTGCAAGGTGATCGGGATCAGCGTCGACGGCGTGAGCGACCACGAAGCGTGGAAGAAGGACATCGAGTCGTCCCAGGGTCACGCCGTCGGATACCCGCTGATCGGCGATCCGAAGCTGAGTGTCGTGAAAGCCTACGACATGCTTCCGGCCGATTCCGGTGAGACGTCCGAAGGCCGGACAGCCGCCGACAATCAGACGGCCCGCTCCGTCTTCGTGATCGGACCCGACAAGAAGATCAAGGCAACGATCACCTATCCGATGAGCACGGGCCGCAACTTCGCCGAGATCCTGCGTCTGCTCGATTCCTGCCAGCTGACGGCGGAGAAGCAGCTCGCGACCCCGGCGAACTGGCAGCGGGGCGACGACGTCATCATCTCTCCGTCAGTCTCGGACGAAGAGGCCAGCCGTCGCTTCCCGGACGGCTGGGAGCAGCCGCTGCCCTATATCCGGATCGTCAAGCAGCCGAAGGACGACTAGGCCACGCGCAGGAGTCCCGAGCAGTCGGACGGCCTCCCTCCGGGGAGGCCGTCCCCGCTTCTGCGGCCGACTCTACCCGCCGAGAAGCCTCACTCGGTCTCCGAGCCCCCCTCCAGAAGGGCCAGCGCCCGGGCGGCGATGTAGTCCATCTGCTGTCGGCGCTCGCGCCGCCAGGCAGGAAGGCCAGCGAGATTCCCGACGATCGCTGCCGTGCCCAAGCCGCCCAGGACGAGCGGCACGATCGCAGCATCGGGCATCCGGCCGGCCAAGGTCAGCGCGACGAACATGATCAGGCCCATCACGATGCCCATCGCCCCCATCGCCCCGACGGGAGCCGCATTCCCCTTCAGCGTGCCGAGGCGCAGACGGTGTCCCGATTCCGTCGGCTCGACGTATGCGTGGAGGTTGCCGTTCGTCCACTGCCGTACGCTGCCCGACGACTCGACGCTGCCCCGGGCCCGGAAGGTGTGTCGCAGCTCCGAGACGAGCATCTCCCACTCTCGGTCGGAGGGCGGCCTCGGCAAGTCCACGGTCCGCCCGACCGAAATGGGCACGCCCAAGAACCTGCGATCGGGGAGCGACACGGGGCGAGCATCGAGAGCGGAGGCGGCCTTCGCGATCCGCTCGGGTGCCAGCCCGACCTCCCGGCCGATGTCCTGCAGCTCGGGGAGCGTCAGGCCCTTCGGGGAGGCCAGCGCGGACGTGCGGGGGTCGGGGTCCGACGCGGCGAGCTCGAGGATCTCCCTGATCTCGTCGTCGTCGTAACGTCTCTCGTCCGTCATCTCGTCGGCTTTCGGGGGCGGTCGTCGTACGTCATTCCAACTCCCATACGAGATTCAGCGGCCCGACGTTCAGTTCGATCGCCGTGCAGGCGTCACCGCGCCACCCAAATGGAAGGTCAACCCCGTAGGGACTCCGTCGGGCCCGATCTCGAACTCGACGGTGCCGTCCGTGTGCCTCAGCGTGAAGCGCGTCGCCGATCGGGGAACCAGGTCCAGGGACTGCGGCCCGTTGAAACGCATCCGAAGCCGGTTCCCTTCCCGCTGCACGGTCCAGGCGCCATAGCGTCCGACGTACCGGTCGAGCTCTGCATACGTCATCTCCATGACCGGCTCGTCGTAGGCGCCGGCGGCCGGCGCGGCCGGCGGCTCGTGGATCTCCCGGATCCAGATGTTCCTGTAGCGGACCGGATTGCCGTGGTCCTGCAGCTGGAGGGGAAGTCGGTCGGGGTGAGACGCGTACGGGAGGGCCTGCAGCCAGGTCGTCGGGCCCCACGGCTCGACGTTGTTCTGCACGAGGATCCCGTTGTGAACGACCGTCAGCGCCGCAGGCTCGAGCAGCCCGCCGGCCTCGCTGAACCGGGGCCGACGGAAGAAGATGTCGTACGTCTGCCACTCACCGGGAGGGCGAGCGGCGTTGTAGAGCGGCGGGTACTGCCCGTAGACCGCGGCTGCCTGCCCGTCGGCGTAGGTCTCGTTGTCGTAGGAGTCGAGCACCTGGACCTCGTAGAGGCCCATGAGGAAGACGCCGCTGTTGCCACGACCCTGGCTGCTCCCCATGACGGGCAGGGGCGCGGCCCACTCCACGTGGAGCTGGACGTCTCCGAAGCTCTGCTTCGTTTGGACGTAGCCGGCGCCCGCCACCGAGATCATCGCCCCGCCCTCGAGCGCCCACCGTGTCGGAGAGCCGTCGACCGCCTCCCACTGGTCCAGGTCGTCCCCGTCGAAGAGCACGATGGCGTCGGGCGGGGCCGGCACCGGGAGGGTCTGGGACGCCGGCTCGACGATCGGCGGACGAGGTCGGCTCATGTCGTGCTGCTTCCAGTTCGATTGGGCGCCCGCCTCGACAACCACCGTGAAGGGTGCGAGAAGGGCAGCGAGCAATCCGATGCTCCTCCCGTCAGCTCTCCTCATGGGTTCTCCCGCTCTCTCGAAGACCGATCAGGACGAAGGCCCCAAGGCCGACGTCCACCGCGACACAGGCCACAATGTACCAGGTCGGCACGAAGTCGACCCGGCCGAGGTGCAATGCGTCCCACCCCGCATGCACCACGCACGCCGCCCAGAGCACGAGGTCGGAGCGGGTCGCCGCGACCGCGGCCGAGAGCCAGATCACGAGACCGGCGAGCTCGACCGTCAGCTCGAGTGTGCTCCCCCCGAACCGAAGCCAATCCGCCACGTAGACCAACGGCAGGCCGATCAGGAAGAGCTGGACCGTGCGACGGCTCGCACCCCCGACAGAGAACGACGGACGGCTTCGTCGCAGCAGGACCATGAAGACGACCAGATACCCGATCATGCCCCAGTAGCTCGGGTCGTCCAGATGCCGATGGGGCCAATCGGGCACCACGGACAGCCCCGTGAGCGTCGCGAGCACCAGGAGCAGATGCGGCGCGCGCATGCTCAGTCGCATGCCGGGGCATGGCGCTGGAACAGCGTCATCGCATCACGCTCTCTCGAGCGTCGTCGGACTTCACTCCCTCACGCGGATCAGCTGCGTGACCAGCCGGCCACCGTTCCCCGTGCGGAAATCGAGCTCCAGCTCACCGGGACGGCTCGGTCGGTACTCGTAGTCGTAGGTCTCGCCCACGGCCACCACCCGGTCGGCGCGTTCGGGCCGCCGCTGGTCGGCCGGCAGGTCGTGGCCGTCCTTGGCGACCGGTATCCAGACCTCGGGGAAGCCGTCCCGCAGCAGCCGTAGGCGGGTGTTCGGCCGGCCGAGCGTGATCTGGAGAATCCGGAAGCGGTACGTCTCGCCGACCCGCAGCTCGATCGGCTCGGGCGGGTTGCCGCCGTTGACCGCGGGCACCCCGTCCTCGCGGAACGGCGAGTCGCCGTAGATGAAGATCCGATCGTGCTCCGGGTCCCACGTTTCGCCCTCCTCCAGCACGATGAAGGGCCCGTAGAGCCCCGAGCCCTGCTGGCGGAGGTCGTTGACGTGCGTGTGATACATGAAGCTTCCGGCCCGCGGCGGCGTGATCCGGATCTCGAAGGAGTCTCCCGGGGCGATCGCCGGTGTGAGCCGATTCGGGTATCCCCCGAACCCGGCCACACCGTCGAAGTAGCTCTCGATCTCCAGGCCGTGCCAGTGGACCTGGCTGTGCTCTTCGGTGCGGTTGAAAACCTTGATGCTCGTCGGCTCGCCCTGCTGGAGCACGAGTGGTGAGCCCGGGAAGACGACCGAATCCGGTGCGGGTGGCTCCGGTCCCTCCTGCAGCACATAGGCGAACTGACGGCCACTCAGTCCACCCTCCGCCGGCGCCGACTGGATGTACAGACGCATCTCACGGCGTTTGGGCTCGTCGGGGACCCACCCCTCGGGAGGCCGGATGTAGGTGCCGATGACCAGCCCACCCATGCCCTCGACCGCATGCATGTCCGGATTCTCCTCGTGATGCCCCTCGGTGAAGAGGGGCTCCATCCGCTCCTCCTCGGACAGATGGTCCGCACCCATCGTCGGGTTCGGGATCACGTGCTCGCTCATGTGGCAGTGGAAGATCCAACCCCCGGGTCGATCCGGGACCCACACCATGGTCATGGTGGACCCGGTCGCGGTGCGTTCGGTGACCGCCATGCGTTGCTCACGATCCCAGTAGACGGTGTCCCGGGCGATGTCCCCTCGTGCATCGATCCGGTAGTAGAACCCGTGCAGGTGCATCGCGTGGGGACTGCTGGAGGTGTTGATGATCCTCCAGCGCACCGTATCGCCCAGGGCGTACTCGTAACGCTCGGTGTGCGGCCAGGGGCGGCCGTTGATGACCAGGAACTCCCGCCCGATGTCCGGCCCGCCGTCCGGTTCCCGACCGTCGTACCACATGCCCATCAAGAGGACGTCGTCGCCCGTTCTCGCGCCGGGCTCGTCGATTACGAACGCACCGGTGAGCTGGCTGTCTTCGAAGAAACGCTGGCCCAGCGAAGCTCCGTCGATCGAGCCGTAGTAGTAGTAGGTGCCCGCGACGTCCGCAGAGAACGTCCATTCACGCGTGGCGCCGGCCTCGATCTCGAGCGGCGCAGCACCCTCTTCCCGCCGACTCCCGAGTCCCCGCACGACGATCGTGTGCTCGGTGGGATTGGTGATGCTCGCCGAGATCTCCGTACCGAGGGGCACACGTACGAAGGGCCCGGGAATCGAAGGAGCTCCTCCCCGCTCCGCGAAGGCCAGAACACGACCGGCGGGCTGCTCGGGCCCGAGGACGTGCCAGTCGCCCTCGACGATCTCGAGGTCGAGGTCGAGCCTTCCCTCCGACATCGTGCCTGCGCGCTCCCGATTGTCGTTCCAGTCGATGGTGGGCACGGACTGGAGGCCAGGCTCGGCTCCGATGGTCCAACCGGCCCCGACGGCGACGGTGAGGACCAGGAAGCCGATGCCGACGAAAGAAGTGGACAGACGCATGAAAGCTCCCGGTGGATGAGGTCCGAGCGCAAAATGACGGCGATACCGCGGAGCGGGCAATCACAATGGGCGAGAGACGCTTGCGCTCGCCGTGGGGAGCCGCGGATTATCGGAGCCGGCCCCAACGTCCAACGGATCCGCCCGGCACCATTTCCGGCGCTGCGGATTGGGCGCATGGAGCGCGCTTCGACTCACGGTGACCACGGACTGGATGAACCAGGACCCGACCGCCTCGACGACACCCGACCCCTATCCTGTGGCGGTCGTCATCCCGACGCTGAATGAGGCGGAGCTTCTGCCGGGCCTGCTCGACGACCTCGACCGGCTCGACCTTCCGCTCGAGGTGATCGTGGCAGACGGGGGGTCGACCGACGGGACCGCGTCGCTCGCGCGAGCGCGCGGTGCCCGCATCGTTGCTTCGGCGCCGGGACGCGGCCGCCAGCTCAATGCCGGCGCCGCCGGCACGCGAGCGCCCTGGCTCTGCTTTCTCCATGCCGACGTCCGCCTCGGCCCACAGGCTCGCGAAGACCTGGCCGCCACGGTCGCCGATCCTACGATCGATGCAGCGGTCTGGCGCCTGGCGATCGACGCCGAGGGCTGGTGGTTCCGAGCCGTCGAGGTCGGGGCTCGGATCCGCGACCGCTTCGGGGGTCTGCCGTACGGCGACCAGGGACTCCTGATCCGGCGACGCCTCTTCGACGAGCTGGGCGGCTTTCCCGACTTTCCGGTCATGGAGGACGTCGCGTTGATTCGTGCGGTACACCGCGTCGCCGCGCTTCACCATCTGCACTCTCCGATGCTCGTCTCCGCCCGGCGTTGGCACGAAGAGGGCCCGTTCAGGACCTACGCACGCAATGTCGCGCTGGTCACCGCATACCTATCGGGCGTGTCTCCCCACCGGCTGGCCCGGTGGTATCCGAGCCACACCCCTGACCCGAGGCCGCTGGACACGACATGATCCTCGAGACCGACACCCGACTTCGCCTCCCGGCCCTCCACACCTTCG
>JBDHII010000013.1:0-80996 GCA_039587515.1 Gemmatimonadota bacterium
TGCAGGAAGACGCGCATGGTGCGGAGGCCCGCTTCCTCGTCTCCCCCGTTACCACCACCTGCCGGCACGACCCGATCCACGATGCGCCGCGCAGCCTCCAGCACGCGCCCGTTCGGCTCCCCACGCTCGTCCCGGAAGATCCACCCACCCGCGGGGTCGGGAGTGCCGCGGTCGATGCCGGCCAGGCGGAGCGCCGTGGAGTTCAGCAGGTACGTGTGCGGACCCCGCGTCAGGAGAACCGGATGCCGGGGGGCGACCTCGTCGAGCTGCCAGCGGGTAGGGACACGCTGATTCGGCCAGTCCATCCGGGTGAGGGCGCCCCGGATCCAAGCGCCTTCGGGCGCTTGGGCGACCCGCTCCGCAATCGCCTCTCGAAGCTCGTCCAGAGTCTCGACCCCGCGAATCCAGTCGGGCGTCCGCGGAATCCTTCCACCCTCCCACTCCTGCACGGCCGACCCCGTCCCGAGGTGGATGTGGTTGTCGTTGAAGCCGGGGAGGACCGTACGGCCCGCCAGATCGAAGACGGGCGTCTCGGGTGTCACCGCACCCCGTACCTCGGCCGTCGATCCCACCAGCACGAATCGACCGTCCCGGACCGCGAAAGCCTCCGCGATCGCGAAATCGTCGTCCACCGTCAGCACGTGACCGTCGACATAGATCGCGTCGGCGGGTATGCCCCCGCCGCCGCAAGCGGCCACCAGGGCTGTGGCCAATCCGGCGGCGGCATGACGCCACAGTCGCTCGTGCATCGACAATCCTGGCCTCCTTGGGGCTGCGGGGAACCTGAAGACGGTACCGGGACCGGCTGAATCGCCTCATGTTTCGGTGGTGGCGTGGCTTTGGGCAAGCGGCCACCCTTTCACGCGACGCATCTGGGAGGCTCGGACGGTGAGACGCACCGTACTGTGGAAGCTCCTGAAGACGGCCACGACACGCTGGTTCCGTCACCAATCACCCGCCAGGGCGGCCGCGATCGCGTTCTACTCGCTCGCTGCGCTGACGCCCATGATGATCGTCGGCGTGGCCGGGGCGAACTGGGTCTTTCGAGACGAGGCGCTTCGCCTGCTCGTGGGTGATGAGATCGGCCGCGTGGGCGGACCGGGGGCCTCGGAGTTCGCCCTGGTCGTGATCGAGTCGCTCTCCCGGCCGCAGCCGAGCCTGCTGGCGTCGGTGTTCGCGCTGCTCGCGGTCCTCGTCGGCGCGACGGCCGTCTACGGTCAGATCCACGTCGCCCTCAACTATACCTGGGGGGTGCGCCCCGAAACCTCGCGGCGGATCGCCCGCTTCATGCGGCGACGCTTTCTCTCGCTGGTGCTGGTCTTCGGTTTCGGCCTGGCGATCCTGAGCGCGGTCGTACTCCGGGTGCTCCTGGGATCGATCAGCCACCGCCTGGCCGGGATCGGGATGCTCCCGATCAGCGAGGACTGGACCGGGGCATGGCTTCCCATCTTCGCCGGCGTCTTTCTCTTCTTCAGCCTCCTGAACCGGCTCGTCCCCGACACGAGAGTCACCTGGGGAGAGGCGACGCTCGGGGGCGGGGTCTCGGCCACCCTCTTCATCCTCGGCCAGTACGTGCTCGCCCTCTATCTGACGCGCGCCGGTCTCGTGTCCGTCTACGGGGCCGCCGGGTCACTCGTCGTGACCCTGATCTGGGTCTACTACTCGGCGATCGTCTTCCTCTGGGGCGTCGAGGTCGCCTACGCCTCGCGACTACTGGAGATGGGGAAAGCGCGTCTACCCGGTGACCCGACGAAGGAGCGCCCGGCCGACGAACCGGAGCCGGTCGCGTAACGGCAGTCTCCCGAGCGTCGTGCGGACGATTCCCCGGGTGAAGTAGGTCTTGTCGCTATAGTCGATCGCGACGTCGACCAGCACGGGACGCCCACGCTCGGCTTCTTCACGCGCGGACCGCACGACCTCCGCGACTTCCTCGTCCGAGTCGATGCGGGCAAAGCCGGTGCCCATTGCGCTCGCGAACGACTCGAGGTCGTACTCGGGCAGGCTGCTCGCGACCTTGCGATTCATGGCCGTGCCCTGGAACTGAGCGATCTGGGCCAGTTCCCGGTCACGGAGGACGAAGACCATGATCCCGATCTCCTGCGCGGCTGCCGTCAGGAGCTCCAGCCCGGTCATCAGGAAAGCTCCGTCGCCGGCGAGCGCCACCACCGGGCAATCGGGCCGCGCCAAACGAGCCCCGACGGCACCCGGGACGCTGTACCCCATGCACGAGTAATCGACCGGGGCGAGAAACTTTCCTGGCTGTTCGAGCCTCAACGCCTCCATGGCCAGAAAAGTCCCGTTGCCGGAATCCGCGGTGTAAACCGCGTCCGAGCCGAGCTCGTGCTGGAGGGTCCGAAGAAGATTGAAAGGTGAGACGCGCTCGCCCCCGACCTTCTCCCGCCAACGGGCCTCGATCCCGGCGTGTCCGGAAGCGATCCGGTCCCGCAACTTCGCGTTCGGCCCCCCTGCACCGGCCCCGAGGCCCCCGAGCAAGCTGCGTACGAAGGCGCCGGCATCGGATTCGATCGCGAGCTCGGCCGGGTAATTCCGGCCGAGGGCCTCCGGATCGATATCGACGTGGATCAGCTCGCCGGGGATCTCGAACCCGTAGCTGCCGGAGCCGACCTCGCTGAAGCGACAACCGATCGCCACGGTCAGGTCGCAGTCCGCCGCGACCTTCCGAGCGAACTCCGGCGCTGCAGGGCCGAAGCCGGGCCAGAGGAACAACGGGTGATTCTCCGGAAACACGCCTTTCCCCTGGAAGGTCGTGGAGACCGGTGCCTCCAGCTTCTCCGCCAGAAGGAGCAGGTCATCGGAGGCACCCGCAGCTCCGGCGCCGACATACAGCAGCACCCGCTCGGCGTTCTCGACCATCTCGATCGCCCGCTCCATCGCGCGGGCCGTCGGCTTGGGCCCCGCAGAGAGGGCGCTCGTCCAGGACGGGGCTTCGGGCAGCTCCTGCTCGAGGAGGTAGAGATTGGCGGGAATCTCCACGAATACGGGTCCCGGACATCCGCTACGCGCCAGGGTGCAGGCTTCACGGATCGCCGAGTAGATCTCGTCTCCGCTGTTGGGCCGAAGTTGGCACTTCGTAATCGGAGCCACGATGGCCGCCTGATCCACATCGTGCAGCTGATAGGCTTTGCCCGAGTCCCGCCGAATCCCGCACCCCAGAACGAGCATCGGCACGTTGTCCATATAGGCCTCGGCGATCCCGCTCAGCGCATGCGTCAGGCCGGCACCGGGAACCACGTTGACGCACGCCATGACGCCCGAGGCCCGCCAGGCCGCGTCGGCCATGAAGGAGGCCCCCTGCTCGTCCGTCACCAGAACGGTGCGGATCGAATCACAGGTCCCGAGCTCGTCGTAGAGCTCGATGTTGTGCGTGCCGGGGATTCCGAACGCGAGCTCGATCCCCTCGTCCCGAAGGGCCTGCACGACCAGCGATGCCCCTGTGCGCCTCAAGCGAGCCCCCGCTCCTGAAGGATTCCTTCGGCCACCCGGTCGGCCAACGCCATGATCGTCAGGTAAGGATTGATCTCGACCGAGTCCGGAAAGAGACTGGCATCCGCGACGCGAAGCCAGGGGTATCCGTGAACGCGGCCCCGAGAATCGGTGACGGAGTCGGTGGCGTCGGCACCCATCCCGCACCCGCCCATGAGATGGGCCGCGGCGACAGAGACTCGTCCCGGGAGGAAATGTCGAGCGCTGACCCGCTCGTCGAGGCGGTTCATCTCGGACCGCTCGAGCAGCGGAGGATCGGCCGGGGGAGCGTGTACGCGAAGCGCGCCCGCACCGAAGAAGATCCGGGCCGCCGCCTTTGTCGCTTCCACCATCGAGTTCACGACCGGCGGTGTGAACGTGTAGTGCACGACAGGCCGGCCCGCCCTGTCCACCGAGATGCGATTACGCGGCACGGCCTTGTCGGCCGCGAGCACCAGGATCATCTGAAGTCGTGGGAAGGCGCGCATGAGTCTCGAGTGCTCCGCGCCGAAGCCGGTCAGGTTCTTGGCCGTGACGAAGGGGAAGTACATGCACGTCTCGAGCACCCAGCCCTCCTCCGCCGCCCGATCGACGAAGTAGCTCTTGGGGTGTCCGACGTCGTTCGTGATCTCGTCGGGATGCTCCGCCACGAGGATGAACGCCGGATGGCACGTGAACCCGGCACCCAACCGAGGCAGTGCCGATCCGAGGCCGGACCGCAGGAGCAGTGCGCTCGTGCCGACGGATCCGGCCGCGACGACGATCGTGTCCGCGTGCACGACGTGCTCGCCGACCTCCCATTCCGAGGGCAGGCCCTTGCCTCCGTCGGCCCTCGCCATGACGCGCAGGCGGACCCGGCCCTCGTCGATCCGAATCGCCTCCGCCCGGGTGACGACCTCGACCCCGCCCACCTCGGCCGCCGGGAGCTGCACCCGGTTCGTGCCCTGCTTCGCCGCATTCGGGCATCCGAGGTTGCAAAGGCTGGAGCCCAGGCAGCCTTTCACGTTCACGGGAAACTGCTCGGCCTCGTAACCGGCCACCCTGGACCCCTCGACAAAAAGCCGGTTGTTGTCGTTGATCTCCTCGGTCGGCAGGAGATGAACGTTGTTCTCGCCCTTGAAGCGCTCGGACCGGGTCAGAAGGTCGGCATGCTCGAGTCCCTCGATGTTCCACGCCCGGATCACACGCTCGGGCGCGGTGAGCGACGTGCCCGTGTACACGACGGTCGAGCCGCCGTAGGCCGTGCCCATCGCGAGGCTGAGGGTGCCGTCCGCCGTCAGGAAGCCGCCGCCGTCCTCGTACAGTGCGGGAGCCATGTCGAGCTCGTCGCAGGTAAACTCGTGATCCTCGAACCGGGGCCCCTTCTCGACGACGAGCACCCGGCCGCCGGCCTGGACGAGGGGAACGAGCCCCTGGGCCACGGTCCCTCCCCCGGCCCCGGAGCCGATGACGACGACGTCGAACCGATGCTCGGTCACCGTTCCTCGTCCATGCCGGCCCAACCCCGTGGCGTCGCCCGATAACCGATGTCCTCCCGGACCTCGGGCAAGCTGTAGTAGCCCATGTATACGAGTGTCCGAACGCCCCAGAAGCCCCGTCGCAAGAGGAGGACCGGCGAGCGCTCCAGCCGCCGGAGGAAACCCGCCTTCCCCTTCGGTGAGAGTCTCTTGAAGGTGCGCCCGTGGCGCAGGCAGGGCAGCAGCATCACGAGCGTGAGGAAGATCCTGAATTGACGCACCATGGCCGGAGGCCGCTCGGAGAGCGCGTTCGAGACCACGCGCTCCACCGAAGCCCACCCGCTCTCGTCGAGGGCGTCGGACTCCGGGACGATCGCCCGGGCGAGCGCACGAAAGGACGGCTCCACTCCTGAGAGCGGGCCGGCGCTCACGCTCGCCACCGCGGCCGCGGATCCCTCGTCTCGAGATTCATGGGCTCAACGTGTCCCGAAGGAGTGGGTGACGGCAAGCACGAACGGGTTAGCTTGGGGAACTTCATCGGAGAAGGCCCATGGATTCGAAAGCGCACGGGATCCCCGCACCGGTGTCGCTCCTCGAGTGGCAGACGGGCTCCGCCTCGTGAGGGGGAGAGCAGCCCTGCTCGTGCTGCTCGGCTCGGCGTCCGCCGCATGCTCGTCCCCGCCGCCCGCACTCACGGTGGGCTCGGTGGCCTACAGCGAGAACGAGCTTCTGGGACTCTCGCCCGAGCGCCGTGACCAGCTCGCGGCGCTCGCTGCCCTGGGGCTCGCGATCGCGGAGGGGCGGGCTGACGCGGTGCTCGACCCCGTGATCGAGATCGACCGCGAAGACGCCCTTCTGACGCAAGCTGCGGTCGAAGACCATATCCGGGGCCGAGGGATTTCGGACGCGCAGCTCGAGGCCTTCTACCAGGCCAACCCGGAATGGGAGCTGACGGTCCGTCACGTCCTCTTCTTCTCCGAGCGCTGGCGGCCGGACGAGCACCGACAGCAAGCACGCACGAAGGCCGAAGCCGCGATCCGTCGCCTCGAGGCCGGGGAGGAGTTCCCGAGGATCGCGGCGGAGCTCTCGGAGGAGCCGGGTGCGGAGGGTCGGGAGGGACTCCTCACCCCCGGTCGCGAAGGAAGCTGGGTTTCCGAGTTCTGGACCGCGGCCCTGGCCCTCGACGTGGGAGAGATCAGTCCCGTGACGGAGACCCGATACGGGTATCACGTCCTCCGACTGGAGAACCGCCAGGTCGTTCCCTTCGAGGAGGCCCGAACGAAGGTCGTTCGGGCCGTCGTCTCGATGGAGCAGCCCCTGAATCGGATACGCGACGCATGGGTCGACAGCCTGGGCTCGCGAGCCGCTGCGAGGACACGGGCAGACGAGCTGAGGGTGACGCTGCCGGAGTCCGAGCGCTCCCGTATCGAGCGTGCCTGGGAAGACAAGGTGAATCGATGGGCGGCGGCATTCGGATTCGCGGCGGGCCAGCGTGTCGAAGACGTGAAGGCGGCCGCGAGAGCGGCCCTCGCGGCCACCGGGCAGGGAGCGACGATCGCGCGGCGAGAGATCGAGCCGAACGGAGCGCTGCTCCGTGCCGCCTACGCTCCGACTCCCTAGAGCCTCCGCGTCCCGCGGGGTCCATCCGCCCGTAGAACCCAGTATGGAAGCTCAGACCAAACGCAAGCTCGGTTTTGTGGCCGGATTTGCCGTGTACTTCACGGCCCTTTGGCTGCTCTGGGAGACACCCGTCGTCTACCCGCTCAAAATTTTCGTCGTGCTTCTGCACGAGATCAGCCACGGTGCTGTCGCCATCGCCACCGGTGGTGCCATCGAGCGGATCGTACTCGACCCGAACCAGGGTGGCGCCTGCCTTTGCTCGGGGAACCCGTTCCTTACCCTCTCGGCCGGCTACCTGGGCAGCCTCGGGTGGGGCATGCTCCTGACTTCGGCCGGAACCGCCAGGAAGGTCAATGCGAGGATCGTGACCGGCCTCGTGGGGCTCGCCGTGGTCGGGCTCACGATCGCGTACGTGCGAGGTCCCTTCGGAATCGGCTTCGGTTTGGCCTTCGGCGCGGCCCTGCTCCTTGCGGCGAGGAAGCTACCGGCGCTGTGGAATCAGCGACTGCTCCTGACACTCGGTCTTACGAGCTGCCTCTACGCGATCCTCGACATCAAGAGCGACATCCTCGACCGCCCGCATCTGCAGTCCGACGCTGCGATGCTGGGTGACCTGACCGGCATCCACACGGTCGTCTGGGGCGTCGTCTGGATCGTGCTCGCCATTCTATGCAGTCTCTGGCTACTCCACAGATCGTATCGCAACGCCTGAAACACCCCCACATGTTGGGGTGCATAACAAGACTCTTGAAATCTCACGGGAGGCGGGTGTAGTTTCGCTCCGACCGGAATCGGTCTGGGCCGGGTCGGGAGCACCCAGGGGTGCGACCTTCACGGACCGCGGGTCTCGAGCCCGCTGCGTTGAGCCCGATGTCGACTCGTAAGAAGGAGGTGATCGTTGTCTACTAGCCCCAGTCCCTGTCCCGACCTGGCACGGGCAAGCGATCGCCGCTTCGGTAGGTAGTTAGGAGCCGAACGGCTTCGACTGAGCTCGAGCCGGTGCGGCCATCGCGCCGGGTCGAGGCACAAGGAATCGAGCCCCGTCGGACCTCCGGGTCTGGCGGGGCTCGTTTCTTCGGAGCTCAGGGATCGTAGCTCGGTGTGTTCCCCGGCTTCCACTTGATGTTGCACCCGAGGCTCGGGTGTTGGTCCTCCGGTACGGGGTCGCCCCGAAGAACTGCGTCGACCGCGGCGCGGAGGTCCTTCCCGGTCACCGGAATGTCGAGGCTGGGCCTGCTCGGATCGAATTGGCCCCGGTAGACCAGCTTGCGTTCCCGGTCGAAGAGGAAGACGTCCGGCGTGCAGGCTGCCTGGTACGCCTTCGCCACCTCCTGGGACTCGTCGTAGAGGTACGGGAAGGTGTACCCGACCTCCTCGACCTCTTGCTTCATCATTTCCGGCGAATCGGCGGGATACGCCTCGACATCGTTCGAATTGATCGCGACGACGGCCACGCCGCGCGCCTGATAGTCTCTGGCGAAGTCCGCGAACTCGTGGCGCATGTGCTTCACGAACGGGCAGTGGTTCGACAGGAAGACGACCACGAGCGCGGGCGTCCCCTCGTAATCGGACAAGCCGACGGTGTGACCGGCCGTGTCGGGAAGGGCGAACTCGGGCGCGCGGGTGCCCAGCGCGAGCATCGTCGAAGGTGTACGGGCCATCAATCCTGCTCACTGAAGAGTGAACGGCGGCTACCCAGGTCGTCGGTTACCCACCCGGCTCCTCCGTGATCCGCCGACCCCGCGCCACGTCGACCCTCGACCCGATCTCGGCACCGTAGCCGGTGAGCTCCACGTAGCCCACCCCGGAGACCGGCTCTCCGTGGGCGCGGCCCTCGACGTCGACGGCCCCCTCCCAATAGCGGAACGTCACGTCCAGCTCCTGGTCGGACCGGACCGGCTGGATGCGAAGGGCCAGCCCGGCACTCGGCACCGCGAGCGACCACGAGGCCGGATACGTCACTCCCGTCGAGGGGCTCGTCCAGCGCTCCTCGACCGTCAGATCGATATCCTCGAGATCCAGCGGCGTCGGCTCTCCGCGTGTACCGACCAGGACACCCTTGCTGTAGGCGTCGGCGGTACCGTCGGCCCTGCGCATCCGGTAGACCATGAGGTCCCGGCCGTCGTCGAGCTGCAAGGCGAACCAGTCCCACCCCACCTGACCCGCGGCCAGGGCCGAGGTGCTCCACTCCCGATCCAGCCAGGCGGACCCTTCAACGGCCGTCTCCCTACCGTCCCGCCGCACGACACCCTCCGCCTCCATTCGGGTGAAGGAGTAGTAGTAGGATGCATTTCCGGCGCCCGGGCCCTTCTGGCTGAGCCCTTCCTCCCCCTGAAGTACGAGTGCCTTGCTCGACCGGAGAACGAGCTCTACCGCGAGCCCCGGCTGCGAGGCGCGGATGCGGAACGCATCGTCGTCGATCGCCTCTATTTCCCAGTCCTCGAGCCAGGCACGGGGCGGATCGCTCTGGGCTCCGGCGAGGCCCTGCGCACCCCGTGCGAAGCGCTCGAAGGCGGAGAACCGATCCGCCGACACGTCCGTCACAGCGAAGTGGCCCATGTACGCCTGGTTGGTCGTCCAGTCCGAGACGGCCGACGGCCCTTCCGGAGCGAGCGCGCTTCTGAAGATCGTGAGCTGCACACCGAAGCGATCGCCCAGGGCACCCTCGAGATTCGCCGTCACGTACCACCACTCCGTCCGAAAGTCCGGATGCGGCCCGTGGTCGGCCGGGAAGACGAAAGGCCTCGGCTCGAGCGCCCGCGCGAAACCCGCCGTGTCTGACCCGGCGAGCACGTCGACGACGGACAGACCGCTGCTGCGGGCCGGCTCCGACCGTTGCGCGAGCCGGCCGGCCGCCCAGAACGTCACGAGCCCGGCAACCGCGGCGATGATCACAAGCCGACGTATCGTCATTCGTCTCGAAGGGCCTCGGCGGGTGAGACCCGGGCCATCCGCCAGGCGGGATAGAGGCCGGCCAGGAGCGCACCGAGCAGCGCCAGGCCGACGGACTGCGCGAGCAGGGCGAACGGCACCTCCATCTGCAGGGTCCACCCGAAGGAACGTTTGTTGACGATGAAGATCATGATCGCCGCGAGCGCGACGCCGATCGGTATCGCCTGGATTCCCGCCACGAACCCGAGGATTCCGGTCTCGGCCGTGACCACCTTCCAGAGCTCCCGAGGTGTGAGTCCGGTCGCACGGAGCAGCCCCAACTCCCTGGACCGTTCGAGCTGGATCGCCATGAGCGCGCTCAGCACGCCGATGAAGGCCACGACGAAGGCGAGCGCCCGCAGAACGCCCGTCACGGCAAACGTGCGATCGAAGACACGGAGCGACGTGTCGCGGAGCGCACGGTTGGAGCGCACAATGACGGGAACGTCAGCCAGTCCGGCATCGGCGAGCCGCCGGCCGAGCGCTACGACGGTAGCCTCCGAGTCCGAATCGGTCGACAGGAAGAGACCGAGCGACGTGATCTCGGGATCGTCGAAGTACCGATCGTACGTATCTCGCGCGATCATCAGCGTCCCGCGCTCCGAGCCGTAGTCGAAGAAGACGCCCGAGACCGCGAAGCTCCGCTCGCCCGAGACCGTCGGAAGCCGGACGTCATCTCCGACAGAGAGTCGGTGCCGATAGGCGAAGGGCTCCGAGACGAGCAACCCCTCCCCGTCCCGGAAAGAGGCGAAGGCCTCTCGCGGACGTCCCGCCTGGAACGTGAAGGCCGCCTCACCTCGGGGATCGAGGTCGAGCGCGACCAGACGGGTCAGACCGTAGTCCGTCTGGAACTCGGTTCCCCGATAGGTGCTGAAGCCGGCGACCTCGGGAGCGGAGGTGAGGACATCCACGACTCCCGGAGGAAGCGTCCCCTCCGGTCGGGACGAGACCGTGGACGGAAGCGACACGTAGATGTCGGCTTGGAGGGTCTGGTCGAGCCAACCGATCAGTGTGCTCCGAAAACTCGTGATCATCGATCCGAGGCCCACCACGACCGAAACCGCCACGACGAGCGCGGCGATGGCGGGACCCGTCCGGCTGAGGCTGGTCACGACGCTGCGTGCCGCGATCGCCCAGAGCGTCCCACCGGCCCGACGCAGCAACGGGGCGACCGTCGCCACCAGAAGCACCGTGCCCAGCGGCGTCAGCAGCGCCAAGGACAGGATCACCAGGAAGATGGCGAGGAAGGAGACGATCAGGCTCTCTCCGCTCAGCAGCAGGATCGGCAGGGCGAGCGCGGCCAGCATCAGCCCGGAGATCGCGGCTTTGGGCACCCATCGCCTGGCCGTGCCCTCGAGCGCCGAGCGCAGGAGCGCCTGCCTCGGGTTGGCGCCACTCGCCTCCCAGGCCGGCGGCAGCGCCGTCAGCACCGTCGCGGTCACGCCGATCACCGCTCCCTTCACGATCACCCCGGGAGAGACCGCGAGGCCCTCGACGTTCAGAACGAAGTAGAGGTCGTTGATCGTTCTCGTGATGAGGCGGACGAGACCTCGGCCGAGGACGATGCCGAGACCGATGCCGAACGCGGTGCCGACGGCACCCAGAAGCGCCGCTTCGACTGCGATACCTCGAAAGATCTCGCCCCGTGTCACGCCGATCGCGCGGAGGCTCCCGATCAGATTTCGTCTCTGGACGACCGAGAAGGTCATCGTGTTGTAGATCAGGAACATGCCGAATACGAGAGCCAGAAGGCTGAGCGCGGTGAGGTTCAGGTCGAAGGCACCGATCATTCCCTCGAGCGTCCGGGTCCGCGTCCCGGCCTCCTCCAGCCGTGCATCCGGAGGGAGGATGGCCCGAATGCGCTCCAGCAGCGCGTTACCGGCGTCTCCCGCCGGAACGGCGAGGTCGACCCGTGAGAGGCCGCCCGGACGTCCCACCAGGTCTTCGGCCAGTCCGATGTCCGTGATCGCCAGGTCCCGGACCCCGACCCGGTCGAACGCGTCGACGGGCTCGAGGAGCCCGGCCAAAACGACGGGCCGCGGACCTCTGTTCGTCTCGAGGGAGAAGGTGTCGCCCACCCCCAGACCCGAGCTCGCCGCCGTCTCCGCCGAGAGAAAGACGCCGCCCTCAGTGGTGAGCAGCGTGCCCACCCTTCCGTCCGACGGTCCTCCCCCGAGGTACGGGCGAAAGGCCGCCTCGCTGAAAGGATCTACACCGAGCAGACGAAGCGTGATGCCGGGCACCGCCGCGGTCGTGACGAAACCCTCGATGACCGGCGCCGCCTCACGCAGACCGATCTCGAGGCGAATCCGTCGAAAGACGGCTGCGTCGACCCCGGTGGGACCGCCGATCACCATGTGGGTGGCCCGGCCGGCCACAGTCGTGGTGGAAGCCTCGAAGGCCGCCCGTGAGCTCTGGATCGCCAGATCGAGGGCAACGACGACGGCAACACCCAGTGCCACGCCCAGCACCGAGAGCGCGAGTTGGGCCGGGTGCTTCAAGAGATAGCGAAGGCTGCTTGCCCGGTGGAGTCGGCTCACCCCCGACCCCCGTCCCCACCCCTCGGCTCTTCGACGAGCTTGCCTCCTTCGAGGTGGAGAACGCGATCCGCCCGCGTCGCCAGCTCCGGATTGTGCGTGACCAGGAGCAGGGTCCGTCCGCGTTCTCGCACGAGCTCCTCGAGAAGCTCCATCACGACCCGACTCGCCTCGGCGTCCAGGCTTCCCGTCGGCTCGTCCGCCAGAACCACGGCCGGCCCATGCACCAATGCCCTCGCCACGGCGATCCGCTGCTGCTCCCCTCCGCTGAGCCGGTCGGGGAAGGTACCGGCCCGCGCCTCCAGCCCGACCCGCTCCAGAAGCTCCTCGGCGATGCGCACGGCGTCGATCCCGACCGTGCGCTTGAGCTCGAGCGGGAGGAGGAGGTTCTCCAAGACGGTGAGCGTCGGAAGCAGGTTGAAGAACTGGAAGATCAGTCCCACCCGATCTCGCCTGAACAAGGTACGGTCGGGCTCTTCCAGGCTCGTGACCTCTCGACCATCGACCAGGATGCGGCCGTCGTCGGGGCTGTCGATGCCACCGATCAGGTTCAGGAGCGTGGACTTCCCCGATCCACTCGGTCCGAGGAGCGCGACGAACTCGCCCGAGTCGATCTCGACGCTCGCCCTGTCGAGCACGGTGTGGAGTCGATCGCCTTCCTGGTAGCTCTTCGAGACGGCCCGGACGACGATGTGACCCGCGCCGGAGCTGGCCGGTTCGTGGGCGGTCCGGCCGGCATCCTCCATGCGGCTAGTCCCCGCTGCGTTCCAGCTGCTGCGGAAGTGTCAGGAGATCGAGGATCTTGAAGCGGCGCTCACCTACGGGCAGCTGGATCGCCACTTCCTCGCCCTTCTTCGAGCCGAGCAAGCCGCGGCCGATCGGAGACGCGAGAGAAACTTGGCCCCCGTCCAGATCCATGAAGTCACCGGCCACGATCGTGATCGTCTTCTTCTCGTCGAGGAAGAGATCGTGGATCTCGACGCGCGAGCCGAACCCGACCTTGTCCTCGGGCATGGCGCTCAGGTCGATATTGGAGAGCTCGGACATCCGGCGTGTCAGCTGGCCGAGCCTCGCCTGGACGAACTGTTGGCGTTCCAAGGCCGACTTGTACTCGGCATTCTCCCTCAGGTCTCCGAGTTCCACGGCCTTGCGGATGCGCTCCGGCAGCTCGCGGTTGAGCTCCTCCGTGAGCCGCGCAATCTCGCCCTCGATCTTTTCGCGAATCTCGTCCAGCATTTCCGACCTCGGATTCCTTCGGTTCCTCTCGACAGGGGCCAAAAATGGATCCGCCCTCCGAATGAGCATCCCACGCATCCGGAGAGCGGTCTGAAAAGGTATCAGCCTCGCGACGACCCGTAAAAGACCCGCGTCGGCTCAGAGCTCCCGCTCGAGCGTGCGGGTG
This sequence comes from Gemmatimonadota bacterium, assembly GCA_039587515.1. Classification (GTDB taxonomy): domain Bacteria; phylum Gemmatimonadota; class Gemmatimonadetes; order Longimicrobiales; family Gaopeijiaceae; genus JBDHII01. The sequence goes on from JBDHII010000013.1 coordinate 13,431, forward strand.
AGGCACGTCGGCCCCCCGGACCCCTTCACGCAGAGATCGCCACCCGCGAACCGGAGCACCTCGATCCCCGAGGCCTCCAAGCGGCGTGCCGTCTCGGGCGCACCCTCGCACACCACGCATACGTCGGGTCCCAGGGCCAGGATGTTCGGGCCGAGCGCGTCGTACTCCTCAATGGGCACCTCGATCAGCTCGAGGCCCCGCTCGATCAAGGAGTCGCGGAACGGGACGGGCATCGTCGGAGAGAAGACCGCTGCCTTGCCCGGTCCCAACGGACTGAGCATCGACATCAGGTGGAAGACGTCGGCCGGCCCACGCCAATGCGGGGCCGGTACCGTCACGACGTCGACATCCGAACCGAGCAGCGCACCCAGCTGCCGTATGCCCTCTGCGTTGGTTCGGTAGCCAAGCCCGACCGCCACCGTCGCCCGGTCGAGCCAAACCACGTCGCCTCCCTCCAACCGACCCTCGCCTTCGATCCGGCCCAAGACCGGAATCCCCCACGCCTCGAACGCTCGCCGCTGCGCATCCGGCTCACCACGACGCTGCGCCTTGCCCATGCTGCCGAGCACGACACCCCGGTCCGAGACCACCGATGCGTCCCGGGCGTACACCGAGTCCAGGCCCGTCCCCTCGTCGGCCGGAAGCAGCAACACCTCGACGCCCGCTCCCTGGAAGACCCCGACGAGGTCGTCGAACTCCCGGCAGGCACGCCCGAAGTCCGGCGCCGCCAGGTACCCCAGGTCACGCCACTCGGCATCGACCCGATCGACGGACCCGTAGGCCTCCCTCGGGTGCTTCATCACGACGCGTCGGAGCAGCCCGGTCTCGGACTGGAAGGTCCTCGTCATGCGGAGGAGAGCCGCGGCACGGACCTCACTCGGAGCGCAGGGCCTCGACCGGATTCACCCGGGTGGCCCGCCGAGCAGGCACGGAGGCCGCGAGCAGCGCCACACCGATCAGAAGCGCCGGGATCGAGACGAAGGTTGCGACATCCATCGTGCCTATGCCGTAGAGGAAGCTGGAGATCAGCCAAGTTACGGTGGCCGACAGCAGCATTCCAATCGCGGACCCGACGACGACCAATCGCATGCCGCCTCCCACGACGAGCCTCACCACATCCCCCGCCCCGGCCCCCAGCGAGATCCGAATGCCGACCTCCCGGGTGCGGCGAGCCACCGCGTAGCTGATCAGGCCGTACAACCCGATCGCGGCGAGTGCGAGCGCCAGCCCGCCGAAAACCGACAGCAGCAGCGCGGCCATCCTCGGCGCGAAGAGCATGATCGAAAGATGCTCGTCCATCGTCTTCGCCTCCAGCACCACCAGATCCGGACGGAGCTCGCGCAGGGCTGCACGAGACTGGGCGACCATCGTGGACGGTGCGACGTTCCCACGCAGCACGTACATGATCGCCGGGTTGTAGCGCTGACGGGCGCTGAAGTAGATGTAGGGTCTGGGTGCCTCACCGAGCGTTCTGACTTTCGTGTCCCGGGCGACCCCCACGACGACGTGCTCGGCTCCTCGCGACTCCACTGTCTGACCGATCGGGTCCGTGTTGGGCCAGAAGCGACGCACGAAGGCCTCGCTCACGACGACGACGGGGTTGCCTCCCGGCACGTCTCCCTCGTTGAAGGCCCGCCCGCGCACGACCGGCACCTCCATGGTCTCGAAATACCGGTCTCCGACGGTGACGTTGTCGACGTCGAATCTGTCGAGACCCTCGGGTGGCTCCGCACCCGCCGGCAGGACACCGGTCGTCTGGACATTCATCCCCAGGGGCAGGCGTCCGGCCGCCGTGACGTGCGTGACACCCGTAATGCTCTCGAGGCGTCGCGTAATGGCCTCCTGAAGCGCCGGGCCCTCCTCCGCTCCGATGAGGCTCATGTCCAGGTTCGGCCAAACCATCGCGGCCGGACCGTCGTAGAAGCCCGGTTCGATGGCTTGCGCCTTCTGCAGGCTCCTGACGAACAGTCCCGCCCCGATCAGCAGCACCAGGGAAAGGGAGACCTGCGCGACGACCAGGAAGCTTCGCACGTTCATGCGGCGACGCGTCCCGATCGCACCCCCGCTCTCGTCACGAAGCGTGGAGGCGATCTGTGGGCGCGTCGACTGCAGCGCCGGCACGAGCCCGAAAAGGACGCCGGCGACGAGAGAGACGACGACGGTGAAGAGGAGCACCTGATTGTCGATTCCGATGTCCAGGTTGAGCGGAATGGGAATCGGCGGCTGGAAAGAGAGCAGCGCGCGAATCGTCCAGTGGGCGAGCAGCACGCCGGCCGCGCCGCCGAAGCTCGCGAGCAGAACCGTCTCGATCAGGAGCTGGCGTATCAGTGCCACCCGACGCGCCCCGAGAGCAAGGCGTACCGCGATCTCCTTCTGGCGGTCCTGGGCTCTCGCGAGCAGGAAGCTCGCCAGGTTGGCGCAGGCGATCAGCAGAACGATGCCGACGACCGTGAAGAGCAGAGCGGCCACGGGAACCAGCGCTCGATCGACCATCGGGTGGAAAGCGACATCCTGACTCGCCAAGAGGGACATCTTGCGGCCCTCGTTGCTCTCCGGATACTCCGCAGCGAGTGCCTCCGAGAAGGCCGACACCGAGGCTTGAGCCTGCTCGAGAGTGACGCCGGGCTCGAGCCGTCCCTTCACGAACAGGCTGCGCGATCCCCGCCTCGCCAACCGGTCACCACCTCCAGGATTCAGCTCGTTCCACATCCGGACGGGCATGTAGAGATCGGGAATCAGGCCGGGCATCATGCCCTTGAAGCCCTCCGCCGCGACACCGATGACCGTGTAGGGTCTGCGGAAGATCCGAAGCTCGGCACCGATCGCGCTCCCGGAGCCGCCGTACTCGCGCTGCCAAAAGTCGTATCCGAGGATCACGACCGGATGGGTGCCGGTGGTCTCGTCCTCTTCCGGCAGGAACGTCCTGCCAGCGGCCATCGGAACGCCGAGCATCCCGAAGTAGTTGCCACTGACGAGCTCCCCATTGAGCATCGCGGGCTGACCACCGTCCTCCGGCTCGACCAGAGCGAACGTCAGATTGTAGGTCAGCACCTCGCTGAAGACTTCGTTGTTGTCCCGAAGGTCGATGAAGTCTGGATAGGAGGACACCGAGTAGGGGTACCCACCGCCGTCCTCCGACGTGTAGACCTCCACCAGCTGCTCCGGGCTCTGGACCGGTGGCCCCTTCAGCAGCAGCGAGTTGACGATGCTGAAGATGGCGGTGTTGGCTCCGATTCCGAGGCCCAGCGACAGAACCGCCACGAGCGTGAAGCCAGGGCTCTTCGTGAGCCTCCGGACGGCATATCTCAGGTCCTGTCCGATCGCGTCGATCATCCCTCTCCCCCCCCGTTTCGGACCCCGCCCTGGGGCCACGTCATCGAGCATCCCTCGCGCACCGGCCTTCAGCCGATTCGCCAACCCGGCCACGACCGAACGGAGCGCGGAGCGCCACAACCAGAATCTCGCGTGAAGCGCGGAGCGTCGCGGCTTTACGAACGCCTCGTATTCCTCGAGCAGATCTCCGAGCACGTGCTCCCGGTACGAGGCCGGCAGCAGCCTGATCAGCGCCCGCAGACCCCAAGGCTCACGAGGCTCATCCGACATGCTCACGAGCTCGCCTCGCTGGGTCTGAACCCCTCCCACATGGCGGTATACATGTCGAAGGCCCGGTCGACGAGCGACAGGCCCTCGGCCGTGAGCTTGAAATACCTGCGGGACCGTCCACCGCGCTCCCGGAAGGGGCCGCTGGACTCCGATTCAACGAGCCCCTGCTCTTCCAGCCGGTCCATGGTGGGGTAGATCGAGCCCAAGGACACGGGGCGACCCGTGCGTGCCTCGATCTCGCGCCGAAGGGTTACGCCGTACGCCTCCCCATCGAGTCTCATGACCGCGAGGAGAAGAAGGTGCTCCAACTCGCCGAGGCTCTTGTGCCGACCCACGCGCCGTCCTCCCGTAAGGATTACTACGTACTGTTAGTACAAATACGCTTGACCTTACGGGGCGACGCTTCGGGGGGTTTCAGCGACAATGCGCCGAGCGCCCTCAGTCGCTCGTGCGGGGGTCTCCCTCGGCCAGGACGGCGTCGGCTCGCTCTTTCCGGTACGTGCGCACGGCCTCGCGATACGCGGGGTTCTTCACGCCGAGAATCTGGGCGGCGAGAATGCCCGCGTTCGTGGCTCCCGCCTTGCCGATCGCGAGCGTTCCGACGGGAATACCGCCGGGCATCTGCACGGTGGAAAGCAGCGAGTCGAGCCCGTCCAGCGACCAGGCCTGCATCGGAACGCCAAGCACGGGCAGCACGGTCTTGGAAGCGACGACTCCCGCGAGGTGCGCTGCGCCGCCGGCGGCTGCGATGATGACCTCGAGCCCACGTTCCTCGGCGCTGGATGCCCACTCGAGCGTGACCTCGGGGGTCCGGTGAGCGGACATGACCCGAACCTCGTGAGGGATCTCGAATCGCTCCAGGATCTCTACGGCGCGGCGCATGGTTTCCCAGTCGGACTTGGAGCCCATGACGACGCCGACCAACGGTGTCTGATTGTCCATGGAGCGGAGCTTGGAGGCACAGAGCCCGCCGGTCAAGTCCTCGTCGTCGGTCGTCTGGCGTCACCCATTCACCGAGTGCACACTTAGCCGATGACCTCTCCATCCGCGTCACTGCCCACGCCCTGGCCCGCCGAGCGATTCGAGTTCCTGGCGCTCCTGCCGATGGTCTACATCGCTTGGTCCGATGGAGCTCTGACCGCAACGGAGCTGGAAGCCCTGGGAGCCATCCTGGAGAACCAGAGCTGGCTCGACGACGAGGGTCGCACGATCCTCAGGAGCTGGCTCCGCGCGGACTCGCCGCCCTCGCCCTCTCAGCTCAACGGCCTGCGGGACCGAATGCGGGGGCTTTGGCCGGAGGATCGCCACGTCGTCCCACCGACCCTCGCGGGCCTGGGTCTCGAGCTCATCCGAGCCTGCGGCCTCACGGTCGGACCCTGGAGCGAGGACGGCGCCCCGGAGCGACTCGCGGAGGCCGAGCGCTTGCTGGGAGTCAACGGGCCGGACGCCGTCCGCACGATACTCGGAGAGGGCGTCCTGCCGCGGGCACGGGGGCGACGACCGACCTTCCGACCCGAGACGCTCCACGCCTACCTCGATTCCACCCGGTCGGATCTGCGGAACCGAGTTCTGGCGCTGCTCGCCACACCCGAGTTCGCGATCCCGCTCGAATCCGACATGGCGCATCAGCGGACCCAGGTCCTTCAGGCCGTGCAGACGCTCGCGCAGGCGGGCGTCGGTGCCGCCGCGTACCCGGCTGCTGCGGGAGGAGCCGACGATCCGGGCGCGACCGTGGCCGTCTTCGAAACCCTCGCCTACGGGGACCTGAGCATATTGGTGAAGTTCGGAGTCCAGTTTGGACTCTTCGGCGGAAGTGTCCTGCACCTCGGAACGGAGCGCCACCACAAGACCTACCTTCCGAGGATCGGCCGTCTGGACCTTCCGGGCTGCTACGCGATGACCGAGGTCGGGCACGGCTCCAACGTTCGAGACCTCGAGACCACGGCGACCTACGACTCGATCGAGCGCGAGTTCGTCGTGCACACGCCCTCACCCGAAGCCGTGAAGGACTGGATCGGCAACGCGGCGCTGCACGGTCGGGTCGCCACGGTCTTCGCCCGACTGCTGGTGGCCGGAGAAGATCACGGCGTGCACGCCCTCCTCGTCCCCATTCGAAGCGAGGACGGTCGCACGATGCCGGGTGTGACCATCACCGACCGCGGGCCAAAGGAAGGGTTGAATGGAGTAGACAACGGTCAGATCTCCTTCGAGAACGTCCGCGTGCCGAGGGAGAACCTCCTCAACCGCTTCGCCGACGTCAGTCCCGAGGGTGTCTATGCGAGTCCGATTCCGAGCGCCGACCGCCGGTTCTTCACGATGCTCGGAACGCTCGTGTCGGGAAGGGTCAGTATCGGCGCGGCCGCCGTGAGCGTCTCGAAGACGGCGCTGACCATCGGGGTTCGGTACGCCGATCGGCGGAGGCAGTTCGGTCCCACGGCATCGGAAGAGGTGCCGATCCTCGACTATCTGCACGTGCAGCGGTTGCTCTTGCCCCGGCTCGCGAAGACCTATGCCCTGCACTTCGGGACCCGCGAGCTGATCCGTCGTTTCGAGGCCATGGACGAGACGACGGCGAGGCAAGTCGAGGTGCTCGCCGCCGGACTCAAGGCGGAGGCCTCTTGGCATGCGATCGACACCGCACAGGCGGGTCGCGAGGCTTGTGGCGGGGCCGGGTATGCAGCCGAGAATCGCTTCGGGCGACTGAAGGCGGACGTCGACGTCTTCGCCACCTTCGAGGGGGCGAACGCCGTGCTGCTCCAGCTCGTCGCCAAAGGCCTGCTCTCCGAATTCAGGGACGAGATGGGAGACCTCAAGGTCTGGGGAATCGTCCGACATCTCGCCGACCGGGCACAGACCCGCGTGGCGGAGATGAACCCGGTCACGACCCGTAGGACCGATGCCGAGCACCTACGTGACCCGGACTTCCACGAAGCCGCCTTCGCGTACCGTGAGGAGCGACTGCTCCGCTCGGCTGCCGTGAGGATCAAGGGGTTCCTGGACGGGGGGTTCGACGCCTTCGATGCGATGAACCGCACCCAGGACCATTTGATCGAGCTGGCGAGGGCTTCCGTGGCGCGTTTCCTCCTCGCGTGTCTCCGCGAGGGAGTGGCCAAGGCACCCGCACCGGGGATCTCCGAGGTCCTCCGCTCTGTCGGTGCCCTGTACGCCCTCTCGACGATGGAGGAGGCACGCGGGTGGTATCTGGAGGCCGGCTACCTGGAGCCCGCAAAGTCTCGAGCCATCCGGGCCGAGGTGAACGAGCTCTGTGCCGAGCTCCGTGACGAAGCGGTGTTCCTGGTCGACGCCTTCGGAATCCCCGACGAAGTGCTCCGGGCACCGGCCGGCCTGAAGGGTTGAGGGTCGGCAGGGCACGACCACGAGCCCCGCTCGGCGATCAGGGGGAGTACCGCCGTCGCTGACGCACCTTCACCGGGAGATCAGGACCGCAGGAAGCGGGGTGGGCTCCATGAGCTTGAAGATCGGGACCAGGGGAGAGGACGAAGCTCCCGCCTCGCCAGCGGACGCGAGCGCCGCCTTGGGAAGCCACGCGTCCATCGTATTCCAGTAGATGACATTGTCGTTGGTCTCGGGCTCGAGCATGTGCGCCGCGAGGCGTCCGAGCATCTGACCGGTCGTCACGACATAGGTTCCCGCCGGGAACGAGCGCTCCGCCGTGATCACCTCGCCCAGCTCCAACCGAACCGCACCGTCGTGGTTGTACGCCTGCTCGTACGTCACGCCGACGAGGCGGTACGCGTCCACCTCGAGCGTCACCGGGCGCTCGAGCCTTTCGACCGAGATCCCGTGGCGGCGAAGCATGGCCACGGCGTCGATGGCGTCACGCGGCAGGAGATAGGCGAAGGGTCGGGGACGAGTCTTCGTCGCCACGGGCTTCTTCATGAGGGAGTCACTGCGCACGGTGATCATGCGTCGCCTGGACCCCTCCCCCGACGGGACCTCGTACTCGACCGAGAAATCCTCCGGTTCGTATTCCATGTCGACGACGACCTCGCCCTCTGCCCGCGAGCCCAGAGCGATCGTCTCGAGGCGCGCGCGGGAGACGGTTTCGAGCACGCGTTCCGCGTGTGCGTGGGCATACTCGAGCACCGCTTTGAAGGCGAGCACTCCCGAGGCCACGGCGGGTGCGAGCGGCTGCTCGTCGGGGGACTCGAAGAGGATCCCGAGGGTGTTCGTGAATCCCCCGTAGTTGCGACCGATGCGCGCGTCGAAACCGCCGCCGTCCCATCGGGTCTCGGTACCACGCTGGTAATAGAAGGACCGGTAACCCGCGGCCTCGAGCCGTCGGTCGATGGCGGGAAAGATCTCCTGGTCACAGAGGTCCGTGATACGCTGATCGGACTCGGCGTGGCTGGGACACTGGTAGTTGAGGTTGTAGGGGAGCGAGCCGCCGGAGTGGCCGTCCACGAGGACGTGCGGTCGCCATCGGCCGACGACATTCGTGGCGTAGGCGACGAGCGCGGGCTGCTCGAGCTTGACCCAATCACGGTTCATGTCGATTCCCCAGGCATTCCCGCGAGTGCCGGTCGAGCTGGCCTCGAACCCGTCCGGGTTGATCTGGGGAGCGACCAGCACGACCAGGTGGTCCAGAAGCCGGTGGGCTTCGGTACCCGGAGTGGCGAGCTCGCGAACGAGCAGCAGCAGGGACTCCCGCAGCGCCCGCTCGTCCCCGTGCACGTTGGCATTCAGCGACACGATCGGACGTCCCAGCGCCCAGGCCTCCCAGGGCTGCGAAACGCGGGGCCGGCTGAAGACGGCCAACGGCAGCGTCCGGCCCTCCAAGGTCTGCCCATAAGAGGTGAGCACCATCTCGGTCGATCCGGCACGCACCTCCGACAGGAAGTCCATCATCTCGGCGTACGGTGTGTGCTCTGCGAACCCGGAGGCCTCCGCGGCCGTCTGGGCTTCCTGCGCTTCGACGCAAAGAGCACCCGCCAGCAGCAACGCCGTGACCCATCGACCGGTACCGAATCCCATCGTCATCTCCCCGAATCGGAAACGCCTGAGAAGGAGGAAGGATATCAGGTCTTCCAAGCTCCGGGCAGATCGAGACCCGACCCCACCTTCCGCTCCGGGGTCGAATCGACGACCGCGTAGGCCCCCCGGGCGCAGACCTCACGGGTGGAGGCGTTCACGGAGCTCCAGACCACGGGCCGCCGGTCCGACGAACTGGGGCGAGCCCCAATACAAACGGACGGTGACGGAGGGGAACACGTTTGGAGTGTTTTCTGGCTCTTCGAGACCGGAAGTCCCATATTCCTTAGGATCCGAAACACGAAACACTTGTTTTTTTTCGACGCTTCTACGCATTTTGGAGCGTCGTAGTAGGCGATCGAACCTCTAGAGGAACAGATCCATGGTGCGGAAGACCGTCACCGCCGTCTGCGCGGTCGTATGTCTCTCGATAGCTGTGCCGCTGGCGGCGCAAGACTACGAATGGTCCTGGGACCGTCCGGACGCGGTTGCGCCGCTGGGCGTGTACGATGATCACACGCTAGAGCCCGGCCAGTTCATGTGGACGTATCGGTACCACCGGGAAAGCTTCGACGGACTCCGGTTCGGCGAGGATCTCATCTCGGCCGACGATGCCTTCGGGCTGGGCTTCAACACGGTGCCCGTCGAGATGAGGAATCAGGCGCACGAGTTCGAGGTCCGCTTCGGGCTCGCCGATCGCCTCACCGTTTCGGCCCAGCTCCCGTACTGGTTCCGCGAGTCGTTCAGCTTGACCGACGGCGGCCAGACCGGCTTCGCCTCGGAGTCGCAGGACCTGGGCGACACACGGGTGAACTTCCTGTACGATCTCTTCGAGGTCGGTTCGTACCGGGCCCACGCCGGCCTGGGCGTTTCGCTTCCGTCGGGTGAGCTCGACGACAAGGACGTCACCGTCGCCAGCTTCCCCAATGAGGAGCAGCTCCCCTTCAACATGCAGACGGGAGCCGGGACGTGGGACATCCTCCCGACGCTCAACCTCGTGACGCAGAACGAGCACGGAACGGTCGGACTCCAGGGCAAGGGCGTCATCCGGGTGCACGACAACAATCGTGACTACACCCTGGGCGACCGGTTCATGGGGACGCTCTGGGCGCAGTACCGGATCAGCGATTGGGTTGCCGCCTCGGCGCGCGTGAACTTCGAGTCCTGGGGAGACGTGGACGCCCCAGACCCGGATCTCGATCCCGGGGACAACCCCGCGGCCAACCCGCTCTCGACCGGTGGCAGCCGCACGACGCTCCCTCTCGGACTGAACGTGTTGCTCCGCGAAGGACCGCTTTCCGGACTGCGGATGTACCTCGAGTGGCACTATGTCATCTCGGAGGACCTGAACGGACCGCAGCTCTCGCAGGACGATACCCTCGTCCTCGGCTGGCAGGTCAACTTCGGGTACCGCTAGTCCGGCTTCGAGCCTACGACGACAAAACCCCGCCCGGCCATCGAGGCCGGGCGGGGTTTTTACTTCTCGACCGTTCGGGCTCAGCCTTCCAGCTGGACGAGCATATAGCTCTTCTTGCCCTTCCTGAGCACGAGGAAGCGGCCCTCGACGGCATCCTCGACCGTGACGACTGCGTCGACGCTCTCGACCCGGGCGTTGTTCAGATACATCCCGCCCCCTTCGATCGCGCGCCGCGCATCGCCCTTGGAGCTGGCCAGCCCCGACTCGGCCAGCAGGTCGACGAACGAGGTGCCGCCCGAGAGCGACTCCCGGGCGACACCGTGCGAGGGTACGTCGGCGAAGACTTCAGCGATCTCGTCCGCTCCCAGACCCTCGATGGATCCCCCGAAGAGAACCCCCGTAGCCTGACGGGCTTTCTCGAGACCCGTCGTACCGTGGAGTCGCTCCGTCAGCTCCTCGGCGAGCGCCCGCTGGGCGGCCCTCTGATGGGGACGCTCGGCGAGCTCCTGCTCCAGCGCCTCGATCTCCTCCCTGGATCGCAGGGAGAAGTGCCGCAGGTATGATCCAGCGTCACGGTCGTCGCCGTTGAGCCAGAACTGGTAGAACCGGTAGGGCGAAGTCAGCTCGGAATCGAGCCAGACGTTCCCTTCCTCGCTCTTTCCGAACTTCGCTCCCGAGGCATTGGTGATCAGCGGATACGTAATGCCGTAGGCCCGCTCTCCTCGCACCCGACGGATGAGATCGATCCCGGCGGTGATGTTCCCCCACTGGTCGCTCCCGCCCATCTGCAGCGTGCAGCCGTACCGCTCGTTCAACGCCAGAAAATCATAGGCCTGCAGCAGGGCATAGCTGAACTCGGTATACGAGATGCCTTGCTCCTCCTCTTCGAGCCTGCGCCGTACCGACTCCTTCTTCATCATGGCGTTGACGCTGAAGTGCTTCCCCACGTCTCTCAGGAAGTCGATCATCGAGATCTCCCCGAGCCACTCGAGGTTGTTGAGCGTCCGCGCCGGGTTCACCGAGGTCTCGAAGTCGAGGAAGTGCTCGAGCTGGGCCCGGATTCCAGCCACGTTGGCCTCGGCCTCCTCCTTGGTGAGGAGCTTTCGCTCGTCGGTCTTGCCGGAGGGGTCTCCGATGAGGCCTGTCCCGCCACCGCAGAGGATGATCGGGTGATGCCCGGCCCGCTGCAGGTGCACCAATCCCATGATCGGCACCAGGGTCCCGACGTGCAGACTCGCGGCGGTCGGATCGAATCCGATGTACGCGGTCAGCGGGCCGGCGGCGAGCGCCTCGTCGGCACCCTCCGTCGCATCCTGCAGCATGCCCCGCCAGCGGTATTCGTCGAAGAGGTTCATGGCGCCCAAGTTAATCGAATCGAGCTGCTCCGCGGAGTTCAGGCGGCCGACCGATCAGCGCTTCGGAGGAACGACGGAGGCGTCCCTCGACCCGGCTTCCTCAGGACGCGAGCAGCTCCCGGGCCTTTTCGAGGTCGGGCTTGCCGTTCGCGTTGCGGGGGATGTGCTCGATCACCCTCACCACTCGAGGGCGTTGTGCCTTGGACAGAAGCTCGGCGGCGGCGGCCATGACCTGCGCCGAGTCGGTGATCCGCCCGTCCACCTCCACGACCGCGGCCGTGCGTTCGCCCCAGACCTCGTCGGGCAGCCCCACGACGACCGCATCGGCCACCCCGGGAATGGCGCGCAGCGCGTCCTCCACCTCGATCGGATCGACGTTGACCCCGCCCGAGATGATCCGCCTGGATTTGCGACCCGTGATCCAGAGGCGGCCGAGCTCGTCCAGACGAGCCCGGTCACCGGTCGCGAGCCAGCCGTCCCGGTCGGCCGCGCCGGGCGTGACCGTCGCGCCCCGCACCAGGACTTCACCGTCCGCGGCAAGGCGCAGCTCGAGCCCGTCCAAGGGAAAGCCTACGCTTCCGGGCGCCTCTCGCACGTCCATGGGTGGTGCCGTGGCGACCTGGGAGGTCGCCTCCGTGAGCCCGTAGGTCAGCGCCAGCGGATACCCCGCATCGAGGGCCCGATCGAGCAGATCCCGCGGTAAGGCAGCACCTCCGATCAACAGACACCGCACCGAATCACCGGGGCCGTCCGGAAGACGATCCAGGATCCGGCGCAGCTGGGTCGGCACGAGCGAGGCATGGCTGATCCTCCCGAACTGCAAAGACGCCACCAGCTCCTCGGTGGTATAGCGCCCCAGCGCCAAGACGCTCGAGCCGGCCATCACCGCCCGCCACACAAGGGCCAATCCGCCGACGTGCGCGAGCGAAAGGGACGCGTGCCAACGATCCCCAGGTTCCAGCTCCAGGCGGAGAATGACGGCCCGCCCCGACGCCAGGAGGTTCGGCACCGTGACGTCCACGATCTTGGCCCGTCCCGACGTTCCGGACGTCCAAAGCCGGAAGCGGGAGTCTTCTTCGATGCCGACGAGGTCTGCATCCGCCGGAGCGAGCTCGTCGATCAGGGTCAGCCAACCGGATTCGATCCCGAGATCCTCGTCCTCCAGGGTCTGCGCAGTCGAGAGGACCAGGCCAGGGCCGATCGCATCCAGGGCGGCCTCGAGCGCGACCGGCCCAAGTCCCGGACTGAGAAGCGCGAGTGAGGCTCCAGTCCGAGGAACGGCGAAGACCGCCTCCACCGCACGGCCGTCGGGATGCGCGACGAGCGCCACCGTCTCTCCAGGCACGGCTCCCAGAGGCACCAGGCGCCGAGCCATCCGGTCGACCGACGCGTCGAGCTCCGCATAGGTGAAAACGCGTCCGCCGTCATCGAGGGCGGGGGCATCCGGGGTCCGCCCTGCCGCCTCCCGGAGGGGATCGAAGGAGTCAGCGCTCAACGAAGCTCAACTCCACGCCAGGCCGAGGCCCAGAAGCACACCGTAGATGGCCACGACACGCGCCGTACCTCCAAGGGCGGGAATCAGGGCACGCGGCTCCTCCGCCGTCCAGACACGCCGGAGAGGCTCGATCGCGGGGATGGCAGCCAGGAGCGCCAGGAGGCACCACGCCGGCCAGCCCAGCAGCATGACCCCAAGGGGCGGCACGACGAACCCGGCCAGGAACATCAACAGGAATTCGATCCGCGTGCCGCGGCGCCCCAAGCGCACCGCGAGCGTGCGCTTCCCCGCCGCCCGATCGGTGTCGATGTCACGCAGGTTGTTCGCCACCAGGATGGCCGTGTTGAGCGCCCCCATGCCCGCCCCTGCGAGGAGCGCACCGACGGGCCACTGGAGCGCCTGGACCCAAACCGTCCCACCGACGGCGACGAGTCCGAAGAAGACGAAGACGAACAGGTCCCCCAGCCCGTGGTAGGCGAGCGGATAGGGACCGCCCGTGTACAGCACGGCGCAGGCCAAAGAGGCGAGGCCGATGAATACGATCGGCCACCCTCCCACCGACACCAGATAGATGCCGACCAGGAGCGCCGCGCCGAGCGTGGCGACCATCCCCCACCACACCTGACGAGGCGGTATCAGACCGGCCTGCGTGACCCGGACGGGTCCCACCCGATCCGCCGTGTCTCCACCCCGGACGAAGTCGTAGTAGTCGTTGGCGAGGTTCGTCCCGATCTGGATCAGCAGCGCGCCCACGAGCGCAGCCACCGCCGGCCCACGGACGAAGGCCTCCTCGTGTACGGCGAGCCCCGCTCCGACGAGCACGGGGGCCGCAGCCGCTGAGAGGGTCTTCGGACGGGCCGCGAGCAGCCACGCCCGAGCTCTGCTCACCAGGGCAGCCAAGGGTAGCGGCGAAAGTCGGGAGCACGCTTCTCGAGGAAGGCGTCCTTGGCCTCTTGCGCCTGCTCGGTCATGTAGAAGAGCAGCGTGGCGTTTCCGGCAAGCTCCTGGAGACCCGCCTGACCGTCCACCCCTGCGTTGAACGAGGACTTCATCAGTCGAATCGCGAGCGGGCTCTTGTCGAGAATCTCCTGCGCCCAGAGCCAGCCCTCGGCTTCGAGCTGGTCGACGGGGACCACCCTGTTGACCATGCCCATCTCGAAAGCCTCCTGTGCCGTGTACTGACGACACAGGTACCAGATTTCGCGGGCCCGCTTCTGTCCGACCATGCTTGCGAGGAACGAGGCTCCGAAGCCTCCATCGAAGCTGCCGACCTTCGGGCCGGTCTGACCGAAGACGCCGTTCTCGGCCGCGATCGTCAGGTCGCAGACGACGTGGAGGACATGCCCGCCTCCGATCGCGTAGCCGGCCACCAGGGCGATGACGGGCTTGGGCATGCTGCGCATATAGCGCTGAAGCTCCAGCACGTTGAGCCGCGGGATGCCGTCACCTCCGACGTAACCGGCGTCACCCCTGACCTTCTGGTCGCCTCCGGAGCAGAAGGCGTACACACCGTCCGCCGCCGGCCCCTCACCCGTCAGAAGGACCACGCCGATGTCCGGATCTTCCCCCGCGTGACGGAACGCATCCTGGAGATCCAGGAGCGTTTCGGGACGGAAAGCGTTTCGACGCTCGGGGCGATTGATCGCGATTCGTGCGACACCGTGCGAACGCTTGTAGGTGATGTCCTCGTATTCCCGGACGACCTCCCATTCCGGCGTCGGATAGTCTTTTACCGGATTGCGGGCCTTCGTCTCTCGTTGCTGCACTTCACCGGAACCCGAAGCTTCAGTCATTCCTGTCTCCATCGAGATTGATCTCTCACTGTTCGCGAAGCGCGATCGGACGGGTCGCCCGTCGCACCGCCTCGATCATTTCCTCGTGTCGTCTCTGGTTCTGCTCCCGGTCGGTGCGAACGACCAGCATCGAGACTCCTTCCGAGGCGAGTGCCGCCCCGAGCGCCGAGCCGAACTCGGACGCGCCGTCCGCCCAACGATAGGGCAGACCGTACAAGTCGGCGATCCGCCCCAGATCCAGACCGTGCGGTGTCGCGAAGTAAGGCGTGAAATGCGGCTCGTGCTCCGCGATCGGCAGCATGTTGAAGATTCCACCGCCATCGTTGTCGATCACGACGAAGACGACGTCGAGGTCGTACTTCTTGGCGGCGATGAGACCGGCCGAATCGTAGAGGAACGCAAGATCTCCGAGAACGGCCACCACGCGCTGGCCCTCTCTGCCCGCCGAGATTCCCAGCGCCGTTGACACGATGCCGTCGATGCCGCTCGCCCCGCGGTTGCCGAACACCTCGCGCGGTGTCTCCGACTTCCCACCGAAGCTGTCGAGATCCCGGATCGGCATGGAGTTCGAAACGAAGAGCACGGCTCCCTCGGGCGTCGCGTTCGCGACCGAGGCGAGAACGTGTCCCTCGAAGAAGCCCTCCGCCGCCGCCTCGACCGCCTCGCCTGCCGCAGCGTCGAGCTCCTCCCAGGCATGCGTCCAGTCGGGAGAGGCCGGCCTCTCCGCGATGCCGTCCGCGAGCCGGCCTACCAGGGACGGGAGGTCTCCCGTGACGTAGGTCGAAGCTCCCCAGAGGTGGTCCGCCCAGCGCCCCTCGGCCGCGAGAATCGAAAGGGGAGCAGCCCCTTGATCCTCGAGGTAGCGGAGCGCACCGGACGACGTGGGAGAGGGACCGACCCGCAGAATCAGGTCGGGCTCCAGTGCCTTTCGGACCTCGGCATCCCGCAGGAACAGATCGTAGGAACAAATCGTCCGGGCACCGAACTGCGGGCCGAAGCGGGCCCCCGACAGCGGATCGGCGAGCAGCGGGTAGCCGGTCGCCCCGGACAACCGGCAGAGAGCCGGGCCGAGCGCGCCCGGGTCGACCGCAGGTCCAGCGACGATCACCCCCCGCCGGGAGGCGGCGATCTGCCCGAGCAGGCGCTCCCGATCGCGTTCGGCCGGATCCGAGGACCGAGCGGCGATCCGAACCATCGGCTCCCCGTCCGGACGCCCGTCGACTCCGAGAGCGTCACCCGACCGCACGTTGGCGAGCTCCTCCTCCGTCATTTCGGACGGCTCGAGGGGCTTGGTGAGCGCGAGATTCACGTGAACGGGTCCGGCATCGGGAGCCGTCGAAGCCCCCACGGCGCGGCAAGCGATCGTCCGGATCCGCCTCAACCCTCGCACGTCGGATTGGCCGGTCTCGAAGGTCGCCCGAACATACGAGCCGAAGAGGCCCTGCTGCTCGATCGTCTGGTTCGCGTCACCACCCCGCAGCCAGAGCGGCCGGTCCGCGGTCAGGAGCAGCAGCGGGACTCCGCTCTGAGAAGCCTCGATCGCCGCGGGCAGCAGGTTTGCGGCGGCCGTACCGGACGTCGTGATCACACCAGCCGGCCGCCCTGTCGCCTTGCCGATCCCCAGGGCGAAGAAGCCCGCCGAGCGCTCGTCGATGTGGACCCAGGTTCGGAATCGATCGTCCGAGGCCGCGGCCATCACCAGCGGTGTGGAGCGTGAGCCGGGCGCAAGACAGAGATGGCGCACCCCGGAGCGGGCGAGCTCGTCGAGGAACGCCCTCGCCCACAGCGTCTGGACCGCCCCGCTCATCGCGCCCCGCTGGCTTGGAGGGCACGGAGGACGGGCTCGAACTTGATCCCCGTCTCCTCCCATTCGAGGGCAGGCTCCGACGCCGCGACGAGGCCGGCGCCGGCGAAAAGCCTCCACTCTCTCCCGCGAGCCACGGCGCACCGAAGTGCGGGCGCGAAGACACCGTTGCCGTCCCCGTCGAACCAACCGACGGGCCCTGCATACCACCCTCGCTCAAAGGGCTCTTCGCGATGCAGAAAGTCGAGGGCCGCGTCACGCGGGAGGCCACAGACAGCAGGCGTCGGATGGAGCGCCTCGAGCACTTCGAGCACGTGCGAGCCCTCCGGCATCCGCGCCCGAATCTCCGTCTCCAAGTGCTGGATTCTGGCCAGCGTCAGGACATGGGGCTCGGGCTGTGCCTCGACCTCCTCGGCCATGGGCCTCAGCCGATCGACCATATCGTCGAGAGCGATCCGGTGCTCCTCCCGATCCTTCGCGCTCGCGAGCAGCCGTCCCGCGAGCGCCCTCGTCTCCGCCGGCGTCTCTCCGTGAGCGATCGACCCCGCAACCGCCGTGGCGTGAAAGGAGCCCCGGTGCAGGGTCGCGACCGTCTCCGGCGCCGCGCCCACCATCAGATGCCCCGGGGACGGCTCGAAGAGGAAGACGTGCGCGCCCCGATTCTCCGACCACAAATACTCCACGACCCGCAAGGGATCGAGATCGGACTCGGCAAGGACGTCGAGTGTCCGCGCCAGCACGACCTTCGAGACCGTGCCTGCCGCGATCGCCTCGAGCGCATCCTCCACGGCCGATCGCCACAGCCCGGGATTCGTCGCGTGACGCTCACAGGGGATCGGCGCGCCGGGTGGCCTCTCGGGAAGACCACGCGCGAGCTCGGCCACCTCTTCGATCCGCCGACGCAGCCGCTGCCTGGCGTCGTACCGGTCTCCGCGTACGACGGTGCGACCGCGCAGCCACGTCCCGCCGGGTCCGCCGACGAGCTCGAGCTCGGGAAGGTGGAACAGGGCCTCGGGAAAGCCTTCCCAGAGCCCGACGGCCCGATGCGGCGTCCGGAAAGAGAAGCCACCGAAGAACCGAATGCTCTCCCTCGGCTCTTCCTCGCGGGCCGGTCCGTAGAGCTCGGCGGCCTCTTCCAGGATCTGGCCGATACGGTGCGGACCGTCTCCGCGGAGCACCTCGATCGCCCCGGCGTGGGCCACCCACTCCTCCCCTCGTGCCCAGAGGCCCCTGGGGTTGCCGTCCATGGCCCTGAGGAACGCGAGTGGACCCGGCACGTCGACCGAAAGACACTCGGTGACGAGCCGACCCCCGGGATTCGAGACGACGGCCTCGACCGGATCCATTCCACCTCTTGGTTAGAAGGTCTCGTGCGACGAGAGAATATAGGCCGCGGAGGCCTCCGACCAAGGCAGTCTCGGGGGCACGAGCGAGTTGGCGGGGTGGATCTCCAGGGGTCTCGCGTCACCCTCGCAGGGGCATGACGCTCAGCCGCGACCTCCGTCTGCTTCCGCGGCCTCGATCCACGCCTTGATCCTGGCGAGGTCCTTCGCGTCCGTCACGTCCGACCGAACCAGGTGGTGGACGAGGGCCGCGGGATCTCCCTCGAAGAGCGTCTCGGTGAGCTCCCGCACCTTGGAATGCCGCACCTCGCCTCGACTGACCAGCGGCCGATACACGTACTGACGTCCGCTTTTCCGATGATCCACGGCACCGCGCCTTTCCAGGCGGGAAAGGAGTGTCGCGACGGTCGTCAGCGCCAACGCTCGATCGACCTCGAGGGCGTGGTGGATCTGCTGGGTTGTCGCTTCACCGCGCTCCCAGAGCACCTGCAGGATCGTGAGCTGCAACTCCGTCAGCACATGGATATCGTCCAACGTGCGGCCTCCCGTCCTCGTCACTCCGAGCTCGACCGATCTCTAGAAGCTTCGATGTCCGAGCCCGGCCGCTCCGTTGCACACCCGTCGTGTTCGGGACCCTCAGGACGGGCCGAAGAGATAAACGAAGCCGTCGCAGCAGGGATCCGTGAGCACCAGATTCCCTACCGGGTCGAGCGCGACGGCCTGTTCGTCCCATCCGAAGATCGGACTCGCGTAACGAAGCATCGCCGACTCCGTTTGGCCGCCCGAATCCCGCGCCGGCACGAACTCGAAGGTCGTGACCGCTACCGTAACCCCGTCTCGGAGCAACTCGACCCGGTCCGGACTGGTCAGGACGAACGTCTGGGCGTACCCCTCGGTCTCCGGTGTCACCGTCTGGCCCGCGATCCCTCCCTCGGCGCTGATCCAGCTCCAGCTGCCGTAGAGAAGCTGGACGAACGCCGGGTCGTCGGTCGTCGGAGCCGTCGGATCCGACAGGCAGCCCGGAACGAAAAGCACGGGCGCGAGCGCTGCCATCACGTGGCGCCTGAGCATCCTGGTCATCTTCCCATCCTCCCCTGGGTCCACGAAACGCGGACCCTCACTTGTCTTACACGAAACCGGTCGGAGATGGTTCGGGCAAACCGGTCACCTTGCACCCGCGCCTGAGCGACGTTACCAAGCCCCTGTCAAAGGAACGAATGAAGGAGTTGTCGCGTGACATCACGAAGAGCAGCGGGGGCCCTCGGGTGTGTCCTGGCCCGAGTCCTGGCCGCAGGCATAGCCGCCACCGCCATGGCGGGTCCTGCCCTGGCCCAGGGCTCGTTTCCGTCCACGGACATCTATGTCACCGAGATCAGCTTGTTCGACGGCGTTTACTTCGTGGGAGCACTGCGTAACGTCACGCAGCGCCCCGCCTCGTACGACAACCAGCCCGTCTTCACGCCCGACTCGCGGTCGATCCTCTATACGGCCGGCTACGACGACGGCAACGATGGGCAGACGGAGATCCACCGCTTCTACGTCGAGTCGTCGAGAGACACGCGGATCACGCGAACGGAGGAGAGCGAGTACTCGGCGACACCGATTCCAGGTGACCGCGCCTTCAGCGCGATCCGGGTGGAGCCCGACTCGACCCAGCGGCTGTGGCGCTTCACCATGGAGGGGATGGATGCCGAGGTCGTCCTGCGAGACCTGGAGCCGGTCGGGTATCATGCGTGGGGAGATGAAAACACACTGCTCCTGTTCGTGCTCGGTGACCCCGCCACGCTACAGCTCGTGGACCTGACGGAGGGCCGCACGACCGTGGTTGCGGAGAACGTCGGACGATCGCTCCACAAGATTCCGACGCGGGCGGCCTTCAGCTTCGTCCAGCGCGTCTCTGCGGACGAAGCATGGATCGGGGAGGTCGACCTGAATGGCCAACGAATCGAGCGCATCATCGACGCCGTCGACGGAGGTCAGGACCATGCGTGGACGCCGGACGGCGTTCTGCTCATGGCGTCGGGGCCGCGACTCTACCAGTTCAACGCCGAGGTCGACGCCGGCTGGCGCATGATCGCAGACCTGTCGGAGTCCGGCCTCGTCTTCACCAGACTCTCCGCCAGCCCGGACGGCACCATGCTCGCGCTGGTGGGACAGTCCGCCGGTTCGGAGGAAGACTAGCGCCGGCATGAGAAAAGGCCCGCGGCTGACCGCGGGCCGGCTCAGGCGCTGCGCCTCGCGCCCGAGCGCCCCCGAACGTCTTCGGGGGGCTTTCTCGAGCGTCCACAGTTGAACGCATTCCCGACTCAGCGGTAATACCCCACATCCGATCGGATGCGCCGCAGAGACGGAAGCGCGGACGCCGTGGCGGAGCGACTCCGACCGGATCCGCGCAGTCAGACGGTGCGACGACCGTCGGCCCTTCGGCACACGAATGAGATCCTTCGACGAGACTCCGGCATCGCACACCATGAGCGACCAGGCACGATCTGCCGCTCGGCGAAGCGGCCGACGGCTCGAGATTCTGACCCTGGTGTGGAACGTCATCGAGGCGGCGGTCGCGTTGGGTGTCGCTGCCCTGACCGGAAGCCCGGCACTCCTCGGATTCGGTGTGGATTCGCTCATCGAGAGCTCGTCCGGGGCCGTCCTGCTCTGGCACCTGTGGGGGACGGACCGACCCGATCGGGAGGCGCTCGCCCTCAAGCTGGTCGGGTACTGCTTCCTCGCGCTCGCAGCCTTCGTGGCGTGGGAGTCCGTGGGGGCGATCATGGGTCGCGAGGCCCCCGAGCCGACGGCTGTGGGCATCGCGCTGGCGGCCGTTTCGCTGGTCGTGATGCCGATCCTGGCCCGCGCGAAAAGGCGGGTGGCCACCCGCCTGCAGAGCGCCGCCTTGGAGGCCGATGCGAGACAAACCGAGATCTGCGCCTACCTCTCGGCGATCCTCCTTCTCGGCCTGGGCCTGAATGCGCTGGCCGGCTGGTGGTGGGCAGACCCCGTCGCAGCCCTCGCGATGGTTCCGATCATCGGCGTCGAAGGCAAGCGCGCCCTTCGCGGTGAGACCTGCGCCTGCACACCCGCCTCGGGAGAGGAAAGCTAACCGACCGCGATCTCCGGTCGCTGTTCGCCGACGAGCGTCGCTCGCTCGAACGCATGCGCAAGCTGCAGCACCTCGAGGTCGTGGTGGTGCCGCCCCACGATCTGCAGCCCCACCGGCAAGCCGTCGTCCGTGAAACCTGCCGGCACGCTGATGGCAGGCAGGCCCGTCAGCGTGATCGCATAGCAGGTGGCCATCCAGTCGATATAGGTCTCCATCACCACGCCCTCGATCTCGTGCACCCAGTCCCATGTGACCGGAAACGGCGGCACCTGCGAGACCGGGAGGATGAGGAAATGGTGCTCGCCCATGAAGTCCAGCACGCGTCGATAGAGCGCGGCGCGAAGGCGCTCCGCCCGGGCGATGTCCTGCGCGGTGAGGTCCAGCCCACGCTCGATATTCCAGATCACCGTGTCCTTCATCTGATCCCGGTATTCGGCGATCACATCGCGGTAGCTCTCGGCATACATCCAGCCCCTGAGCGTCTGGAACGCCCAATCCGCATCACTGAAATCCGGCTCCCCGTCCACGACCTCCATCCCGAGCTCCTGGAAGACCGGACGCGCCGAGTTGCAGACGGCCGTGACGTCGGGATGCACGGGATAGCGGCCGAGGTTCTCGCTCCATGCGACCCGCACACCGCGAAAGCTTCGTCCGAGAGGGGCCAGAAAGGTCGAGCCCGGTTCGTCGAGAGCGATCGGGTCGCGGGGGTCCGGCCCCGCCATGACGGACAGGAGATAAGCCACGTCACCGACGGAGCGAGCCATCGGTCCCGATACGGCCAGGGGATTCCAGGGCTGTGCCGACGCTCGGGGGACCCGCCCGGGCGAAGGCCTGAAGCCCACGACATTGTTGAAGCTTCCCGGGTTTCGGAGCGATCCGCCCAAATCGCTGCCGTCCGCGAAGGCGGTCATTCCGGTGGCGAGCGCCACGGCCGCACCTCCACTGCTCCCTCCGCACGACTTGGAGAGGTCGTAGGGGTTGAGCGTCGCACCGAAAACCTCGTTGAAGGTGTGCGATCCCGCGCCGAACTCCGGCGTGTTGGTCTTGCCGATGACGATGGCTCCCGCCCTGCGGAACCGCTCCACGAAGATCGCGTCCTCGTCCGGGACGACATCGGCATAGATCGGTGAACCCTGCGTCGTCCGGATGCCTTTCGTGCTCGCGAGGTCTTTGACGGCGATCGGAATCCCGTGCAGCGCACCGACCGGCTCCCCCGCAGACATCGTGCGGTCTCGAAGACGCGCCTCCTCCATCAACTCCGACTCGGAACGCAGGGTCACGATCGCGTTCACGCTCGGGTTCACCCGGTCGATCCGCGCGAGCGTCTCCCGCATCAGCTCCTCGGCCGAAAGCTCACCAGCGCGGATCCAGCGAGCCAGATCACGACCGGAGGCGAACGCCAGATCGTCGGCCGACTGCCCGACGGGACGCGGAGGTGGCTCCTCGGCGGCGCGCGCATCGCCAGCGGTACCGACGAGACCTCCCGCCATCGCCGCCGCCGCGCCCGATACGAAAGACCTACGAGAGATTGGGGGCACCACCGAGCACTCCTTGACCGGGTCGAGAGTGGCGAAACTAGTCCTCCGAAGCCCTTCCAGACAGGCGGCGAGCCACGCCAGCTCACGCCCCCCCGGGGCAGCCCATCGGCTCGCCCGAAGGTATCTTGGCTCATGGAGTCTCTCTGGCACGATCTTCGGTTCGCCCTGCGCGGTCTCTATCGCAACCTCGGATTCGCGGGCGTCGCGGTTACGACGATCGGACTCGGAATCGGCGCGAATACGGCGATTTTCGCAGGCGTCTACCAAGTATTGATGCGGCCGCTCCCCTTCGCCGAAGCGGACCGTCTCGTGACGGTCGAGCTCGACGCCGAAGCCCTCGTCTCCAAAGCGACCCTGACCCGATTCCAGGACCGACTGCAGAGCTTCGACGACGTTGCCGCCTGGAGCCGTACGGACTTGACCGTGACCGATCTGGATCAGCCGGAGCGGATCTCGGGAGCTCGGGTCACCTCGAATCTTTTCCACCTTCTCGGTGTCGAGCCCTTGCTCGGCAGAGCGCTGCAGCTCCACGACGGAGAACCCGGTGCGGAGCCGGTCGCCGTGCTGAGCCAGGGACTCTGGGAGCGGATCTACGCCGGTGGATCCGGCGTGCTCGGCCGGCGGATCATGGTGGACGGGCGGGGCCATACCATCCTGGGCGTCATGCCCCGGGACTTCTCTTTCCCGAGCGCGGAAACGCGCATCTGGATTCCGGCGACGATGGACCCGGCCGCCGAAGACGACTACGGCACGCCGGACTTCGCCGTGGTCGGGCGACTCGCTCCCGGCGTGGAGTCGTCGCAAGCGACGCTCGAGCTTCGGCGCCACAGCGTCGAGATCCGGGAGCTGTTCGAGGGCTATCCCGGGTCGTTCGGAAACAGCGCCCGGGTGATCCCGGTCCGAGAGGCGCTCGTCGGCCAGACCCGCCCTGCCCTCCTCGTGCTCTTCGGGGCGGTGGGCTTCGTGCTGCTGATCGTGTGCGCCAACGTCGCGAACCTGCTTCTGACGCGCGCACAGGTGCGTCGCAGGGAGATGGCCGTCCGCACCGCGCTCGGGGCCAGGCGCTCTCGGGTCGTGCGTCAGCTGCTGACAGAGAGCGTCGTTCTGGCCCTGCTCGGTGGTGTGGCAGGACTGCTTCTGGCCGCCTGGACAGGTGAGGCGCTTCGAAGCGCGCTTCCGGCCGAGATCCCCGGTGTCGCCGACATCGACATCGGAAGAGAGGTCCTGCTCTTTACCCTCGGCGTGGCCGTCATGGCCGGCATCCTGTTCGGTCTGGCCCCTGCCCTCCAGTCTACGACACAGGTCGTGCGCCTCTCCCTGGGATCCAAGGGAAGAGGAGCCTCGGGAGGATGGGGAGGCGCGCGACGCGTGTTCCGCGCGCTCATGATCTGCGAGGTGGCGATGGCGATGATCCTGGTGGTCGGAGCCGGCTTGATGCTCCAGAGCTTCGATCGGCTGAGTGCAGTCGATCCCGGGTTTCGAGCCGAGGGCGTGCTGACGCTGCGCCTCTCCCCGACGCAGGCACGCTACTCCGAGCCGGCAGAGCGTGACGCCTTCTGGGCCGAGGCGCTCGAATCGGTCCGCAAGCTGCCGGGTGTCGCGTCGGTCGCGGCCGCCTCGATCGTTCCGTTCACGGGCTCTCTGGACCGTTCGAACTGGCTTGTGGAAGATGGGGCGTCTGCGGATGCGGCTGCTCAGAGGGTGGCGTGGAGAATCGTGACGCACGGTTACTTCGAGACCCTGGAGATCCCGCTGCGGGCCGGTCGTACTTTCCTTCCGCGTGACCGGTCCTCGACCGCCCCCGTTGCAGTCGTGAACGAGGCCTTCGTCGACCGATATCTGCAGGGCCGCGACCCGCTCGGCGAGCGCATTCGCCTCTCGACTGCCGAGCCGGACGCGTGGGTGAGGGTCATCGGAGTCGTCGCCGACAGTCGTCAGGAGGACCTGGGGACCAATACGGCCCCCGAGATCTATCGTCCCTTCGGCCAGAGCCCCGTCGTGAGCATGGGTCTCCTGATCCGCACTCCGCAGGACGAGCCCAGGACGCTGGTTCCGACCGTTCGACGTGCCGTCTGGGAAATCGATTCGGATGTTGCCGTCTCGGGGGTGCAGCCGATGGAGGAGGTCGTACAAGGCTCGATGGCCCAGTCGAGGATGCTCGCTCGACTGTTGGGGGTCTTCGGCCTTCTGGCTCTCGTGCTCGGGGCCGTGGGTACCTACGGGGTGCTCTCGTACGGTATCTCGCAGCGGAGCACCGAGATCGGCGTTCGCCTGGCCATCGGCGCGCCGCGCGGCACGGTTGTTCGCGCAGTCATGAAAGAGGCCATGGGCCTGATCGCGATCGGTCTCGCGATCGGCGTCGTGGGCGCCTGGGCACTCGCCAAGGTGCTCTCCAACCGCCTTCACGGGGTCGAGGACGGAGATCCGCTCTTCCTCGCGATGGTGGCCCTGGTCCTTGCTTCGGTGGCGGCCGTCGCGAGCTACATACCCGGACGCAGAGCCAGCCGGATCGATCCGGTAAAAGCGCTACGGGTCGACTGATCGGGCTAGAGGCATTTCCGGAGAAGCGGCTCCCGATTCCGACGAAGCTCGTCGGGGCCGAGCGTCGTCCCCGATCCGTCCAGCCAGTCGATCTCGAGCGTCATCCGACTCCCGTCCACCGACCCGTGGAATCGGGCGGGAATGGCAGGTCGAGGCTCGGGCGGCTCGGGACCACCTTCCCGGGTGTAGGTGCCGGTACCTTCGAAGCGGCCTCCGGCCGAGACGTCCATCACCCCCTCCACCAGGCCGTGGGCACAGTCGAACTCGAAATGTGTGACACCCTCACGCACTTCGACGGACGCGCCTTCGCCACCCCAGCTCCCCACGATCGCCAGAGGATTGTCCTCGCCGCACGCGACCAGGACGGGCGACAGCGCCAGCAGAGCCCACTTCCACCGTATCGACATGCCAACCCACTCCCCGGGATTCCGTTGCCCACCCATGATCTTAACGATCGATACGCACGGAATGTGACACGCGCAGGCTCCTACCTACCGACGGATGCCCAGCACGTCTCGGTGGAACGCCTCGTCCATCTCCTCGGAGAAACGCGTGTCGCCGAGCTCGTAGTGACACGAGCTGCAGGTCGTGCGCCCGGGCCTGCGCCCCAGATCCGGCTGCGCGGGCGCCTCGAGGCCCAGGTAGTCGTAGACGGCCTCCGACCGCCGTACGCTTTCCTCGAGCAGCTCGTGGGCGAGGACGAGATTGTGGGCAGCGCCGGCCTCCCGAACGTACTCGATCGGCGCGAATGCTTCTAAAAGAAGGGATTGTCCACCGCTCGGCATGCCCGCTCGTCGCATGGCTTCTCGGGCTTCGAACCAGTAGTTGGTAGCCGACGTGACGCGCTGGCCAGCACCGCCTCTCCACCAATCGAGAATCACGCCGTACTCCGGTCTGTGGCACCCCGCACAGGAGACCTTGCTGCCACCGATCGGCCCCCTTTCCGCCGCCAGACCGTCGGGCACGTGGCAGGATCGGCAGGTCAGTCCGTCCAGGAACTTCGGGGCCGGATAAGCTTCGTCTTCATCGGCCACCAGGCCCAGGAAGAAGCTCTGCTGCGCCCGATGGGTCGCTCCGTGACACTGGTTGCAGGTTTCCGATCCGATCGGCTCGTGCATGAGGTCCAGATCGTGGGGGCCCTGGTGACAGTCCGCGCAGTTGAGCACCACAGCGGAGCTCATCGCGACGATGTGGTGGGTCTGCCCCTCGTGACAGGCCGTGCACCCCTTCCCGGCGTGCCACCCGTGGAGATCCGCGCCGATCGCGGCCCTCGTCACCGCGAGCGGTTCTTCATGACACGCGGCACAGGCCGCCGTGGATACCACGGGAAGCGGCTCGGCGAGGTCGTAGTGACAGCGCACGCAGCGGCCCGCGGTCCACGCGCTGCTCGCGTGCGTCATGCGTGCGCCCTGGCTGGTCTCGGCCTCGTGGCTCCTGTTTCGGTGACAGGTCCGACAGTCCTCCCCGTTCGAGCCGGAGATGGCCTCGCGGTGACAGAGCGCGCAGGCATCGACGCTCGCGGTGAGCGGCTCCGAGCCCCTGGTGTGCGTGTGGCAACCCGCACAACCCAGCGCCAGGTCCTCGGTCGACCCGTGGCTGCGATGCTCGAAGCGCGCGGTCGCGAGCTCGACCGTTGCGGGAATCTTCGTGGCATGGCAACCCGACGACGTGCACGCGGCCGTGGGCACCGCGGCCAGCCCGATGTCCGCGACCCCGCCAGAGTGACAGGCGCGACACGCGAGCTCCCCGTGCGCGGGCTCGTCTGCTCCCGACACCGGCTCCACCGGCTCGCACGCGGCCACCAGGCCGCAAGCGATCAGCAGAAGGAAGCGCCCCATAGGATCATCCCGACGAGTGCGATGCCGAAGCCGAGGGCCGTGAAGCCGAAGATCACGGCCACCAGGGTCTGGCGTCTGGTGGGTGCCGGTGCGGGCAGGTCCGGGATGCTTACCGACGAGGGCGTCTCGCCGGACCGTGCCTCGATGCGGCCGGAAAGGAGTCCGTGTTCCTCCTCCATGTACTCGGCGGTCGCACGGCCCGTGAACATCACCGCGTCCAGAGGAAACTTCTCGGGACGGAGATGCACGTGGAAGAAGTGGATCGTGAAGATGAACCCCGCAGCCAGCAGCGCCTCTTCACCGTGCACGACGGTCGCGACGTTGAAGGCCCAGCCCGGGAGGAAGCGCGCGAACAGCTCGGGGAACCACAGCACGAGCCCCGAGCTGCCGATGATGGCGACACCCCAGAAAACGGCGAAGTAGTCGAACTTCTCCATGTAGCTGTAGCGTGCGAAACGAGGTCTTGGCCCCCGGCCGAAGTACCAGCGGATCTGAGCGATGAAGTCCGTGACGTCCCTCGGCTGCGGAACGATCGAGTCCTCGCCCCAGAGCATCGACCGACGCTCGTCGGCCTTCCAGAGCAGCCCGACCAGGTAGGCGACGTGGAAGCCGAAGTAGCCGAACGTCAGGATCGCACCGATACGATGGAGTCGCCCCGCCATCTCCACGCCACCGAGCAGACGCATGAGCGGCTCGGACCAGAAGGCACAGCTGAACCTCAGAGGCAGACCGGTCAGCACCAGAAGGAAGAAGGAGACCATGACGATGGCGTGCGTCCAGCGGTGGACGAGCTTGAAGCGCCAGACGTAGCCGCCAGCTCCCCTTTGGGCCGCGTCGATCGATGCTGGGGTCATGAGACAGAGCCTCGCTTGGCGTCGTGATCCGCGTCGGCGCGGCCGATCACTTGAGCCGCGCTCCTGCCGACCCAGAGAATCGAATGCAGGCCGAACAGGCCGAACACGCCCATCAGCAGCCAGATCATGAACCGGTTCGTCCAGTAGATCTGGGGCAGCTCGTTCGGATCGTTCGGGTGCGCGTGGGGTCGGAAGCCCGCGAACTTCGCACCGGCCTCGGGATGGCAGCTCCTGCACGTCTCCAGGAGGTTGTCCTCGGAGACGGAAGACCTGGCGTCTCTCGCCGGGTAGACCGAATGCGCCCCGTGACATCCCGCGCACTGCGCGACCTGGTCGCTCCCCAGGGTCGCCGCCTTGCCGTGATAACTGTCGGCGAAGCTCTCGGAATAGTCCTCGTGACAGGCCTGGCACCGCTCCGTCACGTGGGTCGCGAAGTCCGGAGCGGCCTTCGGCAGGATCGGGTGTGCACCGTGACACCCGGCGCAAGACGGCGTCCGGATGTGTCCGTCTACAATCTCGATCCCCTGCTGCCCCGAGACCGCCGCCGCGTGTGCGTCATCGGTCCATTCGAGGCTTGTCTCGTCGTGGCAGGCACCACAGGTGCTCGCCTGCCGTCGAGCGTGCATCCACGAGCCCGGATCCGCTACCGGCAGCGTCGCATGCGGGTTGTGGCACGACGTGCAGAGAACACGGTCCGCGTGAGCGTCCCCCGTGCCGGAAGGCGCTTCGAGATGGCAGGTCGCACACACCGCGTTTCTCTCGGGGATCGCGTCTGCGGCCCGAAGCCTCTCGAGGCTCGCGACCGCGTGCACGCCGTGACAGGCGGTACACCCTGCCTCCGACTCGGTCGCGTGGGCTCCGCTCGCCCAGGTCTCCTCCGCTGCCTCGTGACACGAACGGCACGTCCGCGTGCCGAAGCCCCCTTCCCGGTGAGGGAATCGGTCGAAGCCCGAGTGGCACTCCGCACAGGACATCCCCCGGTGTGCGGAGGCCAGAAGCGTCGTGGCCGGTGCGAGAAGGGCCATCGCTTCCTCCAGCGTCGCCGTATGCTGGCGAAGCAGCTCCAGCTCGCCGTGGCAGAGGTCGCATCCCTGGCGGGGCACGGCCTGCCCAGCCACCGGTGGGCACAACGCCCACCCCAGGACGAGGATCAACAGCGGCCGCCCCGTCACGAGAGCCTCCCCCCGTACTTCCGGATGCGGTTCCGCACCTGGTGGCGCGTCAGGCCCAGGAGACGACCCGCCTCGGTCCGATTGCCCTCCGCAAGGCTCAGGGCCTCGCGGAGCAGCGTCTCCTCGAGTGCCTCCAAATCGAGGCCCTCGGGTCCGAGGCGCACCGCCCCGGGGGAGTCTGCCAGGGTCCGACCGCCCAACTCGGGCGGGAGCACGTCGAGGTCGATCTGGACGGAATCCGTCAGGAGCACGCCTCGCTCGACCACATTACAGAGCTCACGGACGTTCCCGGGCCACTCGTAGGCATCGAAGAGCGCTTCCGCATCCGGAGTCAAACCCTCTACCGACTTTCCGAACTCGCCGTTGAAACGATCGATGAAGGATGCCGCGAGAGCCGGGATATCCGAGCGACGGTGCCTCAGGGGAGGCAGGCGAAGCGGAAGGACGCGAAGCCGATAGTAGAGATCCTGACGGAACCTGCCTTGCTTCACCTCGCTCGAGAGATCGCGATTCGTGGCCGCGATGACCCGCGCGTCGACCGTGAGGTCGCGGGTCCCGCCGACTCGTCGGAACGCCTTCTCCTCGATGAATCGGAGGAGGGTGCCCTGAACCCCGACCGACAGTTCGCCGATCTCGTCCAAGAAGAGCGTTCCCTCGTGTGCCACCTCCACCAAGCCACGCTTCTGCAGGCGCGCATCGGTGAAGGCGCCTCTCTCGTGACCGAAGAGCTCCGACTCCATGACGCTCTCGGCGAGCGCCGAGCACGTCACCTGGACGAAGGGGCCCCCGGCCCGTGGGCTCATCTCGTGGACGGCTTTCGCCACCATGCCCTTCCCCGAGCCGGTCTCTCCCTCGATCAGCACGGTGGCCGAACCGGCAGGCGCGATCCGCTCCACGAGGTCCATCACTTCCCCCATCGCCGGGCTCGAGCCCACGATCTTCCCTCCGAGCGATGCGTCCCGTCTGAGGGCCCGGATCTGGCGGCGGAGCCGATTGCGCTCCAGCGCGACCCGCAGCGTGGCCTGGAGCCGCTCCATGCTGAAGGGCTTTTCCAGATAGTCCTGGGCCCCGAGGCGAAGCGCCTCGACCGCGGACTCCACCGTCGCATGGGCCGTGATCATGATGGCCGGCACGTCGCCCTGCCCGAGCTCGGGCAGAAGCTCCGTGCCCTCACCGTCCGGCAGCTTGATGTCGAGGAGCGCCACGTCCGGCGAGAAGCGCTGCATGGCCTCCCGAGCCTCGGACATCGTCTTGGTCTCGACGACCTCGTATCCGGAGCTCTCGAGCCGATCGCGTACGACCTCCCGAATCAGATCGTCGTCGTCGAGGAGGAGGATGCGGGCCGTGATCACGACGCCTCCAGAGCCGGTTTCAAACCGCTGGCGCCTCGGGGCAGCACGATCTTCGCCACCGTACCTCCGCCCGGCGCCGGGGAGAGCGAGAACTCACCGCCGTGGGCGGCCACCACCCGCGCGACGAGCGGGAGGCCGAGCCCCGTCCCAAACGGCTTGGTCGAATAGAAGGGCAGGAAGACTCGCTCGACCTCCTCGGGGTCGAGTCCCGCACCGGAGTCCGTCACCCGGACCTCCCAATGCCCGCCGACTTCCGAAATGCTCAGCTCGAGCGTGCCACCCTCCGGCATCGCCTCGACGGCGTTGGTCAGCAGGTTGAGGAGGGCCTGCCTGAGGCGGCGCGCGTCCCCGGCCAACCCGATGCCGCGCGGATACTGCCGCAGCACGCCGAGCTTCCCGGTGTCGACGAGTCCGGCGAGCTCCACGAGCGCGTCGTCGAGAACGTCGGCGAGGTCGAGGTACGCCTCCTCGAGGACGACCGGTCGAGCCAGCGAGAACAGGTCTTCCATCGTCTCGGAGAGCCGCTCGAGCTGCAGGTTCACGGCGTCGAGCATCTTCCGCCCCTGGTCGGCGAGCACGTACTCCTGCTCGAGCACGTCGACCGCGGTCCGGATCGAAGCGAGGGGACGCTTGAACTCGTGGGCCATCTCGGTCGCAAGCTCGCCGACCCGTGCCAGCCCCTCCTGGGCCGCGAGCCTGCGATCGCTCTCCGCGGCAGCCTCCTCCACCTCACGCTCCTTCTCGATGAGCCGGGCCACGGAGCGCTGAATACGGCCGATCTCGTCCTGCCCGGAGAGCGCCTTGTCCTCCTCGTCCGGTAGGAGCCCCTCCATCCGGTGGATCGGTGCCACGACCTCACGCTCGAGCATCGTCACCACGAGCAGGACCACGATGAGCACCGAGACGGCGAGCAGCCCCAATCCCAGAAGCGCGCCCCGTTGCATGGCCGCCCGAACCTCGCTGACGGCGAACTCCACCTCGAGCACGGCAAAGTCCTCGGAGGCGATCGGCAGGTACGCCAGCACGCCGTCCTCGTCCTCGGTCATGCGGGCAAGGCCGTCACGCGGCAGTTCGGTCGCCCGGGGAATCCAGATGGCGTGGGCGGCACGCCCCTCCTCGCTCGGCAGGGTGGAGAGGACGAGGGTGTGGTCGGGCGCGTAGACGCGTGCGGCACGGACAGCTCCACCGTCGATCAACCGGTGCAGGTTCCTCCGGGCCACCTCGTGCCGGCCCGCCCGCAGACTCGACTCCAACGCCGCGCGGGTGGCGGAGGCCGCGAGCAGCGCCTGATGCTCGCTGGCGGCCAATGCCTCCGTCTGCCAGTAGCGGAAGGAGAAGAAGGTGGAGATTCCCAACACCGCGACGACGGCGGCGATCACGGTGAGTCCCAGCTTTTCTCTTATGGTCAAGGCCCGCAGCCTGACGAGCCCACCTCGGACGACAATCACGTCGAGCCCTCTGGAGAGGCAACCGCGCGGGCGGCCTGAATCAAGTTCAGGCCACCGGCGCGGCCTTGTCTGTAAGGGTTTTCTTGATACTTACGTGGCGAGAATGAGGACGACCGCCACATAAACGGCATCTGCCAGAACGGCAGCAGAAAAACCCTTCTTCCAATACAGGAGTCCGAAGACCGCTGCCGGGAGCAACACCGCTGTCGCCGTGAAGGCCAGGGCCGCGAGCGCTGTCGGGAATCCGGTCGCGATCACACCCGGCGCGTAGAGGATCACCTGAAGCAACGCGACGGCGGCCACGCTGAGGAGCACGAGCTCCTCACGATGCAGGTCGTGCCACCTCACGAGCAGCCAGGCCACCCCGGTCACGAGAATCAGTCGGAGCAGGACCTCGTCGACCAGCGCTGCGCTGACCCCTGCCACGACGGTTCCGAGCGTGGCCGGAACGCTGGCCGGTGCGGCGAACGGCACCACGAGCAGCCCGACCACAACACCCGTCGTGAGTCCGACGAGCAGATCCCCCGCTCCCCGCCAACCCGGGGCGACCCCGACGGGGTGCAGCCCGGGCACGCGCTTCAGCGCCCGAAGCGCCATCGTGACCGCCGGCCCGACCACCCAGATCGTGATCTCGGCGGCCAGGAGTAGGCCGCCGACCTCGGTCAGCCGCAGCCGCAGGCCCCAGATCTCGGGCCGGTCGGCCAGGAAGGTCACGCAGAGGGCAGCAAAGGTCGCGGCCACGATCAGCGTGCCTGCCCGTCGCTCCGGCCAGCCAGCATAGGCGCTCCTGAACGCCCGCGCTCCCAGGACGGCGGCGCTGACGAGAACGGCCGCCGCGAGGGCCCAGCCGATCGCCGAGCCGACGAGCGGAGCCGTGCGTCCCATGAAGACGGCGACGACGGTCATCGCGACCCAGATCGTGACGAGCCACCCGACAGCCAGTGCCGGGACGGAGTAGAGCACCGCGAGGAACATGTCTCGCCGGGCCGGTCGTGGGAGTACCTCCTGACCTCGGCCCAGGTAACCGAGGGCCCCTCCGTGCGCCATCCCGATCAATGCGCCCACGACGAAGAGGCCCGTGGACATGGGGAACAGCCCGTACGCGCTCAGGTTCCCCGAGAGGGTCATCAACGAGACCAGGAGGCCACCCAGGGCAATGCCACCCGCCATCGCCCAGGTGACGAGGGTCCAACCGTGTCGCCCGACGTTGCGCGGTAGCAGCGCAGCTCGGGGATCGTCAGCCTGTCGATCGATCGCGCTTGTCATCGTTCGCTCCCTGTGATCGACTCCGCAGAGTCGGGTCGCTCCATCCTGCCGTGTCTACCTGGGACACGAATGGTGCCGCGAGGCGTGGAAAGACCGTAAGTCTCCATTCGGCATATGGTTAAGCTCGGTCACAGCCGAAGAAGACGGGGTCGCGTGGTGGGTTCGTGCGCGTTTTCACGCGCCCTCGGCGCGCAGAAACGCTCGGCCCGGTTGGTCCGCCGGGCGGAGGATCGTAGCTTTTGGGGAATCGATCCCAACGGACCGGCGGAGTGGCCCGTGTACCAAAACCAGCAGCGCATCCCCTGCGCGATCCGGGCGCAGGACAGCGAGGAGCTGACCATGACCGCCGTCGTGGAGCGCAAGACGCGGGGACTGGTCGGGCTCGAGGAGGACCATCTGGTGCTCCAGCTGCAAACCACGGTCAAGAAGACCTCGATGAGCACGATGGCGGTCCAGACCGATCCTGGAAGGGTGCTGGAGTGGCGTATCCCGCTCGACGGCCTGGCGAGTGTCCACGGAGGGGGCTGGTGGGGCCGTCGCATGAAGATCGTGGCCAACGACCTGACGCTGTTCGAGGGTATCCCCGGTGCCAGCACCGAGCGTCTCGTGCTGACTTTCCGGCGCCGCGATCGCGTTTTGGCGGACGAGCTCATTGCGGCGCTCGGTTTCGCACTTTCCGACCTGGGCATGAAGAAGCTGGACGACCGTATTCGGCGGCTGGAGGGTGGAGAGGAAGCCGACACGCTGCACGGCTGAAGGAAGACGATGACGAAGAAGCCCCCGGTCCTCGCGGTCGATGCGGTGGTCCGGCTCTGGTTCGAGCGACAGGGCCTCTCCCATCCACGCGGGACCCGGCCGCTGACGCGACCGGCGTTGTCGAGACACCTCGAGGATACGGGGGCGCTTCAGCTCGACTCGGTGAACGTGCTCGACCGTGCCCACTACCTCACGCTCTGGAGTCGATTCGGAGCCTTCGATCGCGAAGAGATCGACGGGTGGGTCTATCGTGAGGGAGTCGGATACGAATACTGGGGCCACGAGGCTTCGATCCTGCCGATCTCCCACCTTCCCCTCGGCCGGCGTCGGATGCGACGGTTCCCGCCCAAGAGCTGGCTGAGCAAGTCGTGGTGGCGCCACTACCGGACGTCGGCGGCTTCCAAGCGCCGCGTCCTCCGGCGTCTCGAGGAGGAAGGGCCGCTGGAGAGTGCGGACTTCGAGCGTAGGGACGGTGAGAAGATCACCCTCCGCGGGGTCATGCCCTTCATCAAGGAGGACAAGCGCTCTCTGAAGCTCCTCTGGCATTCAGGACGGGTGGGCGTGCGCGAGAGGCGGCATTTCCGCTGCGTGTACGACCTGGCCGAGCGGGTGCTGCCGTCCGGCGACCCGGCCTCACCGACCGAATACGAGGACAGCTGGCTCCTCACCGGACTGTCGGGGAACGGCATCGCGAGCGAGCGACACCTTACCAACTACCTGACGGCTCCCGACCCGGACCGGGCCGTGCGAGACCGGATCATCCGTCGGAATCTCCGGTCGGGCCGTGTGGTCGAGGTCGAGGTGAAGGGCCATCGCGGCCGCTTTCTCGTCCTCTCGGAGCATCTCGAGCGAGCGCACCGATGTCCGGAGCCCGAGGGGACGACGCTGCTGTGCCCCTTCGACTCCCTGCTCTGGCAGCGGCGACGCGCGGAAGAGCTGCTCGGCTTTCGGTACCGAATCGAGATCTACATCCCGGAGGCGAAACGCGAGTTCGGGTACTACGTGATGCCGATCCTGCACGACGGCAGGCTCGTCGGTCGCGTCGATCCGAAGGTACACCGGGACCGAGGACATCTCGAGATCCGCCGCCTGCAGCTGGAGGACACCTTCGAGCCCGACGCGCGATTCCGCCGACAGCTCGGCGAGGCGCTGGACAGCCTGCGGGTCTTCGTGCACGCCGACAGAGTGACGCTGCCCCGACCGTGGGCACGGTTGCTGGACTGAGATGCTCTACCGGACCCTAGCCGACCTGACCGTGCTGGCCCACGGGGCCTTCATCGTTTTCGTCGTGCTGGGAGGATTCCTGGTGCTGCGCTGGCGACGCGTCGCGTGGATACACCTCCCCTGTGCCTTCTGGGGCGCGCTGATCGAGTTCCAGGGTTGGATCTGCCCGCTCACCCCGCTGGAGAATCGGTTTCGGCAGCTGGCGGGCGAGATCGGATACGCGGGGGGCTTCATCGAACACTACCTGATCCCCGTCATCTATCCGACCGGGCTCACCCGAGAGGTGCAGTACGCCCTGGGCGCGTTCGTCATCTTGATGAACATCGTGGCGTATGGGCTCGTATTGAGGCAGCGTGCACGACACGCCCGGACTGGAGGGTCCGGACCGAGGGACCCGTCGAACTGAGGAGATCGGATGTCGTCCAAGCAGCCCATCGGCCCATCGAAGGCCATCCGGCGCCTCGTTGCGTGCGTCGGCCTCGCCGCCTGCGCGGCACCGAGCGAGCAGGGCTTCGATCTCGTTCATCGAGAGGCGATCGTCGACAGCGTCCAGGCGTTCTACAGCGAGATGCAGGCTGCGATCAATGGAAACCGCTGGGGTGAGCTGGCCGACTTCTACGCGGACGACGACCGGCTGCTCATCCTCGAGGACGGCGAAGTCGCCTATCGCTCACGCGACGAGATCCGGACCGCGATGAACGCCATGGTGGGGAGCTTCGACTCCGCCGAGCTCTCGGTGTCGGACCGGGTCATCGAGCCCCTCGGCCCCGGGCTGGCGGCGAGCACCTTCTCGTATACCCAGACGTTCTCGAGCAGCGAGGGGGAGTCGCTCTCGTTTTCCGGCGTGCTCATCCAGACATTGATCCACACGCCGGACGGATGGAAGATCCTGCTGGCCCACACATCGACCCGCAGGGATCGCGAATGGGGGGCCGGAAGATGAGCGCCATGTGGAAGTCGAAGGAGGTGGGTCCGTGTTCTCCATAGCGGCGATCCTGGTGATCATCGCGGCCGTCGTCGGGACCGGCACGATGGTGGCGTTCTTCGCGTTTCTCCTGAACCGGATCCGGGAAGTCGAGCGCGGACGCGAGCCCGCGATGCTCGCCGATCAGGTACAGGCCATTCGCGAGCAGCTGCTCGACGTCCAGGACCAGATCACGGCGCTGCAGGAGCGCGTGGACTTCACGGACAAGCTGCTCACCGGTGGCGAAGAACACGGAGACATCGAGAGTCCCTGAGCGGGACGGCGCCCTCGGAAGCGGGGATCTCCGAGGCGGGCCCGATGCCGGCTACCGGCCGCTCGGCGGCTCCGGCATCGCGTCGATGTGCTCCTCCATGCGGCGACGCATCTCCGGAGTCGGCAGTCGGCCCGTCGCCGCACCCAGGTTGTCGATACAATGCTGTGGCGTCGTGGTCCCGGGAATCGCACACGTCACCGCCGGATGCGAGACCACGTACTTCAGGAAGAACTGCGCCCAGCTCGAGCAATCGAACTCGGAAGACCACTCCGGGAGCTCCCGACCGGCCGTGCGCCGGAAGAGGCGCCCCCGGCCGAACGCCAGGTTGATGATCACCGCCATGCCGCGGTCGGCCGCCAGGGGAAGAATGCGCTCGGCGGACGCCCGACGGTCCACCGCGTAGTCGACCTGAACGAAGTCGAGCTCTTCCTGCTGCATGATCCGCTCGAGCCTCTCGTAGGCACGTGCGTTGGAGGTCGTGACGCCCAGGTACTTGATCCGCCCCGCCTCCTTCCACTCGCGAAGCACCGGAAGGTGCGTCTCCCAATCCCTCAGGTTGTGGACCTGCATGAGCTCGACGCGGTCGGTCCGGAGACGCCCCATCGACCGGCCCATTCGGGTGATCCCCTCGTCCCGTCCCTCGCGATCCACCTTGGTCGCCACGAAGAGGTCGTCGCGAATCCCCAGCTCGTCCATGATCTCGCCGAGGATGAGCTCGGAAGGCCCGTACGAAGGCGCCGTGTCGATCAGCTTTCCACCCAGCTCGTGGAACTTCTGGATCGTGGCGTAGAACCCCGACTTGTCCGGATCCCAACCCTCTCCGATTCGGTAGTTCCGGGCACCGAGGCCGACCGTCGGGATTCGCTCACCCGAGGAAGGAATCGGTTTCGTGTTCAGCATCGGCTCCTGCGCGAATGTCGGCTTCCAGCCCAAGAGGAGCCCCGCCCCGGCGCCTGCACCGATCTTGACGACATCACGGCGTGAGTACCTCATGGATCCCCCGGTCACGCGGTCGACTGTTTCCTGGCCTGCTCGATGGTACGAGAAGCAACGACACTTCTCAAACTGCCCCATATGACACCTCGACCCGACCAGAACGTTGAGGAGCGGGATGGGCGACTCGCTTGCGCCCTTCGCCTTGAACCGAAAGAGTACACGGCCCCACTGACTCGGAGGTGGTTCGCTTGAGCCTCACCGCATGGGCGGTCCTCTTCTACCTGCTTCTCCAGTTCGGCATCGGGATCTGGGCATCACGCCGGATCGCGACCGAAGACGACTACCTCGTCGCCGGGCGGAAGCTCGGTTATCCACTCGGCATCTTCTCGATCTTCGCCACCTGGTTCGGCGCAGAGACCTGCATCGGGGCCGCGTCCGATATCGCCGCGAACGGGATCTCCGTAACGACCGCCGAGCCTTTCGGTTACGGACTCTGCATCATCCTGATGGGGCTCGTCTTCGCCGTTCCGCTGTGGAAGAAGAAGCTCACCACGCTCGCCGACCTCTTTCGGGACCGCTACTCGATCGGCGTGGAGCGTGTCGCCGCGATCTTTCTGATTCCGACCTCCCTGTTCTGGTCGGGCGCACAAATCCGAGCATTCGGGAGCGTGCTCTCGAGTGTCACCGAGCTCGAGATCGGCATCGCGATCGGTGTCGCGGCAGGCATCGTCATCCTTTACACGGCCGTCGGCGGGCTACTGGCCGATGCGGTGACGGATCTCGTCCAAGGCGTGACCCTCGTCGTCGGGCTGGTCGTCGTCCTCGTCGCCTCCGTGCTGCACTTCGGCGGACCCGCCGAGGCCGTGGCCGTCGTGCGCGACCTCCCGAGGCCCTCCCCTGCTCCGGTCACGCCGCTCGAGACGCTCGAGGCGTGGGCGATTCCCGTCCTGGGATCCGTCGTCGCGACCGAGCTGATCGCCCGGGTGATCGCCACACGGACGCCGACGATCGCGAGGCGGTCGGCGGTCACCGCCGGCGGCATCTACGTGGCAATCGGACTGATCCCCGCCTTCATCGGTCTCGTGGGCGCCGCGATCGTACCGGATCTCAGCGACCCCGAGCAGCTGTTGCCGGCCGTCGCCGAGGCGCTGCTTCCGAGCGCCCTGTACGCGATCTTCGCAGGCGCGCTGATCTCGGCCATACTCTCGACGGTCGACTCCGCCCTCCTGATCGCCTCGGGGCTGCTGTCGCACAACATCTTGCTTCCGCTCATGCCCCGGGTCGAGGAGCGAACCAAGGTTCGAATGGCGCGCCTCGGAGTGGCCGGCTTCGGCGTGATCGCCTTCCTGATCGCCGTCAACTCGAGCAGTGTCATGTCACTGATCGAGCAGTCCTCGGCCTTCGGCAGCGCCGGCACCCTGGTGATCGTCTGCTTCGGCTTGTTCTCGCGTCTGGGCGGCCCCCGAGCGGCCATGGCCGCTCTCTTCGGCGGCATGGGCAGCTATATCGCGGGGTCGGCAGCCGGGATCTCGACGCCCTATCTGGCGTCCCTTGCAGTCTCCCTGGTCGCCTACGTGGCTGTGGCGGTCGGGGAGAGCATGACGGCGGCGCCAGGTCGCGGAGCGCCGTAGCGAGCCTTCCTGACGGCGCCGGCCGACCGCCGAACTGGTCGCGCAACTCGGAGCCGCGTACGTTCCCCAGCCGGTCTAGCCCGTAATGCCAGGGACGCCGGCGGGCGGTAGACGGCCGCCCCCGAAGACCCTCTTCAAAAAGACCCGGGAGAGTCGCATGAGTGAGTCGGGCGTGCCGAACGTCGACACGGAAGTGCTGCGCGAGGCGATTCGCGGAGAGTACCACGCGGTCGCCACTTCACCGAACCAGGGATTCCACTTCCACACGGGCAGAGCCCACGCGAAGCGGATGGGCTACGAAGACGCCTGGCTGGACGGCGTGCCGGAGGGGTCGGTCGATTCCTTTGCCGGGACGGGCAATCCCTTCAGCATCGGCGTCCTGCAGCACGGGGAGCGCGTGGTCGACATCGCCTGCGGCGCCGGAATCGACTCGCTCATCGCCGCCGCCATGGTCGGCCCGAGCGGGGCCGTCGTCGGAGTGGACATGACCCCGGCCATGCTGGACAAGGCTCGCCTCGGTGCGAGGGCAGCGGGCCTGGCCAACGTCGAGTTCATCGAGGGACTCGGGGAGAGCCTTCCCGTCCCCGACAGCTGGGCGGACGTGGTGATCTCCAACGGCTCGATCAACCTCATGCCCGACAAGCTGAGGGCTTTCGGGGAAATCCACCGGGTCTTGAGGGAGGGCGGCCGCCTCCAGGTCGCCGACATCCTCGTGCAGAAGGCCGTGCCCGAAAACGCCAAGGAGCGTATCGACCTCTGGACCGGGTGAATCGCGGGAGCTCTGCTGGAGCCGGAGCTCGAGGCCGTGGTCACGGCCGCAGGATTCGAGGACTTCGCAATCACATGGCGCGAGGACGTTTTCGCGGGCGCACCCCAGGATTCGAGCGCCGCAGCGTTCGGCACGCTCGGGATCAATTTCCGCGCACGCAAACCCTGACACCGGGGGGTTCGCGCCGGTTCGACGACGATCGTGACGCGAGGAGCGCTTCGGCGGGGAAACTCCCTACGCCTTCCTTCGATCATTTCCCGCTAGCGTTCGGGCTCCCCGGCGACGCACCTTCCCGAAAGTCACGAGCGCGAACGCGCGCGTCGAATCCAGTCGGGATGCCCGAAAGAGCGGGCAGGAGGCTACGGTGGAGAAGCAGGCCCTGATCGACGGTCTCAACGAAGACCTGGCGGGTGAGCTGAGCGCGGTCATCCAGTACATCACCTACGCTGCCAAGGCGACGGGCCCATACCGGCCTCAGCTCGCCGCGTTCTTCCTCGCGGAGGTGGTGGACGAGCAGCAGCACGCCCAGTTCCTCGCGAACAAGATCGTGGCCCTCGGAGGGGAGCCGACGACGGTGCCCCGGCCGGTGCCCGAGGCGAGCACCAACCGCAAGATGCTCGAAGCCGTGCTGGAGGCCGAGCGAAAGGCGACGGCGGACTACACGCTTCGGGCCCAGCAGGCGGAAGCATTCGGAGACAAGGGCCTCGCGGTCCAACTCGAAGACATGGTCCGCGACGAGAGCGGCCACTTCGAAGAGACGGAGCGGATCCTGCAGGGTTGGCCGCTCTGACCGGTCAGGGCGACCCGCCGCCGGCCGCTGGACTCTTTCGTCGCGTTCGACGACCGGCTGGATGGATGGATGAAGCCGTGGGAGACATCCATCTCCACTGAGTGATCGCGATGGTTCACAAACCCGGGAGTCGGTTGATCTCGCTGGCCAAGACCCTGTTGGTGGCGTACCTCACCTACGCCGTCCTCCTCTTCTTCCTGCAGCGCCTCGTCCTGTATCCAGGTGCGAAGATGAGCCCCGGCCGCTCCATGACCGACCCGGTTCCCGAAGGAATCAGCCAGGTGTGGCTCGATCACACGTCGGGGAGAAGCGAGGCCTGGTGGGCACCTGCTCCCCACGCCGCGCCAGGACCCGCCATCATCTTCGGCCACGGAAATGCCGAGCGCATCGATGACTGGGAACACGAAGCCCTCGATCTGAGTCGGCGGGGAGTCGGGGTGCTGCTCGTCGAGTACCCGGGCTATGGCCTGTCGGAGGGCAAGCCCACCCGCGCATCGATCGGGGCTGCGTTCGAGGCCGCCTTCGATTGGGTCGCGGCACGGCCCGAGGTCGACCGAGACAGGGTCGTCGTGCTGGGCCGATCGCTCGGGGGTGGCGTCGTGACCGACCTGGCCGCGGCCAAGCCTGTGCGGGCCGTCATCCTACAGTCCACCTTCACATCCGCGGCATCTCTGGCGTTTCGGAGCTTCGGGGCGCCCGGCTTCCTGTTGCGGGACGCATACGACAACCTCGGCAACCTGGCCCAATTCGAGGGACCGATCCTGCTCTTCCACGGCGTCGTCGACGACGTCATCCCCTTCAGCCACGGGGAGCGCCTCGCCGCCGCCAGACCGGATGCCGAGTTCGAACGGCTTCAATGCGCCCACAACGACTGTCCCCCGGACTGGGAGCATTTCGTCGCCCGCATCCTGCGGTTCCTCGAGGAGAACCAGGTCCTCTGAGGATCAGCGCGGCACCGACACCGCCGTGGCGAAACGCGCATTGGCTTCGGCAGCCGCCTCCTGGAGAATCCGAGCGGATCCCTCGGAGATCTCGCTCGTGCCCGAACCCCTCGGAATGCGCGGCGGCAGGCTCCGCGGGTCCCGGCCCGAGAGTTGCTCGTACATGACGAGCCCGGCCAGATAGGTCCCCAGCACACTGGGGTGGAAACCATCGACGCCATAGAGGTCGACGCCCGGATCCCGAGCCCAGGCCGCCCTCCAGGCCTCACCGACCGGAAAGAGCAACCCACCGGCGCGCGCCGCCGCCGTAGCATAAGAGTCCGAGACACCGTCGAAATCGAAGAATCGCTGAAGGGACGGCCAAACCATGTACAGCGCGGGCACACCCCCCGCCTCTCGGACCACGTCGCCGAAGAGCTCTCCGTACGCGAGCAGCGAAGGACGGCCCTCCGTGGCCGAAGGTCCTTGCTGGAGGACGACGACATCCCAGTGGCCTTCCTCGATCATCCGCACGGTGGAGGCGGTCCGCCAATGGTCCTCCAATCCCCAGTTCGGCTCGGCCACCATATCGACGAAAACGGGACCGGCGCCGCCGAGCTCGAACAGACCTTCGAGCATGCCGGGAAGGTCGTGGGTGTAGGTGAGGCTGTTTCCGATGAAGAGGACGGCGAAATCGTCCGGCTCGGGCCCGGCAGGATCGGACGCACAGCCGGACAGCACCACGGGCGCGAGGGCCACCACGAAGCCACGTATGTCGGGTATGTCGGGAAAGATCACTGTCGGGACGACCACATCCGCGGGAATGGAGATCAACGTCGCCTTCCAGAATTCATACGAGTGCGGAGCCACGAGTTTTCCGCCCCCCGCGTGCTTGCGACCCGTCCTCGACGCGGGCAGGTTCGAGTGAATCGGCGGGTCGCGGCCGCCGACCCTCTCACTCGTCCGCGAGGCTCTCGATGCTTTTCAAACGGTCCTTCGCAAGCGTGGCTCTCGCCGCAACCGTCGCATGTGGCCCCGGCGAAACGGAGGAAGAGCGCTCTGACCCCGCAGGCGAGGCGTCTTCGCAGACCGTCCCGAGCGTTCTGGCGACCAACGCCTTCTACTATTACGAGGACGTGGAGGCGGCCTGGAGCTTCTACACGGAAATCCTCGGCTTCGAGACGGTCGCCGACTACGGGTTCGCCAAGATCCTCCGGTTGGCCGGGGCATCCTTCCTGACGCTCGTCGACGCGGAGCAGGGCATGCACGCCGCGGACGAGCCGAAGAGTGTGACCCTCGCGATCGTGACCGAGCAGGTCGAGGGCTGGTACGCGTACCTCTCGGAGGCGGGCGTACCCATGCGAGCCGAGCTGAACGCCACGCCGGGTCGCCCGCACGACGGCTTCGTGGCCATCGACCCGGAGGGTTACTTCCTGGAGTTCGAGCGCTTCAACGAGCATCCCGAGAACGTGGATCTCATGCCGATCCTCGCCGAGGCGCAGCCCTTCTTCAGCGAGCTCGGGTCTCGGCCGTCGGAGCTCGGCGTCCAAGGCACGGTCTTCTGGCTCTACTACGACGAGCTCGCACCGATCCAACGCTTCTACGAAGCGCTGCTCGGAGTCGACCTGCTCGTGGATCAGGGCTGGGCCAAGGTCTACCAAGGCTCCGCGACGGGATTCGTGGGACTGGTCGACGGCGCGAGAGGGCTGCACCAGGCGACCGAGCAGAAGGGGGTGACCCTCTCCTTCTTCACGGACGACGTCGACGCGTGGCTGGTACGGGCCCGATCGTTGGATGTGGAGTTGCGAACGCCCGATGTGACCGACGAGAGTGGCCGCGTCCGGGTCTTCGTGGGATACGATCCCGATGGGTACTTTCTCGAGTGGGACACCTTCATCGGCGTGGAGGGCAACGAACGGCTGATCGAGACCCTCGGCTCGTTGCGCCAATGAACGTCCGGAGTGTCGGGATTCTGGTCTTCGAGGGCGTCGAGATCCTGGACTTCGCAGGGCCCTACGAGGTCTTCTCGAGGACACGCCTGGTGCCCGGAATCGAATCACGACGGACCGAGGCGTCGGCTCCATTCCGGGTATTCACGGTCGCACGAGGTCCGGAGCCAGTGCGCGCCACCGGCGGTCTGAGAGTCGTGCCCGACCACACCTTCGCCGATGCCCCACCCATCGACCTTCTCGTGGTGCCCGGCGGATTCGGGACGCGGAACCTCCTGGGCGAGGAGAGCACACTGTCCTGGATTCGCGAGGTGGCCGTAGACGCCGAGCAGGTCACGTCCGTGTGCACCGGATCACTTCTGCTCGCTTCGGCCGGGCTGCTCGGCGGGAGGCGTGCGACCACGCACTGGGGTGCGCTCGACACCCTCGCCGGGCTCGACGAGACGGTCCTTGTCGATCGCGACGCCCGCGTGGTCTTCGACGGGGTGGTCACGTCCGCCGGTGTCGCAGCCGGCATCGACATGGCCTTCGACGTCGTCGAGCTTCTCCACGGTCGCGATGTGGCAGACGAGACGGCCAGCTACATCGAGTTCGTGCGCCATCGATCGCTCGGTGGAGCGTCGACGAGCCCCCTCCTGCCTGCGACGTAAGCCCATGGAGATCTTCTTCCTGCTCCTCGCCGGCCATGCCTTCGCCGACTTCGCCGTGCAGCCCGAGCCGATGGCGCTCGGCAAGTGTCGACGGTTCAAGCCAGCGCCCGAGCTCGCTGCGGGTTGGCCGCAGTGGTGGTATTGGCTTTCAGCACATGCCCTCGTGCACGGAGGCGCCGTTGCGCTGATCACCGGGAACTGGTGGCTCGGTCTGGCCGAGTTCGGAATCCACTGGGTCATCGATTTCGCAAAATGCGAGGGTTGGACCGCGATGCACGCGGACCAGGGTCTGCACGTGGCGACGAAGGTCGCTTGGACGCTGCTCGCATAGCGCCCGCGTCCCCCCTCCATCCCGGCGGAAGAGCACCGACCGTCCTCGGCCAAGGCGCTAGATTCAGGCTGACGCCGTTTGTCCCGGACGAACAGGACGAGCAATGACCGATCTCTCGTACCCGATTGGGCGCTTCAATCCCGAGGTTTCGCTGACGGTCGACGACCGGGCGAGGCTCATCGATCGCATGGCGGGTCACCCGTCTCGCTTCCGAGCGGCCGTGGAAGGGCTGACCTCCGAGCAGCTCGACACGCCCTACCGGCCCGGGGGATGGACGGTCCGGCAGCTTCTGCACCATGTGCCGGAAAGCCATCTCAACAGCTACATACGCTTCAAGTGGGCGCTGACCGAGGAGAACCCGGTCATCAAGGCGTACGATCAGGACGCATGGGCAGACACCTTCGGATCCCACGGGGACGTCGAGCCTTCAC
Source organism: Gemmatimonadota bacterium (assembly GCA_039587515.1). Taxonomy (GTDB): domain Bacteria; phylum Gemmatimonadota; class Gemmatimonadetes; order Longimicrobiales; family Gaopeijiaceae; genus JBDHII01. The sequence goes on from JBDHII010000013.1 coordinate 57,964, forward strand.
TCGATCTGCTCGAGGCTCTCCATGCACGCTGGGTCTCGTGGCTGCGCGACCTCTCGTCGGAGGATTGGAGCCGTACGTTCCAGCATCCGGAGTGGGGGTCGATGAGCCTCGAGATGAACCTCCAGCTGTATGCGTGGCACGGCGAGCACCATCTCGCCCATATCCGCGGTCTGAGAGAGCGAATGGGCTGGTAGGCGAATGCGGGGCACCTATCTCACCCTGGGAGTCCTGATCCTCAGTGTCACGGTCCTGTACGTGGCCCTCGGCGGGAGCGTCGAGTTCGTCAAGGACTACGCCCCTGGGCTCGCCACCGAGGCGCTCGGCATCCTCCTGACGCTCGTGCTGGTCCAGCGGATTCTGGAGCGCAGGCAGGAAGAGGACCGCGCGCGTGCTTCACGGGGCGGGGTGCGGCGGTCGGAGTCGCCGTTGCGTGACCTCGCCGAGCTGTGGGCGGAGCTCATCAAGGCGTCGCTGCCGGCCGCGCCGGCCCGTCCACCCATGACATTCGAGGATCTGCTGTCGTCGGAGTGGACGTCCGCCGTGGACGATTCGGATTTGTCCCGAGTGCGCTACGCGTGGAGCGGAGAGACCTGGGCCGAGTCGGCAGCCCGCACCATCGCACGAGCCCGACGTCAGATCAGCGCGATCCTCGAATCCTACGGTGTGCACCTGAATACCCATCTGATCGAGGCGCTCGACGACCTGCGCGACGATGAGCTGCTGACCCAGATCGAATCTCTCGGGGAACAGCTCAGGGTGGAGCGCGAGATGCACCCCGACGATCTGCCGACCGACGCATTCACGCTGGAGCGCGCAAGCCGAGCCCGACCCAAGATGCTCCGGACGCTGATGAAGGCGATACGCCTTTACAATGAAAGTGGCGTAGGGGAGATGCCGATTTCCGGACTTCCAAAGGACTTCTGGACGAGCGAGCGACCGGTGTCCTTCGGTATCTTCACGGGGAAGCCCGAATGAGTCGGCTCGAAGCCCGATGATCACCCGACGCCGAAGTCGACGTCCCCCTTCGGAGGCACGTGGGCTTCGCTACAGTTGCCGAACGCCGGGGAGCGATCGATGACAGACGTGTACCAAGGTCCGCGGCCTATCGCCATTCTCGGCGGTGGCAATCTCGGTCGCGCGATGGCGCTCGGCTGGATCGAGTGCCGAGGGATCGAGCCGGAAGACCTCGTCGTGACGGGTCGTCACGTGGGGAAGCTCGAAGCGCTCGCGGAGCGGGGCATTGGGGTGATGTCCGACAACGCGGAGGCAGTGAGGCGATCGAGGACGATCGTGATCGCCGTTCAACCGCAGCAGGTCGGGGATGTCATGGCCGACATCCGAGAGGTGCTGACGCCTGCGGAGCATCACGTGATCTCCGTGGCGACCGGCGTCACGATCGCGGACCTGCGGCGCGGCGCGGGAAGCGACGTCCCGATCGTCCGGGCCATGCCCAACACCGCCGTCGCCATCGGCGAATCGATGACCTGCCTTGCTGCGGCTTCCGAGGACGCCGAGGCGCTCGACCGGGCAGGCGAGCTTTTCGGCCTCCTGGGGCAGACGCTGTCGATCGACGAGGAGATGATGACACCCGCGACCGCGCTCTGCGCCTGTGGCGTCGCCTTCTTCCTCCGGTGCGTCCGAGCCGCTTCTCAGGGAGGGATCGAGATCGGGTTCCACCCGGAGGAAGCACTGCTCTTGGCAGCCCAGACAGCCCGGGGCGCGGCTTCGTTGCTACTCCAGGACGGAAACCATCCGGAGCGCGAGATCGATCGCGTTACGACCCCCCGAGGATGTACGATCGCCGGACTGAACGAGATGGAGCACCAAGGTTTCAGCTCGGCCATGATCCGCGGAATCGTGGTCTCGGCTCGCAAGGCGGAAGCCTTGGCGGACTAGGCGTGACCTCCCTCTCGCTGCGACACCCGCCGAAGACCGGCGGACTGGAGGAGCGGCGGTGAACCCGTTCGTTCGTTTCCTCGACCGCCAGCCGGTGGTCGTGCTCGACGGTGGGCTCGCCACGGCCCTCGAGGCACGCGGGCACGACCTCAACCACCACCTCTGGTCGGCGAGATTGCTGATCGATGCCCCGCACGAGATCGCCGCGGTCACCACCGAGTACCTGGAAGCGGGCGCCGATTGCGTGGCCACGGCGACATACCAGGCCACCTTCGAGGCCTTCGCCGAGATCGGTGTGGCCGAGCGAAGGGCGACCGAGCTCTTCGAGCGCGCGGTCGCAATCGCCGTCCAGGCTCGCGACGCGTTCTGGAGCGACCCGGCCAACCGGGTCGGACGGCTGAAGCCCCTCGTCGCCGCCAGCATCGGGCCCTTCGGAGCCTACCTTGCAGACGGCTCGGAGTATTCGGGGCGGTATGGGATGAGCGAGCACGAGCTCTACGAGTTCCACGAGCGGCGGTTCCGACTTCTCGCCGACAGCCCGGCCGACCTCGTCGCCTTCGAGACGATCCCCTCGCGACCCGAAGTCGAGGCGCTCCTCCAGCTCGTCGCGGATCACGGCGAGGTGTGGGCGTGGTTGAGCATGTGCTGCTCGGACGGAGCGCATCTGTGGGACGGGTCTTCGGTGGCCGAAGCGGCCCGCGCATGCCAGAGCGTCGACCACATCGCAGCGGTAGGCGTGAACTGCGTGGCGCCCGAAATCGTCCCCGACCTCGTCGCGTCGATCCGATCCGCCACCGACAAACCCGTGCTGGCCTATCCGAACTCCGGAGAGGCGTACGACGCGCACTCCAAAGCATGGGATGGCGAAGTGGACGCCGGTGACCTGAGCGTCACTTCGAGTGCGTGGCTGGACGCGGGCGCGCGCATCATCGGCGGCTGCTGCCGGGTCGGTCCCGACCAGATCCGAGAGATCCGAAGCCGGCTGGTCGGAACCTGACCCCAGGGCGACCCACACCTCGCCGACGCGATCCCGGCCTGGTGATCCACGTGAGGCTTTTGCGTAAGTTCTCGTCATGTGTTCGATCCTCGGAATCCTCGAGCTGCGCTCCGACCCGGACCGGCTGCGAGAACGCGCTCTGGAGCTCTCCCGCCTTCAGCGGCACCGCGGCCCCGATTGGTCGGGTGTCTTCTCGTGCAACCAGGCCATCCTGGCGCACGAGCGCCTCGCGATCGTCGATGTTCTGCACGGAGCCCAGCCTCTGGGTGATTGGAACCGGGGCCCTGTCCTCGCGGTCAACGGCGAGATCTACAACCACCGCGAGCTTCGGGAAGGGCTCTCGTGGAGCTTCGCCACGGACTCGGATTGCGAGGTGATCCTCCCCCTCTACGAGCGCGACGGCGCGGAATTCCTGAATCGCCTGAACGGAATCTTCGCCTTCGTGCTCTACGACATCGAGCGCGATCGCTACCTCGTCGCGCGGGATCCCATCGGCGTCGTGCCCCTCTATACGGGTCGCGACGCGGAGGGTACGCTCTACGTCTCGTCGGAGATGAAGGCGTTGGCACCGGTCTGCAAGACGGTAGAGGAGTTTCCTCCCGGACATTTCTTGGACAGCGATCGCGGCGGCGAGCCGATCCCGTACTACTCCCCGACCTGGCGCACATACGAAGACCTCGACAAGCACGACGACCTCGAGAGGCTTCGGACCGGCCTCGAAGACGCCATCCACCGCCAGCTGATGAGCGACGTTCCGTACGGCGTTCTACTGAGTGGAGGGCTCGACTCCTCGATCGTCTCGGCAGTGGCGAAGAAGTATGCCGCCCGGCGCGTGGAAGAGGACGACCAAGCGGATGCCTGGTGGCCGCGCCTACACTCCTTCGCCATCGGGCTCGAGGGAGCGCCCGACCTCGCCGCCGCGGCCGAAGTCGCCGCGCACATCGGGACCGTTCACCACGAGTTCCACTTCACGGTGCAGGAGGGACTCGACGCGCTCCGCGACGTCATTTACCACCTCGAGACCTATGACGTGACCACGATCCGGGCCTCGACGCCCATGTATCTGATGGCGCGACGCATCCGTGCCATGGGCATCAAGATGGTCCTGAGCGGGGAGGGCGCGGACGAGATCTTCGGAGGCTACCTCTACTTCCACAAAGCCCCCGATCCGCAGGCCTTCCACGAGGAGACCGTTCGCAAGCTGGACCGACTCCACTGGTACGACTGCTTACGCGCCAACAAGTCCATGGCGGCATGGGGCGTCGAGGCTCGTGTGCCATTCCTCGATCGGGAGTTTCTGGACGTCGCCATGACGCTCGACCCGGCAGCGAAGATGGTCGGTGAAGACGGGCTCGAGAAGCGCGTGCTCAGAGAGGCCTTTTCCGACCTCTTGCCGGAGGTCGTCCTGACACGTCAGAAGGAGCAGTTCTCGGACGGGGTCGGCTATCTCTGGATCAACTCCCTGAAGGAGCACGCGGAGCACCGGGTCAGCGACATGGAGATGGCCAAGGCGCACTCACGCTTCCCGATCAACACGCCTGATACGAAGGAAGCCTTCTACTACCGCTCGATCTTCGAGGAGCATTTCCCCCTGCCCTCGGCAGCGTCGACCGTCCCAGGCGGCAAGTCCGTCGCCTGCAGCACACCCGAAGCCCTCGAATGGGATGCGTCCTTCAAGGAGATGGCCGACCCCTCGGGTCGAGCCGTCCGCGACGTGCATCAGGAAGCGTACTGAGCTCCCGAAAGACCCGGGATCGCAGCGTTGAAGCTTTTGGACCCTTCCACCCGTAGTGTAGGTAAGAATCTCTGGATGGGAGGTGGACGTGATGCACTTTGATCTTCTCTCGGTCTTCGAGCGAAAAGACTCCGACTCGCGCGTCCGCGCGATGCAGTTCCTCTTGACGTTCGCGATCGCTCTGTACGCCGGCGTACAGCTGCTGTCTAGTTGAATCGGTACGGTCGACAGCGTACGTACGTCGAGACGCCGAGGCCGGCGGCCTCGGGGAGCGGTGATCCGCGCTCGGCAGCCGGACGTTGGCTCAGGCCTTGCCCGGCAGGGACCTCACCGACCACACTGCACGTCGACACTGGGTCGGGTGTGACGTGGGTGGGATGAGGGAAACGATGAGGGCGACGATTCGAGCTCGGAGTGACATGAAGGATCCGCGGGCGTTCGACTTCGACGGCGAGTACGGACGGGGTTACAGCTGGATCGCGAAGACCGTCATTCCGGGCTACGAACAGCTCTTCACCGAGGTCCAATCGCTCTTCGAGCCGAGGCTCGACAGCGACGCTCACGTACTCGTCGTGGGATGCGGCACCGGCAAGGAGATCGCCAGCCTTTCACAGGCCAACAAGAGCTGGACCTTCACGGCGGTGGACCCCAGCCAGGCCATGATCGAGGCTTCCCGGGGCGTCGCACGACATCTGAGCGTGGAGGACCGGGTCGTGCTGCACCACGGCTACGTGCACGACATGCCCGGAATGCCCGTCTTCGACGCGGCAACGGTCATCAACGTGATGCACTTCCTCCCGGACGACGGTGCGAAGCTTCAGCTCCTGGAGAGCGTTGCCCAGCGCGTCCGACCGGGAGCTCCGACCGTGCTCTTCGACCTTCACGGAGACCCGGCCTCCCCGGAGTTCGAGAGGCTCTACGGGGAGTGGCAGGAGTTCATGGAGCTGCGGGGCCTCAGGGGTGAAGAGAAGAGGCGCTTCATCGAGCGGCTGGAGTCTGGCATCGTCTACGTCCCCGGGGAACGAATTCTGGAGCTGTGCCGGGAGGCCGGCTTCGAGGTCGGTTGCCGCTTCGTAGGGGGATTCCTCTACGGGGGGTGGCTGCTGAAGAGGGCCGGCGCGGAAGGCTGAGCCCCACGCGTCCGGGCGCTTGCGTCGTAGACGACCGTTTCCCAGCGTGCGCGTGTGGAACGAACCCCTGAGTGTCCGAATTGCGGAGCCGAGGCCCTCGGTGACTTCTGTGCTGCCTGCGGCCAGCAGCAGGGTGAGCTCTTTCCAACGCTGGGAGAGTGGCTCAAGAGCGCCCTGAACGAGCTCTTCGTGGTCGACCGCAAGCTCTTCAGGACCCTGCAGAAGCTGGCTTGGCCCCCGGGTGAGCTGACGCTCGAGTGGAAGCGGGGCCGGCGTTCCACCTACGTGGCTCCCTTCCGCCTCTACCTGGCCACCGCGCTTTTCTTCTTCCTGGGATTCCACGATTCGTCGCTTCAAGACATTCTGAGCGGCTTCACGGCCGGATACGTGGAAGGAGCCGGAAGCACGGGTCCCGAAGCGGCGCAGATCGAGCTGGGCACCCGCATCCTCACCGAGACCTTGCCGGGCGTGCTGATGGTGGTGCTGGTGCCCCTTTTCGCGCTCTTTCTGAAGTCGGCGAACAGAATGCACGGAACCTACGTCGAGCACCTGGTGACGGCGCTGAACTATCACGCCTTCGCCTTCCTGGTATGGGTACTGGCGGGCGGATTGGACGCGTTGTTCGGCGACCGGGATCCGGGACTCATCCTCGCCCTGGTCCTGAACAGTGTCTTCCTCGTGGCCACCATCGCTCGGGTCCAGACCGTCGGCGTCGTTCGCGCCTCGATCCGGGCGGTCTTCGTCGCAGCGGCCTACTTTGCCGTGTCGCTCGCAACCGTCGGTGCCGCCCTCGTGGTGGTCCTCGGTATCTGAAGCCCTCCACGCCAAAGAAATGGATCGACGCAAAGCCCTGAAGTGCATCGCCGCCACTGCCGTGGCACCCGCCGTGCTTCGGCGACGCTACGCCCTGTTCGCGGCGACCACTCAGGAGTACTCCGCCCGCGCGGTTCGCCTCGTCGAGGAATCTCCCGTCATCGACATGCTGTGCCAATTCCGTTTTCCGGACTTCACCCGCGAAGGTGGGCCGATCGCCTCGAAGTGGCTGCGCGATCCGGCCGCCTTCACGGAGGAGGACTTCGAACGGTATCGGTCGTCGGGCGTCAACGTGTTCGCGCTGGGGCACGGGGCCGACGACTACGAGGCGGGCCTCGAGTGGTGTGCGGAATGGAACGGCTTCATCGCCGCGCACAGCGACTGGTTCGCCCGTATCGACGAGCCCCGTGACTTCGAATCGGTCGTCCAGTCCGGCAAGGTCGGAATCATGCTGACCATGCAGAACTCGACGCACATCCGTGAAGCCGACGACGTCGATACCTTCTTCGGGCTGGGACAGCGCGTCTCCCAGCTCACGTACAACTTCTCCAACGGCCTCGGCAGCGGCTTCCTGGAGAATCACGACGGTGGGCTCACTGCCCGGGGCGAGCGCATCGTCGAGCGAATGGAAGCGGTCGGGATGGCGGTCGACGCGTCCCACTGCGGAGACCGGACGACGCTGGACATCCTCAAAGCGGCGACGAGACCGGTGATCTTCACCCACGCGTCCTGCCGGGCCCTGCTCCCGGGACACCTGCGCTGTAAGACGGACGAGATGATCCGAGGCCTCGCCGGAACGGGCGGAGTGATGGGCATTCCCTTCATCCGCTTCATGATCCGCCAACAGCCTCCGGTGAACGTCGAGCACGTGCTCGACCACTTCGACCACGTCGCGCGCCTGGTCGGTGTGGAGCACGTCGGCATCGGGTCCGACCTGGATCTCGAAGGCCTGGCCTCCCCGCGTCGGCCTCGTCAGGACGGGGGTGAAGAACCCGAAAGCCCGCTGACCCAGCCGAACATCGATCGGTACCAACTCCACTTCAGCGAAGACGGGTACGAGCACGTCGATGGCCTGAACCACCCGAAGCGTGCCTATGACCTGACCGAAGGCCTGATCCGACGCGGTTACGGAGACGACGAGATCCGACTCATGCTCGGCGGCAACTTCGCCCGGGTCCTCGCCGACATCTGGGCCGGGGACTGACCATGCTCCACATCTTCGTGGATGCCGACGCGTGTCCCGTGAAGGACGAGGTCTACCGAGTCGCCAAGCGTTACGCACTTCGGGTGACGCTGGTCAGCGCCCAGTGGCTGCGCGTGCCCGATGAAGCATGGCTGTCTCTCGAGGTGGTGAAGGAGGACGGCCAGCTGGACGCCGCGGACGACTGGATCGTGGATCACGCCGGCGTGGGCGATATCGTGATCAGCGACGACATCCTACTGGCTGAGCGTGTGCTCGAGAATGGCGCGCGCGCGCTGAGCACCCGGGGTCGGGCGTTTACACCGGAGACGATCGGCGAAGCGGTCGCGATTCGGGAACTCATGGCCGGGCTGCGGGAGACAGGCGAGACGACGGGCGGCCCGCCACCGTTCTCCAAGCGCGACCGGTCCAATTTCCTGCAGCGGCTGGACGAGACCGTGAACGCCGTCAAGCGCGCCATCGACAAGCAGGACCTCGGGTAAGACGCAGATCCCAGTCGTCGGGCTCTTTCTGGACTTTGCGGCTCGTACCCCTTAAGGATTGTGGATCCGACAAGTCAAACCCGGAGGACGCATGTTCAGATTCACCCGCTTCGTCACGCTCTTCACTCTCGTCGCCATTGCCGCCGGCTGCTCCAGCGATGACGACGGCTCGGGCCTGGAGGAGGGAGACCTCTCCACCCCTGAGGCCGAGGCACTCGTCAACGCGCTGTTCAGCCTGACCTTCACGACCGGCTTCGAGGCCACGACGAAGGGCGGCCAAGCCGCGGCCGCGTCGCCCGCCGAGGTTCCCATCTCCTTGCCCACCCAATCGGCCAGCTTCACCGGTTCGTGCCCGCTGGGCGGGACCGTCGGTGTCTCGGCCGATTACTCGGGCACCTACGACGATCAGACGTTCGAGTTCGACATTTCGATGAACCTGACCGAGACGCACAACGGGTGCGTGGTTCAGGACGCCTCCTCGGGCCGGCGCTTCACGATCGACGGGAATCCCAGCCTGACCACCTCGCTGAACATGCAGTACGACCCGTCCGGGACCTATTCGCTGGACGGCAGCTACGACGGGAATCTGTCCTGGGATACGAACGGCAAGCGCGGCTCCTGCCGGATCAGCGCCACCTTCTCTTCCTCCGGTAACCAGAGCGGTTCGGGCTCGTTCACGATGAGCGGAACCATGTGTGGCATCGCCGTGAATTTCTCGGGATCGATCTAACCTCGTGACGTGTGCATCGCGAGGCCGACCGACCCCCGCGATGCACACGGAGGGAGCCCGGCAAGCCTGTATGGCGTTTGTCGAGAGAGACGGGGCACGGGTCGCCTACGACGACGTAGGAGAGGGCCCGTGCCTCGTCTTGATGCACAGCTTTCTGTGTGACGCCTCGATGTGGGCCAAGCAGGTACCTGCTTGGGCCGAGCGCCACCGCGTTCTCAACGTGGAAATCAGAGGCCACGGACGTTCCCGACCGAGCCGAGCTCCCTTCGACGTCTACGATCTGGTCGACGACATGGTGGCCGTGCTGGACGCGAGCGGCGTAGAGCGTGCGGTGTGGATCGGCCTCTCCACCGGAGGTTTCGTCGCCCTCCGTGCGGCCCTCACTCGACCGAGCCGGGTGGCCGGCATCGCCGTCATGGACGCGTCGGCAGGCAAGGAGCCCCTTTGGAATCGGATGAAGTACGGGGCGATGGCGCAGGGTGCGCGTCTGGTGGGAATCCCTCGGTTCAGGCGACAGATCGTACGCATCATGTTCGGTCCGACCTCCCGTCGGAAACGGCCCGACCTCGTGGCTCGTTGGTCGTCCGGCCTGCACGCGTTCGACGTCGAGGAGGTCGTCATCGGCCTGCGTGCGATCGTGGGCCGTGACTCGGTCGAGGCACGCCTGTCCGAGATCGACGTGCCCAGCCTCATCCTCGTCGGCACGGAGGACGCGTCGCAGCCGCAGCACCTCTCGCAGCGCATGGCCGACAGGATTCCGTCGGCCGAGCTCGTCTTGGTGCCGGAGGCCGGACACCTGACGGCGCTGGAGAACCCCGACGCCGTCACGACGGCGGTGCTCGATTTCCTCGACAGAGAGGAGCTCCGCCATGGCTGGTGATCTCCGGGGCCCGACTCTTGCAACCGGACCCCGTTCATGAGTGTTCATGAGAGGCCCCCGTTCGATGCGAGGGCCGCCTGGGAAAGAGCGGCCGAGGCTTGGGACGATTTCGTCGAGTCCGAAGCCGACTACTACCGGCACGAGGTGCACGGTCCCGGTCTTCTCGCCGCATGCGGAGCGGTCGACGGCCTGCGGGCGCTCGACGTCGGTTGCGGACAGGGGTATTTCTCCCGCCAGCTCGCGAGATCCGGCGCACGCGTCGTCGGCACGGACATCTCCGAACAGATGGTCGAGCGGGCACTCCGGCACGAGATCACCGAGCCGCTCGGTATCCGCTACGAGGTGCTGGACTCCGCCGATCTGCTGCAACGTTGGTCCTCGCCCGAGTTCGACCTCGTCGTGGGCTGCATGTCGGTCCAGGACATGGGCAACCCTCGCGGAGTCATCCGAAGTGTCTCGAGAGTGCTACGGACGTCGGGTCGCTTCGTCTTCTCGATTCCCCACCCCGCCACCGAGATGCCCGTCCGCGAGTGGGAGCGTGACGCCGACGGCCGGAAGGTGGCGCTCCGGGTGGATCGTTACTTCGACAGCGGCGAGACCGAGTGCGTCTGGAACATGGCCAGGCTCAAGTCCCACTGGTCCAATCCGAGCTGGCGCCTCACGCTCTCGGAGTGGAGCGAGCTCATTCGCGACGCAGGCTTCCTGATCCGTGCCATGCATGAGCCGCGCCCGGACCCCGAGACGGTCGAGCGCGTCCCGGAGCTGGAGGACTGTGCCAGGGTGCCGTACTTCCTGATCTTCGACCTCATGCCGACGCCTGCCCCGCTCGAAATCACCGAGCCGCTCTGACCGCAGCACTGCCGGTAGAATCCCCCCGCGAGCCCCGGTTGGTTGCCCCGCACGGACCCACGCGCGCAGGTTGGGGCCGTCTTCCACCGAATCAGCATGGAGCGACAGGATGAAGCGGGTCCGAATCCACGTCCGAGCAGTTGCCGAGTCGGCCGTGCCCGTCGACGCATCGGTCGGAGCCGGAAGCCCATCGACGAACCGCTGCCCGCGACATGACTGATCTCGAGGCCGGCCGAGCGCCGACGCTGAGAGCGCGATACCGCGCGCTCTCCCTCGGCACGAAGATTCTCCTCTTCATGGTCTTCGGGGGAGCCTTGGGCCTGGTCCTCGGGGACCGTGCGCTCGTCGTACAGCCACTCGGCGACCTTTTCATCCGGCTGCTCGTGATGGCCGCCATTCCCCTCGTCTTCTTCAATCTTCTGGCCGGTGTCACGAGCCTGGTCGACCTGAGGACGCTGGGACGACTGGCCGGGAAGATCCTCGCCTACTACCTGCTCACGACGACGCTGGCGCTGGTCTTCGGGCTGGGGGTCATGCATCTGCTCAGACCCGGCGATGGCATGACCCTCACCGAAGAGGTGGGTGCGTCGATCGGTCGGGTGCCGGGAGTCGTCGACGTGATCCTCGACCTCTTCCCCGAAAACGCCTTCGCCGCCTTCGCGACGGGTCGCGTGTCCCAGATCGTCGTCTTCGCGCTCCTGCTCGGCGTCGCCACGGTCCTCCTCCCGGAGGAGCGACGTGCACCTCTCCGTTCGGGATTCACGATCATCGCCGAGCTGCTCAGAAAGCTCGTGGACGTGATCATGTGGTTCGGCCCAATCGGGATCGGCGCATTGGCCGCGGCCACCCTCGGGCAGTACGGGTCGCAGATCTTCGGCCCCCTTGCACTCTTCTTGGGGGGCGTGTGGCTGGCTCAGCTGGCCATGGTCGGAGTCTACCTGACGCTGCTCGCCACCCTGACCCCGTTCTCTCCGTTCACGTTCCTGAGACGGACCGGAACCTTGTGGGCGACGACGGTCGCGACGTGCAGCAGCCTGGCCAGCCTCGCCGTCGCCTTCGAAGTCGCGGAGGATCGACTCGGACTTCCTCAGCGCATCTACGCGTTCACGCTTCCGCTGGGTGCGCAGCTGAACAAGGACGGCACCTCGATCATGCTGGCCGCCGTGCTGCTCTTCACGGCGCAGGCCGCGGGAGTGGAGTTCGACTTGGCCACGCAGTTCACGATCTTGCTCATCGGGCTCATCCTCTCGGAGGGGTCGGGCGGCATCCCGGGCGGTGGACTCGTGATCGCGTTGATCTTCGTACAGGCATTCGGCCTTCCGTTGGAGATCGCCGCGATCGTCGGCGGAATCTACCGGTTGATCGACATGGGCAGCACGACGATCAACGTGATGGGAGACATGGTCGGAACGGCGATCGTCTCGCACTCGGAGCGGGACAGAAGGGAGGCGACCGCCGGATGAGCGACATGGCGGGTTTCCGAAAGCACTTTCCGGGAGCCGATCTCTCGGTGTTCATGAACGTGGCGCAGCGCGGACTGGTCCCCATCGCCGTGCGCGATGCCATCCACGCGTACCTCGAGGGCCGAGTCGGAGACAGTTGGTCGAAGGAGCGCTCCTTCGAGCTGGCCGAGGCTACGCGCCGGGACTTCGCCCACTTCGTCAATGCGGAACCGGACGAGATCGCCTTCACCAAGAATGTCTCCGACGGAATCAACATGGTCGCCGGAGGAATTCGGTGGCGCTCGGGAGACAACGTGGTCCTCTGTGCCGAGCTCGAGCATCCCGCCAACGTCTTTCCCTGGTACAACGTGCACCGGCGGGAGGGAGTCGAAGTGCGCGTGGTCCCCCCGCGAGAGGGCGGCATCCACGTCGAGGGTCTGGTCGATGCCATAGACGGGGGGACACGCGTGGTCACCGTTCCGTCGGTGACGTTCGCCCCGGGCTTCGTGACCCCCGTCCGCCGGCTCGCCGACGCCTGCCACGAGCGCGGCACACGGCTGGTGGTGGATGCGGCGCAGTCCGTGGGCATCCTTCAGACGGACGTTCGGGCACTCGGCTGCGACGCCCTCGCCGTCGCGACGCAGAAGGGGCTCCTCGCCTGCTACGGACAGGGCTTCCTCTACTGCAAACGGGACTTCGCCGAAGAGATGGTGCCCGCGGCCCTGGCCCGATTCGGCGTCGCCTTGGAGGAAGAGGCCCACGAGACGGCGCTGGCCGGAGAGACCTTTCTGTACGCCCCGGGCGCTCGCCGGTTCGACGGCGGGAACTTCAACTATCTGGGACTCGTGGCGGTTCGCGAGGCTTTGCGACTTCTCGACGGTTGCGGTATGGGCGCCATCGAAGCCTACGTCCGAGCCCGGGCCCATGACCTTGCCACTGGATTCCTGGACGCGGGTCTCCCACTGTGCGGTGGGACGCCGGGCGATCATATCGGACACATCGTCTCGATCGGCGACAGCGGCGGCGGGCGGCACTACACGGCCGACGACCCCGCCATGAATCGCCTCTACGAAGCGCTGACCGAAGCGAACGTGGTCCTTTCGATTCGGCGCGGGGTCCTACGGTTCTCCCTTCACGCATACAACAACGAGGGCGACGTCGATCGCGTCTTGGAAGTCGTCAGGAGCAAGCGGTGAACTGGAAACGACTCACGGCCGAGTTCATCGTCATCTTCCTCGGGGTGACGGCCTCGTTCGTCGCCGAGGATTGGCGGGAAGTGCGAGACGACCGCCGCGCCGAGCTGTCGGCTCTGGAGCAGATCCACGACGAACTCGTGGCGGATTCCATCGACCTCGCGAACGTGAGGCCGGGCCTGAGGCGCCACCGTAGGAGCGCCGCGTGGATCCGTTCAGTCGAATCTCGGCTCGATGTGCCGCGTGATTCGGTTGCGGCCGCACTGCGCACGCTCGCCTATCACGTCCAGTACCAGCCGCGACGGGCGACCCTGCAAAGCCTGCAGGCAACCGGGGGACTCGGGCTCGTCTCCGACGACATGTTGAGACGGGACATCCTGCGCTACTACGAAGAAGAGCAGGCCAAGGTCTTCCACTTCCGGGCCGAGCACAACGAGTTGGCGACGAGACTCTACGAGACGTGGTGGCTCCACGTTCGCCACCGCAGTCGGCAGGATCCGGAAACGCCCCTGACCGATCCCCCGCCGACCGTCGAGTTCGTCGGATCCTGGCGCGACCTGCGTGCCGACGCCCGTATCCTCAACTGGATCGCCGGTGTGGGCACGATCGCGGGGATCACCTCGGACTACATCGACGACCAGATCGAGCTGAACGTGGCACTGCGTCAGCGCATCCGCGCCGTGCTCGAGGAGGGCTGAGGCCTTCGCCTGCGGGCCCCCAAGATCCTCCTCCTGCAGCGGGTCAGCCCCCGCTCTCTCCCAGTGCGTAGTGACACCCGGCGCACGTCGCGATCAGCTCGCCGTAGACTTCCGCCCGCCGCTCGGCCGTGTTCGCCGCCAGCGCCTGCGTTCCGAGCTCGTGGACCCGCTCGGCAAAGCGTGCGACGTCGTAGCGTTCTGGCGGAAGCTCGGCATGGAGGGGCTGCTCCAGCAGGCCACGAGCGCCCGCCTCCCAGAATGTCTGGTTCGCGCCGACCAGTCCTTCCCACATGCGGTCGACCGACCAGAGGTGACGACGCATGTGTCCGATGAGTCCCCCCTCCATCGGCAGTGGAGTCATCAGCGAAAGCCTGGGCCCACCGCCCGTGGCCGCATGGCAAGATCCGCAAGCGGCCGCCAGATTGCCGGCCTGGCGGGTAGCCTCCTCGAGGCTCTCCGCCCGAGCGATGCTCATCGCCGTCCGGCGTACCCGGGCGACGTATTCCACGGCTTCTCCACCGAAGCCCTCGGCCGATACGTAATCGGAGAGTATGCGGGCCGAACGCTTGGCGGTCCGCATATCGCCATGGATAAGGGCGCTTTGGACGGCGCCCGAGCGGGCGAAGTTCGTGAACATGTGGCCCCGGGGATCGTCGGGGTCAGCCTGTGCGCCGGCACAATTCATCAACAGGAGACTGGTGGAGAGGACCAAAGCGTTCCGAGCCGCAAGCGTGAGACGCATCATGATCAGCCTCCTGAAACGATTCGCTCTGAGGGCCACCGGGTAGACATCCGTAGCCGCGCGCGTCGCACATACAGCGTAACAAGCGCAGCCGGGAGCGTCTGTAGGAAAAATCCCCAAAACCGAATCCGTCTCTCCTGTCGAGCGACGAGCGCGGTCATGCAGGAAGCGTCGGCTCCCTCCTTCGACAACACTTTTCCCGCGTGGCCTGTCCACGTACTCGGTGAAGATAATCTTCTGCTTCCGTTCCGGCCGCAACTAGGGCGGCAGGGGCCAGACCAAGGCGATCCATGTCCGGGATCCGATCCGTTTCGATAGCCGCACTGATCTCGGCCCTGTTGTCGGTCGGGGCGATCGAAGAGGCGACGGCCCAGTCGCGTACCACGTCGGCGATCCGCGGAAGGGTCACGCAGGAGGACGGAACCGACGTGCCCGACGCGAACGTCACGATTCGGCACGCCGAGACCGGAGCCGAGAAGAACACGGTGACGAACGCCGACGGGCGCTACGTCATCTCCCTGCTTCAGCCGGGGGGACCGTACACGCTCATCGTGCAGCATCTGGGCTTCGCGGAGGTCACCCGGGAGGGCATCTACCTTCAGGTGGGAGAGCGCCATACGCAGAACGTCATGGTCCAACCTCAGGCGCTCGAGGTCGAAGGCGTTACGGTCGCAATCGAGCGGACAGACATCTTCGATGCGGGCCAAGTCGGCCACGCGACCCGGCTCGACGAGGTGCAGCTCGAGGCTCTGCCCATCATCTCCCGGGACCTCATGGACCTCGCGATCCTCTCGCCCTTGGTCAAGACAACCAACAACGGGGGATTCAGCGTCCTCGGCCAAAATGATCGGTACAACGCCATCCTGGTCGACGGTGTGTCCAACAAGGATGCCTTCGGTCTGACGGCCGGAGGCGTTCCCGGCGGACAGGCCGGAGCACGCATCATTCCATTCGACGCCGTCTCCCAGTACGAGGTCTTGGTCGCGCCCTTCGACGTGCGGCTCTCCGGTTTCACGGGGGGAGTCTTGAACGCCGTCACGAGGACCGGCACGAACGAGTGGCGAACCCGAGCCTCGATCGTGCACCGCAACGAAAACCTGACGGGCGACCTGAACCTGCCAACCGGTCCTGTGGATGCCTCCGGTGTCGACCGTTCGCTCTATGCGTTCTCGGTCGGTGGCCCGATCGCGCGGGATCGCGCGCACTTTTTCGTGGCGGGAGAGTTCGAGCAGAAGAGTCAGCCGCCGACCGGATTCAACCTCGAGCGCGACCCGTCGGCCTTGATCCGGATCTCACCCGAAAGCCTCTCCGCCTTCCAGGACATCTTCGACGGCCAGTTCGGGCTCACCACGGGGATCGGCGGCCCGTTCCCACTCGATACGCAGCTTGCCAACCTCTTCAGCCGTGTCGATTGGAATTTCAGCGGTGGCGACCGATTGACGATCCGAAACGTGTTCGCGCTGGCCGAAACCGACGAGAGTCCGAACCGCTCCCAGTTCGAACCCTACGAGCTGTCCTCCAATGGCGTGCTGCGGGAGTCGGTCAACAACTCGGCATCGGTCCAGCTCTTTTCGGATTTCGGCACGACCGGCGGAAACGAGCTGACCCTGAACGTTCAGCACACGAGAGACAAAACGACACCGACATCCGACTGGCCGCAGGTCGGTATCGATCTGATCAGTCCCGTGGCGGGTGCCGCTTTCCAGCGTGAGGTGCGGGTCGGCTCTCAGTTCTTCGCCCAGGAGAACAACCTGGAGCAGACGAATCTCCGAATCACGAACTCCCTCACGA
Source organism: Gemmatimonadota bacterium (assembly GCA_039587515.1). Classification (GTDB taxonomy): domain Bacteria; phylum Gemmatimonadota; class Gemmatimonadetes; order Longimicrobiales; family Gaopeijiaceae; genus JBDHII01. The sequence goes on from JBDHII010000013.1 coordinate 74,543, forward strand.
TCGTCAACGACAGCAGCACGTTCACACTCGGTGCCACGGCGGCATACTACGACTTCGACCACCGCTTCCTCCCCGGAGCCAGGGGTGACTGGTTCTTTCCGTCGCCGGACGACGTGATCACGAACACGCCCGAGCGCTTCCAGCGGCAGGTGCTGCTGGACGGTCAGGATCCCTCCGCCCGGTTCTCGGTCCTCGAATGGGGACTCTTCTTCCAGAACCAGATCGACGCCATCGAAGGCGTGACGTTGCGCATCGGTGCACGGATCGACGTGCCCCACGTGCTGGACAGGCCCGAGGAGAACCCCGAGGTGATGGACCTCTTCGGGATCAACACGGCAAGCGTCCCCTCCGGACAGATCCTCTTCTCACCGCGACTCGGGTTCAACGTCCAACGGGGTGACCGTCTGCGGACCCAGATCCGGGGAGGAATCGGGCTATTCGCGGGGCAGATCCCCTTCGTGTGGCTGTCGAACGCGTTCCACAACAACGGCCTGACGTCCGTCACCCAGCTCTGCCAGGGGCGGAGTAACCTCGAGCCTCTCCCACCCCGGGCCGTTCCGGGCTTCGATCCGTACAACCCGCCGACCTCTTGTTTCAATGGGGCGCCGTTCATCGAGCAGCGGACGGTCGCGGCGTTCGATGAGGAGTTCCGCTACCCGCAGGAGCTCCGGTTTTCCTCGGTGATCGACCGTGAGCTGACCGAGACGATGACGGCATCGGTGGGATTCATGTTCACCCATGCGATCTACCAGGTCGTGCTCCGAGACCTCAACCTGGGGAGTCCGGACCCAGACCCGGGCCCGATGGACGGTTACGGCGGCTTCGACCGGCGCCTGTTCGGATCACCGACGGACGAAGGGTTCGAGGCCAACCGGGACCACCCCCAGTACGACCACGTTCTCGTGGCCGGCAACGAGAGCAGAGATTGGGCATTCACCCTCACATCCGAGCTTCGCGGGAGCCTCTACGACAGTCGTGTCCGTTACCAGGTCGGCTACACGTTCGGACGCTCGTTCGACCGGATGAGCCTGACCTTCACGGACATGCTGTCCAACTACGGGTTCAATCCGACATCGAAAGACCCGAATACGGCGTCTCTTCGTACCTCGAACTTCGACATACCCCACAAGATCGTGGCGTCCGCCTTCGGAACGCCGATCCCGGGTTTGCCGGACACCGAGATCTCGCTCCTGTACACGGGGCAGTCCGGCATACCGTTCTCCTATGTGTACCGCGGAGACCTGAACGGCGACGGTTTCCCGGGGCTCGGAGGCGCATTCGACCGCACCAACGACCTCGTCTACGTCCCGGAGGACGCCACGGAGGTGCCCTCCGGGTTCGCCACCACGAGCATCCTGAACAACGCCCTCGAGTCCGACTCGTGCCTCTCGGCAAACCGGGGGAAGATCCTGGGGCGAAACGCCTGTCGTGCTCCGTGGCAGAACCGCCTGGATCTTCGGATCGCCCACACCCTGCGAGCCGGAGGTGCGGACATCCGCTTCGAGGCGGACGTGATCAACGTGCTCAACCTGCTCAACAAGAACTGGGGTAACATCGAGACCGTGCGCCCGACCATCTCACTTCTCGAACCGGTGGTGCGCGGCTCGCCGAATCCGGCGCTGTACGGGTCGCGGGTGGGGCCGCTGATCTCCCAGTGGGCAGGCGCCGTGCTGCCGTCGACCGACGAGGAGGGTCGCCTCAACGCGACCCAGCCGTGGTCGATCCTGTCCCCGGATTCGCAGTGGCAGGCGCAGTTCGGCATTCGCGTGACGCTGGACCGGAATCGGTAGCAACGCCTCGCGATCGCTTGCGACGAGTCTCGAGGCCGGACAGGTTGGCAGTTCACCTCGACCGACGTTGCACATGCCGAATCGATCCGGACGCCTGCTGAGCCTCGGCCTCGTTCTCCTGGCCGTGTTCGTGCCGCCGACGCTGTGTGCCCAGACCAGGGTCACGCTGTTGACGGAGCACGGCGACATCGTGCTCGAGTTGGACCGGGAGCGTGCACCCGTCACGTCTCAGAACTTTCTGCGCTACGTCGAAGCCGGGCTCTACGAGGCTGGCAGCATCTATCGCACCGTGCGCGACGACAACCAACCGAACGACAGCGTGAGAATCGCCGTCATCCAAGGGGGAATCGACGCCGAGCGACGTGGCGAGGCCTTCGAGCCGATCCGTATGGAATCGACCAACGAGACCGGCCTCCGGCACCTCGACGGCGTGCTCTCCATGGCGCGAGACCGACCCGACTCGGCCCGGGGCGAGTTCTTCATCTGCGTAGGTGACCAGCCCGAGTTGGACTACGGGGGCCGTCGCAACCCGGACGGCTGGGGCTTCGCCGCATTCGGCCGCGTCGTGGAAGGCATGGACCTCGTGCGCCGGATCAACCGCATGCCGGCCGACGGTCAGATGCTGACGACGCCCGTGCGGATCCTGGCCATCTACAGAGAGGACCCCTGAGCCGAATGGCTCGCTTCTCGGCGGAGCTCAAGCGGCGAGGTGTCGTGCGGGTCGCGGTCGTCTACGTGGGAGGTGCCTTCGCCGCGCTACAGGGTGGAGACGTGCTGGCGGGCATCTTCGAGCTGCCGGAGGCCTCGCTCACGATCCTGAGTGCTGTGTTGCTCGTCGGCTTTCCGGTCGTGCTGCTGCTCTCGTGGACCTTCACGGTCGTACCGGAGTCGGCGGCGACCGGCGGCGACCGGCCCGCGCCCGCGCAGTCGTGGATGTCTGCCCGGGTGATCGCGACGGCCGTCGTCCTGGTCGGGCTCGGGGCCTCGACGGGATACCTCTTCGGGCGGGGGGACGAGGCGCCCGTCGATCTGTCGGCGAGCCTGGAACGGCTGAGCGTGGTGATACCGCAGGAGGCCCCATTGGTCCTCGAAGATCGGGCCGCATGGGGGGACTGGACCTCGGTGGTCGTCGCTCTGAGCCGTGACGGGTCCATGCTGGCGTACGTCGGCGTCCGGGACGACGGCGACTCACAGATCTTCCTCCGGCGGATGAACGATTTCACGGCATACCCGGTGGACGGCACGATCGGAGGCCAGGGGCCGATCTTCTCGCCGGACGGCCGGTGGCTGGCCTTCGGGACCGACGGGCTGCTTTACAGGGTGCCGGTGGACGGTGGCTCTCCGCTCCGACTGGGCGAGGTCAACGCCTCGATCAGCTTCGGCGGTCGTTGGGTCGACGACGACCGAATCCTGTGGGTCGGGAACGAGGGCAAGGACTTCTTCTGGACCAGCGTGGACGGGTCTTCCGTCGAGCCCGTCGCCGGGCTACGCACCTTCTCCACGTTCGATGTCGATCCCACCGGCGAGCTGGTCGTCCACGACAACGAGTCCAGCATCCTCTTGACCAGGCTCTCGACCGGCGAGCAGAACGAGCTCGTCCGGGACGGGATCGCCCCGGAGCTCGTCGGAGAGCGGTATGTGCTGTTCGTCCGAGGGGACGACCTCTGGGGCGTCGAGGTAGACCTGGGGGCGGGAACGACCCTCGGCGAGCCGGAGCTCGTCGAGCGGGGCGTCCTCTCCTGGGGCTCAGCGTTCCTCTCGGCAAGCGAAGAAGGGACCGTGGCGTACATCCCCGGGCGTGCCGTGGTCGGCGGCCGCCTGACCTGGATCGATGCCGAGGGCGTCCTCGAACCGATCACGGAAGAACAGCGCTTCGGGCAGCTGCAGCTGTCACCGGACGGGCAGAGAGTCGCGTTCAACCACCAACCGCGGCTCGGCGCCATGGGAACGATCGTGGTACGTGACTTGGAGGAAGGGTCGGAGCGCCGGCTCACCTCCGGCACTGCGCTGACGCCGGCCTGGTCCGAAGACTCCGAATACGTGTATTACGCGTCGTACGACTCGTCGACACCCGGGATCCACCGACGCCGTGCCGACGGTTCGAGCCCGCCGGAAGGGCTCCTCGAGACTCGAGATTCCATCCGGGTGGATGCGGTCCACGGGGACTCGGTCGTCTTCAGCAGCGCGAACGAGGCGCAAAGCCGGCTCTTTCTCCTGGTACCCGGCTCCGGCGTCACGAGCCTCTCGACCGACCCGTCGAGCGACGAGAGGCACGGCCGGCTCTCACCGGATCGGAGGTGGCTCAGCTACACGACCATGGGCGAGCAGAACTTCGATGTGAACGTCCGGGCTCTGGACGGGTCCTGGGGGCCTCAGCAGGTCTCTACCGACGGTGGAGAGGAGGCCTTCTGGTCCGCCGACGGCTCGCTCCTGTTCTACAAGAACGGGCCGAAGCTGATGGAGGTGTCCGTGCGGGACCTGGGCACTCGGCCCGACTTCTCCGTGCCCCGCGAGGTCGCGCACGTCGAAGCGATCTGGAACCTCCCCGGGTTCAGCTTCGCCCGGGGCCCGGACGGCCGCTTCCTCGCCGTCGTCGGTGGGTTCCCCGACGGCACCGACGAACTCCGCGTTCTGCGCGGTCTTCCACACTAGGACGCCCTATGAGACCGATGATTACGCTCGCGCTGTGCATGCTCACGCTGGGATGTCAGGAGCGGACCCCACCCGCTTCCGACGCGCCGCTGCCACCCGGATCCGACTACGAGGGCCCTGCCTTCGAATTCGAGGAGATCCTGCCCGGGATCTATCATGCGAGAGGCACCGGCAACCTCGCGGTCGGGTCGCACGGCGCCGTCATCGTCAACGACGACGACGTGCTTCTCGTCGACTCCCATATCTCGCCGGCCGCCGCCACGGCCATTCTGGAGGAGATCGAGGCGCTCACCGACAAACCGGTGCGCTACGTCGTGAACACGCATTTCCACTTCGACCACGCCCACGGAAACCAGATCTACCCCTCCGACGTGCACGTCATCGGACACGAGTTCACGAGGGAGGCGCTGGAGGGAGGCGCGTCTCTCGGCCGCAGCTACGACATCTACGTCGGGTCCCTCCCCCGGCAGATCGAGCAGATCGAGGCAGCGCTGGCCGAGACCACGACCGAGGCGGAGCGAACCGAGCTGGCCAACCGGCTCGCCTACCTACGTAACTACCATGCGGGACAGGACGTTCTCGAGCCCACGGGTCCGAACACGACCCTCTCCGAACGCATGACGCTCTTCCGGGGTGACCGCGAGATCCAGATTCTCTTCTTCGGGCGTGGCCATACGGGCGGAGACGTCGTCGTCTATCTCCCCGAGGAGCGTGTGGTGGCCACCGGCGATCTGTTGACCGGAGGCATCCCGTTCATGGGAGACGGCTACCTGACCGAGTGGGCCGAGACGCTCGAGCACCTGAAGGCGCTGGAGATCGACTGGATCCTCCCGGGACACGGGAACGCGTATCGGGAGACCGAGCGGATCGGCTGGCTTCAGGACTACCTGAGGGATCTACAGGCACAAGCCGAAGGCCTCCACGCTCAGGGCCTCTCAGCTGCCGAGGCGGCCGACCGCATCGACATGACTTCCCATGGCGATAGGTTCGGGATCACCGAGGTCGGCGTCCCGGAAATCACGGTCTTGCGGATCTTCGAGCTGTTGGACGGAGCGGGCGACAACTGACCGATCCGCGACCCACCTGGGTCCGGTGGCGGATCTTCGCGCTGCTCTTCGTGAACAGCGCGGTCGGGTATTCGTTTCGCACCAACATGTCGATCGCCGGGGAGCCGATGATGCGCGACATCGGCCTCACGGAGATCCAGCTCGGTTACGTACTCGCCGCATTCGCCTGGGGCTATGCGATCTTCCAGATCCCCGGCGGTGCCTGGGGCAACACCATCGGAGCGAGAAAGGCGCTGACCGTGCTCGCGCTGCTCTGGGGGACCGTGACGCTCCTTACCGGGCTCGTGCCCGGCCCGGTCGGCGACTCGGTCATGCTCGCGCTGCTCTCCCTCATCCTTCTCCGATTCCTGATGGGCGCGTTTCAGGCACCCATGTTCCCTGTCGGATCCGGAGGAGCGATCGCGCGGTGGTTCCCCCCGACCGGCTGGGGGCTGCCGAACGGGCTCACGAGTACCGGGCTCACGTTGGGCGCGGCAGTGACGGCGCCCATCATCGCGTGGCTCATGGTCACCTTCGGCTGGCGACTGTCCTTCATGCTGGCCACGCCGATCTCGCTGGCTCTGGCTGGCGCCTGGTGGTGGTATGCCAGGGACGACCCGTCCGAGCATCCCGGGATCAACCAGGAGGAGCTGCGGATCATCTCGTCGGGCCGGGGAGAGTGGCAGGAGGGAACGATGACGGGCGCCGCGTGGCGCGCCGTGCTGGGAAACCGGGACATCGTCTTGCCGACCCTGAGCTACTTCTGCATGAACTACGTGTTCTTCCTCTTCTTCAACTGGTTCTTCTTCTACCTGTTCGACGTGCGGGGCTTCACGGCCCAACAGGCGGGTGGCTTCACGGCGGCGCAGTGGATCGTCGGTGCGGTGGGTGCGACGCTCGGAGGACTGGCGTGCGACCGACTCGGACTGCGTCTGGGCGTGCGCCGCGGCTACCGTCTCTTGGCCA